>JALVVR010000073.1 GCA_027023305.1 Campylobacterales bacterium | reverse complement strand
ATAACAACAGAGATTTAGCTTTAAATATCTTGTCTGATATGAGTAAAAAGTTTAAAACATATACAAACTATAAAAATATAAAAGTCCATCTTCATACAAAAGATTTAAAATCATTTGTTAGGGCTTGGAAACCAAACAAATATGGTGATGATTTAAGTTCTTTTAGAAAAACTTTAGTTCATGAAAGAGAAGTTCAAAAACCATTTGTATCATTTGAAGCAGGACGAGCTGGACTTGTTTTAAGAGGTATCGCTCCTATAAAAAAAGATGGTGAGTATGTTGGTTCAGTAGAGTTTATTCAAGGATTAAACTCAGTAGCAAAAAGCTTTGAGAAAAGCAAAAGTCATGCTCTTCTTTTAATGAATGAATCTCTTTTATCTGTAGCATTTAAGGCGAAAAAAATGCCAAAAGTAGGAGATTATAGAGTTTCTCAAAAATTTGTAAATCAAGATTTTTTACAAAAAGCTAAAAAGTTAGACTTTAAAAACCTTCTAAATAGCGGTACTCTTCATGATGATAAGTATTATTACTCATATAGTAAAGTTAAAGACTTTGATGGTAAGACACTGGGGATATTTTTGATTGGAAAAAGTATACAAGATGTTAATTTTGCAGCTACTAAAGCAAAAGATATAGTTAAAACATCTTTATATACTGTACTTGGACTAACTGGTGCTATGCTTTTAATAACATTTTTATTGCTAAAAAAATTAATTTTTACAAGAATTACAAATCTTCAAAAACTAATCAATAATGTAACTTCAACAAATAACTTTTCGATTAGAGCAAAAATTGAAAGCAATGATGAGATTGGAAAAATAAACAAAGCCTTTAATCTTCTTTTAGAAAATATGGAAAATATGCACAACTTGATAATGGAGTCTAAAAATTCAGGAGAAGAAAACACTCAAGCTTCCGAATCTCTAAATAATATATCAAAAGTTATTTCAAGCAATATAAACTCTACTAAAACTATCATACATAATGCAGTTAGTAGCAATGCAGAGTTAAAAGAAAAACTTGAAAACTCAGTTGAGTCAGTTACAAGGACAGAAGCTGATATAAGAACTGCTCAAGAAAAACTTTTAAATGCAAAAAATCAAATAGATAACATGAGTGAAAATGTTAATAAAACTAGTGAAGCACAAAATGACTTAACAGATAAACTTCAAGAACTCTCACATGATGCAGGAGAAGTAAAAAATGTACTTTCTGTTATATCAGATATAGCAGAACAAACAAATCTACTAGCTTTAAATGCAGCCATAGAAGCAGCAAGGGCAGGAGAACATGGAAGAGGATTTGCAGTTGTTGCTGATGAAGTAAGACAACTAGCAGAAAGAACTCAAAAAACTCTAGGTGAGATAAATATAACTGTTCAAACTATAGTTCAAGCTATCAACAATACAAGCACAGATATATCAAAAAATACTGAAGAGATAAACAAACTAGTAGAAATAGCAGAAAATACATCTTCAATCATAGAAGAATCATCACTTATCATGAATAAAGCTGTAAATACTTCTGTAGATTCAACTACTGTTAGTGATGAGATATCTCGTAAAGTATCTAATGTTATGAAAGATATGGAAGATATAAATCAACATATGAATAACAATTTAGAGAGTGCAAAAGAGATAGAATACTCTTCACAAGATATTTCTAATAAAACAAAAACACTTTCACAAAAACTAAATAATTTTAAACTAAAAGAGGAGACAATATAAGTTTTAAACTTTTTGTAGAATATAAACCTTTTTATCAGCTTCATCATCACTAAAAAGATTTATATCTACTGTTTTTACAAGCTTTAAAGAGGTTGATTTTAGAATCTCTTTTTCATCATGATAGTGTTGAACTATCTGCCAAGAGTGTTTTTTATAACAACTCTCCTCTTTTTCAAAATATGTAAAATCACTATAAAGCTCCTCTTCAAAATACTCAGCACTAACACTCAAAAATCCACTATCATCTTCACTAACCATAACTCCATCAGCTACTTCACTAAATCCATAAAGAGTATTTATATCAAACAAAAAGTAACCACCTTTGTTTAAAATTCTCTCAACTGAACTTAAAAAACTTTTCAAACCATCTTTGTCTAGGTAGTTTAAAACATCTGCAATAGCTGTAACAACATCAAACTTTTCATCAACCTCTTCTATACTTTTACATGATACATCAAGGTTTTTTTCTTGGCAGATAGCAACCATCTCCTCGCTTATATCTATTCCTTTAGCCTCACAAGAAAAAAGAGTTTGTAAAAACTTGCCATTTCCACAACCTACATCTAAAAGAGTATCAAACTCTATTGTTTGTAATTCTTTTAAATACTTCACATATAGCTTGTCATACTCTTCATAAAAGCCTATCATTGGCTCAATTTTGGCATATAGGTTTAGATTGTTCATGATACTTCCTTGTTATTTAAGTATTTACCATTTAAATATACCATTTTTTATAGAAAAATATAAATTTTGCTATAATATTTGATAAATAAATTTTAAGGAGTTAGAAATGGATGCATTAAGGAAAGAGTTACAAAGTAGAAAAGGAGAGATAAAGGCTGAAATAAAAGGTATATTTGAAGCAAATGAGCATATAACAGGTTGGGATGTTCCTGAAGTTGATGAAAAAGAAGCTGCAAAACTTTTACTAGAAGTGATGGAAGAAGCTTTCAATGAGTTAAAAGATGAAGTTTTAAACGGATAATTTCATGAAACTTTCATCTATATTTTTAAAAAGTGTAAATGATACACTTAGTTGGAGTATTGTTAAACTAGCCCTTGTTGTTGGTATTCCATTAGCTTTTATTTGGATAGGGATTGGAAATCTGTTTTGGGATAGTGTATTTTCACTATCCTCGCATTTTATATCTTGGATACCATTTTCGATCCTTAAATCAAATGCAGCATTTTTGATAGGTGGTTTTGTTTGGTTTTTAGTTGTACTTGCTACCTATGCGATTATCATAGCACTTTTTAATGTGCCTATATATAAGATGATTTCACCTAAAAAGTATGAATCTTTTTCTATAGTTTTGCTTATAGTTATATCTGTAGGATGGACGATTTTTGCGATAGGAAATTGGGATTTAGTATATAAAGAGTTAGCTAAACTTTTAACTTGGTTTCCATTTCAAACTTTGCAAGATGGAGTTGCTTGGCTTTTATCAATGCTGGTTTTTTATAACTTATATATAGTTTCTATGTATATAGCTGTCATGATATTTAACAAACCTTTTTTAAATATCATTGCTTTAAGAGATTATAGTCTTGAAGATGAAACAAACAGTATAGAAAATTCAAAATTTTTAAAAACTGTATGTAAAGATTTGAGTATATTTTTTATATTTTTATTTATTTCATTTCCGTTATTTTTTGTGCCGTTTGTAAATATTTTGATTCAACTTGTATTATGGACTTGGTTTATTAAAGAGTCTTATTTTTTATCAGCTGCATCAGCTTATGCTACAAAAGAGGAAATAGAAAGATTAAGTGGACATGGAACTGCAAAGTGGAGTATAGCATTTTTAGGTTCATTTTTAAATCTTTTACCCGTAGTAAACATATTTGCACCATTTTTTACACAAACTATGTTTTTTCACTGGGTTATGCAAAATAGAAAGTAGAGTATGAAGCAAAATAAAAAAAGTTTAGGACTTATAGAGCTTATATCTATTGGAATAGGAGGAATGGTAGGTGGTGGTATCTTTGCTGTTCTGGGTGAAGCAGTATCTCTAGCTCATGGTGCAACTGCTCTTGCTTTTGGAGTAGCAGGATTAGTAGCTATTTTAACTGCATACTCTTATGCAAAACTATCTGTTGTATATAAAAGTGAGGGTGGAACAGTAACTTTTATAGATAAAGCTTTTGGGGATAATATCCTTTCTGGAAGTATAAATCTTATGCTTTGGCTTAGTTACCTTGTAACTATATCTTTATATGCAACTGCTTTTGCTTCTTATGGTGAAACATTTTTTGAGCATAAGAGCCTACTACTTCATCATGGATTGATATGTTTTGCTATTATTTTACCTGCCATTATAAATCTTGTAAGTGCTTCCTTTGTTGGTAAAAGTGAAACTGTAATAGTAGTGATAAAAGTCACTCTTTTAATAGTTGTCATAGTAGTAGGAGCAAGCTATGTAAATCCCCATAGACTATCTCCTCAAAATTTTGGAACTCCATTGTCTATAGTAATAGCTGGAATGATTATATTTGTTGCATATGAGGGGTTTGAATTGATTGCAAACTCTGCAGAAGATGTAAAAAATCCAGAAATCAATCTTCCTCGTGCATTTTATAGTTCAGTTTTAATAGTGATAATACTATATGTCTTGATATCTATCATAACTGTTGGTAGTGTTTCAGAAGACAAACTTATGGAAGCAAAAGATTATGCTTTAGCAATAGCTGCCGAACCTTCTATGGGACATATAGGATTTATATTAGTTTCATCTGCAGCACTTTTATCAACATTTTCAGCGATAAATGCAACAATCTATGGAAATGCCAGACTCGGATATATAGTAGCAAAAGATGGAAAGCTACCTCGTGCTTTGATGGATGAACATAAAGAATCAGGTGTTCCTTTTTTAGGAGTTTTATATACCACCATACTTAGTTTGATTTTAGCAAATAGTATAGATTTAACTGAGATTGCAATCATAGGAAGTGCTGGTTTTTTACTTATTTTCTTTATAGTAAATATAAGTGCATATAAACTAAAAAAAGAGATAAATGCAAATAAGACCATACTTATTATCTCTTCTATTTTTAGTTTTTTAGCACTATTGACACTACTTATACATACCTATAATTCAAATCCAAAAGCAATTATAATATTTTCTGTATTTATAATATTTTCTGGTCTATTTGAACTTATATATGGGAGATATGTCAGAAAACAAATATTTGGTAGAAAGTATAAGATTGGAATGACTTAGAGGAAATCTTCACACACAAAATACTTTTTCAACTAAAAGATATAGCAAAAAGATTTCATATTTGTGCAAATTCTTTGGAAGATATTGTGGCAAAGATGGTATAATAGATAAATTTATAAAAAGGATGATGTATGTTTAATTTTTTAAAAAAAATGACTGATTGGATGATGGATAAGGAAGAGGAGTTAGCTAAAAAATGCAAAATAAGACCTGAAGATGTACAAAAAGAGTTAGATAAAGTAAAAGAGAAAAAAGAAGCTTATCAAAAAGAGTATGAAGAGGTTATGAGTGAGTTTAACAAAGTAGAAGGAAGACTCCAAAATATTTTAAAAGAAGCTAAAAAGTGTGATTTAAAATAATCACACTTTTTTCGCTTTAATTAATCCGCCAATTCTAACAACAAGTGCAATTTTCACCTAAACTAACTAGTTAATTTTCTACGCACTTCATTAAAAAACACTTCATAAGGAGTTTTATATCCAAGTACTTTCCTAGGTCTATGATTTAGCCT
>JALVVR010000072.1 GCA_027023305.1 Campylobacterales bacterium | reverse complement strand
TTACTTTTAGCTATGACTCACTACAAAGAGTAACAACTAAAAACAACCCAGATAGTGGAGTAACAACATACACATACGATATAAGTGATAACATAAAAACAAAAACAGATGCAAATGGAAATACTGTTACTTATACTTATGACAAAGGAAATAGAAAGACAAAAGAAACTTTTACAAACAACAACCAAACTAAAGAGATAAGCTACACTTACGACCAAGGAGCAAATGCAAAAGGAAAACTAACAAAAGTTCAAAATGGTAACAACATAACAACTTTTACATACAATAACAATGGTGACATCCTCTCAATAGAACAAACTATAGATGGTAACATCTTTAAAAGAGAGTTTACGTATGATGACACTACTAAAAAATTAACACAGCTAAAACTTCCAAGTGGCAAAGTTATAACATATAACTACAACACTAAACAAGAGATAAGCTCTATAAGTATAGATAACCAAACAGTGATAGAAGATATAACTAAAAACCAAAATGGCATTATAAGTTATAAATACTCAAACAATAACACTCACCAAAGAGAGTATGATACAAATGGAAGAGTTACAAAACTAATCTATCCAAACTACACAGAAGATATAACTTACAATGCAGTAAGCAATATCACACAATTAACCAACAATAACAATAAAACAAAAATATTTAACTATGACAACCTAGATAGATTAACAACTTACAACCATAACAACAATGATTATCAAAACTTCACATATGATGCAAATGGAAATAGATTAAACCTAAACCAAGAAGTAAATAAAACTATAAACTATACCTATAAAGAAAATAGCAATATCCTACAAACTATCACTAAATATAAAATAGTAGATGAAAACACAACCCAACAAGAGAGTGAAACAACACTAACTTATGATAATGTAGGAAACATAATCCAAGATGCAGACCATAACTATACATACAATATACAAAACAAACTAACAAAGATAGATGATAACATAACTTACTCCTACAACTATAAAAACCAAAGAGTAAGCAAAACCATAAACAATCAAACTACATACTATATCTATGATGACTATAAACTACTAGGAGAATACAACGAAGATGGTACACCAATAAAAGAGTACATATATCTTGATGATACACCAATAGCTATACTTCAAGATAATACTATCTACTACATCTACACAGACCATCTAAACACACCAAGAAGAGTAACCACAAGTGATAACAACACAATCATATGGAGCTGGGAATCAAAACCATTTGGAGAGAGTAATCCAACAGGAACTTACACTCTAAACCTAAGATTTCCAGGACAATATCATGACAGTGAGAGTGGATTTAACTACAACATAAATAGATACTACAATCCTAAAATAGGTAGATACTTAGAAAGTGACCCTATAGGGTTTGATGGTGGGGTTAATACTTTTGGGTATGTTGGAGGTAATCCGATTATGTATATTGATGAAGAAGGATTACATAAACTTGATAAATTATACGGTTTTGGAAAAGATTTTTGGAAATGGTTTCATAAACTTAATAATGGCAAGGATATAAAAGCTGCAAAAGGAGCAAATGGACAAGTTCCTAAGGAAGATGCAGAAGCATATTATAACTATTGGAAGTCAATAGGTAAGCCAAAACCTGATGCTAAGAGAAATTGGAAAGATTTATTTGGCTTTTTTATACCTTTACCTATTTCTATTGCTTGTGACGCTAATCCATGTTGTAGTTTATGTAAAGATTGGGGATATGAATGCAATTTAGATTTTTTGTGGATGTAATATGGATGTAATAGTTACATTAATAACTGAAAGAATAGTTGATATAAAAAAATATTATAAATTATTTGAAATTTTAGATAGAAAAGGTTATATAATAAACATAGAAGAAGAAAATATTTTTATTGAACAAAATATAAATAATGCACAGTATGATATAGAAACTATTCTTTTAAATTTTTTAAAAAATATTGATAATAATTTTTTTAAAAACAATTTTCAAACAATAAAAATAGGTATATTTTATTCATTAGATAAAATTGCATTTTTAAATATTGAGTTCTCAATTCATTTAATTAAGTTATTAAATGATTATAACTTAAAGCTTGAAATAAGTTCGTATTTAACTGAACAAGCATGAGGGGTCCGACCCTCTTTTGAAAAAAACAAGCATGAGGGGTCCGACCCTCTTTTGAAAATAGTTTAACTCTAAAAAACAAAAACATTTCAAAATGAAATACTATTTTGTAAAAAAGTAAATCCATGCTAAACTATTCTCATGAGAAAAGAAAAAAAAGAAAAGTTTGTATATGACAGAAGCCTAAGAGAGCTTTTCCAAGAAGTTGAAAAACATGAGGGTCGCACCCATTCATGAAAATAGTTTAATTTTGAGAAAGCAGTTATGCATGGAATAGTTCCCCTTGAGGGGGTCTATCATCTATCAAAATGACATCATCCAAACTGTCAAAATAAGATACAAAAACACAAAAAATATAGAAACAGACTTTACCTTTTCACCTGAGTCTAGTGGTATAGATATCATATATAAAAATGAAAAGTAAAGATATTTAAAATTTTTTCAAAAAAACATTAAAGTTATTCTAAAAAATACCGATGTAAGTTTAAATAATTTCATAAAAGGATAAAGATATGCAGAAAAATGTAGTTTATAACAAGGGAGTTATAGAGATAGTTGCAAAACCTGAGGCTAAAAAGTCTGTTAAAGTTTACACAAGACCAGAGGATAAGGTTTATTATAAATTTGACATCAGAGATACAAAATACAGAGTTTTTGGAAACTCTATTGAACTTATGTTTAGTGATGGTGCAAAGTTTGTATTTGTTTCAGTTATGGATATGTTAGAAGAGTCAAATCCTCCAGCTATAGTTTTGAGTAGTGGTAAAGAAGTCTCTTTTGAAACAATAGTATTAAAAATAGCAGATGATGAAGTATATACTAAACTTATCGAAACTCAAACATCTTTTGAAAACAAACTTAAAGTTATGCAATTAGAACTAGCAAATGAGTTTAAAAAAGTTGAAGAGATGAAAGGTGAACTTGAAAAAGAGAAAAAAGAGCTTTTTGAGTTTAAAAGTGATAAAACATTAACTAAAGCAAAAGAGATTAAAAATGTTATAAAAGAGGTTAAACCAAAAATACAAGAACCCAAAAAAGTAGTTACGGAAGCTCTTTTAGTAAAAGAAGAACCAAAAGTACAAAAAGTGGTTGAAGAAAAAAAGTCAATTGAAAAAACTATCATAAATCCTCAAATAAAAATACAAGAACAAAAAAGAAGCAATTTAGATGCGATATTATCAAGTGAAGAAAGCTCTAAAATAGATGAAATAGATAGCATCATAAGAGAGTTAGATATAAGATAATTAAACAATTTTAGATACAATCACTTAAAAGTATGGAGAGTTTGAGTGAAATTTGTATCTATTATCATAGGAAGTAAAAGTGATTATGAAGTGATGAGTGAGTGTGCTAAGACACTAGAAAAGTTTGGTGTTTTGCATGAACTTATCATCTCTTCAGCTCACAGAAGCCCCGAAAGAACAAAAGATTATATAGTAAGTGCTGAAAAAAAAGGTGCAAAAATATTTGTTGCAGCTGCAGGTATGGCAGCACACTTAGCAGGTGCAGTTGCAGCTACTACTACAAAACCAGTTATCGGAGTACCCATGAAGGGTGGGGCGATGGATGGTATGGATGCTATGCTTTCTACCGTTCAAATGCCCTCAGGTATGCCAGTTGCAACTGTTGCACTTGGAAAAGCTGGAGCTGTAAATGCAGCTTATCTAGCTATGCAAATACTAGCTTTAGAAGATAAAGACTTAGAAGCAAAACTACTAGAAGACAGAATCTTAAAATCAAAAAAAGTTGAAAGTGATTCAAAAGATATAGAGGTACTTTTATAGTTATGAGTATAAAAGAGGAGGAGTTATCCAAACTTTATGAAACATCTTTAAATCAAATAGCCTCTATGCATGATGAACTAATAAAAAGTAAAGATGACAATATTTCTCTCCTACAAGAGGAAAACATATCTTTAAAAACAACTCTTAGAGAAGTTCAAGAGATATATCTACAAGATAGAGATGTCATGAAAGTTTTACAAGAACAGATAAAACACTTAAACAATGAACTAGAGTTTGTAAAAAGAAAATACCAACTTATGTGGAATCAAGCTGTAGAAAATTATAAGGAAAAAAATGAACAATAAACCACTAAATTTTTCACAAATGTTACTAAAACTACAAACCTTTTGGGCTGATAACGGATGTAACATAGTCCAACCGTATGATATACCAGCAGGAGCAGGTACTTTTCATAATGCTACTTTTTTAAAAACACTTGATCCAACACCTTGGAGTGTGGCTTATGTAGCACCAAGCAGAAGACCAACAGATGGAAGATATGGAGAAAATCCAAATAGACTAGGAGCTTACTATCAGTTTCAAGTTATCATCCAACCAAGTCCAGATAATATTCAAGAACTTTATCTAAAAAGCTTAGAAGCTTTAGGACTTGACTTATCTAAACATGATATACGATTTGTAGAGGATAACTGGGAATCTCCAACCCTGGGAGCTTGGGGACTTGGATGGGAAGTTTGGCTTGATGGTATGGAAGTAACTCAGTTTACATATTTTCAACAAGTTGGAGGATATCCTTGTGAGCCAGTAGCAGTTGAGATAACTTATGGAACTGAGAGACTTGCTATGTATCTTCAAGATAAAGATAGTGTTTATGACATAGTTTGGAATGAAAATGAACATGGAGTTACAACTTATGGAGATGTTCACAAAAGAGGTGAGTTTGAGTTTAGTAAGTATAACTTTGAAGTAGCAGATATAGATATGCTTTTTACTCATTTTGAGGATTACTCAAAAGAGTGTAAAAGATGTTTAGAGGCTAAACTTCCTCTTCCTGCTTATGATTACTGTCTTTTAGCAAGTCATACTTTTAACATGCTTGATGCAAGAAAAGCAGTCTCTGTTACAAACAGACAAAACTATATCTTGAAGATTAGAGAGTTAGCAAAAGGCTGTGCTACTGTTTACAAAGAGAGTCTAGATGAAAATAGCTGAGATTTTTAAAATCTTAGATGAGATAAGTCCCTTTGAACTTCAAGATAAGTGGGATAACAGTGGACTACAACTAGGAAGTTTGGATAATGAGTTTGATAAGATATATTTAAGTGTAGATGTGGACTCAAACTTAGTTGAGAGTATAGAGAAAAACTCACTTTTAGTACTTCATCATCCACTTATATTTGATGGACTAAAAAGTTTAAATCCTGATGAGTATCCATCAAATCTTATATATAAATTGATAAAAAAAGATATAAAAGTTATATCTATGCATCTAAATTTCGATAAAACTCATATGAACAAACACTTTATCACTGATATACTAGGTTATAAGATAAAAGAGTGCAAAGAGTATGAGTGCTACTTTGAAGTAGATAAAAGTTTTGATGAGTTTGCAAAAGAGGTAGCTAAAAAACTATCTATTGAGCATATAAGAGTAGTAAAATCGAGTGATTATATAAAAGATGCAGTAGTTTGTACAGGAAGTGGTGGAAGTTTACTAAAACAAATCAAAGCTGATTGCTTTTTAACCGGAGATATAAAGTATCACACAGCGATTGAGGCAAAAGAAAATAGTATAAACCTTATAGATATAAATCACTATGAGAGTGAGCTATTCTTTTCAACATTTTTATTTAATGAGTTGAAAAATAAAGGTTTTAATGCTATAATCGCGAAATTTAATAACCCATTTTCATATATATAAGGAACAACATGAACAAATATTTAGGGCAACTGATAGAACTTCAAAAGATTGATATAGAGATAGACTCATTTGAGCCAAAGATAAAAGAGGCGAGAGAGGAACTTGATGGAGTTTTAAAAAAGCAAAGTGACACTCTTTTAGAAGTTGAAAAACTAGATGAAGAGATAAAAGAGACTGAGCTTAAAAAGAGAAAAAATGAACTTCACCTAGAGGAGCTTAGTGCAAAACTAAAAGAGCTTAGTGAAAAATCAAATGCAGTTAAAAGTGAAAAAGAGATAAAAGCTCTACAATTAGAAGAAGACATAGCAAAAGAGCAAGTTGACTTTGCAAACGAAGAGATAGAGAGATTTGAAAATTTAAAAGAGCAAAAAGAGGCTGAGATAGCAGAACTAAAAGAAGCTTATGAATCTATCAAAGGTGAACTTCAAGAGTTAGAACAAAAAACTAGTAAAGAGTTAGAAGCAATCGAAGAGGAAAAAAGAGAAGTTTATGATAAAAAACAAAAACTACTTTCAGAGATGACTCAAAATGTTATCATATTTTATGAAAAGATAAGAAGATGGGCAGGAAACACAACAGTAATACCTGTTAAAAAACAAGCTTGTTATGGATGCTACATGAAGATAAATGACAACACTTATGCAGAGGTTATAAAAGCTGAAGAGATTACTACTTGTCCTCATTGTGGTAGAATCCTTTACTTAGAGCATCAAGAGGAAGAGCAAAAAGCTTAATGCTTTTTACTCTTGTTTACTACATAGTAGCTATTTTTATTTGGTTACTATTTATTCCATTTTTACTATACAAATCAACTTACAAAAAGTACAAAGACTCAATCCCCACTAGATTTTTTCTAAAAAACAATCCCCCTTTTAAAAAAGAACTCATACACTTTCACTCTTGCTCTTTAGGAGAGGTTAGGGCACTTAAACCTATCATAGATAGATTAAATCAAGAGGTAAATATCACTACAACTACAAACACAGGATTTTCAGAGGCAAAAATGCTATCAAGTGAAGCTAGGTTTTTACCATATGAGATATTTTTACCATTTTGGTATAAAAAGCAAAAACTTTTAGTAGTTTTAGAAGCTGAACTTTGGTATATGTTATTTTTAGTAGCTAAAACTAAGGCAACAAAAACTATGCTTCTAAATGCTCGTATAAGTGATAAAAGTTACAAAAGTTATAAAAGATTATCTTTTTTTTATAAAAGGATATTTGAAAATATTGATTTAGTTTTAGCTCAAAGCCACAAAGATAAACAAAGATTAGAAGAACTTGGTGCAAAAGAGGTTAGGGTAGTTGGAAATATAAAAGTATTTCAAAATATAAATGTAACAAAAGAGTATAAAAAGCCTAAAAAACCACTTTTAACTATCGCTAGTAGTCATGAAGGTGAGGAGATACTACTTTTAAAAAATATAAAAGATATCCAAAATTATCACATAGCTATAGTCCCAAGACATCCAGAGAGATTTAAAAAAGTAGCTAATGAGTTAGAAGAAAATAGATATGATTTTAAACTTTTTTCAAAAGAGATAAACTTTGATTCCCCTATAACTTTAGTAGATGCTATGGGTGAACTTACAAATATATATGCGATAAGTGATACAGTCCTACTTGGTGGTAGTTTTGTAGATAACATAGGGGGACATAACCCATTAGAGCCTGCATTTTTTGGTTGTAAAGTAGTAAGTGGAAAATACTACTTCAATCAAAAAGCACTCTTTGAAATAGTTGAAAACTTAGAGATTTGTGATGATACATCAAATCTAAATAAAAGTATACAAAGAGCTAAACCCACAACTTATGATAAAAATATTGATATAGAAGAAATCACTAAAACAATAACTTCTCTATATCAGTAGAGCTCTCCTCTCCAACTGAGTCATTTGGTGGTTGAGATATATCTGTAAAGTACTCATCTTTACTGTGTATTTTAACAACTCTTACACCCTTAGGTATATCAAACTTCCTTTTAGTTTCTGGATGAAGCTCTACATATCCTTTTACAAAGTGAGCAAAAGCTGGACCAGCTGCTTTTCCCCCAGTCTCTTTATACATAGGTTTGTTATTATCTTTCCCGTACCATGTTAAGACTTCTATCTCTGGAGTATATCCACAAAACCAAGCATCTTTGTATTCATTTGTAGTACCAGTTTTTCCTGCAGTTTCTATCCCCTCAACTTTTGCTCTTCTAGCAGTTCCCCTTTTTACAACATCTTTTAGGATTGATGTCATAAGATAAGCTTGTTTTGGTTCAGTAATCATCTTTTTGATAGTTACTATCTCACTCTCTTCACCATCTTTTGTAACTATCCTTTTAACTATCTTTGGTTTTAGCATAGTTCCATAGTTTGAAAAGAGGGTATATTTACCTGCAAAATCTAAAACTGAGATTCCAAAAGTTCCCAAAGAGATAGACAAATCCTTTTTAATCCCTTTAAACCCCATGTTGGTAAGTGAATCATAAATATTGTTCAAACCAATCTCTCTAACAAGGTTGATAGTAGCTAAGTTTCTTGAGTGTACTAGTGCATCTCTAAGTGATATAAAACCTTCAAAGTTTTTTTCATAATTTTTAGGATTCCAAACTTTTTTACCATATCTAAAGCTTCTACTCATATCAACTAAACGACTTTGTGGAGAATAGCCAAGATTTAATGCAGTTTGATAGATAAAAGGTTTTATAGAAGAGCCTGGTTGTCGTCTGCTTTGAACTGCACGGTTAAACTGACTCTTTTTGTAGTCAATCGCACCAACTAGAGCTAAGATATTTCCACTTTTGTTATCTAACACTACCATAGCTCCGTTTAAATCATTATAGTCAACTCTTTTACTCTTTGGTATAGCTCTTCTTTTTAGCTTTGAAATATATCTAGCAAGTATTCCTTTATAGCCTAACTTCAAAGATTCCTCAGCTAACTTTTGTAAAGCTGGGTCAAAACTCGTATATACTTTATATCCACCATTTTTAATATCTGGAAAATCATTTTTTAACTCTCTAACAACTTCATCAACTATAAAAGGATACTTGTTTTGTACCAAATTTGTACCATAAATCTTAGGAACAAAATCAATATACTTTTTGTACTCACACTCAGTTATCCAACCAAGAGCTTTCATCCTTCCTAAAACGGTATTAGCTCGACTTAGTGCATTGCTTAAGTGTTTGGTAGGGTCATAAGTACTAGGAGCTTTTGGAAGACCAGCAAGCATAGCTATCTCTTTTAAGTTCAACTCTTTAAGCTCTTTGTGAAAATACCCCTGTGCAGCTGTCTTTACACCATAATAGTTATGCCCATAAAAGATTTCATTTAAGTATCTCTCCAAAATCTGTTCTTTTGTTAATTGTGTCTCTAGTTTTATAGCCAAAATCGCTTCATTTATCTTTCTTTTAAGAGTTTTTTCAGGAGTAAGAATAGTGTTTTTAATAAGTTGCTGAGTTAGAGTACTAGCTCCCTCTTTTACCTTTCCATACTTTATAGCTTTTATAACTGCTCTTAGAATTGCTTCAGGATTTACTCCACTATGCTCAAAAAAAGCTGTATCTTCTATCGCTACAACTGCTTCTATAAGTCGTGGTGGTATCTCTTTGTATGGTGCATATAACCTGTTTCGCTTATCATAGATAGTCGCTATAACATCTCCATTTTTATCAAAAATCTCTGTTGTTAATTTTGGGTGATAGTTTACTAACTTATCTGTTGAAAATTTTATATTATTGCTATAGTTATATAGAGCTAAAAGTCCTACTAGTAAAACTATAAAAATAAGTCCACTTAAAAATGATAAAAGTTTATTCATGCTCTATACCCTCTGTTTTTAAAAGTAGATTGTATCAAAGTTTTTGTATAGACTTGTTTTGGTGAGGATAAAATCTCCAAAGTTTTTCCACTCTCTACTATCTTACCATCTTTTAGTATAGCCATATCCTCACATATAATCTTAGAACTCTCTATATCATGAGTAACAAAGAGGATTTTAAAACCAAGTTTGTTTTGCAAATCTTTTATCATCTTTAAAACTACATCTTTTGTGTCACTATCAAGTGCAGTTGTAGGCTCATCCAAAAGTAAAAGTTTAGGCTCAATGCTTAGTGCTATAGCTATCACAACCCTTTGAAGTTGTCCACCACTAAGTTCACTTGGGTATCTATTTAAAAAAGCTTCATCTAACTCAACCAACTCTAAAAGCTCTTTTTGTCTTTGAGCATCTACTTCAAAATGATTTTTTATCTTTGTTAGAGGAGATAGGGCAGTAAAAGGATTTTGAACAACTATCGAAATAGGCTTTTGTAAATCTTTGGCTTTTAGAACTAAATCAAGATTTTTAGGAAGCAAACCCAATAAAGCTTTTAAAGTTAAACTCTTTCCACTTCCACTCTCTCCAACCAAAGCTAAAGAGTTTTTAATCTCAAATGATATATCTACTAAAGTTCTTGTGTTATGATTTATATGTAATCTATCTATTTTTATCATGATACGATTTTATCAAAACTATCTAAAAAAGGATTTTAAAGACAAAGTTTAAAATTTACACTAAAAAACCTTGACAAAGATACACTCAACTTGATATAATAATCCCAATCTAATAAAAGGAGTAAATCATGAAGAATTTATTTGAAAAACTAACACATGCTATGAGTGAAGCAGTAGAGAGTGGTGTGAGTCTAGCACTGCATAACAAAAATCAAGAAGTAGCACCCATCCATGTATTGTGGGGATTAGCTACAAATACAAACTCACTCTTTACCCAAGCATTAAATAAAATGAATTTTAATAAAGAAGCAGTTGAGTTAGAGATAAAAAGTAGAGCAGAGAGACTTCCAAAAGTATCATCTGTTACTAAAGAAAATATAAAACTAAGCAGAGCTTTAGTTGAGTCTTTACAAAAAGCAGAAGGTTTGATGGCACAGTTAGGAGATAGCTTTGTCGCAGTAGATACTTGGCTTTTAGCAAATCTTGATGGAGAGTTAAAAGAAATCATAACAAAGTTTGGAGATGTTTTAGAGTTTAGAAAAACACTAGAAGCTATAAGAGGTGGAAAAAAGATAGACTCTCAGTCTGCAGAGGAAAAACTAGAAGCGATAGAAAAGTATGGTATAGATTTAACCAAGAGGGCAAGAGAAAACGAACTAGACCCAGTGATAGGAAGAGATGAAGAGATTCAAAGGATGATGCAAATCCTTATAAGAAAGACTAAAAACAATCCTATCCTTTTAGGAGAACCAGGAGTTGGAAAGACAGCTTTAGTAGAGGGACTAGCTCAAAAGATAGTAAATCAAGAAGTACCACTTTCACTGCAAAACAAAAGAGTTATCAGCCTTGATATGAGTACTCTAATAGCCGGTGCAAAATACAGAGGAGAGTTTGAAGATAGACTAAAAGCGATAATAGAAGAGATAAAAAAAGATGGAAATATTGTTCTTTTCATAGATGAGATTCATACTATCGTTGGAGCAGGGGCAAGTGAAGGAAGTATGGATGCAGCAAATATCCTAAAACCAGCACTTGCAAGAGGAGATTTACATACTATCGGTGCGACAACTTTAAAAGAGTATAGAAAGTATTTTGAAAAAGATGCTGCACTGCAAAGAAGGTTTCAACCTGTAAAAGTAGATGAACCTTCTCAAAATGAAGCTCTACAAATCATGAGAGGTATAAAAGAGAAACTTGAAGCTCATCACAATGTACAGATTTTAGACTCTGCTCTCATATCAGCAGTAAAACTTAGTAGTAGATATATAACTGATAGGTATCTACCAGATAAAGCGATAGATTTGATAGATGAAGCATCGGCAGAGCTTAAGATGCAGATAGAGAGTGAACCTTTTGAGCTAAGTCGGGTAAAAAGAGAGATACAAACTCTTCAAGTAGAAAAACAAGCTCTTTTGATGGAGGAAAATGATAAAAATAAAGATAGACTAGGTGAGATAGAAAAAGAGTTAGCAAACTTAGAAGAGAAAAAGAGAAGCTTAGAGAGTAGATTTGAAAATGAAAAATCTGTTTTTAAAGGGATTGCAGAGATTAAAGCTAAAGTAGATGAGTTAAAAAGAGCTGCCGAGATGGCAAAAAGAGATGCTGATTTTAACAAAGCTGCTGAGATTGAGTATGGAGAAATACCAAAACTATTAGAGAGAGAAAATGAACTAAATGAGCAGTGGAAGCAGATGCAAAAAGAGGGAGTACTTCTAAAAAACAGTGTTGATGATGAGATGATAGCAAGTATCGTTTCAAAATGGACAGGCATTCCTGTAAATAAAATGTTAGAGAGTGAAAAAGAAAAAGTACTTCATATAGAAGATGTACTTAAAAAATCAGTCATAGGACAAGATGAAGCGATAAAAGCTGTTAGCAGAGCTATAAAAAGAAACAAAGCTGGACTTAGTGACCAAACTAAACCGATAGGAAGTTTCATGTTCTTAGGTCCAACTGGAGTTGGTAAAACAGAGACTGCTAAAACGATAGCTAAGTTCTTGTTTGATGATGAAAAATCACTCATTAGGTTTGACATGAGTGAGTACATGGAAAAACATGCAGTTTCAAGACTAGTAGGAGCACCTCCAGGATATGTTGGATATGAAGAGGGTGGACAATTAACTGAGGCAGTTAGGAGAAAGCCTTATAGTGTCATTTTATTTGATGAGATAGAAAAAGCTCATCCTGATGTCTTTAATATAATGTTACAAGTTCTTGATGATGGAAGATTAACTGATAACAAAGGTGTTACAGTTGATTTTAAAAATACTATCATCATCTTAACTTCTAACATAGCAAGTTCTAAGATTATAGAGTTTAGAGATGCAGAAGATAGAAGAAAAGCTGTAAATGATGAGTTAAAACTCCACTTCAAGCCAGAGTTTTTAAACAGACTTGATGATATAGTTATCTTTAATCCTCTAGGATTGGAGCAAATTACTAAAATAGTTGACAATATTTTAGCTGGACTTCAAAACAGACTAAAAGAGAAAGATATAAGCTTAGAAGTAAGTCAGAGTGCAAAAGAGCTTATCGCTGAGGCTGGATTTGATCCAGTATATGGTGCTAGACCTCTAAAAAGAGCAGTATATGAGTTTATTGAAGATAGGATTGCTGAGCTTATTTTGATGGATAAGTTGGTAGAAGGAAGCAGGGTTAGTGTTGATAAAAATGGCGAAGAGCTAGAGTTTGATATAAACTAAAAGTTGGAGAGGGTTATCCTCTCCAAAATAATTAACCTAAAATCCCTTTAACAACTCCATTTATCCTCTTTCCATCTGCTTTGCCACTAAGCTCTTTTGATGCTACACCCATGACTTTTCCCATATCTTTCATACTAGTTGCACCAACTTTTTCTATGATAGCTTTAACTGCAACTTCAAGCTCTTCATCACTTAACTGTTTTGGAAGGTACTCTTTTAAGATAGCAATCTCATTTTGATTTTGTTCAACCAAATCATCTCTTCCACCTTCTTTTGCAAAACCAATAGCATCCTCTCTTTGTTTTACACCTTTTTGGATGATTTTCATAACATCATCTTGGTTAACTTCTCTTCTCTCATCCACCTCTATTTGTTTAACAGCACTCATGATAAGTCTTATAGTATCTCTTTTTAAGATATTTTTCTCTCTCATAGCAACTTTCATATCATCTTTTAATCTTTGTAACATTTTTTCTCCTCGTAATTTTAAAAATTTATTCTACTGTAACACTTTTAGCTAAGTTTCTTGGCATATCTACATCATTTCCAAGTCTTATAGATATCTCTAGTGCTAAAATCTGTGTGATAACCATCATCTCAAAAAACTCTTCCATTGGGTGTTCACAACTTGTTGTTTTTATAAAATCATCTGCCAAGTCAAACTCTTCAGGAGATATAGCTAGTATTGTAGCATCTCTTGCACTTAGCTCCTCTACATTTGATTTTGTTTTTTCATAGTGCAGACTTTTTGGCATAAGAGCTACTGTAAAAAGATTTGCATCTGCTAAGGCTATTGGTCCGTGTTTCATCTCTCCAGCTGGGTAACCTTCTGCATGAAGATAACTTATCTCTTTTAGTTTTAAAGCTCCCTCAAGTGCCAGAGGGAAAAAGATATCTCTTCCTATAAAGAAGAATCCATGACCATGAAGGTATCTTTTGGAAAGTCTTCTTATCTTTTGATGAAGAGAGTCTTTTACTACACATAGTTTAGGTATATGTTTTATAGCTTTTAACTCACTTGCTAAATTCTCTTTTGAGATAACTTTTTTATGCTCAGCTATATAAAGAGCTAACATCCATAAAACCATAACTTGAGTAGCAAAAGCTTTAGTTGAAGCTACTCCCTTTTCTATCCCAGCTCGTGCTAATATGCTAAAATCAGCCTCTCTAACGATAGAAGAGTTATCAACATTGCAAATACTAAGAGTTTTAAGTCCTGCTTTTTTTGCCATTTTTAAAGCTTCAAGTGTATCGGCAGTCTCTCCACTTTGACTTATCACTATAAAGAGAGTCTCTTTTGTTAAAAGTGGCTCTTTATATCTAAACTCACTTGCTATCTCTACATTTGTAGATATTTTAGCTACTCTTTCAAAAAGGTATGAAGTTGCTAATGCAGAGTGATAACTAGTCCCACATGCACATATCTTTATGTGAGTAATGTCATCAAAAAAGTTTTCATCTAACTCTTCAAAATCAACTCTCTCATCCATTGCTCTTCCCAAGATACAATCACTCAAAACTTCACTTTGTTCATATATCTCTTTTTCCATAAAAAATCTAAACCCACCTTTTTGAGCTGAGATTTTATCTCCTACAAGTGGATTTTTTTGAATATCTACTTTCTCTTCATCTTTAAATAGATTTATTTCATCACATAGTGCATATCCATACTCACCATCTTCTAAGTAAACTACTTCATTTGCTAGTCCTAAAAGCGGAGCATCACTTGAAGCAAAAAAGAGTTCATTTGAATTTGTCCCTATTATCATTGGTGAGCCATTTTTCGCAAAGAAGATTTTATTATTTTGTGATTTGGTTATAAGTAGGATTGCATAAGCTCCTTTCAAAGACTTTAATGTCTTTTTAAAAGCTTCAAACTCATCTTTTATCTCTTTATAGTTTTTTTCAAACAGATGTACTATAACTTCAGTATCAGTTTGACTTAAAAACTTTACTCCTTCACTCATAAGAGAGTCTTTTATCTCTTTATAATTTTCAATAATACCGTTATGAACTACATAACTAAACTCACCTAGATGTGGGTGAGCATTTAACTCAGTTGGATTTCCATGAGTTGCCCATCTTGTATGACCTATACCTATACTAAAACCATTTACTTCAAAATCTTTTGTTTTATCTCTTAGATTTGCAAGTTTTCCAACTGCTTTTGAGTGAAAGATACTATCATCTGCAAGCACTGCTATTCCTGCACTATCATATCCTCTATATTCTAACTCTGCTAAGCCATTTAAAAGTATCTCTTTGGAGCTATTTTCTCCTATATATCCTACTATTCCACACATAACTTCTCTTTAATCCTCTCTTTGTTTTTACAAAAATTACCATTTTTCTCTATCAAAAAAAGATTTCTGGTTCTTCCTTTGATAGTTTGTATCTTTGCACTTGCTATATCGATACCTATATCGTCAAATATGCTAGAAATATTAGCTAAAAGTCCCTTTTGGTCTAAAGTATTTACTTTAAAAGATGCATAACTTCTACTATGATGGCAGTTTATACTTATTTGATTTGGTTTTATATTTAGGGGATGAAGCTTTGGTATAAGACTCATGTCAAAACTATCTTCTATATAGTTTTTTATCATGATTAAGTCCATTTCTTCACTTACCTCATCTAAAAACTCTATTTTAAAGTATTTAACTGAGCCAAAAAACTTAAAAATATCCATATTTTGTACACTTAAATGTGATAATTTTGATAGAAAATACCCTAAATTAAACTCATCTTTTCTGATAATCTCTATAATCAAGTTCTCACGATTATCTATCTTATAATCTCTTGAATTTTTGATACTATCAACCCAAAGTGATATATCTATGATCTCTTTTGGAGAGTATTTAAAAAACAGAAGATTTGACTCTAGTGATAAAATCTTTTGTTGCAAAAGTCTAGGAAGTTTTAAAAACTCTCTCTCTTTTTTTAGTTTAGTTTCCTCTTTTGCTCTCTTTTTAGCTTCTGTTATTACTTTTTGGTTGTTTTTTATAGCTTCTAGTGAAATAGTATATAGTTCATATATAAGATTAGCATTTAAGTTTGAGTAAGCACCCTTTGCTACTGACTCTATATCTGCATAAGTTAAGATATATAAAAGAGTTAAAATCTTCTCAGTTTTTATATGAGATAAAAAGTTTAGTACAACTTTATCACTATATATATCCTCTCTGTTCGCTGTGTTACTCATACGAGTATGATTTTTTATAAGAGCATAGATTATCCCTGCCTCTGCATTTGAAAAACCTACTTCTAAGGCAAACTTTTTTGCTATATTTGCTCCCAAAATAGAGTGGTCTTTCTTTCTCCCTTTTCCACAGTCATGAAATAGGGTGGCAAATTTTAGGATAGTTTTATCTTTTTTATCCAAATTTTCATAAAGAGTTTTGATGTTTTCTTCATCTATACTTTCAATCGCTTTAATACTTTGTAAAGAGTGAATATCTACAGGATACTTATGATAACCATCAAATTGTTCTAAATGTTTTATCTTTCTAAATGGTGGCATGATGATAGATAGTATCCCAGAATTATACAAAGCTATCAAAGTATGGTAAATATATCTTTTTGAAAAAAATTCTTTTAAAATAGTTTTATCTTTTAACTCTTTTGTTGAGTTTGAAAGGTGGTATATAAAACTTATATCATACTTTACATCACTAGAGTCTATCATTTCAAACAAGCTTTTAAAAACTTTTTCAAACTCCTCTTTCTTTGGCTTTAATGAAGTATATAACTTACCATTACAAAGATATTGTTTGTCATGACGATAAGAGTTTTTTAAAACAGATATATTTGCTTTGTTAAAAAGATATTTTTTAGTGAGTTTTTTTATGACAAATCCAGAGATATTTCTTATCGTATGCATAGCAGAAAAAGTTTTTCTGATAAGCTTTCTCTCCTCTATACCTATTCTTTTTGAAATAGCTGGAAGATACTCTAAGATAAGTTTATCTTGCTTTTTCCCAACCGAGAGGTGCATTGCACTTCTTAATCTATACAAAAACTCCACTGATTTTAAAAGCTCGTTATACTCTTTTTCACTTATGATGTATGTTGGCAGATGTTTAACTTGAGGTATATTGTATATTGATTTTGCTAACCAGTAGATAGTATTAAAATCCCTAAGTCCACCAGGGGAGGATTTGATATTTGGTTCCATAGAAAATGGGTGGGTTTTTCTTCTACTTTTATACTCTTCAAGTTTTGCTAAAACAAACTCTTTTTGAGCCTCTTTTTGGATTTTTGAGATAGCATTTTCTATACTAAAAAAAAGTTGCCTTGACCCATATATAAACCTTGATTCAATCATAGCAGTTTTGATGGTTTGGTCACTTCTACTTGCCTCTTCTAAATCTTCTAGCTTATGAACTCTATGTCCAAGTTTAAGACCACTATCCCAAAGGATTTGTAAAAATTTTTCTATTATATGTTCTAAGTTATAACCTTCGACATCTTTGTAAACTATCATGATATCTATATCAGAGTAAACACAAAGTTGTTCCCTGCCATAAGAGCCAAGTGCTACTAAAGAGATAGGTATAGTATTTGAAAGTGGTGTGAAATCTTGAAAAAAGACTCTTAGGGTGTATTTGTAAGTTGCTTTTATTATTGAGTCTATATTTTTAGTATGTCTAACTAAGAAGTCTTTTCCCTGATTGTTATCAAAGACAAGTTCAAGTGAGTTTAGATAGTTTTTTATCTCCTCTTTTATCACTTTTGAAACTTCAAAATCACTAGCATTTTGATATATAAGCTCTTCTATCTTCCCAGTTAGTTTCATGAAAGTAAATCAATCCTTTAAAAAAATATTAAGTTATTTTATCTAAATGACTTAAAATAGAACAAAATCTAAATCTTTAAACCAAAAAACTTCTTAAGACACTTAATATTAAATATATTTAATTTATATTTATTAATATTAAATAATACAAATAAATTGATTAAATTTCTTAACTATAAAATCATCTCTTTTTTTTATAATCGTATGAAAAAAAGGTTCATCATGAAAACAAAGATTTTACTACTATCCATAGCTGTTTTGCTCTCTTCACATCTAAGTGCAAAAAAGATTGTCATGACTCCAACTATCGGAAAACAGTTATCAACTCCTGATAAAGATTTGACAGATGATGAAGTTTTGATTGGAGTAGGGGTTCGAGCATATCTTAACAAAAACTATGCGATTGATATGAAGTTTGCATCATCAGACTCAAATCTCATGGGAGATGGAGGTAAAACAGACATAGAGAGAGGTAGCTTAAATCTCTACTATGATGTCTTTTCTGATGCAAAAGTATCTCCTTATCTCTTTGCAGGAGCAGGATATGAACAACTTCATAGAACTTATAAAAACATAAAATCTCAACCATTTTATCAAGCAGGAGCTGGATTAAGGATGGATTTAACAAAGAGTATAGAACTCTCTACTGAAGCAAAATACTTAAAAAAGAGTAAAACTAAAACAAAAGAATTTATCGCAACTATGGGAATAGGTGTTATTGTAGGTAATGAGTGTCAGGAAGTTAATCATCTTTCAACAAGTGAAAAAAAGATACCTTGTAAAACTTATCAAAACCTAGCAAAAAATGTAAACTTAACACCAAACCCAGCCATAAAAGCAAAACAAAATAATAAATCTTTTTTCAATGATGAAGTTAGTTATGCTAATAGGACTAAACAAATAACTAAAATATCTACAAAAAAAGTTCCATCAGGAAATTATATACAGATAGCTTCACTTCATGACAAAACAAATATAAAAAACACTATCCACTCTTTGAAAAAAAGTGGATACAAAATAAAGCTTTTAAAACGATCCAGACTTACTACTGTACTTGTAGGACCATATAAAAAGTCTAGTATTTCTCGGGTATACAGCAAGATAAAACATCAACATAGAGATGCATTTTATAAAAAGTTATAAATTTTCATAAAAAAAGTTAAACTATTTTCTTTTTTGGACGATATTCTTCAAAACATATAGTAATAAGGATAAAAAACATGAAAAGAACTTTAGTTTTAACAACTCTTTTAGCAACTTCGCTTTTTGCAAAAACTGAACTTAGTTTAAATCTAGGAACAAATTCATTTGCAGATGATGAAAAATTAGAATCAGCTACAAGTTTAGGAGTAAGAGGTGATTTTTACTTAGATCCACTTTATCATCTTGATTTTGGATATGATGATTTAGGAAGTGTAAAGATAAATAACTTATCAAATACAATCAAAATCAAAAGATTTTATACTCAATTTAGTGCAGATGGTGAAGAAGAGTACCATATAGTACCAACTATGTCATTTGGAGTTGGTTATGAGAAACAAAAGGGGAAGTTAAGTGATTCACAACCATTTGTTTCAGCAGGTGTAAATTTTAGGTACAATATCTCAAACAGTTTTAACTTTTTGCTTGGAACAAAAGCTTTATGGAAAACTTCTAGTAGAGATGTAAACTTTCACACAACTTTTGGAGTTGGTATGATGCTAGGAAATGAACCAGTCAACAATCAAGAAGAGATTCAAGAAGTAAAAGTACCTGAAAAAAAACTAGATATATCTACTCAATTTTCAGCAAATGAAGTAACACAGCTTACAACACCACCAACAGAAGTATCACTAGCAAGTGATAATAAAGAGATAGAAGTTTCAAGCACACCAAATAGTGTAGTCGCACCTATGATACAGCAACCAAGAGTGGTAAGACAAGCAACAGTTGTAGAGACTCAGCCAAAAATACTTACTACAAAAGGCTACTTTGTTCAAGTTGGAGCATTTTCTAAAAGTAGACCAACTGCTATGCTTACAAGATTGTCAAGAAAAGGAAATCATATTATACTAAGACACAACGGTAACATAACCAAAGCACTTGTAGGTCCATATAGCAGTGAGAGTCAAGCTAGAATAGCTTTAAGAAAAGTAAAAAGAGTAGCTAAAGGTGCTTTTTTATATAAAGCAAACTAAGATATAATCACTCCCAAAAATACTGGGGAGTGATTTTTGCAAACTATCATAAAAAAAATTGAAAATAACCAAAGAATAACTTTAGAAGAGGGTGTTAAACTATATGATTTAGACCTCTTTACTCTAGGTAAACTAGCATCCAAAAAACGACAAGAGTTACATCAGAAGAAAACTTACTACAACATAAATCGCCACATAAATCCTACAAATGAATGTAAAGATATATGCAAATTTTGTGCATTTTCAGCAAATAGAAAAAATCCAAACCAGTACACCATGAGTTTTGATGAAGTCAAAGAAATAGCAAAAGATGCAGTCAAAAATGGAGCAAAAGAGTTTCATGTAGTATCAGCTCACAACAACAAGGTTGGGCTTGATTGGTATATGGGTATGTTTAAGATGCTTAAAGTTAACTTCCCTGACATTCATATAAAAGCACTAACAGCAGCAGAGATAAACTTTTTAGCTAAGGAACATAATAAGTCTTTTGAAGAGATTATAACTCTCATGATAGAAAATGGAGTTGACTCTATGCCTGGTGGTGGAGCAGAGATATTTGACGAAAAAGTAAGAGATTATATTTGCAAAGGAAAAGTTAGTTCAACTGATTGGTTAAAAATTCACTCCCTTTGGCATCAAAGAGGAAGAAAAAGTAATGCTACTATGCTTTTTGGTCATGTGGAGAGTCGAGAGAATAGGATTGATCACATGATAAGACTTAGAGATGTTCAAGACCAAACAGGAGGATTTAATACTTTTATTCCTCTTGTTTATCAAAGAGAAAACAACTATCTAAAAGTAGAAAACTTTCTCTCTTCTACAGAGATACTAAAAACTATGGCAATAAGTAGAATAGTTTTAGATAACTTCCCTCACATTAAAGCTTACTGGGTAACTTCAACTATAAATTTAGCTCTAATTGCTCAAGAGTTTGGAGCAGATGATCTGGATGGAACAATCCAAAAAGAGTCCATAAACTCAGCAGCAGGAGCTAAAAGTTTAGCTGGAATGAAAGAAGATGAGTTTGTAACACTTATTAAAGATAGTGGATTTAACCCAACTTTGAGGGATAGTTTATATAATGAGATATAATTTTTATAACTAGGAGAAAATCATGAACATAGTATGTAAAAACTGCATAACAACAAATAGACTACCAGATAATAAACCTATAAACAAGGCAACTTGTGGAAAGTGTGGAACTAACCTACTAGACAACTCGCCAGTAGAACTAAACCCAAGCTCATTTTCAAAATTTTTACAAAACAACTCAATCCCAGTTGTAGTTGATTTTTGGGCTCCTTGGTGTGGACCTTGTGTTATGATGGCACCAAACTTTAAAGAAGCAAGCTCAAAACTACCACTAAAAATAAGATTTGCTAAAGTAAACACACAAGACTTTCCAACCCTATCATCTCCATATAACATAACAGGAATCCCAACTATGATAATCTTTAAAAATGGTGCAGAAGTAGATAGAATTAGTGGAGCACTATCGACTGAGCAGATAGTAGGATGGGTTAGTCAGCATATATAAGATTTTGTAACATGAGGAAATCTATCATTTGTAAAACATACTGAATAAACTAGGTAGAAATTTTATGAAAGCTAACGAAGAAGTTATAAATATTTTAGACATAAAAATAAGTACAAAATGTATGTTAATTGTTAAATTAGCTTATTAACATACATTTTGTACGATAAAAAACTTACTTTTTAACAAAACACTTTGTTAGATAATAAGCTAGTTTTAGGGGTGTTTGTTATATAATGAGAGTTAATAAATAGTTATAGAACATTTACCAACCAAAAAAAAAGTCTATCTCTCATGACAAAACAAACATCTTGAAAAAAGAGCTTTGCAAACTCTTTTTTGTTCAACACAAGTTTAAGAAGTCCAAAAGAT
>JALVVR010000071.1 GCA_027023305.1 Campylobacterales bacterium | reverse complement strand
TAACTATTTATTAACCAACATTATATAGTAAACACCCCTAAAATTAACTTATTATCTAACAAAGTGTTCGTTAATAAGCAGGTTTTTTAACATGCAAAATGTGTGTTAATTATCAAATTGCGATATTAACATACACAATACAGCTATAGAAAATTAATAAAGGGTTAGATATTTAGAAAAAGTATATACCCTATCCTACTAGGTTAGGGTATATAAAAAGGTACTACTCTACCTCTGCATCGATAACATCATCGTCATCTTTTTTTGCTCCACTTGAAGCATTTGCATCAGCTCCGCCTTGCTCGTTTGCATAAGCTTGTTCAGCTAGTTTATGGCTAACAGCAGTTAAAGCTTTTACTTTTTCTTCTATTTGCTCTTTAGTTGCACTCTCATTTTTAAGTACCTCTTTAAGCTCTTCTACTGCTTTAGTGATATTTGTTTTATCATCATCACTTACTTTATCACCCATATCAGTCAAAGTTTTCTCAGTTTGATGAACTAGTGCATCAGCTTGATTTTTAGTTTCAACTAACTCTTTTCTTTTTTCATCATCAGCTTTGTTTGATTCTGCATCTTGTACCATTTTTTGGATTTCCTCTTCACTAAGTCCACTTGAACCTGTGATTTTTATCTCTTGTTGTTTTCCACTTGCTTTATCTTGTGCTGAAACAGTCAAGATTCCATTTGCATCGATGTCAAATGTAACTTCTATTTGAGGTACACCTCTTGGACTTGGTGGAATACCTTCAAGATTAAACTGTCCTAAAGATTTGTTATCTTTAGCAAACTCTCTCTCACCTTGTACTACATGAATAGTAACTGCTGGTTGGTTATCCTCTGCAGTTGAGAAAGTTTGTTGTTTTTTAACAGGTATTGTTGTACCTTTTTCGATGATTTTAGTTGTTACTCCACCTAGAGTTTCTATTCCCAAACTTAGTGGTGTAACATCTAGTAAAAGTACATCTTTAACATCACCTTTTATAACAGCACCTTGAATAGCAGCACCTATCGCAACAACTTCATCAGGATTTACAGATTTGTTAAGGTCTTTTCCAAAATATGCTTTTACTTTTTCTTGTACAAGTGGAACTCTAGTACTTCCACCAACCATAACTATCTCTTTTATCTCTTCTTTACTTATACCACTCTCACCTATAACTTCTTTTATCTTAGTGATAGTTTTTTCAACTAAATCTTCTATCATACTTTCAAACTTAGCTCTAGTTATCTTTTTAACTAAGTGTTTAGGACCACTAGCATCTGCTGTTATAAATGGCAGATTTATCTCAGTTTCAGTTGCTGCTGAAAGCTCTTTTTTAGCATTCTCTGCTGCTTCTTTAAGTCTTTGAAGAGCCATAACATCACTTTTAAGATCTATACCACTATCATTTTTAAACTCATCTACCAACCAGTCAATAAGTCTGTTATCAAAGTCATCTCCACCTAAAAAGGCATCTCCACCAGTTGATAAAACTTCTACAACATTGTCCCCTGTTTCGAGTACTGTAACATCAAATGTACCACCACCTAAATCATAAACAACTATGTTTTCACTCTCACTCTTATCAAGTCCGTAAGCCAGTGCTGCACTTGTTGGCTCATTTATGATTCTAAGTACATTAAGACCAGCGATAGTACCTGCTTCTTGAGTTGCTTTTCTTTGAGAATCATTAAAGTAAGCTGGAACAGTAATAACTGCATCAGTAATACTCTCTCCTAAATAACTTTCAGCATCCTCTTTTAACTTCATCAAAACTTTTGCACTTATCTCTTGAGGAGTATATGTTTTACTATCAACTTCGATAGCACATGCTCCATTTCTATCTACTACATGATAAGGAAGTCTTTTTTTAGCTTCTTCTGCTTTTTCTTCATTACACATCAACCCCATAATTCTTTTTATAGAGTAGATAGTCTTCTCTGGATTTGTAACCATTTGTCTTTTTGCAGGATCACCTACTAGTACTTCACCTTTGTCAGTGTAAGCCACTATTGATGGTGTTGTATTTTTTCCCTCTTTATTTGGGATAACTTTACTCTCTCCTCTTTCATACACACTAACACATGAGTTAGTTGTTCCTAAATCTATACCTATTACTTTACTCATTATTTTCTCCTTAATATTTTTTTAATTTAAATTTCCTAGTTTGCTATTGAAACCATAGCTGGTCTTAAAACTCTATCTTTATACTTATATCCCTTTTGGAAAACTTGAACTATCTCTCCTGAATCAACATCTTCACTATCAACCTTCATGATAGCTTCATGAAAGTTCGGATCAAACCCTTCTTCAACAGTTACAAGCTCTATCCCATGTTTAGAAAATATCTTTTTAAACTGTTCAGTTGTCAGCTCTATACCCTCTTTTATCTTTTCTAAACTCTCTTTTAGATTTTCTTCATCTACTTCTAAAGAGGTAGCACTATCAAGTGCATCGATAACACTTAACATATCTCTTGCAAAACTCTCTTGAGCATAAGCGATAGACTGAGCCTTCTCTTTTTCATATCTTTTTTTCAGATTTTCAAACTCAGCATAATCTCTCAACTTCTGCTCTTCAAGTTGGGCTATCTTTGCTAAAAGTTCCTCTTTTTCGTCAAGAGAAACTTCCTCTTCAATAGAGTCACAATTTTCTTCTATCTCATCTAAAATCTCTTCTTCATTTTGAGTCTCTTTTTTACTCATGAACTTCTCCTTTTTTTAAGGTCAGTGACATTATACAACATTTAGTCTATCTTTGTCAAGGGTTAATTAAGTTTTTTTTGGAAATTATCTTTAGTCCAAGGCACTCAACTTTAAAAATAGAGAAATCCACAAATCTTAAAAAGTTACTTAAAAAGCTAAATTTAGGGATTTATTGGATTTTAGTTTGTATTAAACTATAGTTAGAACAAAAGTTTTTAATTTTAGAAAAAACTTATCAAAAAAGCTACTTTCTTCATCTTTTATCTGTGTAATAAGTGAAAAAAGTTCATCAAGAGCATCTCTTTCACACTCGTTTATCGTTATATTTGTCATATTTTAAAACCTTAGAAACTTTTTTTACCACTCTTACTATATCCTCTTCCTCTAACTCACTGAGCATTTTAAATATAGCCATCGCTGCTTGTGGATTTGTCCTGCCCAACTTCCAGTCTTGATAAGTTCTCATAGAGACATCCAACCTCTCGGCCATCTCTTTTTGAGAAATCTTTCTACCAAAGTTTTGAGCTTCAACAGCATTATGCAGTAAATTAAATAAGTCGTTCGATTTCATGTATTTATAATACAAAATTTTAAGTAAATTACACATAAACATGTATTTTTTATACAAAAACTTTATCTTTAACTTATATTTAACTGTTTTTACATACCATTATTTTAGTATAAAATATTTAAGTTTACATTAAAATAATGACTTTTTTGGTAAAAAAGGCAGATTATTGTATAAAAAGAATAGTTATTTAACCTTTTATAAAATATTTCTTAAAATTGTAAATTAATTAATATTTTAAACTTATTTTGATATGATTTTAAAATATTAATTTTTTTATTTAAGGAAATTTTATGAAAACAATATTTAATTTAAATGTAGAAGATAAAATATTTGTTAAAAACAAAGCTTACTTGATAACAAAAAAAGATAACTTTCTACAAAACAACTCCAAAGCTGTTAGCTATACTATAACCAACAAAAAAGAGGTTTTAGTTGTCGAAATAAAAAGAGAGTTTACACTAAACTATCAAATCTTTTTATATAAAAAAGTAGAAACTCTCCCCTTTGAAGTCTCATTTTTATCAATCCTAGGAACAAATACTCTAGGCTTCAAAAACAAAAAAGTTTCTAAAAACAATATATATACAAAGATAAATCTAAAATCTCAAAAATATGACTTAGTAAAGCATATTGTAGATAAAGAGGAGTTACCAGAAGACTACCTCTCTAAAGGTTATCACTTAGATGAGTATGGAGAGTGGTACTTTTATACAAAAAGATATGAGCCAACTATAAGAGTAACAAAACAAACAAAAGAGCAAGTTTGGGAATATAAACAAAATGGAAATATTAGACTACTTATCTCAACAGATTTAAATCAAAAATCAAAGATAGATATATTTAAAGGTGAAGAGTTATGGCAAAGTGATGTTACAACTTCCAAGACTTTAAAAACTTCTCCACAAGCACAAAAGAACCAAAGACTAAGTACTCTTTACTAGCTATAATGACCCCTCTGAAAAACACATGAGGGTTCAACACATTATGTTCTTAAATTTCCTATCTTACTATTATTACTTTGTCTTTTCTATTAATTTCAATAGTTATACCTTGCCCTGTAATTTCAATATCTCTATTTTTATCAATATGATATTTTAGTTCTTTTTTATTTAAAATTTTATATACATTTTTTCTTGTCATTCCCTTTTTAATAATAGACTTAATATCAAAATAAATAATATTTCTATTTAGTTTATTGTCAGAATGAGTTTTTAAAATAACATTTTTAGTAATAAATACTAAAAATATTACTCCTATAAAAATTAAAAAAGTTTTCATTTAAAATCCATTCATATTAGGGGTTGCACTGCCTCTCATGTTTTTATTTATTAATGACCAATTTCATAAAAAGAGCATAAAAAGAGGGGTCAGGGTTCAACTTTTAACTTTTTCAAAATCTTTGAAACTGCTGCATTTGAAAGATATAAAAATTTTGCCACTTCACTTTGTGTAAAACCATCTTGAATTGCTCTTAAAATTACTTGATTTCTTTGAGGTTTATTCATATTTTCCAAAAAGTATTGCTCTATTTTTAATTTTTGTTGTACAATTTTTTGGTTTCCTTTATATTTTATTGCTTCCTTTTGAAACACACTTATTGTATTTTGCTCTTCATCTGTTAGCTTAATATCAAGTGAGTTCAAAAGCTCATTTGTATTATCAAACCATTGTAGTACAAAACTCTCTCTCATACAATTTTTTAATTTATCATGAAGCATATCATGGATAAATGTAAAAGGATAAGTTCCTAACTTTTCAACTATTTTTGCTTCTATTGGATTATATTCTAAATACTTAAATAGTTTAAAAAGATAGTTATCATCAAAAATATACCAAGATTTATATCTATCTTGCCACAAATGTCCTACACGATTATATTTCTTGTTAAAATATTGTGCATAAGTAGCATTTATTTGTCGCATTCCGTGAGATAAGTTTTCTCTTTTATTTTCAAGCAGTAAGTGATAATGATTGTCCATAATTGCATATCCATGTATGACAAAATCATAATTAGTTGCAACTGCACAAACAATATCTAAAAACTTCTCTTTATCAACACTCTTGCTAAAAACAATCTTCTACCCCAAAAGTCAAGACAACTTTCAATATTTTTTAATTCCCTCTGCATTATGATACTTTTTGTAACATTACACTATTGTTATCTACAATATTTGCTGGACTGCAAATAACTCTTTTATACTTTGTTTCATTGTAAACTTCCATTGGTCTTTTGTAGTCTAAAGTTTGGTGGAATCTATGATAGTTGTAAAAGTTGATATAACTTTCTGCATCCTGTTTCAATTCATAAAGATGAGGTTTTTTAGTTTTTATTTGAGGGAAATCCCTCTTATTCTTTGAGAAGAGATATTTCATTTTGTAATGTTTTGAAGGAGTTAAACTATTTTCATGAAGGGCTAAGAACATTCCTCCTGAATTTTCCCTTAAAAAACCTTTAAATTATCTTATTTCATAACTTCTATCATTTTTAATCATACTCCAAATCACTCTTACTAGATGTCTGCCTATAGAACGAATAGCTTGTTGA
>JALVVR010000070.1 GCA_027023305.1 Campylobacterales bacterium | reverse complement strand
AAAGTTTAAAGTTCCCTCAATCGTTTTTTCTATAACTGATGGAGTTGCTAAGGGTAGTGCTAGAAGTGTTGGTGAGATAGATATCTTGAAGCATATCACTAAGTGTTCATCTCTACTTTTAGGTTTTGGTGGACATAAAGGTGCTGCTGGTATGGGACTAAAAGAGAAAAACTTAGAAGAGTTTAAAATCGCTATGCAAGAGAGTTTGAAAGAAGAAGTTGACGAAAACTTTAAAGAGAAGAAAAAAGTTTTAGGAGTTTTAGAAGCTGATGAAGTTGATTTAGAACTTTTAGAGATTTTGGAGTATTTTGAACCTTATGGGCAAAAAAATCCTCGTCCTAGATTTATCATAAAAGATGCCTATGTAAAGAGCCATAAACTTTTAGGAAAAGATAAAAATCATCAAAAGATTTTAATCTCTTCAAGAAATGGAACAGTAGATACTATTGATTTTAATTTTGAGAAAAAAGTTAGCTTTGCCGAGAATATATCTTTTACTTGTACCGTCAGTAAAAATAGTTTTAGAGGAGTTGTATCTCCTCAGTTAGTAGTGGATGAGTTAATTGTAGATTAATCTTCCTTTACTATCATGAAAGACATGAAGTATTTAATAATCCTTTTACCTATCTTTTTGTTTGCAAAATTTGCGACAAATGATAGTTGTAAGAGTTGTCATCCTGCTATTTATGACGAGTTCCAAAATGCTAGGCATTCTCATTCCTCTATATTTAAAGACCCTATTCATAAAAAGATGTGGGAACTTTCCCCCTCATATAAACAAAAAAAATACACTTGTGGGAAGTGTCATACTCCTACGGATGAAAAACTTTTAGCTTCACTAGACTATAACCAAACAATCATGCCAGATAGTAATGCAACTGCACAAAGTGATGGAGTAGCATGTTCGTATTGTCATAGGATAAAAAGTATAGAAAACAATGAAACTATGAATATAAATATTATTTCAAAAAAGGAGCATATTTACTATGGAAATCTAAAAGATGCTCTTGATAATCCTTTTCACAAATCAACAACTAACAAAAGATTTCAAAATGGCAATGTATGCATAGGTTGTCACTCTCACTATAGAAATAAATATGGTACAAATATTTGCTCTACAAATCAGCATAATGAGCTAGATAGTGCAAACTGTGTTAGTTGTCATATGCCAAAAGTAGATGGTTCACCATCAAATTTAAAGAAAAGAAAAAAACATGCTTTTCATGGATTTGCTGGTATTCATAATGATATAGGAATGCTCAGTCGTCATGTAAGTATAGAGATTTTGAGAGGAATAGATAGATTTTTTATAGCTATAAACAACCTCTCTCCTCATGCTCTTAGTCTTCATCCTATGAGAGTCATGGAACTTCAAGTATCGGTAGTAAGAGATAAAAATATTACAAACTTCAAACCTAAACAATTTGTAAGAGTTCTTGGAACTAAAGGTCATTCTACAACACCTTGGGAAGCAAAAGAAGTTATAAAAAATACATCTATAAAAGGTAATGAAAAAAGAGTATCTACATATATGTTTAAGTTAAAAAAGGGAGATATAGTAAATGTAAAAGTTGGCTATTATCTTTTAAGCAAAAAGTTATCAAAGAAGTTAGGATTAGATAATATAGATAAACTAAATAGATTTATACTTTTGAAGCAGAAGGTGTTTATCATAAAACCTAACTCTTTTGAACCCCTCCAACAATAGGTACAAAAAAACACTCCTCTATCTCTTGGGCTACAACTCTTTTACCATTTTTTATGTATCTTGTGATAACTTGTTTCCCACCTTTTTCGATAGGAGCGACCAAGATACCACCATCTTTTAGTTGTTGTAAAAGTGCTAGTGGTGGCTCTATGCATGATGCAGAGAAAAGTATCCTGTCATATGGAGCATACATTTTCCAACCATTTACTCCATCATCAAATCTAGTATGAATGTTTTTGAGATTTAACTTTTTAAATCTCTCTTTTGCTTGAGTAAGTAGGCTCTCTATCCTCTCAACGGTAAAAACTCTACGAAAAACTTTACTTAAAATAGCAGCTTGATAGCCACTACCACATCCTATCTCTAAGACACTATCATCACTTAAGTTATACTCTAGTGCTTTTGTCATCTTTGCTACAGTTAATGGAGAGCTTATCCACTGACCAGCTTGAATAGGAAGAGCATCTAGCGAATAAGCATAGAAACTAAATCCTTTTGGCATAAAAAACTCTCTATCAATCTCTTCAAAAGCTTTTTTTAGTCTATCATCTATGGATACTTTTTCAGCGATAGCATTTGCAAGATGTAGGGATTTTATACTATTCATGAAATACCCACATCCATATATCTTCTCATCTTTTTAATCTCACTTTTTTTAAAATTCATCTGCAAAAAATCTTTACTATCATCTCTGATTTGCTTTCCAAAAGGTGAAATGAGAGCAGAACTTGATGCCATATCAGAGTTTTTTGAGTTTGATACTATAACATAGGCTTGATTTATCACTGCTAGTGAGTTTGAGATTATCTCTAACTGCTCTTTTCTAAGACTCCCCCAAAGTGCAGGAACAAGTATCACATCAGCTCCTCTTATCTTCTCCCAAAGCTTAGTAAATCTTATTTCAAAACATATCAAGATAGCGAACCTTACACCATCTATCTCTACTATTTTTACATCTTCTAAACTACCCTCACTAAAGTGTTTATGTTCATCACCAAACTTAAAAAGCTTGTATTTATCTCTTTGATAAACTATCTTTCCGTTATAGCAGATAACAGCAGTGTTATAGTAGTTTTCATCTCTTTTTGTAGTAAGTGAGAAGCTTATAAGTTTGTTAACACTCAGCTTTAAAATCTCTTCTATTGCTCTTGAACCAAACTCTGTAGCACTTTGTATATCATTAAAACTAAAGTTGGTTAAGCAAAGCTCAGAAGAGAGTATGATACTCCCTTCTTTTGCTTTTTTTATGCCACTAACTAGCTTTGATAAATTTTGTTCATAGTTATCTTCATAAAAATCATAGCTAAGACTAACTAAGTGTTTAAAAGTCGTCAAAATCTAAGCTACCTTTAGAATAGTTTGTAACATTTCCTTCAAAGAAGTTTGTTTTTTGATCGTTAAACTTAGAAAAGTTATCAACCCATTTTATAGGATGCTCTACATTGTAAAGTTTTTCTAGTCCAACTGCATTCAATCTTTGGTCTGCCAAGTATTTTATGTATTGGTCTATTATCTCATCAGTTAATCCTAAAAGTTGCCCTTCAGTGATATATTGTCCCCAAGCAACTTCAAGTTCTACTGCTTCTTTAAACATTTCATAAACATCGGCTATCAACTCTTTTGTAAAAAGTTCTGGTCTCTCTTTTCTTGTTGCATTTATCATATTTTGAAAGATAAGAAGGTGTGTTATCTCATCTCTTTGGATAAATCTTATCATTTGGGCAGAACCTAACATCTTTCCACTTCTCGCCAATGTATAGAAAAAAGTAAAACCACTATAAAAGTAAATCCCCTCTAAGATTTGGTTTGCAAACATGGCTTTTACTATACCCTCATCAGTAGGATTTTTTGCTAACTCTTCATAAACTTTTGCGATATTGTCATTTTTATGTTTTAGTTTTTTATCTTGTCTCCACATATCGTAAATCTCATCTGTATTTGTAGAGATACTATCAACCATAACTGCATAACTTTGTGCATGTAGAGCTTCTTCAAAAGCTTGTCTTACCAAAATTAGGTTTATCTCTGGAGAGGTTATGTATGGGTTTACATTGTCTATAAGGTTGTTTGTTTGAAGTGAATCCATAAAGATAAGTTGTGAAAGGGCTTTATCATAAGCATTTTTCTCTGCTTCACAAAGATTTTTATAATCTCTAACATCACCAGTTAAATCTACCTCTTTTGGAAACCAAGTATTGTTTAACATGATATCCCAAAGGTTGTATGCCCATTGGTATTTTATTTTATTAAGTTCAAATATTCCTGTTGGATTTCCACCAAATATCCGTCTATCAGTTACATTTTCTTCCGAGTCAGGGTTGTAAACTTTTTTTCTCTCCATCTATTTCTCCTACCTAAAAATCTTTTGGTATTATACCTATAAAAGATAAGGATGAAATGATGAAAATCAAAAATCAAGATATAGAACAACTTTTACAAATCATACCTGATTATCCAAGAACAAATATCTTTCATATAAATGATATTTCTGTATCTTTTAGTAAAAAACTTAAAGAGTTTGCATCTTTAAAAGAGTATGACTATGATGATTTTTATCTTTTTAATCCAATCTTAGAAGCAACAAAACTAGAGATAAACCAACCAAGATACAACCGTCATGCAAAGTTATATGACTATGTTTTTATAAGTAGTGATTTAGAAAAGATAGAGGATAAAAAACTCTTTTTTAAAAAGATATATCATATCTGTAAAAATGCTGCAAAAGTGATGATATTTTTAAAACAAAGGGATTATGAGCTTGAAAGCACTTTAGAGGATTTAAACTTTGTAGCATCTAACTATGTAGATATATCTAGTGAGTATGAAGTCTTATCTGTACAGAAAATGCATGGGTGGGGTGTTTATGATATGTGAGGTTAGATTCTGCATCCTCCACTACCACAACTTCCACCATCTACATGAAAGCTATCTGTATATCCACAGTTGGTGCATAGATACTCATCCATTCTAGTTCCTGAACACCCTCCACCTTTACGGTTTTTTAGCTCTATGGTTGGTTGTTTACATTTTGGGCAGATACCAGAGTCTATCTCTTTTAGTTTATCACCTTTGTCGCTTAGGTAAGTTACATAAGCCCACAGAAGTCCACCGACTACTGTGAGTGTGAAGATTATGTTTAAGATTTCGTACATAAGATTATTGGCAGCTTAGGCACTCGCCTGTTCTATCGGCTATATCTTTTTCACTTTCTGGGGATTGACTTCTTAGGTAGTAAGTTGATTTTACTCCAAGTCTCCAAGCTAGTGTATAGATATCATTTAACACTTTTCCACTTGCATTTTCTAGCTTCATGAAAATATTTAAACTCTGTCCTTGATCTATCCACTTTTGTCTTACTGCACCTGCTTTTATAAGTTCTCTTTGGTCTAAGTCATAAGCTGGTGTGTAGTATTGCCAAGTTTCTACAGTTAGATTTGGTGCACAAACAGGAATAAGTCCACTTAGGTTCTCTTCAAACCATTTTCTTTTATATATAGGCTCTATTGCTTGGGTTGTCCCTACTAAAATAGAGATAGAACTTGTTGGAGCTATAGCCATAAGATAGCCATTTCTCATACCATCTTTTTTAACTTTCTCTTTTAGTTCTCCCCAATCATAGATATATCCAAAAAGTCCACCTCTATTTGTAAGAAGTTTTGCCTCTTCATTTGCTACATCTATTGGAAAAACTCCTTTACTCCAGTTTGAACCTTCAAAGTCTGGGTAACTCTCTTTTTCAAGTGCTAAGTTTGATGATGCTTTTATGGCATTGTAACTTACCATCTCCATCACTTCATCAATTTTTTCAAGATGTTCATCACTTCCCCACTTTACTTTTGCTTCTGCTAGCATTTGAGCTTCTCCCATGACTCCTAGTCCGATAGCTCTACTTTTTAGGTTTGTATCTTTCACTTTTTTGTGAGGATAAAAGTTTAAATCAATAACATTGTCTAGCATTCTGATAGCTATAGGCATAATTCTTTCTATATCTTCTTTTGTGTTGATTTTAGATAGATTTATACTAGCTAAGTTACAAACAGCAGTTTTCCCATCTTGTTTCTCTTTTTCTGCTATAAAAACTTGCTTACCACCTATGCTATCTAGGGCAGTTACTTTTTTAGCTTTTTTTACTATACCCCCATCAACTTCTACATCTTCATTTTCTTCATAAGTTTTTATACTCCCATCTTCTAGGATAAGTTCTATTTTATAATGATTTGGATCTGTATTTTGGAAGATTTCTGTACATAGGTTTGAACTTCTTATAACTCCAGTGTGAGAGTTTGGATTAGTCTTATTTGCATTATCTTTGAAACACAAAAATGGCATACCAGTTTCAAAGTAACTTAAAAGTATTTTTTTCCATAACTCTTTTGCAAGCATTGTCTCTTTTATGATTGAGTCATCATTTTCATACTCTATATATCTTTTTTCAAACTCTTCACCATAAAGATTTGTTAAATCCTCAGTATCTAGTGGGTCAAATAGAGTCCAAAGTTCACCATTTGCTACTCTTTTCATGAACAAATCATTTATCCAAAGAGCAGGGAAAAGGTCATGAGCTCTTCTTCTCTCTTCTCCTGAATTTTTTCTAAGATCCAAAAAGTCAGCAACATCTATATGCCAAGGTTCTACATAGACAGCAATCGCTCCTTTTCTAGTACCAAGCTGGTCAACTGCAATAGCAACATCATTTGCTATTTTTAAAAATGGTATGATTCCTCCAGCAGCATTTTTATGACCATCTATACTGCTTCCTATACCTCTAACTTTACTCCAATCCCAACCTATACCACCACCAAACTTACTAAGTAGTGCCATCTCTTTGTAGCCATCAAAGATTCCCTCTATATTATCAGGAGTACTTCCTATATAACAAGAGCTTAGTTGATGTCTTGGAGTTCTTGCATTTGAGAGAGTTGGAGTTGCTAGCATTACTTCAAACTTACTTATAAGGTCGTAAAATCTTTTAGCCCAACTCATCTTGTCAAACTCATTTTGAGCTAAAAACATAGCTATAGCCATGAACATATGCTGAGGAAGTTCGATAGGATTATTTGCTCTATCTTTTAAAAGGTATCTATCATAAAGAGTTCTAACACCAAGATAGTTAAACTGCAAATCCCTCTCAGGTTTAATATAGTTATTTAACTCATCTAAATCATACTTATCTTTAAGACCTGCTATAAGTCTTCCCTCTTTTTCTCCCTTTTCAAAATACTCTTTTAAGTGAATATATCCACTAAAACGACTCACTTTATGATAAAGGTCATATAAAAAAAGTCTAGCTGCAACAAAAGTCCAATGAGGTCTATCAACATCTATCTTATCAACTGCAGTTTTTATAAGAGTTTGTTGTATCTCCTCTGTTGGCATTTTATCACGAAATTGTATTCTTGCATCTAGTTCTAGTTCACTTTGACTTACATTTTCAAGACCATAAACAGCATCTTTTGTAAACTTTTGTATTTTTGTTATGTCAAGAGCTTCTATTCTTCCATTTCTTTTGGTAACTGTTATCATTTTACTTGTCATTAAACACCCTTTTAAAGATACTCTCTACATTTCTTGTATAGTAGTCATAGTTGAAAAGCTCTTTTATCTCATCTTCACTTAGAGATTTTTTCAAATCTTCATCTTGTAGTAAATACTGAAGATATAAACTATCTCCATTTTCATTTACAGTTGGTTTTCCTTGTTGTATCTCTTCCCAAACTTTCATAGCATTTCTTTGTACAAATCTATAAGCATCTTCTCTACTTACACCTTTTTTAGGAAGTTCAAGTAGAACTCTTTGAGAAAATACAAGTCCACCTGTTTGGTTTAGGTTTTTCATCATATTCTCTGGATATACAACTAGATTTGAGATAACATTGTTAAATCTATGAAGCATAAAATCACTAGTTATAAAACTATCTGGTAACCAAAATCTCTCAGTTGAACTGTGGCTTATATCTCTTTCATGCCAAAGTGCTACATTTTCCATAGCTGGAGTTACATAAGCTCTTATTATTCTTGCAAGTCCCGTTATGTTTTCAGTAAGAATAGGATTTCTTTTATGAGGCATAGCAGAACTTCCTTTTTGCCCCTTTGCAAATCTCTCCTCTGCTTCATAAACCTCTGTTCTTTGCCAGTGTCTTACTTGAACAGCAAATTTTTCGATGCTTGATGCAAGTAGTGCTAAAGCAGTTGCAAGTCTAGCATATCTATCTCTTTGGATTACTTGGTTTGAAGCTGGAGCTGGTTTTAGTCCTAAGTGTTTACAAGCTATCTCTTCAAGCTCTATTGGTGCATGAGCAAAGTTACCCATAGCTCCACTAATCTGACCAACCGAGATAACTTCCATAGTTTGTTCTAAGTTTTCAAGATGTCTTTTAAGCTCATCATACCAAACAGCTAATACTAATCCAAAAGTTATAGGTTCTCCATGGATTCCATGACTTCTTCCAACCATCAAAGTATATTTATGTTCTTCAGCTCTTTTTTTAACTGATTCCATAAGCATTTTTACATCTTCAATGATGATTTTTAAACTATCTCTCATCTGTAAAGCAACTGCTGTATCAACTGTATCACTACTTGTCATACCATAGTGAAACCATCTACTTTCATCTCCTAAAAACTCACTTACACTTGTGGTAAAAGCTATCAAGTCATGACGAGTAACTGCTTCTATCTCATCAATACGATTTATATCAAATTTAGCATTTTGGACTATTTTATTTGCATCATCATCTGGGATTAGTCCTATTTCATTCCAAGCTTTTACAACTGCTTTTTCTACTTCTAGCCATGCAGAATACTTAGCATTCATATCCCATAGGCTTTTCATCTCTTCTCTTGAATATCTTTCTACCATCTTATAATATTTCCTTGAATTTAGTTAAAATATAATAAGATTATTCTACTATAAAGAGTTAAATTGAGGTTTAAAAATGTCATATGTAAAAAAGAAGTTTTTTTCTCAAAGCAAAATTAAAGTTTTCAAGTTTTTGATAGAAAATTTTGATATAAGTTTGGGCGAAGCTCAAAGATGGATGGATAAGGGAAGAGTCTTTTTAAAAGGTAAGCCCGTAAAGAAAAAAACATATAGTTTTAAAGGTGAGATAGAGGTTGTTGTCTTTGAAACAAATTCAAGAAACTTAAAACCAGTTTTTCAAACCCCTGACTTTTTAGTTTATGATAAACCTAGTGGAGTGTTAGTTCATCCTCAAAGCAGACATACCAAGTACTCCATCACTCATGAAGTAAAACACACTTTTGGAAAATATGCAAATATCGTCCATAGATTAGATAAAGAAACAAGTGGACTCCTCCTTTGTTCTAAACATAAAAAAGCCGAAAAAGATTTAAAAATGCTTTTTGAAAACAGAGAAGTGCAAAAAACTTATCTAGCTTTAGTAAAAGGAGAGTTTAAAAACAGAGTTGAAGCTGATTTTCCAATAAGTAGAAACAATGAATTTGATGATATAAAACTAAAAGTTTTTATAGATGAAGAAAATGGCAAAGTTTCTAAAACTATCTTTGAGCCTATTTATTATGATAAAGTAAAAAATCAAACTTTAGTTAAAGCCACTCCACTTACTGGAAGACAACATCAGATAAGAGTTCATCTTTTTCATTTGGGATTTCCTATAGTAGGTGATCCTTTGTATGGAGTTAGTTTTGAAGTTGCTGAGGATTACTTAGAACAAAGAATGAGTGAGGAAGATAGAGTAAAACTAACTGGAGCAAAAAGACTTATGCTTCATGCTAACTCTTTGGAGTTTAAGTACAAAAATCAATATATACTCTACTCAAAAACTACTTTTTAGCATCATCTAAAATCTCTTTCAATATCAAATACCCACCACTGCCAACAGCCAAAACTATGATAGCAATCATAGCATAATCTAAACCCATAAGATTCATAATTCATCCTTTGTCTTTTCTTTTAACTGTCCACAAGCTGCACTTATATCAAGTCCTTTTGATTGTCTTATGGTACAGATTACTCCATGTTTGTTTAGATACTCTTTAAATTCAGTCATACTTTTATCACTTGGTCTTTGATATGGTGAGTTTGGATATGGATTGAAGTAGATAAGATTTACTTTTGCTTTTATACCTGAGAGTAGTTTTACTAACTTTTTTGCACTTTTTATGTCATCGTTTAAATCTTTCATGACAAGGTACTCAAAAAGTACTTTTTTTCTTTGGTCTATCGGAAACTCTTTTACAGCATTTATAACTGACTCTATGTTGTAAGCTTTATTTATGGGCATAAGCTCTTCTCTTAGTTTATCATCAACGGCATGAAGACTGATAGCTAAAAGTACTCCTAAGTTTGCTTCTCCTAGCTTTTTTATCTGGTGAGATAGTCCACTTGTAGAGATAGTTTGTCTTCTAGTACCTATCGCTAAGCCATCTATATCGTTGAAGATTTTTACTGCTTTTATGACATTATCAAGATTATCTAGTGGTTCACCCATCCCCATAAAAACTATATTTACTCTTTTGTTTTCTGGAATATTATTGTCTTTTTTTATCTCCAAAACTTGAGCTACTATCTCACCTGCACTTAGATTTCTACTAAATCCACCCTTTGCAGTTAGACAAAAAGTGCATCCTATCTTGCAACCAACTTGACTAGAGATACAAATAGTAAATTTTGCCTCTTTTGTTACTTTGCCATCTTCATCAACTTCCTCTTTTTTCATAGGAAGTAAGACTGCTTCCATAGTTAATCCATCATGACATCTATAAAGATACTTTTTACTCCCATCACTACTCTCTTCTACTTTTGCTATCTCTAATGGGTTTAAAATGTAGTTTTTTTCTAATTCTTCTTTTAGGGATTTTGGGATGTTTTTCATCTCTTCAAAGCTGTTTACATATTTTTTAAAAATCCACTGATAGATTTGTTTTGCACGAAAAGATGGTTTTATCTTTTTTGATAGTTCCTCTTTTGTAAAATCTTGTATTAATTCTTTCACTTTTTTAGCTCTTTATATTTATTTTCCATGTATTTTACCAATAACTCTTTTGCTTTTTGATGATTTTTTACAAAATCTTGGTGAGCATTTTCATCTGTATAATTTGTAACTACAAAAATCCCTAAAACTGGTATATCAAACTCTTTAGCTACACTCAAAAGTGAGAAAAACTCCATGTTTTCTAAGTGAATATTTCGCTTTAGATACTCTTTTGAGAGAGTAGAGTTTGTAGTGATATAGTTTGAGCTGTTTACTATCACTTTAGAGTTTGAGTTTGAGTTTTTTGCTTCTATGACATTATCTATCGGAGTATAAGAGTTACCCTGCCAAAAAGAGAGTTCTATTTGAGAGGCTATCATACTCTCTATTATATCAAAAACTTTATACTCTCCATAACTCCCTGCACTTCCTACAAAGATTAAGAAGTCAGGTTTGTCAAAGAGAGCTATACGAGTTAAGTTGATAGCTGATTCTTGAAGTCCTACTCCGATAGGGGTAGCAAAAGAGAAGCTTTCACTGTTTCCTGCACAAACTATCATTTGCATTCAAACTTTATGTGAGGATTTAGTGAAAACTTTTGTCCTTTTTTTGTAGGAACTGGCATATTTGTACTTTTACTACTCATGCCTTCATCTCTTGCATACATTATAGGAGGACTTGTATATTGAAATTCACTGAAATCTATATTTTTTAGTTTACACTCTGTTAAAAGTTTAGCTGAAAGTTTTTTAGCATAACTGTTTGCCCAATTAATCGCTTCAAATCTTAACTCATCTTTTTTACTAGCAACATCTTTCGGAGTTACTTGCCAAGAAGATGATGAAATGGAGAGGTCAACATTGTTTGCAGTATTTTTTGCACTAAGCATTGATACAAACTCTTTTAGTTTACTATCATCTTTACTTTTTATTTGAAAGTAAACACTTCCTCTGTAACCTACTTTTTCTCTTTTATTTTTATAGTATTTATACTCTGGATTTGTGTTAAAGTTTCCTCCATCTATCTCTAAGCCTTTAAAACTTTTGATAAAGTCACTATACTCAGTGAGAAGATTTAAAACAGAGTTTAAATCTTTATCTCTAATATTTATAGATACATTTATGCCAAGTTTTTTAGGTGCAACGGTTGAAGTAAATCTTTTATTTAAAGAGATGTCATAAGCACTTAAAGTGCTAAAAGCCAAAATCAAACTTATCACTATCTTTTTCATAATTAAATCCTTACTGGTATATTATTTTCTTTTAGGTATCTTTTTAAATCCATGATATCTATCTCTCTAAAATGAAAGATACTAGCTGCAAGAGCTGCATCAGCTCCAGTTTCAAAGGCATCTTTTATATGCTCCATAGTTCCTGCTCCACCACTTGCGATAACTGGTATATCAACTTCCCTACTTATAGCCTTGTTAAGTAGGTTATCAAATCCTGCTTTTGTTCCATCTGCATCCATGCTTGTTAGAAGTATCTCTCCAGCTCCTCTATCATAAACCTCTTTTGCCCACTTAACTGCATCTATACCTGTATCAACTCTTCCACCATTTAAAAAGATATTCCAACTACTTCCTACTTGTTTTGCATCTATGGCAACAACTATGCACTGGCTTCCAAATCTCTTTGCACTCTCATCTATAAAGCTAGGGTTTTTAATCCCTGCAGAGTTTATACTCACTTTATCACACCCTACATTTAAAAGATTGTAAATATCATCAAGCTTTCTTATTCCCCCACCAACTGTTAGAGGTATAAAAACTTCTTTTGCTACTTTTTTGACAACATCAACGATAGTATCTCGTCCTTCATGACTTGCACCTATATCTAAAAAAGTTATCTCATCTGCTCCCTCTTGGTTATATCTTTTTGCAACCTCAACTGGATCTCCAGCATCTCTAAGGTTTACAAAATTTACTCCCTTTACAACTCTTCCACCCTCTACATCTAAACAAGGGATTATCCTCTTTGCAAAATACTCCATCAGCTTTCCTTTAAAAAATAACTTACTTATAATAGCATACTAATATAAGCCCTCCCCTATTAAAAAACCACTCCCCTACTCTGATATTTGGACACAAACTTGCATAGTTGAGCAGTGAATACTTCCACCTTGTTCTATAAGTCTTCTACTATCTAATGGTATGATTTCTCTAGTTGGAAATAGCTTTTTAAATATCTCTATAACTTCCTTGTCTTTTTCATCTTTATAGATAGGTAAGATTACAGAGGAGTTTGTTATCAAAAAATTAGCACAACTAGCTGGTAGTCTTTTCCCCTCTTTATAGATAGCTTTTGGAAGAGGTAGTGGAATAAGGTTGTACTTTTCACCATTGTTCCACGTGAAACATTTTAATTCTTCTTCCATTTTTGACAAAGAGCTAAAATGTTCGTCTTTTTCATCATGACACTTAATATAGACTATCGTATCTTTTGAAACAAATCTAGCCAACATATCTACATGAGAATCAGTATCATCTCCAGCTAAATATCCATGCTCTAACCATAAAACTCTTTTAACTCCTAGCTCATATTTTAGTCTTTTTTCTACTTCTTCTTTGGTTGTAATACCATTTCTGTTTGGATTTAAAAGACATTTTGTAGTGGTTAATATAGTGCCATCTCCATCACTATCTATCGAGCCTCCTTCAAGTACAAAATCAACTTCTTCAAGATTGCTAACTCCAAAAATCCAGTTCTTATATAAATGTTTTGTAGCAAGATTATCTTGTCCATACTCAAACTTTTCTCCCCAAGCATTAAACAAAAAGTCTTTTATAACTCTTCTTTTGTCATGATAGATTGAAATTCCACCAAAATCTCTAATCCAAGTATCATCACTCTCATAGCTAACAAATGTAATCCTATCATGATAACAAAACATGTTTTTTATCTTTTCTTTTAGGGTAGGGTGGACTAGGATTATTAGTTTTTGATTATAGCAAATTGCACTAGCAATTTTAACAAATATAGAATAAGCACTCTGTAAATCATCAGCCCAATCTGTATCTTTGTGAGGAAAAGCCATCAAAATCATCTCTTGCTTTTCCCACTCTGCAGGAAGTCTAATTTTCAATTATTATCCCTTTTTCGAATAATTATACAACTTTTCCTTGAACTTGAAGTAGTAAATGTTGGTAGCACATATTGATATACTCTTTTATGATATTTTGAGTTTCAGAGTTTGCATAAGTATTAAGAACTAGTTGATTACCCATAGTTTTAAAGATACTAGCTTGCATCTCTATGTCAAAGTTATTATCATGAAGATTTTCTATCTTAAACTGTATTCTAAAAGTTTTATTTATTAGATTTTGTTTTTCTAACTCTTCGACAAATTGAAGTTGAGTTGTAAAAAGCATAGAAGTAATAGAAATATCATTTATAAGTCCATCTACCATAAAATCATCTATGATTAAACTTGCTCTAATAGGTATAGGTGGTTCTACTCTAAGATTTCTTCTATGAAGTGGAGATTGGTCTATAAAGTTAAATTTAGAAGTTTCAAGTGTAGATTTATCAAAGTTTACAGTCGCTATATTTGTACTAATAACATCAGGTATATTTGAATGTTCTAGATATAGAATAGGCTGTTTTTTCAAAAAAGACAGATATTCTTTAGCTACTCGTATAGTTGTACTATCAGTTGTATAATCTATTATCTCACTATCAATTTTTATAGATGTATCTTTGTATACACCAAATATAGAGATATTTGGATTTTCTTTTACTATTGTTGATATAGTATTATTATTTTTTTCTTCAAAATCTAAGTATTTTGTACCATAGTAAATTTCTTTATGAGTTATTTTAGCTTTTAGATAATAAGTTTGTAATCTTTCAAGAACAGAGATTAAGTCTTCATTTTTATCAATATTTGTAATAGCTATATTTTTTATACTAGTATTATACTTTAGTTTTAGTGCTAAATTTAAGTTTTTCATCATTAGTACGGTTGAATGAATTTTAGTATTTCTAGCATAAGCTATAAAACTATATTTATTTTCAAGTGTTATTGTCATAAAGTTTAAATATTTATAAACAAACTTTAGAATATTTTTAAACTTTTTGGAATCATCTTCTTTTATATCAAACTTTATCAAGCACAAGTCCAATCCATAATCTTTTACATCTTCGTATTCAGATTCTATTATTGCAGTATTTAGATAACTTAATATTAATTCTTCAGATACACTCATGATTTAACTTCCTTAAAATTTGTTCGATATAGTATCGTCAAATGTGAAAAAAAATTTAGGAGAAATTATGCAAAAGAAAAAGTTTTTTGAAGATTTAGCAGAAGTTTATCAAATAATTCAACAAAATCAAGATGATATAAATAGTTTTTATGAAGTTTTATCAAATAAGAATAGCAAAAAAGCTAACTTTATAAATAAAATTATAAAAAAATTAGAGATAGAAAATAGTAAACCTACAAAAATGGCTGTTATAAGTAGGCTTGTAAATCTAAGAAGTGATGCTTTAAAACAGATAATGGAAAAAGAAGGCTTTTCTAACACTGAAATAGAAAAAAAGTTAGAGATAGTCTATGAAATGGTTAGTGAGTATTATATCAACAACTTTGAAGTTATGATAGAAAATATAGAGCAAAAAAAGTTATTAACACCATTTTACAGAGAGATTTTCAAAGGTGTTCATGATATAGGGAAAGAGATGACAAAGTGGCAAACTAAGTGGACAAATCATATTATTTATAGTATAAACAGAGATTTATTTGAGCAATTTGCAGGTGATGATGAAAAGATTTTTGAAATGTTGGTCGAAAAAAACCTACTTGATTTAGGTCATGAAGGAGAGGTTGGAGATAGAAGTTACTCTGCACTTATAAAAAAAGATGAAGATTACGATGTTAGAGCTTATTGCGATATTTTCCAAAAAGAAGTTAAGAGTGTTGTAAAAGCTGTTGATAACTTTATAGAAAAGCTCAGATTTCATGAAGATAGTGTTTTTGATGAAAAAGATAACTATATAAACTACTTAACAAAAATAAAAGAGGCTTTTCTAGAAAATAATAGACACTCTTTGATAACTAGATGGGCAGATGTTGATAGAACTTGGATGAAGATAAAAGCACCTTTGCAGATAGGGCATCCTTTAGAGTACTATGAGGATCACTATAGAAAAGCAGTAGCTTTAGAGTGGGATCTTAGGATAGTAAATCCAAAAAATAGTGCCGGAGAAGTGGTAAAAGATGTGAAGTCAATGTACGATAATTATATAGAAGAGATTAAAAATGTTTCACGTGAAACAAAGAAAGTTTATGATACTTCACTAAAAAGTTTAAATAAAGTTCAACTATATCTTGGACGACCTGCTCTTTTTTATGGAGCAGAATTTGATGGATTATTTTCAGCTCAAGTAGTGCCAAATGATGAAGTAGTTTCTAGTGAAGAGGGGAAAAAGATATTTGCTTTTGCTGATAATGTTTATGAGAGTGCAAAAGCTAAACCATTTTTGAAAATCCATAGTGAGATTTTTCCTTCGTATTTTTTAGATGAGAGCAGAAAGTTTTTATTTCAAAAAGAGAAAGAGTGGCATCAGATATACAATATCACAACAATCGGTCATGAGTATGGACATATACTTTGGATAGATGATGATACAGAATCTATCATGAACTCCACAGGAGCTTTTAAAAATATAGAGGAGTTTAAAGCTACAACTGGTGGACTGGTTGCATTTTTTGAAAATGAAGATGAAAAGTACAGTGAATGGGTTATGGAAGATGTGATAAAAAGAGCAGTTGGACTTATAAGTTGGAGAGAGACAGGAGAAGTTCAACCATACTACTGTGAAGGACTTATCCACCTACAAGGACTTTTTGAAACTAAGGTTTTAGAGTTCGATAAAAAACTTACTATCAACAAATCAAACTACCCTGCCCTAAAAGAGTGGTATAAAAAAACTTATAAAGAACTAGCAACTCACTATCTACAAAAAAAAGATGCAAATGACTTTTTGAAAAGATTTGCTACAAAGTCAGGTAAAACTTATGATCCAGTTGATGATAAAGTTAGATACTTTGTAAACTACTATTGGAAGCTATATAAAGAGATAGGTCAGGTAGTAGATGATACAATTAAAAAAGAAGATTATATATAGGAGATATTTACATGGAATGTAAGATATTTTTTGGAGATGTAGAAGTAGGCAAAACAAAGTATCAAGATATAAGAAATCCTTATAATCAAAAAGTAGTTTCAACTTTTCCAGTATGTGATGAAGGTGATTCTTTTGAAGCTTTGGATATAGCTAAAAAAGCTTTTTTAAAAAACAAAGAGATACCTCTTTCGCAGAGAATAGAGTGGTTAGAAGATGTGATAGAAAAGCTTGAAGAAAAAAAAGATGAGTTTGCAAAAATTATCACTGATGAGATAGGGAAACCCATCAAATTTTCTTTAGTAGAGGTACAAAGATGTATAGAAACTTTTAAACTCTCTATATCTTCTGCGATAGAGTTTGGTGGAGAGACTTTTAGCTCTGATGCAATGCCAAGTGGAAGAAAAGTTGAGAGTTACTATAAAAGAGAGCCTATCGGGGTGGCAGTTCTGATAACTCCTTTTAACTTTCCACTAAACTTAATAGCTCACAAACTAGCCCCTGCCCTTTTGATGGGAAACTCAGTAGTGCTAAAGCCAACTCCAGAAGCACCAAGGGTTGCTTATGAGTTAGTAAAACTTTTTGTTTCAAGTCAAAAAAGAAACCCAAATGCTCTAAGCTTAGTTTATGGCGATGCAGAGGTTGGAAATGCATTAGTTGCAAGTGAAATTCCTAGTGCGATAAGTTTTACTGGAAGTGTACCAGTTGGAAAGATAATCCTAAAAAATGCAGGTATCAAAAAAGTATCTTTGGAGCTTGGAGGAAATGCAGGAACTTTCATAGATGAGAGTGCAAACCTAGAAGAGGCAGCTAAAAAGTGTGTAGTTGGAGCTTTTATAAACTCTGGACAAGTTTGTATATCTCTGCAAAGGATATATGTTCACAAATCAGTATCAAAAAAATTTAGCCAACTTCTAGCAAAGGAGACAAACTCTTTGATAATTGGTAATCCTTATGATAATAACACATTTATGGGACCTCTTATTAACGAAGAAGCATCCATGAGAGCTATGAATTGGATAGAGTCTGCCAAAGCTGAGGGAGCAAAAGTAATATGTGGTGGAAAGAGTGAAGATAGAGTTTTTTATCCAACAGTATTAACAAATGTAACTGATGAAATGAATATAGTTTGCGAAGAAGTTTTTGCACCGATAGTTTCTATCGTAGAAGTTGAGGATTTTGATGAAGCGATCCAAAAGATAAACAACTCTCCTTTCGGACTTCAGTACTCTATCTTTACAAACTCTTTACAAAATACAAAAAAAGCGATAAATGAGTTTGAGTGTGGAGGAGTAGTTATAAATGACATCCCTACTCTAAGATTTGACATACAACCTTATGGTGGAGTGAAGCTTAGTGGTATAGGTAGGGAGGGTCCAAAGTTTGCTATGGAAGAGTTTTCCCAGATAAAATCTGTGGTGATTTGTTAATCACCACTCCAAAAAAACTCAATCCACTCCTTAGGTTCATGAAGCCTAAAATCTGGTTGAAAAATAGAGCTTTTTTTATAAAAAATTGTAGCACTCTTATACTCACATGAGGGATTTTTTTCTTTTAGTTTTTTTATCACCTCTTTTAAAGTTTCTCCACTGTCTGCTATATCATCTACTATCAAAACTCGTTTCCCCTGCTCTATCAAAGGAGTATTGTAAACTTTTACACTTTCAAGTTTTTTTTCTCCATTATAGCCTATTGAATTTATCGAGTAAACTTCTCTTATATTTAAAAGTTCACCTAAGTATTGAGCAAGGCTTAACCCTCCCCTAGCGATAGCAACTATAACTTCTGGGTTATATTCTTCTACATTATCAGCTAACTTTTTACAATCACTTCTAAACTCTTCACAACCATAGTAAAGCTTTTTCATTTTACTCTTTTCTTTATCTCTTGAGAAAGTTGATAAACTGCCATAGCATAGTAGTTTGAGGCATTGTATCTTCTAAGTACATAGAAGTTTCTAAAAGTTAGCCAAAGTTCATCATACTCTGCTCTTTTTAGTTTTATAAGTCTAAATCTCCTCTCTTTAAACTTCTTTTTTGGAAGAATGTCATAAAAATACAGATTATCCAGAGTATAGTATCTTCTTGTATTTGTTTTAAGAGATTTAAATCTCATTCCATCATAACTAGCTCTAATAGCTACATTTTTATGTAGTTTCCAACCTTTATGTTTTAAAAAGTTAGCAACAGTTGCCATGGTATCAAGATTTGAAAAAGGTTCTATTTTGCCATTTTTATCAAAATCAACTCCATATTTTATGTAGCTGTGAGGAACTAGTTGCCCTATCCCCAAAGCACCATAAATAGAGCTTTTTAGAAGTCTTATGTTTAACTTTTGTCTATAAGCTAAAAGTAAAAGATTTTCTAACTCATACTTAAAAAATCTCTTTCTTTTTTTTCCTTTAAAAGTGTTATATACAAGGGCATTAAAAGTTTCATAATGCCCCTTTATCTCTCCATAATAAGTCTCTATCCCAATGATAGCTACTATTATCTCTTTATCTACTTTATATTTTTTTTCTATTTTTGCCAGAATGGTTTTGTATCTTTTTAAAAACTTAACACCCTGCCTTACTCTATCCTCAGCTAAAAAACTTTTTTCAAACTTTGTATAACCACTACTTCTAAGCCACCATTTTTTACCTTTTGCAACTCCTGTTGCTATCTTTCTTCTTTTTTGTTTTATCTTAAATCTCTTTGGTTTACTAGCTTTTGAAAAGACATCTGTAAGATAACTTCTTTTAAAGTTGTGCTTTCTTATCATGTAGTTTATAAATTTTTTAACTTCTTTATTGTCAGCATACATACCTGTTAGTTTTTTTGTTTTTGCTTGTAAAGAGAGAGCTAAAAACAGAACTAAAAAAATCCTAAAAATCATTATTTATCCTTTATCTTATTAAAATAACTAAACTTCATATCCATCTCAAAACTCTCATTTGTAGGATATTCATATCCAAAAACATCTTTCCATAAACTCTTATCTTCCATACACATATAAAAATAAACTTCTTTTTGCCAAGGTTTTAAGCTCTCATAAGCGAACTTAAACATTTTTCTTTTTATTTCTAGAGGATAAGAGGACTTTCCACTTGCATTTTCAAAAGGGATTTGTAAAATCTTACTTTTAAACTCCCTACTTCTTATCTTTTTGATAACTGGTTTTATAAATGTTAGAGTTCCTAAAGAGACAAGAGCAACTTCATCTACTTTAAACATCTCCAAAAGTTTACTAAAAACTTCTCCATAATGCTTTTGGAAATCCTTGATATATATCATAGGATGAAAGTGAAACCCTACCAACAACCCTAAATCGGCAATCTTTCTAGCTGACTTTAATCTCTCTTCTAAGCTTGCTGTTAAATGTTCCTCATTGTCTATGATAACCTGAGGATTTAAGCTCCAAGTTAAGAGTAGGTTTTTTGGTAAATCTTTGTGTTTAAGAAAATAAGAGATATTGTCTGATTTTGTTTTAAACTCTAAAAGTACATTTGAATTTTTTCTAGCAAACTCTACTAGAGCATCTAAAACTCCATATCGATTTCCCCACATCAAAGAGTCTGATGACTGCCCAGTTCCTATATGATAAAGCTCATTTGAATTTAACTCTATAACATCTAGTTTTGATTTAAAATCCTTATCAAAAGTGATTTTCCCTTCATTGTAAAAAGATTGGATAGAGCAGTAACTACAATCAAATCCACAACTTTCCACTGCATCCAAAGTCAAAAGATTACAGCATCTAGTCTTTTCACTGGCTACTGGACAAGCTCCAAATCCTAGATAATCTTTTTTCTCTTGAGAGATAGAAAACTTTTGATTGTTGATTTTATTTTTTTGTTCTTTGTAGTCTATTGGATTGTTTCGTATATCATTGTACTTTTGTTGTAAAAGTTTAAAAACTTGTTTTTTATCCATATCATCATGAAGTTCTAAAGAAGATATAAACCCCTTTATATCAAGTTCCCACATTTTTAAATCTTTTTTTATATCGGAGATAATCTTACTCTCTTGAAAAGTCCACTTATAATCGTCTAAAATCAAATCTTTACCTTTTTTGATATAATACTTAAAAAACACATTATATGGAGTAAAGATTAATGAAACTAGTTTTCTTAGATGCAAAGACTTTAGGAGATGATATATCCTTAGAAAAGTTTAAAGAGTTTGGAGAGGTAGATGTCTATCCATCAACCCATTCTTCTCAAACACTGCAGAGAGTAAAAGATGCAGATGTAGTTATAACAAACAAAGTTGTGATAGATAAATCTATCATGAAAGAAATAAATCTAAAACTTATCTGTGTCGCTGCAACTGGTATGAACAACATAGACTTAGAGTTTGCAAAAGGGCAGGGAATAGAGGTAAAAAATGTTGCTGGATACTCAACTAGCTCAGTAGTGCAACTAACTTTTGCTTTGGCACTTTCACTGATAAACAACATAAGCCACTTTGATAACTACTCAAAATCAAAAGATGGTTGGCAAAAAAGTGATGTTTTTAGCAACTTTAACCCTACATTTTTTGATATAAAAGATAAAACTTGGGGGATTATAGGACTTGGAAGTATAGGAAGTGAGGTTGCAAAAGTAGCTTCTGCTTTTGGAACAAATATCATCTACTACTCAACAAGTGGAAAAAATCAAAACACAACTTTTAAAAGAGTAGAGCTAGAAGAGCTTTTAAAAAGCTCAGACATCATATCTATACATGCACCACTAAACTCTGATACACAAAACCTTATAAACTCCACAAATCTACCACTTTTAAATGATAGTATAGTTTTGCTAAACTTAGGTCGAGGTGGAATCATAAACGAAAATGATTTAGCCCTTTTTATGGATAAAAGTGCTATAAAAGTAGGTTTAGATGTTTTAGAGAGTGAGCCTATAAAAAAAGATAATCCACTCTTAAACATAAAAAACAAACATAACCTTATCATGACTCCTCACTTAGCATGGGCTAGTGTTGAGAGTAGGGAGAAATTGATAGATGGTATATATCAAAACATAAAGGAATTTTCATGAAAAAATTAATAGCAAGTTTAACTATAGTTTCTAGCTTAGTTTTACTAAATACTGGATGTAGTACAAATGCACTTCCACAAAGTAGAGTAGGGACTATCTCTCAAGGACATCCTGGAGTTGTTAAGATGATAGAAAACACTCAAGTTCAAGGTGATGGACAAGTTGCTGGTGTTGTTGGAGCGATAGCTGGTGGAGCTGCTGGAAGTAGAGTAGGTGGTGGAGAAGGTCAAGATTTGGCAAGTATGGCTGGAGCAGTACTTGGTAGTATTTTAGGAAGTAAAGCTGATGTGAAAGCTGCAAAAAGAGTAACAGTTGCACTAGATGATGGCAAAACTATAACAACAGTTTTACCAGTAAATGCTAACAATCCTATGAATTTTAGTGTTGGAAGTAGAGTGACAGTTTATATCACAAATGGGGCAGTTACTGAGATAAGATAGAAAGAGGTTAAACCTCTTCCATCTTATTTTTAAACACTCCCTGCCACTTTTATCTTTTGATCATATTCACAATCTTTAATCCAATTTTCCTTAATCATCTTTTCTATATCTTCAAGCTTTAGAGTAGGTACTCTCATTTCTAGCATTTCAGGTGCTTCTTTTTTAGCATTTCTTTTATTTTTCATTCCCTCTCTTCTGACAAGATAGTTAAGCCCTCTTTTGTCCATAGGTACTCTTACAAAACTATCCATATCGATAGCTCTTAGTAAATCATCTTCACTTAAAATACTCTCTTCCATCTTCTCACCATGTCTAGCACCAATAATCTCAATACTTCTATTTTGGGCATTATAAACTTCAAAAAGATACTCTGCAAGTTGTTTTAAAGTTGTTCTTCTAGCTTTATAAACAAAAAGATCCCCATTTTCACCATTGTTCATAGCAAATAGTGCTAAATCAACAGCTTCATCAACTGTCATGATAGATCTTCTCATATCTGGATGAGTTAGGGTTACAGGTTTTTCCTCTTTTATCTGTTTTGTAAAAATATTTATAGCAGAACCTCTAGTTGCAAAAACATTTGAGTATCTTATATATTTTACAACTGTTCTAACACTCTCATCCTCTTCAATTTCTCTAGCTCTATTTATGATAGTTTTTTCCATTAAAGATTTTGTCATTCCCATAACATTTATAGGATAAACTGCTTTCCCAGTACTAAGACATACAACATGCTCAACATTATGATATATTGCTGATTTTAAAACATTATCAGTTCCAAATACATTTGTTTTAGTAGCCTCAATAGGAGCAAAATCACACGAAGGAACTTGTTTTAATGCTGCAGCATGAAAGACTAAATCAACCCCTCTCATGACATCATTTACACTCTCATAATCCCTAACATTTCCTAATACAAACTTTAGTTTAGGATTTCTATAGTTATTTCTCATAAGGTCTTGTTTTTCTTCATCCCTTGAAAAAATTATAATCTTTTTTATATCACTATCTAAAAATCTTTTTATAAAAGCATTTCCAAAAGATCCAGTTCCACCAGTTAAAAGTACCGTTTTCCCTGTTAGCATATACTCTCCTTTTTATCATATATGCAACCATATCGGCACTTTTGAAAAAAATTTAACTCTTCAATGCCTCAGCTACTAATTCTATCGGATTTTTAAATACTGCTTCTACTTTTGCATCATTTAGCGAGTTTGTTATCTGCATTCGACAAGCACTACACTCACTGCTAACTACTTTAGCTTTTGTATCTTTTATCATGTAAGCCTTTGGAAGTCCAGCTTTTTTAGTAAACTCAAACTTTTCGGTTTGCATAGTAACCCCACCAAATCCACAACATCTATCACTCTCACTCATCTCTTTTATCTCATAGTTTTGTTTTAAAAGCTCCCTTGGCTCTTTATGTATCCCTTGCATCTTTTTAGCATGACAAGGGTCATGATAAGTTACTAAATCATCTAACTTTTTGTTTTTTGAAGCTAAAAGCTCTTTTAACTTTGTATTTTTCTCCAAATACTCTGTTGCCATAAAGATTTTATCTTTCAAAGCAACTGCTCTTTTTTGCCACTTAGGCTGATCGTGAAAAAAGTGCTCATAATCAATCTTTATCATAGCACTACAAGTAGCTTCAGGGATAATGATAGCATCTACCTTGTCTATAAAACTTTCAAAGTACTCGATATTTCTCTTTGCCAACACATCAACAGTGTCAAAATCCCCAGTAAAGTAAGCAGGTGCACCACAACAGCTCTGTTTTTTTATCAAGTCAACATCTATGCCCAGCTCTTTTAGGATAAAAAGCAGACTCTCCCCAACATTTGTGTATGAGTAGTTAGCTAGACATCCGATAAACAAAGCTACTTTTTTATCTCCACCATTGTCTATCACATCCTCATCATGAGAGTTTAAAAAACTCTGTTTAGCTCCCATAGGGATAACTCTGTTTTTCTTTAAAATCGGAAGATAAAATCTAGGCTCCATAGAGCTTATCTCTTCCTTTATCTTAAATCCACAAGTTTGAAAAACATAACCAAACCTAGCTAACAAATCCATCACTTTTCTATGTCTTAGAAGATAGAAAAACAGTTTCTTATACCAAGCCAAACCATACTTTTTTCGTATATCATTTCTTACCTGTTCGATAACCATATCAGTAGGGAGTGAGTTTGGACACTCAGTTACACAAGTAGTACATAAAAAGCAACTCTCAAAGATACTCTTTGCATTTTTATCTAGTTCTAAATCACCTCTTTGATAAGCTCCAAGTAAATCCAAGAATCCTCTGGGACTTGTAGTCTCATCAGGATTTACTAAGTGTATAGTACAGTTAGGGATACACTTTCCACACTTTATACACTCATCAGTTATCTTTTTATAATCAAATCCAGCCATACTACACCGTTTTACTAAATCGTCTTTTTTCTTCTGGTATCTTCTTTAGATAAGCATCAAAGTTCATAGCGATATTTCTTATAAGCATAGTTCCTGTTGGAGATACAGTTATAAAATCATCACTAACAGTTACTAATTCTTCAGCTTCAAACTCTTTAAGCCCACTAAGTCCATCAGCAAAATACTCTTTAAAGTCTATCCCAAACTCTTTTTCAACTCTTTTTATATCAAGTTTAAAGTTACTCATAAGCTCCATGATTACATGATTTCTAAGAACATCATCTTCGTTTAGTTTTATACCTCTTTCAACTGGTAAAATTCCACTATCTATTGCTTTTTCATACTCTTTCATATCTTTATGATTTTGTACATAGTAGTCTTTTCCCTCTCCAATACTTGTTAAGCCTATACCAACCAGATCAGCTCCACCTTTTGTAGTGTATCCTTGAAAGTTTCTGTGAAGTTCTCCTTTTTCGATAGCTAAAAAAAGTTCATCATCAGGTTTTGCAAAGTGATCCATACCTACCATTTTATAGCCATTGTTTTCAAAAAAATCTATCGTGTATTTTAAAATTTCTAGTTTTACTTTTGGGTCAGGAAGAGTTGTTTCATCTATCTTTCTCATAGTTTTTTTCATCCAAGGAACATGAGCATAGTTAAAAACTGCATATCTATCACCATCTAAAGATACTGCCAAATCCAAAGTCTTTTTAAAAGTTTCAAAGCTTTGATATGGAAGTCCATATATAAGGTCTATATTTACAGATTTTACTCCACCATCTCTTGCTATCTCTATCGCATTTTTAGTCACTTCATAGCTTTGAACTCTATGAACTGCCTCTTGAACTTTTGGATCAAAGTCTTGTACTCCAAAACTTATACGGTTAAATCCACCATCCTTTAAAACATCCATATGCTCTTTTGTAAAAAATCTAGGATCTATCTCGCAACTTATTTCAGCATCTTTTGTAAAGTTTGAAAATGTACTTTTTATAAGATCAATCACTCTTTTTAACTGACTAGCAGAAAAAAAAGTAGGAGTTCCTCCACCAAAGTGAAGCTGTATAACTTCTCTTTTAGTATCTATCAGAGAAGAGAGTATATTCATCTCTTTTTCAAGATACTCGATATATCTCTCTTTTTTATCCTCTTTTGAAGTATAAACTACATTGCACCCACAAAAGTAACATGCACTTCTGCAAAATGGCAAGTGAAAGTAAAGTGAAAGTGGTCTTGAGCTATCTTGGTTTTCAAACTCTTTTTTTAGCTCACTAAATCCAAACTTTGAGTCAAACTCTAAAGCTGTTGGGTAAGAAGTATATCTAGGTCCTGGTTTGGAGTATTTGGTAAATTTTTCAAAATCTATCATGATGATTATTGTCCTTTATTTTATCCTAAAAGTGGTGGGAAAAAGTTTTTCATATTTACAAAAAGATTTGGATGCTCTTTTTTTATATCTCTAACTAATCTATCTATATCTACAGATATAGGTTTATCTGGGTTTTGCTTATCTACAAGTTGTTTTACTTGATCCATAGCCACCATCCAAACATCCTCAAAGTCAGCTGGAACTTCTTTCCAAATACTTTTTTCAAGCTTTAGATTAAAGTTTTCCTGCTGAACATCTCTAAGTATATCTATCACTTTGTTAAAAGCATCAAGTGGAAGTACTGCATAAGCTTTTTTATCATCTTTTTCATCTACTACAAACCAAGGCTCTTCACTATCAAACTTTCCACTTTTTAAGTGTATCTCTTTGATATTGTCATCTTTAGTATCTTTCATCTCTAGTAAGATTTGATTATCTTGACTAAATCCCATAGCAGAGCTTAGTCTATTTATCTTTTGTAAAGTTTTATCATCAGCCACAACTACCCCCTTGTACGATCTAACCATACCATTATACCCTTTTGTGCATGAAGTCTGTTTTCTGCTTCATCAAAGATAACATTTGAATGCTTTTCAAAAACCTCTTCACTTACTTCATAACCCCTATATGCAGGTAAGCAGTGCAAAAATATAGCCTTCTCATCAGCCAAACTCATCAGATTTTCATCAACTATAAAGCCATCAAAATCTTTTACTCTTTTCTCTTTCTCATCTTCTTGTCCCATAGAGATCCAAGTATCAGTAGTAACTACATTTGCTCCACTCACTGCTTCTTTTGGCTCATCAGTTATAACTATCTTTGCTCCACTTATCTTTGCAAACTCTTGTGCTTTTTGTAAAACCACACTATCAACTTCATAACCTTTTGGAGTAACAACTCTAAGCTCAAACCCTAGTTTACTTGCTAGCATCAGCCATGAGTGAGTCATGTTATTTCCATCTCCTACATAAGCAACTACTGGCTTTTCTACTCCATGTTCTTTCATAGTCATAAAATCAGCCATCAACTGTACAGGATGATACTCATCAGTAAGTCCATTTATAACAGGAACTGATGAAAAAGATGCAAACTCTTCAAGTTTCTTTTGTGAAAATGTCCTAATCATAACCATATCAACCATACGGCTAAGAACTCTAGCCGTATCTTTCATAGGCTCTCCTCGTCCTAGTTGAGTATCATTTGAACTCAAAAAAAGTCCATGACCTCCAAGTTGATAAATACCTACTTCAAAACTTACTCTAGTCCTTGTGCTACTCTTTTCAAAAATCATTCCCAAAGTTTTATTTTTCATGTATGGCTTTATCTCACCACTTTTAGTTTCATTTTTTATCTTAAATGCAAGGTCGATTATCTCTAAAATCTCTTCTTTGCTAAAGTCATTTATAGTTAAAAAGTGTCTCATTTTACTTCCTTCAAAATCTTTGCAGCCTCTTTTGCATGATAAGTTATGATTATATCTGCTCCAGCTCTTTTAAAAGCCAGTAAAGTTTCCATCATGACTCTATCATAGTCAATAACCCCAGCTTTTCCAGCAACTTTTAGCATACTATACTCCCCACTTACATTGTAAACTGCGAGAGGTAGTTTAGAGGAGTTTTTTATATCTCTTATGATGTCAAGATAAGCTAAAGCTGGTTTAACCATAAGTATATCTGCTCCCTCTTTTTCATCTTCTAAACTCTCCAAGATTGCTTCATCTCTATTTGCCGGGTTCATTTGATAACTTCTTCTATCTCCAAAACTAGGAGATGACTCAGCCACATCACGAAATGGCCCATAATAAGCAGATGCAAACTTTGTTGAGTAGCTCATGATAGGAAGGTTTTCATATCCATTTTTATCTAAAGTAGCCCTCAAACTCTCTATCATCCCATCCATCATACCACTAGGAGCTATCATATCAACTCCAGCTTTTGCATGGATTAAGGCTTGTTTTCCAAGTATTTCTAAAGTTGCATCATTGTTTACAGACTCGATTTTGTTATCAAGTATCCCACAATGCCCATGATCAGTGTACTCACAAAAGCACAAATCACTTATCACAAACATATCAGGGTGAGCTTTTTTTATCTCTCTTATAGCTTTTGAAATGATACCATGCTCACAAAGTGCATCACTTCCTATGCTATCTTTTACTTTTGGGATTCCAAAGAGGATTATAGAGTTTAACCCCAAAGATTTTAACTCATCACACTCTTTTGTCGCTTCATCTGTACTTAACTGAAAAACTCCAGGCATAGAGTCTATCTCTTTTTTAAAACTTCCCTCTACATCTTTTATAAAAAGAGGGTATATAAAATCATCTGTACTTAGTTTAGTCTCAGTTAGTAAATCTCTTAAAACTGGGTTTATTCTTAATCTTCTAAATCTTTTAAACATATTATTCTCCAATAAAAAGGAGAGATTTTACCATAATAAAGCAAAAATATATATAATTCGCACCATGTTAAGTAATATAACCATATCAAAAATAGCAAATCTACCAACAAAACACGGAAATTTTAAGATACAATCTTTCAAACAAGCAGATAAAGAGCATCTTGTTATCTTTAAAGAGCCACTTATAGAAACTCCGATAGTTAGAGTTCATAGCGAGTGTTTAACAGGAGATGCTCTTGGAAGTTTAAAGTGTGATTGTGGAGAACAACTAGACTTCTCTCTTAATACTATCAATAAAGAGGGTGGAATGGTGATTTATCTGCGACAAGAGGGTAGAAATATAGGACTTTTAAACAAAGTAAATGCTTATGCTCTTCAAGATAAAGGATTAGATACAGTAGAAGCAAACCATCAACTTGGATTTTTAGATGATGAAAGAACTTATGAAATGGTTGAGTATATACTAGATTATTTTGATATAAAAAAGATAAAACTTCTTACAAATAACCCTACAAAAATAGAAAGTTTAAAAGAGATAGAAATAGTTGAAAGACTACCTATAAAAGTTGGGGAAAATCCTCATAATGAGGGATATTTAAAGGTTAAAAAAGAGAAGATGAAACATCTCCTCTAACTTTCTTATGTTCTAAACTGTCCTAAAGACTCTATAAGTCTTTTTGAAGTAGAGCTTATCTGGCTTGTTACTTCTTCGGTAGTTTTGATTTTGTTATCATTGTCATCAGCTATTGTTATAACCTCTTTCAAGTGTTCTTCAAATGTTTTCATAGTCTTTGTTGAAGTTTCAATAGCTTCGTTTGTTGTATCTATCGCACCATAAACACTATCCATATTTTCTTGGATTTCTTCCATTTCACCTTGAACTTGTTCACTATTTTTTAGTAGTTTTTCTATATTTTCTATGTTGTTATTCATAGCACCACTTGCATCTAGGATTGATTGAACTATCACACTTATAGTTGCATTTATTTCTACTAGTGATTTTTGAGTTCTCTCTGCAAGTTGTCTAACTTCATCAGCAACAACTGCAAATCCTCTTCCATGCTCTCCTGCTCTTGCAGCTTCTATAGCTGCATTTAATGCTAGTAGGTTTGTCTGCTCTGCTATATCACCTATGATAGATAGTACACTTTTTACTTGTTCAGCTTCACCACTTAACTCATTTAGTTTATCTGCTATTTCATGCTCACTTTGAGAGTTTAACTCAACTTGATCCATAGTTTGAAGTATTACTTTTTTTGCACCTTCTATTCTTTTTTTTGCTTCACTTACTTTTTGTTTAGTAACTCTACTTTCCTCTTTTGTTTCATTTAACATATCTTGAAGCTCACTTGAACTCTCTGTTACTAACTCTACTGCTCCAGTTTCTTTTTGAATATTTTGTGAAATTTTAGCAAAATTTTCTACTATTGAACTTGCTATATTATCATTTACACTTGCTCCACTTTTAGCTTCATTTATAGCTTCCTTTAAAGATTCCATTAATTTTACTAAAGATTCTTGGATCTTTCCAAACTCATCTTTACTTGTTATTTCAATTCTTTTTGCAAAATTTTTATTTTCAGCCATATCTGTTATAAATTTATCCAACTCAGATATATTTCTTTGTATATCTCTTACAACTATAAATGCAAATACTATCAAGAAAATCATACTTAAAAATCCATCAATAGCCTCATCATAAACTGAACTTTCTTGTTTGGAAATAAGTTTTGTAATATCACTTGCTATCTCATCATCTATCTCTTTTAAAAGATTTATCTTTTTAGTTATAGTTTTAAACCAATACTCACTATCAATTCCAAATCCACCCACATTTGCCTTTTTGATAGCTATATCTCTCATCCTTTGAACTTCAGTAACTGCAGGATTATTCATTTTTTCATTATAAAACTCTACTAAATGTTTATTTGCCATAGATAAAAATCCATCCATATAAGCATCTTGCTTAGCAACTAGATTTATAAATTTTGCAAAAAATCCTGCTGGAAAAGCATCTTTAGCAAATACTCCACTTAAAACTGCTCTCTCTATTCCTGCTCTCTCTTTTGATTTTAAAAAGCTAGTGTATGCAACTAACTCTTTTGTAACTTTATTATTAGGAGATGATTTTGCTACTTGGCTTACTACATCTAAAAAAGAAGCATTCATATTTGTATAATATTTTACCACATTTTTTAAGGGAATAGAAAGAGAAGTTATTTTTACTCTCTTATCCTTTAGTTTAGATAAAAAATGTTTTGCTTTTTCTATTTTACTACTAAGCCCTTCATATTTTGAGAAATCAACACCTTTAACAAAAGATAAAAACTCACTAACTCTTTTATCTGTTAATTTTCTTTGTTTTATAAGTATAGTTTTAAACTCTTTTCCCTTGCTTCCTATATATCCAACACTTGCAGCTCTTTCTTTTTGAGTTTCATGTATCATTAAAGATATCTTTTTACTAAAATTAACCAATTCTTTTGTTTTTGCTAACTTTTGTTTATATTGATATCCACTAATAGCTCGATCTACTGTTAAGTATCCAAGCATCAAAAGTGGTACAAGCGATAAAATCATCAATTTCATTTTTATAGACATATTTCTCACCTTTTTCTCCTTATATTTTTTTCACTATATTTAGTAATGTCTCAAAACCTACTTTTGAAGAGTTTTCCATAGATTTTAAAGGAATTACTACATCTTCTAAATTATCATGTTTTATATCTTCCATTATTTCAAAAGCCTTATCATGAATATTTTTATGATGCTCATTTAGCTTTTTTACTTCACTTTTTGCAGCTTTTAGTTCAGTTGAAGAAAACTTACCAAACCATTTTCCAAATCTACAACTAGTATGATCACCAACTTCTAGTACTTTTCTATCAAAAAGTCCTTGATAAGCTTTTAGTTTTAAATGTATATGATCTATCTTTCCATTACTTATTTGGACTTGGTCTGTTATAGATTTTGTTTTATGTGCTATCTCTGAAGTATTTGTAACGACATACTCTATATCTTCTTTGAAGCTATCTAAGATATTTAATATATTTGCTGATTCATTACTGAAATTTTCACTTATCTCTATCATATTATTAGAGTTTTGTTTTAATCCACTTATATTTATCTCAACCTCTTGGGTAGCCTTTTGAGTTCTCTCTGCCAGTTTTCTAACTTCATCAGCAACTACGGCAAATCCTCTTCCATGCTCTCCTGCTCTTGCTGCTTCTATAGCTGCATTTAGGGCTAAAAGATTTGTTTGATCAGATATATCTTTAATCAAGTTTATAATCTGTGCTATAGACATAACACTATCATTTAAACTTTGTGAATCATCACTTAGTTGAGAAGTAAACTCTTGAATATTTTCTACAGAAGAGGCTATATTTTGAGTATTTTCACTTATACTTAAAGCTTTATCCGTAGTTTGTTTATTCTCAGTATTTAACTCTTCAAGATTTTCTAAATTCTCTTCTATAATCGATTGTAAAAAAGTAACACCATCTTCATAACTTTCCATCAAAACTGCCAATATCTCTTTTAATTTATCATCCTTACCTACCTGAACTTCACAAGCTGATGAACTTTTTCTTAGACTATCAACTTCTCTTTTAAGAGCTTCATTTTCTCTTCTCAAAGCCTCTAACTCTCTATTATGAACACCCATATCAACTGATCTATCTTTCGCAAATGAAAACATTATTTCTCCTTAAAATTTTAACTTAATTATATATCGACCAATAAATAATAATTTTTACTACATTTGGTTATAATCCAATCATGATTTACGATAAATACATAGACTTACTACTAAAGTACAACAAAACACACAAACTAACTGGCTCTAAAACAAAAGATGAAGTCATGTTTCATATAGAGGATTCTTTATTTCCTTTTAAAGGATTTGAAAAAGTTAAAAAAGTTTTAGATATAGGAACTGGAGCTGGATTTCCTGGCATGATTTTAGCTATAAAGTATCCAGAGGTTGAGTTTTTTTTAGTTGAACCTCTACAAAAAAGAGTGGCATTTTTATATCTTATAAAATCAACTTACAATCTGAAAAATGTAATCATCATTTCAAAAAGAGTAGAAGATATAGAGAGTTTTGATGTAGATTTGATAACTTCAAAAGCCGTAAGCAAAGTTGATGACTTGCTTACTATTTCATCATCTTTTATCAAAAAAGGTGTAACTCTTTTACTATATAAAGGTCAAAATGTTCAAAATGAGATAAAAGATTTAACAAATTATGAGATAATAAAAAATGGTTCACTAAACTACTTAATAATAAGGATAAAATAATGATAAAATTTCTGATTTTAGGAGTAATCCTATACATAGTATATATATCTTTTTTCAAAAAGCAAACTACAATAAAATCTCCAAAAAATAAAAAAGATATTGAAGCCGATACAGTTGTTGAATGCTTTAAATGCAAAACTTATGTAAGTGTAGATGAAGCTATCATGATGGATGGAAAATATTTTTGTTCAAAGGAGTGTTTAAATGATTATACTAGGAGTTAAAGAGGTAGAGTATAACCCTTTTTACTTTATAAAAAATAGTGAGGACATAGATGTAACTCCTCCAAACTCAGTAGTAGTTTTTGAGTATTCATCTGAAAAACTAGAACTCATAAAACAATGTAAAAAAAACAAAATTTCCTTTGCTCTTATTTGCGATGAACTTCAAGATATACTCTTTGCCTCTGCAAATGGAGCATCTTTTATTATCTGCGATAAAACAAATATTAAAAAAAGTCAAAAATATGCCGATGAATACATGTTCGATGCAAAAATCCTACTATATAGTAGCAACAATGATGATATATTATGGTGTGCTGATGAGGGTATAGATGGGATTATTTTTGAAGATGGTATAAGTTACGAAACACAAAAATAAGGAAATAAAATGCAGTTTGAAAAAGATTATATAAGAGAGGAAAACTCAAAACTTATCCAAATAAGAGATGAAGTCTTTGATTTTTTGGATAAAAATATTCCTCAAGTTGATGGAAACTTTGACTTTTCCAAAAATCCTACACTAGATGCAAAAGAGGTATATGAGAGATTTTTTAAACTTGACTATCAAGCTAGAAAACTAAGAGCCTTGCTTGGTCAAACTTACGAGTTACATAAAAGTTAGACTACAACTATGTCCTATATTACTATCAATAAAGTAAACTTTTTTCACAACTTAGAGCTTCTATCCAAAAAGTTAGGCTCACCTGATAAGTTAGCAGTTGTATTAAAAGACAATTCCTATGGTCATGATTTAACTCTCATAGCAAAGCTTTCAAAAGAGTTTGGTATCAAAAAAGCAGTTGTAAAAAATGAAGAAGAAGCAAAAGAGATAGAGGAGTTTTTTGAAACTATCATAGTGCTAAATCCAAACTTTAAAACTAAAAACTTCTCTTTAGTTTTAAACTCAAAAGAACAACTTAAAAAGATAAAACCTTCTCAAAAAATACATATAAAAGTAGATACAGGTATGCACAGAAATGGTATCATGATAAATGAACTTAAATCTGTTTTTAAATCTATCATGAAGAGTGGAGCTAAAGTAGAAGGTGTTTTAACTCACTTTAGAAGTGCAGATGAGTTAAGTAGTGAACTTTTTTGGCAAGAAAAGCAGTGGAGTGAAGTAAAAAACAAGGTAAAAGATATATGCAAAAAACAAAACTTACCACTTCCACTTTTTCACTCTGCAAACTCTGCAACAGTTCTTAGAAAAAACTCTTATCATGATGATTTTGCAAGATGTGGCATAGCAATCTACGGCTATCATGAGATGCCAGAAAGTTATGGAGAGTTTGACTTAAAGCCAGTCCTAAAACTATATGGAGAAAAAATATCCTCACGAGAGTTAAAAAAAGGAAGTAGAGTAGGGTATGGAGGAGTAGGTATTTTAGAAAAAGACTCAATAGTTTCTACTTACGACATAGGTTATAGTGATGGCTTTTTAAGAAACCTATATCCAAATCTTTTAGGAAAAGTATCTATGGACTCTGTTTCACTCTTAGGAAATAGTGATGAGGTATGTTTGATAAATGATGCCAAAGAGTTAGCAAAGCTAAATAATACCATAAGTTATGATGTTTTGGTAAAACTTCACCCTAATATTCCTCGCATAAGCAAACTTTAAACTACATTTTTGTATATTCCAAGCCTTAAATTCTCACATATCAGTCCTTGAAATGGTTGCTAAGCACTACGAAGAGCTTGGTTAAGGGATGTGGAGGTTTAAACCAAATATTTTTTACAAGGAGACATTGTCATGGTTACAATGAAAGACTTACTAGAGTGTGGTGTTCACTTCGGACATCAAACAAGAAGATGGAATCCAAAGATGAAACCTTATATCTTTGGAGAAAGAAAAAATATCTATATTATAGATTTACAAAAAACTCTTAGATATTTTAGATACACATACAACATAGTTAGAGATGCAGCAGCAGAGGGAAAAACTATGATGTTTGTTGGAACAAAAAAACAAGCAAGTAGTGCTATAAAAGAGTATGCTGAGAGTTGTGGTATGCCGTATGTTAACCATAGATGGTTAGGTGGTATGATGACAAACTTCCAAACTATCAAAAAATCTATCAGAAAACTAGATATCATAGAAAAAATGGAAGAAGAAGGACAAATGGATCTTCTTACTAAAAAAGAAGCTCTTATGCTTTCAAGAAAAAAACAAAAACTTTTAAACTACCTTGGTGGTATAAGAGATATGAAAGCTATGCCTGATTTAATTTTCATAGTTGATACAGTAAAAGAGAGAATAGCAGTTAAAGAAGCTAACAATCTTCATATACCTATCGTAGCTCCAATAGATACAAACTGTGATCCAGATGTTATAGACTTCCCAATCCCAGGAAATGATGATGCGATAAGAAGTGTTCAACTTTTCTGTAAAGAGATGGCAGAAGCTATCAACGAAGGTAAAGCTATGAGAGATGAAGCAGAAGCAACAGAAGAGGTAGTAGTAACTGAGGAAGAAATCCAAGAAGTTGTTATTGAAGCTGTAAAAGAAGGCGAAAAAGAGTCTTCAGAAGATAAAGAATAATAAAAACTTACAGTAGGAGAAAATCATGGCTATAACAGCAGGAATGGTAAAAGAGTTAAGAGAGAAAACTGGTGCTGGTATGATGGACTGCAAAAAAGCTCTTGTTTCTAGTGATGGAGACATGGAGGGTGCAGTTGACTACCTAAAGAAAAAAGGTCTTTCATCGGCAGATAAAAAATCAGATAGAATTGCAGCTGAAGGTGCAGTTGTAGTAGAAGTTTCAAAAGATGGTAAAAAAGCAGCTATGGTTGAAGTAAATGCAGAGACTGACTTTGTTGCTAAAAATGACAAATTCCAAGAGTTTGCTAAAAAAACCGTAGAACATGTATTTGCTAATGATTTTGCAGATATTGATGCACTAAATAATAGTGATATAGATGGTGTAAAATTTGAAGAATTTGTAAAAACGAACATCTCAACTATCGGTGAAAACTTAGTTGTTAGAAGATTTGTATCTACTAACAGTTCTGATAACGAAGTAACAAATGGTTACATCCACATGGGTGGAAAAATAGGTGTTTTAGTAACTGCAAAAGCTGAAGGTGTTGATGAAGCAAAAGTTAGTGAGTTTTTAAAACAACTTGCTATGCACATAGCTGCACTAAAACCTGAGATATTAAGCTACACTGAGTTTGATGCTGATTTTGTTGAAAAAGAGACTGAAGGTATATCAAAATCTATCGAAAAAGAGAACGAAGAGTTAGCAAGACTTAAAAAACCTCTTAAAAATGTTCCTCAGTTTATCTCAAAACTTCAACTAACAGATGAAGTTATGGCTAAAGTTGAAAAGCAAATCAAAGAAGAGTTAAAAGCAGAAGGAAAACCTGAGAAAATCTGGGATAGAATCCTTCCTGGTAAAATAGAGAGATTTATCGCAGATAATACTCTTCTTGACCAACAAAGATGTCTTTTAGACCAATTCTATGCACTTGACGATAAAAAGACTGTAAAAGAAGTGGTAGAAGCTAAAGCTAAAGAACTTGGTGGTAATATCGAGATAACATCATTTACAAGATATGAACTTGGAGATGGTATCGAGAAAAAAGCTGATGACTTTGCAGCTGAGGTTGAAGCTCAACTAAAATAAAGATGGAGAGGTATTAGATGATTAAAAACAATTTGTCTAATACCTCCACTTTTAAAAATCCCCTAATCCAAGCAAAAAACTTATCTCACAGTTTTGACTATCCACTTTTTGAAGATATAAACCTAACTCTTCATGAGAGGGAAGTTATCTCTATCCTTGGTGTTAGTGGAAGTGGAAAATCAACACTATTGCACATACTTTCATCACTTTTAAAACCCAAAAAAGGTGAAGTTTACTATGGAAGTAAATCTTTATATAACCTACCTCAAAAGTACCAAACAAAAGTAAGAAGAGAGTACCTTGGAATCATCTTTCAATCTCACTATCTTTTCAAAGGTTTTTCAGTAAAAGAAAATCTTGAAATCTCATCTTTAATCTCAAAAAGAGAGATTGACTCTGAGATACTAAAAAAACTAGGTATCGAAAAAACTCTTCTACAAAACATATCTGACCTATCAGGTGGTCAACAACAAAGAGTCTCAATAGCTAGAGTCTTAACAAAAAAACCAAAGATAATCTTTGCAGATGAACCAACAGGAAACTTAGATGCCCAAACTGCAAAAGAAGTTATGAGTGAAATGATAGAGTATATAAAAAGTATAAATGGAACTATGCTTATAGTAACTCATGATGAAAATATCGCTAGTATGAGCGATACTATTTATAGATTAAAAGACCAAACACTCTTTCATGAACCTAGTTGATTTTATCACTGATAAAAATGCTATAACTTTTATACTTCTTTTTACTAGAATAAGTGGCTTTTTTGCCTTCATGCCATTTTTTTCTCATGCATCTATCTCAGTTAGCATAAAAACAGCTCTTGCCCTATATCTAACCATACTATTTTTTCCAGTAGCAAAACTCTCAGGTATTGATATAAACACTTCTAACATACTTTTTTTTATAGTAAGTGAACTCTTTATAGGTTTTATATCTGGATTATTGCTAAATTTAGCCTTTTCTGCTCTCTCCCTTGCTGGTGGACAGATAAGTATGATTATGGGATTTTCAATGGCTACAGTTTTTGATCCACTATCAAGCTCAAACACTCCACTTGTATCAAATGCCTTAACCTTGATAGCCTTTTTGATATTTCTCTCTTTCAATGGACACCACTTGATACTTATCTTTTTAAGTCACACAATAGACAGCATAACTTTAGGTAGCTTCTATCCAAACTCAAACCTTTCAGACTATCTCATAACAGGAGTTGCTGCTATGTTTAAAGTTGGGTTGATACTAGCTTTTCCTATCATAGCTCTATCTCTTCTCTCTGATATCATCTTTGGAATGCTTATGAAAACTATGCCTCAATTTAACCTTTTGGTAGTTGGTTTTCCTATAAAGATATTTTTATCTGTATTAGTCTTGACAGCTGTATTATCTAGTATGATGAGCATATTTAAAAATGACTTTTTAAAATACTTTGAAATTTTAAAGGCAATCTTCTAAATAAAAAATAGTTTTTACCGATATAGCAGTGAGAAAAAGTTTAATAGGTAAAGATTAATGAGTAAAAAACCACTTATTCTTGTAGTTGATGATTTAAAATCAAATAGAATGATTGTAAAGAAAATACTACAAAATAATTATGACTTTATAGAAGCAAGTGATGGTATAGAAGCAATCAAAATGCTAAAAAACTTTACTCCTATCATGATACTTATGGATGCTATTATGCCAAATATGAATGGCTTTGAAACTATCAAAAAAATAAGAGAAAACCCTAAATACAAAAGAACTCCAATCCTCATGATAACCTCTCTTAGTGATATAAAAACAAAAGTAAAAGCTCTTGAATATGGTATAAATGACTTTTTAACAAAACCTTTTGATAAGTATGAACTAAGGGCTATATGCAAATCTTATGTAGAGATGGTAAATCTAAACAGACAGTTTTCAGACTCTAAAATCAATCCTATATCTAAGTTTAAAAATGAGATTGCTTTGATAAAAGATTTAAAACCAAATGATGGAATTTTTTTATTTTCTATAAATGATTTCCATAAAGTTGATGGCATTTATGGATATAAAAACACTAAAATAATAGAACAAAAATTTGGTAAATATTTAGAAGAGATAGTTAAAGAGCATATAGATGATATCTCACTTTATCATATAGGTAATGCAAAATTTGTAATAAAATTAAATAAAGATATTATTATAGAAGACAATAAACTACATGAGTATTGTGAAGAATTTTATATCAGCTGTAAAGATTTAGTTATGCAGATAGAGGAACAAATATCATTTTCTCCAATAGTAACACTAGTTTATGTAAAAGATAGAGTTAATCTTTATGAAGATGCACTATCTACTTTAAGTTATGCAAAAAACAATAATTTAAAATATATCTATTGTTCTGATGACATAAATGGTATAAAAGATATTGTTTATTCAAATATTCAAACTTTAAAAAAAGTAAAAGATGCATTAAATAATAAAAAAATTATCAATTACTATCAACCCATATACGATAATACAAAAGAAAAAGTAGAAAAGTATGAAACACTTGTTAGACTAGAGTGTGAAGATGGAAGTATAATGTCTCCTTATTCATTTTTGGATATAGCAAAAAGTGGAAAAATATATGATGAGATAACAAAAATTGTATATAAAAATGCTTTTGATAAATTTAAATTTACAAGCAATGAGTTTAGTGTAAATATATCATATCTTGATATTGAAGAAAAAACTGTTAGAGAATATATCTTTGATTTACTTAATAATAATCCTCATGTAAGCAGTAGAGTTATATTTGAAATCTTAGAGGATGAAAATATAAAAAATTTTGGACTTTTTAAAGAGTTTATTACTGAAATAAAAAATTATGGTGCAAAAATAGCTATAGATGACTTTGGAAGTGGTTTTTCAAACTTTCAAAGGATAGTAGAAATAGAACCAGAGTTTATAAAGATAGATGGCTCCATAGTAAAAAGAATCTTAGATGACTCAAAAAGTTATGCACTTTTGGAGAGTATAAACAACTTTGCTCATGATTTTGAGATAAAGACGGTTGCTGAGTTTATAAGTAGTAAAGAGTTATTTGATGAAGTAAATCATATCGGAGTTGACTTTTCACAAGGCTACTTTTTAGGAGAACCTAAAGCTCATCTACTTGATGAGTGCTTAATAAGCTAAAACTTAGTTGCTTTCTTTTCTAAAGAATCAAAAAACTTTGAGTATTTTTTAGCCAAATCTTTATCTCTCATAATCAAAACAACTTCGTAATTTTTACCAAACCCAGAGTAAGACCAGTTAGCAGAGCCTAAAATCAAAACTTTATCATCAATCAAAGCTATCTTTTGATGCATCTTTCCATAATATTTTTTTCTTTTTGCAAACTTTCCTTTTATCCTAAAAGTCTCTATATTTTTATATTTTGAGAGATAGTAGATGGTAGATTTGTTTCTTTTTTGGACAGTTGATTCATAATCATAAATTATTTTAACTTTAATTCCTTTTTTTGCAATATACTTTAATCTATTTGCTATCTTTTTATGGGTAAAATTATAAATAGTAATTTTTACTGATTTTTTTGCTTTGCCAAGTTCCCTTAAAACTTGTTTTAAAGCTGGTTTTGCTTGTTTTGGCAACATATACATCTTTGTATCACTAGCAAAAAGATTTGCAGATATAAAAATAATCAGTAAAATTTTAAAAAAATGTTTCATAATATCTTCCTTTGAACGATATTATAATAATAGCAAAAAAGAGTTAGGAGAATAGTATGCTATCAATACTTTTGATAAATGACAACAAAATAGTTTCCAGATTGTTACAACTAAGTAGTAAAAAGAGTGGATTTGATATAGAAGAGAGTGGAGTTTTTACACCAAATAAAGAGTCATATAACTTAATATTTGTCGATAGTGATAAATATAGTGATGAACTTCTAAGTAAAATAAAAGAAAATTTAACATACGACAAACTTGTCTTTATTGGGACAGCTCAAGTAAAAAAGCCTGATGGGTTTGAGTTAGTTCTAGAAAAACCATTTTTACCTACCGATTTTACCTCTTTAGTTGAAAAAAACTTTATAGTAGAAGAAGAGGGCGAGGATGATGGAAAAGAAGAGGAGATTATAGACTTTGATGATATTGATGAAGATATAAACAGTGAGTTAGAACTAGACAGCTCACCAGAAAATCTAGCTCAAATGGTAGATGAGATTGATGAGATTGATGAAGAAAAAGAGCAAGTGTCTCAAGAAGAGAGTGAAGATGAACTAGATGATGATTTAGAAGATATAGATTCTCATGAAGAGTTTGACTTAGATGATAACCTACTTTTGGATGAAGAAGATGAAAACTTGAAAGAGAGTGAAGAAGAAGTAGAACTACCAAATATTGATAATGAGATTATTGAAAAAGAAACAGTAGAAGAGAAAGAGGAGATTGACGAAGTAGCAGAAAAAAAACTTGAAGAAGAAGCTATAGAAGATGAGATTGAAGATGAGTTAAAAACTGAAGAGGAAGAGCCTAAAGAAGACAAACTAGATGACGAACTAAAATCACTAGATAAAACTGAAATGAAACAACTAATAGAGCCAGATGAGCAAGACAGTGAAAAAAGTATTGAAGAAGTTGAAGAGCTTGAAGAAGAAATCTTACAAGATAACGAAAATGAAGAAGAAACTAATCCTAGCGATTTAGAAGAGATAGTAGCTAAAAAACTAAAAGAGATTATAACTCCTGAGCTTTTACAAGATGCTCTAAAAGGACTTAGTATAAACATAACTTTTGGAGACAAATAAATGGGAGGAGCTTTAGTTGTTCTCTCTGGTCCAAGTGGATGTGGAAAGAGCTCTCTTGTAAATGAAATCTTAAAGTATGAAGATGCCTACTTTTCTATCTCAACTACAACAAGAGAGATAAGAGATGGAGAAGAAGAGGGAGTTAACTACTTCTATGTTTCAAAAGAAGAGTTTAAAAAAGATATAGAAGATGGTAACTTCTTAGAGTGGGCAGAGGTTCATGGAAACTACTATGGAACAAGTATAAAACCTGTTTTAAAAGCACTTGATGAAAAAAAAGTAGTTATCTTTGACATAGATGTTCAAGGGCATGAGATAGTAAAGAAAAAGTTTCCTCTTTTAACAACCTCAGTTTTTATCACAACTCCTAGTCAAAAAGAGTTAGAAAATAGACTAATAAATAGGGCAACTGACTCAGAAGAGGTTATACAAAACAGACTTATAAATGCAAAAGAAGAGATGAAAAGAGCAGATGAGTATGAGTTTTTTATCATAAATGATGACTTTTCTAAAGCTTTAAATGAACTAAAAAAGATAATAGAGGTAGCAAAATTAAAAAAACCACTGAAGTTTATAGAAGATTTTGGCTCTAGTTGGTAATCTATTAAACTTTTATGATATAATTTCTAAAAATTTTTAAAGGATTTATCATGGGAATACCAAGTGGAATGGAACTAATCGTTATAGCATTAGTTGTACTACTTCTTTTTGGAGGAAAAAAAATACCTGAACTTGCAAAAGGTCTTGGTGGAGGTATCAAAAACTTCAAAAAAGCACTAAAAGAAGATGATGAAGAGAGTTCAAAAGAGTCTATAGAAGCAAAAGAAGAAACTACAAAAGAGATAAAAACAGAAGAATCTCAAAAAGCATAAGGGTTTTTAAGATTTGAAAAAAACAGTTCTTAACCATATACAAAAAGAGATACCATCTCTAAGCTCACTTGAAAAGCCCAAAGATTTATCTTTTGGGCATTATGCCTCACCAGTTGCTTTTTCATTAGCTAAAGAATTTAGAAAATCACCGATGATTATCGCTGATGAAATCTGTGAAAAGTTTAGCAAAAATGATATTTTTGAAACAGTTGAAAGTATCAAGGGATATATAAACTTTAAACTAAGTAGTGATTTTCTAAACTCACTTGCAGATAAAGCTTTAAATCATGAAGATAACTTTGCAAAGGACTCAAAAAACAAAAAGATACTTTTAGAGTATGTAAGTGCAAACCCAACAGGTCCACTCCATATAGGACATGCCAGAGGTGCAGTTTTTGGAGATACTCTGTATAGAGTTGCTAAACACTTAGGTTATGATATCCAAAGCGAATACTATGTAAATGATGCAGGAAATCAAATAAGACTTCTTGGAGTTAGCTTATATCTAAGCTCATGTGAACTCTTAGGAAAAGATGTTGTGTATCCTGAAGAGTATTATAGGGGTGAGTATATCATAGACCTTGCAAAAGAGGCTATAGAAGAGTTTGAAGAGGATTACTTTAAAGATGAAAGTATCATAGAAGAGCTTTCTACTTGGGCAAAAGATAAGATGCTTATCCTTATAAAAGAAAACCTAAAATCAGCTGGGATAGTGTTTGATTCTTTTGCTTCTGAAAAAGAGCTTTTTAAACTTTGGGATGAAACTCTAAATAAATTACAAAGAGATAGTGATGCAACCTACAAAAAAGATGGAAAACTATGGCTAAACTCTTCAAAATTTGGAGATGAAAAAGATAGGGTTATAGTTAGAGAAGATGGCAGACCGACATACTTAGCTGGTGATATCATCTATCATAATCAAAAGTTTGAAAGAGGTTATGATGAGTATATAAATATCTGGGGAGCAGACCATCATGGATATATAGCTAGGGTAAAAGCTGCTATAAAATATTTGGGTTACGATGAGGGTAAACTTGAAGTTATACTATCTCAAATGGTTTCACTATTAAAAGGTGGTAAACCTTATAAAATGAGTAAGAGGGCAGGTAACTTCATCCTAATGAGTGATATAGTAGAAGAGATAGGAAGTGATGCTCTAAGATTTGTATTTTTAACTAAAAAAAGTGATACACACTTAGAGTTTGATATAGATGATTTGAAAAAACAAGATAGTTCAAATCCTATATATTATGTAAATTATGCTCATGCTAGGATAAATCAACTAGTACAAAAGAGTGCTTTAACCGTTGATGATATAAAAGATACTAAGTTAGAAGATTTAAGTGATGACGAAAAAAATCTTCTATTTAACTCACTACTTTTAAATGAAGTGTTAAATGATGCTTATAAAACTCGCCAACTTCAAAAGATAAGCGAGTATCTAAAAAACTTAGCTTCACTTCTTCATCAATTTTACAATAAAAATCAAATCATAGGAAATGATAGGGAAAATATTTACTTAAAAATACTGCTTACAGTAGCTCTAAGTATAAGAACTGGTTTAAAGTTAATGGGGATAGAAGCAAAATACAAAATGTAATACACAATTTGTTTATACTTCTTAAGTACAATAAAATAAAAAAGGATTTGTCATGAAGATTTTATCAATACTTTTGCTACTTTTTAGTTTTTTAGTAGCTGGAGAGACCGTAAAAAAAGAGTTGGATTTTAATATAACAGATATAAATGGAAACTCTTATCACATAAAAAACACTACCGAAGGTTTATCGATAGATGAGTTAAAAGGTAAAGTAGTATTCTTGGCTTTTTTTGGTCATAAATGTCCTCCTTGTAGAATGGAAATGCCAGGATTTACTAAGTTTACAAAAGATAAAGAGTATGCAAAAAAAGCAGTTATTTTAGCTTTTGAAGTCCAAGGATTAGATGAAGATGGATTAAAAAGTTTCGTAAAAAATCAAGGGTTAGATTATAGAATAGTAGCAGGTTCAAAGTACTCAAACTTCATAGATTTAGTAGGATATAGAACAAAATGGAATTGGGGAATACCTTTTATGGTTGTTCTTGATACAAAAGGAAAAGTAGTAAACTTTGGAAATGGTATAGTTAGTGAAGAAGAGTTAAAGAACTTAGTAGATACAATACATAAGGATGTAAACTCTACTAAAGTAGATAACAACCAAACTAAATAAAGGAGACTTTCATGACAAAGACAGAGCAAAAGATAGCAAATTATGTTAAAAATGCTAACGATTTAGGTTTAGGACTAAGTGAGGATTTAATCACAAAAGTTACAAAAGGGCTTGGACCATCTATACATAACAAAGATGCTGAAACAGTTTCATGTAGTGATCAAAGTGAACTAGATAGAGTAAAAACAAACTTTTTACAAAAAAAACTGGGACTCGATAGTGGCGATTTTGATTCAGCTATAAAAGAAGTTTGTGAAAAGATGGGAAGCTCAAATAGAAACAAGTACAGAGCACTTTTCTATGCACTTCTTGCACAAAAGTTTAACAAAGAGTCTATCTACTCTTAGAATACTCTTTTATCTCTAACTGAAGAAATTCTATTATCCTCTTTTGGATAGTATGAATCTCTTCATTTTCTTCACTACACACCAAAAACTTCTTTAACTCTTTTATATTTATCTTATATGCAAGTCTCTTATTATTTTTTAATGTAATATCTATGTTTCTAATAAGTGAGTTTATATCAAGTTCATTTTTTTCTATAATCTTTGATATATACTCTTTTGTTATTTGGATTAAAAGCTCTGACCTTGCTTTATCATTTTTATAAGTTTTATAAGCTAACTTTTCAAGAATCTTCTCTTCACACTCATTTATGCCATCCTTAATAGTTATAACTGAAGCTATAACCTTAGCACGAAACTCTAGTGAACTAGTATGATAAACAAATATATCTCTAAAAAATGATAAGAATTTTATCTTTACTATCTCAGAAAACTTCATTTTAACCTTTTTTTTATCTTTTAATACTATAATAACTTCGCTTCTTCCAAGACCTGTGCAATAGGTTTTTGAGATACCGTGTCAGGGTGGGAACACAGCAGCACACCTCAACTACTTATGTGCCGCAGCCATCTTGGGAGGAGTTTTTATTTTTAAAATAATACTCATTTATAATATCAACCAATTTAGAAAAATCAACACTATTTACTTTCCCACTATTTTTTATCTTCTCTTCTATTTGTTTTTTACCATTTATAAGTTCATTTGATTTTACTCCATGATAGATAGATAAACTAGCTTCCATGAAAGCTGCAAATCTATCACACATCTTCAAAGCTTTGCCATCTATTGTGTTGTATCTATCTTCATTATAAAGTGATGTTTCTTCTACCAACTTTATACTATCTTGATAAGTTTTATCTAAAAACTCATCCTTTTTATCCCCATCATAAATACCAAGCAAATACTTAAACTCATCAACCATATCTGATGGCAAAAGAGGTAAAACTTCTTCATTTATCATCTTCACTTCATAATCACTTATAATCTCATCTAAGCCACTTACAGAGTATTTTACAGGGGTTATTATATCTCTAGTTAGTGCTTCTGGTAAGTCATGAAAAAGTGAGCAAAAAAAGTTGTTTTGAAGTCTTTTATCACAAGCTTTTACCTCTAGTGAGTAAAAGTAACTAAGAATTGCTACTATAAGCATATGTCCCAAAACTGAAGTCTCTGGAATCCTAGGAGTTTGAGCCCACCTTTTTTGAAACCTAAGCCTCCCACTCAAATCTACAAATCTTGAAAGCTTTTGTTTTAAAGCTATTTTCCTAACTCCTAAAAGTTCATAATAATCCTCAATTTCCTCTTCAACTGCACTTTTTACGATATCTATATCACTCAAAAATTGGCTTGTTTGATAGATGATAGAAAACTCCCATCTAGTTGAAAGATATGAACTAGCTTTTAGGATAAATCTCTCTTTTTTATAAACCGTATCATCCTCTAAAAACTTTTCAAATCTTGTTAAAAACTCTCCATCTTCTATATCTTTGATCAGTGGCTCTAACTGTTCTATTACCCACTCATTTAACTCAGCTTTTTTCTGCTTTAGTATCACTCTAAAAACATCAGGTCTTATATCAGTTACAACAACTCTTCTTAAAAACTCAAATATACTTATCTCTATAAGAGCTGTAAAATTTATATTTTTACCCTGAGTTGATTCTATCTTACCTAAAAGGTATGCTATTATCATTTTATGAGCTTGTTTATCAAGTTCTACTAAATCCACCATTCTAGGATAATCATTCCACCTCTGAATAGATGAAGCAGAAAAGATTAACTCTAAAAGTTTTGGATTTAGCATTTGTTACTATCTATTTCTATGATTGTGTGAACATTTCCACGAGGATTAAAATCAGCCGTAACTTTTAGGCTTTTTGGTTTTAGTTTACTTTGAAGCAAGCCATATATCTCATTTGCACTATCTTCATGACTTATATATCTTTTTGAAAAAGAGTTTATATATAGTTTTATAGCCTTTAACTCTGCTACATACTCATCAGGTATATACTCTACATAAATAGTAGCAAAATCAGGATATCCACTTCTAGGACACATACACATAAACTCAGGCAAGGTTACTTTTATAGTGTAGTTTTTTTTATTTTTATTTGGCCATATTTCAAAATCTTTCTCTACATCAAACTCTAATATCTCTTTTTCACCATACTTCATGATTACACATCCAAATGTTTAACATCTTTAGCATGAGCTTGGATAAAATTTCGTCTAGGCTCTACTTCATCACCCATAAATAGTGTAAATGTATCACTAGCAATCTCACCATCTTCTATAGCTATTTTTAAAAGTCTTCTATTAGATGGATCCATGGTTGTCTCCCACAACTGCTCAGGATTCATCTCTCCAAGACCTTTATATCTTTGGATATATGCACCTTTTTTAGCATTTTTTTCTACATCATCTAGCATTTTTAAAAGCTCTTTGTTAGTTATATCTATATCTCTTTCTGCTATCTTACTATTTATATAAACAGCTTCAGTGTAAAGTGGAGATGTGAAAAGATTGTCATCTATCTTTATCTCTTCAAGGCCATTTGATGTTTGGATATATAGGTGAACTAACTCATCATCTACTATTTTATTTAAGATGTTATATCCCAAAGAGTGAACAAACTCTTCTACTTTTTTATATAGTTCTTCACCTCTTAGAGATATGATATCTGGATTTTCTATCAAGTATTGTACTACTTCTATAACATGAAATCTTTTTTCTAACTCTTTTAAAACACCTCTATATGCAGATATGATTTTAAAAAGATCAGCTAAGTCATTTTTTCCCATACCTTCAAACTCAAAGCTATCTATACCATTTTCTATCAAAAACTCATTCATAGCTTTATCATCTTTTAGATATATCTCTTTTTTACCTTTTTTATATCTATAAAGTGGTGGTTGAGCTAGATAAACATATCCATTTTCGATAACAGGTCTTAAAAATCTAAACAAGAAAGTCAAAAGAAGAGTTTGTATATGACTACCATCAACATCAGCATCCGTCATGACAATAATCTTATGATATCTTAGTTTTTCTTCATTAAACTCTTCACCTATACCACATCCAAGAGCTGTTATGATATTTGTAATTTCTTCTGATTTTAGGATTTTATCAATTCTACTTTTTTCAACATTTAAAATCTTTCCTTTTAGTGGAAGTATCGCTTGAAAAACTCTATCACGACCCTGTTTAGCACTTCCTCCAGCACTATCTCCCTCCACTAAGTATAGTTCACTTATAGTTGCATCTTTACTTTGACAATCAGCTAACTTTCCAGGCAGTGTACCAACAGTTATAGAATCTTTTTTTCTAGTTAACTCTCTTGCTTTTTTAGCAGCTTCTCTACCACGAGCTGCTGCTAAAGCTTTGTTCATAACTGCTTTTGCTTCTATTGGATTTTCTTCAAAGTATTTTGTAAGAGATTCATTTACTAACTTTTGAACTATCGGTCTAACATAAGAACTTCCAAGTTTCCCTTTTGTTTGTCCCTCAAACTGAGGCTCTGGAACTTTTACACTTACTATCGCTATAAGCCCCTCTTTTACATCATCTCCACTTATCTTAGTATCTTTCTCTCTTTGAGCTGCATTTTTTGAAATATACTTACTTATAGCTCTTGTAAGACCTACACGAAAACCAGCTTCATGAGTACCACCATCTGGAGTTTTTATGTTGTTTACAAAAGAGTAAAGTTTTTCTTGATAAGTAGTATTGTATAAAAGTGCTATATCAACTTGAACATCATCCACACTATTTTGAAGTTGTAAAGATTTGATAATAGCATCAGCCCTGTTCAAATCCTCAACAAACTGCTTAGTTCCACCCTCAAAGTGATAAACCTCTTCTTTTCCAACTCTATTATCCTTAAAAGTGATGGTAATGCTTGGATTTAAGTATGCCAACTCTTTAAATCTTCTTGCCAATGTATCATAGTTAAACTCTGTTACCTCAAAGATACTATCATCTGGCCAAAACTCAACAGTAGTTCCAGTTCTATTTGTATCTCCTACAACTTCAAGTGTCGTAGTAGGAATACCTTTTTCAAACTCTTGATAATGCTTTTTACCTTCCCTATTTATTTTTAGTATAAGTTTTTTTGAAAGAGCATTTACAACTGAAACACCAACTCCATGAAGTCCACCACTTACTTTATAAGTATCTTTATCAAACTTACCACCAGCATGAAGGACTGTTAAAACTACAGTAGCAGCACTTATCTTTTCAGTAGGGTGCATAGCAGTAGGAATACCTCTACCATTATCACTGATGATAGCAGAACCCTCTGTTGTTATTTCTATTGAAATTTTATCACAAAAACCAGCCATTGCTTCATCAATAGAGTTGTCAACAACTTCATAAATCATATGATGAAGACCACCGATATTTGTATCACCGATATACATACCAGGTCTTTTTCTAACTGCTTCTAGTCCCTTAAGGACTTTAATATTACTTGCTCCGTAGTCTTTCTTATCCATTTTATTTTCCTGTTATTTATCTTATAATTGGCATGATAATGGTTTTAAAATTATCACTACTTATCGTAAAAGGCATACTTGAGTCATTGTATCCTAAAGTAAATTCACTTGAGTCTATATTTGATAAAAAATCAAGTATATATCTACTATTGACATTTATATATATACTCTCAGGCAAATTACAAATATAACTTATCTCTGTTCTAGCTTTTAAACTATCTTCACTTAAACTCTCAAAGATTATAGAATCATTGTTTAGTGTTATCTTCATCTCTGGAGATGATGGATATATAACTTTTATTTCAGAGATTATTTTCTCTCTATTTAAAGTTAATTCATACTTTGTCTCTTTTGGTATAATTCTTTGATAATCTGGATATTTTCCATTTATAAGCTTAGTAAAAAAGTTGAAAGTTTCACTCTCTATGATAAGTATATTTTCATCATAATAAATTTTCATTTCATCAAAAAAAAGTTTTTGTATTTCATTTATAGCTTTTTTAGGAATTATTAAAGATAACTCTTCCTCTATATCTTTATCAAGTTGTACTATTGCTAATCTTTTAGTATCAGTACCTACAAAGTTTACTTTTGAATCTTTTAAGTCTATTAAAGCTCCATTTAGTTCATATTTTGGATTATTTATATCTATTGCAGAAGAAATTTTTTTGATTGATTTTAAAAAGTCTATAGGATTTATCTCAAATTTTGATTTACTATCTGTTGTTGGAAACTCTGGATACTCCTCAGTGTTAAACATAGAAAATGTTATCTTTCTTTTTCCTTGTTTGAGTAAAAGTTGTTCACCATCGACTTCTATAGTTACATCTTCATCATCTAAAGGCTTTATAGAATCAAGTAGTTTTTTACCATTTGCACTAGCCATACCATCTACTATTGGGTTATAGTTAGTAGTTTGCATAGATATACCTATCTCATAATCACTAGCTTTTATAGTAAAATTTCCATCTTTAGAAGTTAGTAGTACATGAGAAGTTATAGATGATTCATCTTTTTTATCTAAGAAGTTTTGAGCATTTATAACCATATGCTCTAAGACATTTTTATTTATTTCAATCTTCATTGAATTTTCCTTTATATTTATAAATAAATTAGTAATAGTAGTAGCTCTCGTTGAAAATGTGAAAAGTGAGCTTAACCTTCGATATTATACAGTTTTTGAGTTGAAAAACTAATAGTACAACTAAAAAGTTATTCACACATGACTTATTATCTTACTTTTTAACTCTTCTACTTTTAGTCTAAAGTTTTCATCCTCTTCTAAAACTTGATTAATTTTTTTAATACTATGTGAAATAGCTGTATGATCTTTCATACTAAAAAATTGAGCCAAAGCTGGAGTAGAGTTAGGAGTAAGTTCTCTAGCTAAAAATATAACTATCCGTCTAGCTTCAACAATAGGCCTGTTTCTCTTTTTACTTTTTATATCTGATGGCTTAATATTTAGCTCTAATGAAACTACTTTTATGATGTCTTCAAGAGTGATATTTTCTTGTTGTGCTTTTATTTGGTCTTTTAGGATATTTCTCACAAATTCTAGTGTTATTTCTTGTGCCATAAGAGTTGAATAACTATATATCGCAGTTATGGCACTCTCTATTTCTCTTATATTTTCACCCATATTTGTAGCTATATAGTTTACTATATCAGAGTCAATCTTTATACCATTTAATTCACATTTTTTTTGTATGATAGATATCTTTGTCTCAAGTTCAGGTGGTTGCACTGATACTTGCATACCCCACTCAAATCTGCTTTTAAGTCTATCTTCAAATCCTGCTATTTTTTTAGGAGGTTTATCTGAGGTTAAAACTATCTGTTTATTTTGAGAGTGGAGTTCATTAAAGGTGTGAAAAAACTCCTCTTGAGTTTGCTCTTTTCCACTTAAAAACTGTATATCATCTATCAAAAGATAGTCACACTCTCTATACTTTTGTCTAAATCTATCTGGGGTTTTGTTTCTAAGGTTGTAAGTAAAATCATTCATAAACTGTTCACTTGTTGTATAGATTACTTTTTGTTCATGATTTATTGCACTATTTCCTATAGCTTGTAAAAGGTGAGTTTTTCCAAGTCCACTCATACCATAGATAAAAAGAGGATTATACTCAGTAGCTGGTTTTTTAGAAACACTTTCACAAAGTGCATAAGCCATTTGGTTGGAACTTCCTACTATGAAGCTTTCAAAAGTATATGATGGATTTAAAACTGTTGAGGTTTGTTTTTCTTTTGTTTTAGTCTTTGTTTTTGTTGTAGTGTTTACTAGTTTAGAGTTTTTAACTCTTATCTCTACTGTTGGTTTTATGCCAGTTTTTACTTCAAAAAAATGAGCTATTTTTTTAGAGTATTTTGTATTTACCCACTTAGCTATGATAGGGTTTGGTGCTATAAAAACAGTGAGATTTGACTTTGAAGAGTTTTCATCAAAATTCAAATTTTTTAAATACCTATCAAACTCTTTTTGACTTATTTCATTTTTTAAAAGTTCTAATACTTCATGATATAACAATTCACATCCACCTTTTTATTCACATGTGAATATCTTATCAAATTAATCTTTTAAATATAAAAATTTAGGTACTATTCACACCGTGAATAAATGTGATAAAGAAGTGAATAACTATGAAAATACTAGGAATTGATCCAGGAACTATAAACTTAGGATATGCGATAGTTGAAAAAAATGCCTCAAAAGTAAAGCTTGTTGAAGCTGGACTTATAAAGATAAAAGAAAAACTTTTACAACATCAAATAACCGAGATGGTAGAGGGATTAGAGCAAATTTTCAACTCTCATGATATAAAAGAGGTGGCTATTGAGGATATATTTTATGCTTATAATCCAAAAACATTTATAAAACTAGCTCAATTTCGTGGAGCTATAGCCTTAAAAGTACTTCAAGAGTTTGGTAATTTTAGTGAATACACACCTTTGCAAGTCAAAAAAGCTGTTACAGGAAATGGAAAATCAAAGAAAGAACAAGTAGCTTTTATGGTAAAAAGACTATTAAATATTAAAGTAGAATTAAAACCGTACGATATTACAGATGCAATAGCAGTAGCTTTAACTCATTCTCAAAGAGTTTAGGTTAGAATACAATCTATTAAATTAAAGGAGAGATAGATGAAGAAAATTTTATTTTCAGTAGTAACAGCTACTTTGCTAGCTGGTAGTCTTAGTGCAGATTCGTCTAAAATAGATTGGTCAAATACATCACTAGGTGCTGATGTAGGAACAACAGGTATAGGTATAACAGGAGTTAAGCAACTAAAAGATTATCCAAATTGGGCAGTTAGAATAGGAGCTCATAAATATAATAAAAATTCTACTACTACAGATAACAAAGCTGATTATGATTTTGATTTACATTTAGCAGATGTTCAACTTATGGCTGATTATCATCCATGGATGAGTAGTTTTAAAGTTACTGTTGGAGCACTTTATAATGGTAATAATTTAGATGGTGTGATTACACCTAAAAATAATAATTATACTTTTAATGGGAAAGTATATTCTTTTGGAACAAATGGTAAGATATCAAAAGTAGATGTTGATGTTGATTTTGATAATACTATAGCTCCATTTATTGGCATAGGTTGGGATACTTCTTTTAATAAGGCAGATAAAACTTGGGGATTTACTTTTAACTTAGGAGTTGCTTATACAGGAAAAGCTAAAGCATCATATACTCCTACATATGGTTCAGGTGCTACTGATACAGATAAAAAAGAGATAGAAAATAACTTAGATGTAGAGAAAAAATCACTTCAAGATGATTTAGATAAATACAAGTATTTACCATACATATCAATAGGATTTAACTACAAGTTTTAAACAGTAGAGGATTAATTTCCTCTACTTCCTGGTTTATAAGCAACACTGCCATCTTTACAGAGTGGACAGCTTTCAGGTGAATATATCTCAAATACAAAATCATCTAAAGCAAAAAAAGGCATATCTAAAGGCAGTTTACAATTCTGTTTATGCTTACTATTTGAACCTTCTCTTTTACAAAAGCCTCTATTTGCTAAAGCTGCAAATCCAACTATATTTGCTCCAAGTTCCTCTACTGCTTTTGCACTCTCTAAGGCACTCCCACCAGTTGTTATAATATCTTCGCAAATTAGGATATTTTCATTTTTAGTTACTTCAAATCCACGACGAAGAGTCATAACTTTCTCAACTCTCTCAGTAAATATAAATCTAGCTCCTAAAGCCCTTGCTAACTCATAACCAGCCAATATCCCACCAAGGGCAGGTGAACAAACTGTATCTACCTTTACACCAGCTTCTTTTATCATTTGAGCTAACTCTTTAGCTAGAAGTTCTGCTGTTTTTGGATTTTCTAAAACTTTTGCACTTTGCAAGTAGTATTGTGAATGATTTCCACTACTCAAAAGAAAATGCCCCTCTAAGTAAGCATTTGCATCTTTGTAAATTTGCTCTATATTTAAACTCATAAGATTAAACTTTCATAAGCTCAGTTTCTTTAGCTTTAACAGCACTATCTACCTCTGATATAGCTGAATCTGTATTTTTTTGCACTTCATCATGAGCTCTTTTACTCTCATCTTCAGTAATCTCTTTATCTTTTTCTAAAGCTTTTATCTTATTATTTGCATCTTTTCTGATATTTCTTATAGCTACTTTTGCTTTTTCTCCAAAAGCTTTGGCTTGTTTTGCACCCTCTGCTCTTTGCTCAGTTGTCATAGGAGGGAAGAAAAGTTTTATAACTTCACCATCATTGTTAGGATTTACACCTATGTTTGCACTTTGGATTGCTTTTTCTATCTCTGGAAGAAGATTTTTTTCCCAAGGAGATATAGTTATAGTTGTTGCATCTGTAACTAAAACTGATCCTACTTGATTTAGTGCAGTTGGGTTTCCGTAGTAGTCTATCTTGATATTATCAACTATCAGGGTTGAAACTTTTCCACTTCTTATTGTTGTAAAGTCTCTTTTTAGAGCCTCTAACGACTTTGTATTTGACTCTTTTTGGTTTTTGTATATTGCTTCTAAACTCATAAAAATCTCCTTATTTCTTTGTTGTTGGTGCAACTGGAGCTGATGGTGCAGATGGAGTTTCCTTTTTTTTAGGAACTAATGGAACTATCTTTTTATCTTTCATCTCTTGAGCGATAGATGGTTTGTTTTCTTTGTTGTATATGTAACCGAGTGTTAAAGTATTGACTATGAAAGCAAATGCAAGAAAAAATGTAAGCTTAGTCAAAAATCCTGCTGGACCTTTTGCACCAAATACTGATTCATTACTTCCACTATAAGCTCCAAGTCCTATTGAAGAACTTTTTTGTAAAAGTACAGTTATTGTTAGTATTATTGCTAGTACAAATTGTACAATCAAAAGTGTTGATGTCATGTTAAAACCTTTATAGATATAATTGTATCAAACCATTGTAAAATGGCTTTATAATTGGGCGATTATATCAAAGAAAATTAAGAGGAAGTTAAAATTTGAGCCAAATACCTCATATAAAGGAGTTTTCTAAAAACTCAAAGTATTATAATAGTTACAATTTGATACAAAAAAAAGTTGTAAAAAAACTACTTTCTACTGTCTCTTTTAAACCAAAAACGATTTTGGATTTGGGTTGTGGAGATGGATTGGTATATAAAAATCTTGGCTTTAAAGTTGATAAGTTTGTTGGAGTTGATTTGTCAACCTTAATGCTAGATTTACATCCAAAATCAAGTGAAGTTTTTTTGGAGTGCAAGGACTTTGATAGTGTTGATGATTTTGATAAGTATGACTTAGTTATCTCATCTTCTTCCTTGCAATGGTCAAAAGACATATATACTTTAGTTAAAAATATTGAAAATAATTCACAGAATTTTGCATTAGCTATATTTACCGAAGGAACTTTTAAAACTTTAAGAGATTGGTTCGGGTTAAAAAGTTTTTTACCAAACAAAAATAAGTTAAAGATGAGTTTCTCAAAAAATGTTTCATGTGAAACAATTTCCTATAAACTAGAGTTCAAAAGCACTCTTGAGATGTTAAAATATATAAAAAAAAGTGGTGTTAGTGGAGGTAGAAAAGAGCTTAAAGTAAAAGAGATAAAATATTTTTTACAAAATTATGACAAAGATTTTTTAGAGTTTGAGGTTATACAGGTAAAAAAGTTTAATATGTAAATGTATTAGTCCATAACTAAACAAAACTCTCAACCAATTACGATACAATAGATGTAACTTAACAAAGGTAATAAATGTCATTTACAACACTCGGGCTTAGTGAGCCTATACTAAGGGCTATCAAAGAGACGGGTTATATAACTCCAACACCTATACAAAAGCAAGCTATACCAGTTATTTTAGAGGGAAAAGATGTTTTAGCAGGGGCTCAGACTGGTACTGGGAAGACTGCTGGTTTTACCTTGCCAATCTTACAACTTCTTAGCGATATACCTACCCAAAAAGGTAAAGGTAGAAAAGTTAGAGCTTTGATCCTTACTCCTACTCGTGAACTTGCAGCTCAGGTGGCTGAGAATGTAGATGCTTATAGTAAGTATTTACCTTTTTCTCATGCTGTTATCTTTGGTGGAGTTGGGATAAATCCTCAAAAAGCTCGCTTGAAAAAGGGTGTTGATATAGTTATCGCTACACCTGGGAGATTGCTTGATTTATCTGGACAAAAGGCTATAAATCTTTCTAGTGTAGAGTATCTTGTTTTGGATGAGGCAGATAGGATGTTGGATATGGGGTTTATTCATGATATTAAAAAAATCTTGGCATTACTTCCTAAAAAAAGACAAAGTTTACTTTTTTCTGCGACATTTTCAAAAGATATAAAAAAGCTTGCAGATACTTTGCTTAACAGTCCTGTTTTGATAGAAGTAGCTCGTGCAAATACTACAACTTCACAAGTCAAGCAAGTAGTCTATCCTGTAGATAAATCAAGAAAAAGAGAGCTGATAATCCACCTTATCAAAAAGAACAACTGGAAGCAAGTGCTTATCTTTACAAGAACTAAACATGGAGCAAACAAACTAAGTGAAGTTTTGGCAAAAAGAGGTATCACTTCAGCTGCTATTCATGGTAACAAAAGTCAAGGAGCTAGAACAAAAGCTCTTGCCAATTTCAAAAATGGCACAGTTAGAACACTTGTAGCAACTGATATAGCAGCAAGAGGGATAGATATAGATCAACTCCCTCATGTTATAAACTTTGAGCTACCAAATGTTCCAGAAGATTATATTCATCGTATCGGTCGTACTGGACGAGCTGGGAGAGAAGGAGAAGCTGCTTCACTTGTTTGTATAGATGAAAAAGATTTGCTAAGAGATATAGAAAAACTCATCAAAACAAAGATAGAAAAAATACAGATAGAAGGTTTTGAACCAGACCCAACTATCAAACCTGAACCTAAAAAACAAAACGGTGCTAGAAACTCACGAAATAAAAATACTCGTAGCAGAGGACAAAACAGATATTCAAAAGGAAATCGTTCCAATACTAAAAGTTGAATTTATATCTTATCCAAGATAACATGTTTGTTTTCTATCTTCATCACTCTATCACAATGTGGTAACATTCGTTCATCATGAGTAACCATGATGATTGCTACATTTTGTTCTTGTGCGATTTTTTTTAGCATATTTATAACATCTAGGGATCTTTGAGAATCAAGTGCAGCTGTTGGTTCATCGGCAAGTATGATTTCTGGTTCATTTACTAATGCTCTAGCGATAGCTGCTCTTTGGTTTTGTCCACCAGAGAGTTGAGATGGCATAGCTTTTTCTTTATCTGCAATATCAAAATAAGCAAGTAAATCTCGTGCTTTTTTTTGTGCTTTTTTTTCATCAACATGATCAGCTTGTGGGAGCAATGTAAGATTGTCGATGATATTAAGAAAAGGGATGAGATAATGAGCCTGAAAGATAAACCCTATTTTTTCTCTTCTGATTTTTCTTGTCTCTTTGGTAAGCCATTTATCTTCATATACCTTTTCATCTCCCAGCCAGATAGTACCACTGTTTGGGTCTTCTACACATCCTAACATCATCAAAAGTGTAGTTTTACCTGCACCACTTGGTGCAACAAGTGCAACTAGTTCACCTTTGTTTACAACAAAAGAAGCATCATCTATAACATCAACAAAAGTATCACCTTTTCCAAAAGATTTGTTGAGTCGTTCAACTTTTATAGCTTGTTTTACAGACATTTTATCCTCCTATCGCTGCAGTTGGATCTGCATTGATTACTTTTTTAACACCAATAAAAGATGCCAATATAGAAGCAATGATTACGATACCAAACAATGTCCATGCATCTGGAATTTGTAGTAAAACATGCTTTGGGAATTTGGTATAAATTGCATGAGAAAAGATATTACCAAAGATAAATGCCAGCACACCGAGTAAAAGGGTTTCTTCTACAATCATCTTAATAATAATACTATTTGGTAAACCTATTAGTTTCATGATAGATATCTCTTTCATTTTTTCAAGTGTCATGGTATAAATAATCAATGCAATAATAATCGTTGATACCACAACCAAAATAGCAGTAAATAACCCAATCTGTTTAGATGCTTTTTCGATAACATTTTTCGTTAAAACTATTTTTTGTTGTTGTGCTGTATAAACACTTTTATGTAACCATTTTCTAATATTTTTCGCTACTTCATCGACAGAATATCCAGGTTTCAGTGTCGCTATGATGGCATTGACTAGATGTGCATCTTTGGCAAGGATACCTCTGTGTCTATCTGTTTGAATACGATTGTTTGAGTAGGAAAACTGTACTTCTTGTGCATCTTTAAGACTTAGATAGATAAGAGAATCTCCACCAGAGGAAACTGTGCCATGAGTTATACCCACTACCTTATAAAAATGTCTTCCAAGTTTGATTTTATCATCTAAAGCAAAGCCTGTTTTATCGGTAACAACAATTTCATAATGATCAGTTTTTAATACTCGACCTTTGATAATTCTTTGTGGATTGATAGGATTTATCTCTCCAAAAACATCATAACCAACTGCTTGAACTCTTACTTTTTTATCTTTTTGGGGAAGTTGGATACTTTGAAATGTAATCGCTTCACTTTTATCAATACCTTCGATTGATTTCAAAGTATATTTTAAATCTTCGTGTATTCTTGATGCTTCGGCAAACGGTCCTAGTGTACCTTCTTGCACCACCCACAAATCTGCATGAATATCTTTGAGTAAAACTTCTGCATCATCAAGCATTCCCCTATAAACACCTATCATGATAAGGACGATACCCAAAAGCATCCCAACTCCCATCGCAGTGACAATAAACTTACCAAGTGTATGTTTGATGTCCTCTTTTGCTAGATGTATCATAAGTGGATTTTCATCCCTTCACTTAGTGGCTTTTTACTCTTAGATGGGATAATAATTTTAGCTTTTTTATCAATATTTGAAACTGCCATTTCACTATCGTTTTGGGCTATTTTTTGGATAATCTGAAAATGTGCATGACCATCTTTGGCAATCCAAACACCTACTTTACCCTCTTTTTGGACAACAGCTGTTAATGGGATTTTACTCACTTTATCATAGTGACTAACTTTGATACGAACTTCTGCTTGTTCATTTATATAAAAAGGTGTAGGTATATGTTCAAAAGCAACATCTACTTCTCTCTCTAGTGTTATAGCATCACTTTTAGGTAATATTCTTTTGATTACTGCCTTATAAATTTTATTGGGCTGTGAACTGAGCATAATAGTGGCTTTTTGATTTACTTTAACATTTGCACTAATTCGCTCATCTATTTTTGTCTCTACCCATAAAGTTTTTGGATCGACAATGTTAAAAATCGCCATAGTAGGCAATACAGCTTGTCCTATTTGAGCATTTTTAGAGATAACATATCCATTTATAGGCGAATAAATTTTTAAATTATCTATTTTTGTTTGGATAGCATCTATATTCTTTTGGGCAACTTCTATTTGTGCTTTTGCTATATTGATTTGTGCTTTAGAAGCTGATATCATAGCATCTATACTTTTTAAATCAGCCAATGCTTTATCATATTCAGCCCTAGCAGCAAAGCCTTGTTTGTTTAGTTTTTGATAACGATGAAATGATTTTTTTATCAAAACTTTTTGTGCCTGTTGATTTTTAAGCTCTTCTTGTGAAGCTGTAAACTCAAAATTTGCTTTTTGCAAAGTAACTTTGGTGATCTCTAGTTGATCAGGTAAATCAACACCATCTATCTCGATGAGAAGATCACCTTTTTTAACCCATTTTCCAATATCTGTATAAAGATGTAAAATCTTACCACCACTTTGTGCTGTGATATTGTAAATATCTTTGGCATTGACATTTCCTATACCTTTAACATTAACATCAATCGCACCAACTTTTACCAAAGTGTAATCATAAGTTGTTTTAGGAATATAAACCTTTTTATAAAAAACTCCTACAAGCAACACTAGTATGATTGCTATTAAACTATATTTCTGTATAGATTTGTTTTTCAAAATTTCACTTTGTTTTATCATAATATTTTTCCTTCAAGATAATGGAGACGATGAAAAATTGTGCTTTGTGCAAAACGAGCATTGAGCAATCCCAGCTTTACGGTCAAGACCAAAGCCTTTGCATCAAGTACTTCCATATATGTACTCAACCCCTCTTTGTATCTAGCTTGCAGTATTGCCATAGTCTCTTTAGCAGATTTTAGCTGTTCTTTTTTTGATTGAATCGTCATATTATATCGTTTTATATCGACAAGTAGTGTTTTTACTTCTTGTTTAAGTGCTAAAACTTTTGATTTATAAACCTCTTTTGCACTTTGCATCTCTAAAAAACTTTGTTGAACAAGTGCTGATGTTTTTCCCCCAGTATAAAGTGGAATATTAACTTTGATACCTACTAATTTACTATCATATTTATTTAAACTTCTTTGATGATTATATGAAGCTACTGCATCTATAGAACCATAGTGTGATGCTTTTGTAGCTTTATAAAGCAGTGCATCTTTTTTTATATTTTTTCGTAAACTTTTAAGAGAAGGATTGTTTTGTAATACTTTTTTTAAAACCTTTTGAGTCTGCAATGATGGTAAAGTATGTAAAAAACTTTTTTCTAACCTAACATTTTTAGGAATCTTTTCACCTATATAGTAAGAAAGTTGCACTCGTGCTTTTTCAAAATCTGCTTTTGCGATAGAGAGACTCTCTTTTGCGATATACCAAGAAGCTTTAAACCTTGAAGCATCTGCTTTAGTTTTTAACCCTTGCTTTACCAATGCTTTGGCTTGTTTATAAAATGCTTTTTTTGCTTTAACATCTTCTTTTCTTACTCTAATCGCCTCTTTTTGTAGTTGCAAATTTTCATATACTATTGAAACTTGATAGCTTAATAAGGCTTTTGCTTCTATAAGAGAAAGATTAGCGATGGATTTTTGTATTTTTGATGCTTTGATAGTCGAACTTGTTTTTGAAAAATCCCAAAGTTTTTGAGTAAGTGTGATTCCCTCTTGCCAACTATCATCTTCAATCGTGTGAAAAGTACCATTTTGTGATAATGCAAATGTTTTACGAGGATCATACTCTCCATTTATTGATATTTTAGGTAGATAATCAGCTTTCGCAGCTTTTATACCACTTTGGCTTTTTTCTACTTGCAACATAAATCTATGTATATCAGGATGAGAAGCGATTGCTTTATTAACACAACTATCAAGTGTTAAAACTTTTGCATTTAATCCTGAGAGCATCAGCAACAATAGTAAAAAAACATATTTAAACATGCATATCCTTTTGAGTATCATGATAATATATTTATATTAGGGCATCGTTAAGATAAAAATAGTACCGTCTCTTTTAGCTTTAACTTCGATCAAGATATCCATCGCAAAGCCAAGTCTTTTAACGATATCTAAACCAATCCCACTACTATGAACCTCACTATAAGAACGGTTAAAGATTTTATCGGGTTCTTTGATTCCTTTACCACTATTTTCTATAAAAAGCGACTTATTGTTTGTGTAGATTTTAACATAGCCATTTTGGATATTGTACTGGCAAGCATTGGAAATGATGTTTTGAAGGATTTGTTTAGTGGCATTTGGATTGAGTTTTGCTTTGAGTTGATTACACTGGATTTCAAATTTGATATTTGGATAGATAGTTTGTTGTACTTGAACAACATCATCTACAATTTTACATACATTAAGTTCTTGAAACTGAAATGTCTCTTCTTCTAAAAGAATCGTAAGATTTTCATGTAACTCACTGATACTTTGTACACTTTTTTTCAACCTTAAAAGTGCTTTATTGTTTTTACATTGGGGATTTTTTTCAAGAACCCTCATGTTAAGATTTATTGAGGTAACGGGTGTATTTAAGTCATGAATCAAATCTTTAGCAAATTTATCCAATGTCGAGATACTCTCTTTAAGTGGTTGTAGTGCATTTCTTGCAAGACGATAACTGATATATGCAAAAAGTAAAAGCAACAAAAGTTGTAAAAATTGTATTTTATGTTTTAGAGTTGATACTTTTTGGTTAAAAGTTTTAGTTGATTTTGAAACTTTGATATAGCCTTTATTAAACTTTTGGGGGATTAACTTTGAAAATCTTTTTTTACCCACGGTGAAGTTTTTGATATCTATATGTTTGGTTTCATCTATAAAGATATGCGAAAAATCTCCTGTAAACTCAGTTAAAGGAAGATTCATCTTCAAATGTCTAGCATACTCAATCAGAGAAAACTCTTCCATCCTTAAAAGATGATTTCGCATCTGTGCAAAATAGAAAAACCCTGCTACCACTATCAAAATCGCTATACTGATAAAATAGGTAATGAAAAATTTTAAAAAAGCTCTGTTTTCATGATGATGCAAGACGATAACCCACTCCTTTGACTGTTTGGATAGAAAGCCCCACTTTACGAAGCTTGTTGATATGAACTCGCAAAGCACCTTCGCTCATCTCATATCCTTCATGAAGGTATTCTAAAAATTCTTGTTTTTGTACTGTTTTATCAAGATTTTGAAAAAGTAATCTAGTGATTTTCAACTCATACGGAGAGAGAGGGATAAAGTGATTGTCATGATAGAGTTCATCTTTTTTGATAATAAAATAAAAATCCCCACTATAAAGTTTATAGGCATATGTATGATAGGATTTTCGAAGTAGTGCATTGATACGAATCAAAAGTTCATCAAAATCAAAAGGCTTTTTTATATAGTCATCAGCACCCACTTCAAAGCCTTTTGAAAGAGAAGCAACATCACTCATAGCAGTGATATAGATAGCTGGTGTATTGTTTTCACTCTCCCTCAAAGCTTTTAGAAAGGAAAAACCATCCATCAAAGGAACATTTACATCTAACAAAAAGATATCAAAATGTTGTGTAAATGTTGCATCTAGTGCTGATTCACCATCAGATACTAAGACCACTTCAAAGCCCTCTTCTCTTAACATTTCAACCAGTGTTTCAGATAATACCTCATCATCTTCTAAAAGTAATATTTTTGCCATACATGAAGTGTATAATAATCTATGTTAGCAAATCGTTAAGAAAAAGTAGAAAAATAAGACTTAATGAAAAACTCCCGTGATATAAGTCCTTTATAAAAATAATTTTATTAGCTACTTTTATACACATTTCACTCTAAACAAATAATATAGTCTATCTTGATATAATAAGGATTGATATGCAAAAAATTGATAGTTTAAGCAAATATGGTGAGTAGAGTCTTTTTAAACTACATAAAGCTTAAAAGTGTAGAAGAGATTTTTGAGGAGTTGTTAGATGTTTGAGCCTGTATTATTAGTTCCAATTATTTTTATTTTGTCAGCAGTTCTAGCTTATATATCATTTAAAAGAAAGTGGAAAATTACTAAGTATTTTTAGAGAAGTTGAAAAGCTATAAAACTTTTCAACTTAACTTTATATCCTACCACCAGCTTGTAGTCCCCAAGTAGTTCTCCATCTAGTTTTTACCATACTGATACCTAAAATCGCAACTAAAACAACTGCTGCAAATATAAAAAATCCTGCACTATATCCATCAAAAACACCTTTACTCCATCCTAAAGTTTTTATCAAAGCTGTTCCACCAAGTCCTCCAGCTGCTCCTATGATACCTGTCATGATACCTATATCTTTACCAAATCTTTGTGGTACTAGTTGAAAAACTGCTCCATTTGCCATACCAAGATTTGCCATGATAAGAAAAAGAACTAGTATCGCTACACCAAATGGTAACTTAACACTAGCATTTAAAACTGCTAGTAGGGCTACTGCTCCAAAAAAGATATATAGAGATTTTACACCACCCATCTTATCTGCAACTGCTCCACCAACTGGTCTAAGTACTGCTCCAGCAAAGATAGTCAAAGCTCCGAAATACCCTGCAATTACTTTTACATTTGGCTCGTTAAAATATTCTAATCCAAAAGCACTCATATCTGCTTGATAAGTATTCATAAGATAGACTTTCATGTACCCTGCAAATCCTACAAAACCACCAAAACTTATCGCATAAAATAGGTTAAACCACCAAGTATCTTTGTCTTTTAAAAGTTTTCCATAATCTCTTAGTTTTTTTGGATTTGGCTTATATACATTAGAGGGTGCATCTTTTGCCATAAAAGTATAAGCTATAAAGATGATAGTTGATAAAACTCCACCTACTAAGAAAACTGCTTGCCATCCCCAATACTCTGCTATTTTTGGTGCAAATAAGAAGTCTAAAACAACACCGATATTTCCAGCTCCTGCTATACCTAAAACTACTCCTTGAAGGCGAGGTGGATACCACTGCCCAGCTTGAGGAAGTGCTACTGCAAAACTAGCTCCTGCAAATCCAAGTCCAAGTGCTACTACTAAAAGCTCACTGTAAGTTATACTCTCTCCTCTAAAAAAAGCATAAAATAGTACTAATATAACTACTGTTTGAGCCATCAAAGCAGTCTTTTTAGCTCCAAGCTTATCAACTCCAAAACCTAAAAGTATCCTAAGAATTGCACCTGAAAGTATAGGAATAGAGAGCAAAGTTGCTTTTTGCCCTGCACTCATCATAAATCCATGAGTTGCTAAAGATTCTGCTATTTCGGTAGATAATGGACCTAGCATTGTCCAAACCATAAAACTAAAATCAAAATATAAAAATGCTGCCAAAAGTGTAGGAAAATGTCCCTGCCCTTTTAATTCTTTGAAACTTGCCATTGTTAAAACCTCCGATAATTTATAATAAAATATTATCTAAATAATAAAATATGACAAGAGGTTTATTGATTATTTTTTATACAGTCTTACTGTATATTTTTTGTTTATAATATTATATAATACTTCTTATAAAGTAAGGGGATTAACATGATAAAAGTATTAGAAAAAGCAAAAGAAGATAGAAGTAAAAAACTAAATAAGATAGAAAAACTTAAAGAAAACAGAACTGCAAAAGAGGCTTTTCAAGCTATCAAAGAGTATGCAAAGAGTGGTTATCAAACAATAGTAGATGAAGATATAAACTTTTTTCTAAAGAGTTTTGGTATCTATGATAAGAAAAAGGTAGATGGGGATAATAGCTTCATGATAAGAGTTAGAATCCCTGCTGGTAGGCTAAATATATCTCAAACATTGGCTATTGGAGAGATAGCAAAAGAGTACTGCAAAGACTATATAGATATAACAACAAGACAACAAGTAGAGATAAGATATATAAAAATCGAAGATATACCTACTATTTTAGAAAAGTTAGAAAATGTAGGAATTACAACTTTTCAAACAGGTGTAGATAATATCAGAAATATAGTAACAGATGCTCTTGATGGTGTGGCTTATGACACTGTGATAGATACTTACCCTATCATCGAAAAACTGCAAAATATTTTTTTAAAAAATCATAACTATATTTCTACACTTCCTAGAAAGTTTAATACAGGGATAAATGGTTCTTTTGCAAATGGGTGTAATATTTATGGTCATGATTGTTCTTTTATACTGGCAAATAAAGATGGTAGATTTGGATTTAATGTTTATCTTGGTGGGAAAGTTGGAGTTCAAGCAAAAGATGCAAATCTTTTTATAACTGAAGAAAATATAGAGACTTTTTATAAAACATTGCTTGATACTTTCAAAGAGTATGGATTTAGAGATAACAGAAACAAAAATAGACTTTTCTTTTTAATAGAAGCAGTTGGTATGCAAAACTTTGTAAATGCTATCAAAGAGAAAGCTGGTGAGGATTTTGAAGAGGCTGGTGAAATAATGGTAAATCTAAAGCAACCTATTTTTAGTGCTAAAGTTATGCAAAAGGATGGAAAATTTGCTCATAAGGTTATAGTTCCTTCGGGAATTATCAGTGGTAGTGAACTTTTGGATATTTGTCAAAAAGCTAAAGAGAAAGGGAGCGATAGATTAAGACTTAGTTATGACCAAAATATTTATATTTTAGATTTAGATAGTGAGTTTGAGTCTGATTTTAGCAAGTTTAATAATATCTTCTTTAACGATATGATTGCATGTGCTGGAACTAAGACTTGTGCTTTTGGAGTAATACCAAACAAAAGTGATGCTAAAGAGTTAGCAGAGTATCTAAAAAGTGAAGTAAAGATAGAGAATGGAAAAGTTAGAATGAATTGGTCTGCTTGTGTTAAGGGATGTGGTATTCACAGCATGGCTGATATAGGATTTGAGGGGTGCAAGGCAAAAGACAGAAAAGGAAACAAAGTAGATGGAGTTCATATCTTTTTGGGTGGAAAAATAACAAAAGAGCCAAAAGAAGCTCATACTTTGATGAAATCAGTACCTTTAACAACTGCAAAATATTATGTAAAATATCTTCTTTTAGCATACTCGGATTTGAAACTTAAAAATGAAAGTTTTGAAGAGTTTGAAGATAGAGTTTTAAGCAGGTATTCATATCAAGCGATAGTGTTTTATATGCTTATAAATCATATTCATGAAAGTTTAGGATTAGAACTGTTTAGACTTAAAACTACTCCTTCTACTGGTAGGACTGAATCTTATGAGCTGTTTGAATTTGGTCTTAGTTTATATAAACAATACAGTGGTGAAAATAGATATGAATCTGTTATAGATTATACTCCTATGATAGATAAAAAGATAAAACCAGACTCTATCAAATCAGTTCCTTTAGAGTTAAGTAAGATAGTTTATAAAATGACTATTGCTGATAAGAGTAAAAGGTATCAAGTATTTAGTGAATTTAGTGAAGATTTGAAGGCTCTTGTATGAGTAAAACAGTTTGTGCTTATTGTGGTGTTGGTTGTAAGTTTGAGTTTAGGGATGAAAAGTTAAAACCTATAAAAAGTTATCCTACAAATAGTGGGTTAGCTTGTGCAAAGGGGTTATCACAAATAAAAAGTATATTTATAGATAGATGTAAAGAGGTAAAGATAAGAGAGAGTATAAAAGATAACTTCAAAACTTCCAACTATGATGAAGCTATCAATATAATTGCTTCTAAACTCAAAAAAACTGCCCCTGAAAGAGTTGGATTTTATCTATCTGGTCAGATGCTAAATGAGGATTATTATGTTGCAAATAAGTTAGCAAAAGGTTTTATAGGAACTTCAAACTGTGATACAAACAGTAGAACTTGTATGGCAAGTGCAGTTGTAGGATATAAAAAATCTTTTGGGGTAGATTATGTACCTCTTGGTATAAATGATATAGATAAAGCAAATCTTCTTATTCTCACTGGGGCAAACCCTGCTGAGTCTCATGTAGTACTTTTTAACAAGATAAAAAAAGCTCAAAAAAAAGGCTTAAAAGTAGTAGTTATAGACCCAAGATTTACTCTTAGTGCTAAAATCGCTGATATTTATCTTCCTATAAAAGTAAACAAAGATATAGACTTTTTTAATCTTTTAGCTTTAAAACTTATAAAAGATGATAGTGTTGATAAAGATTTTATATCAAATCATACAAATAACTTTGATAGTTTCAAAGAAGAAATTTTAAAACTTGATGGAACTAAACTTTTAGAAAATACAGAACTTGGGATAGATAGTTTTGAAAAGTTTTATAAACTCTTTAAAGAGAGTAAAAACATCATCACTGCTTGGACTATGGGAATAAATCAGTCCTCACAAGGAGTTGATAAAAACCTTGCTATAAACAATCTCCATATAATAACTGGACAAATAAACAAAGAGGGAAGTGGTCCTTTTTCACTAACTGGGCAACCAAATGCTATGGGAGGTAGAGAGGTTGGAGGTCTTAGCACTACTTTGGCAGTTCACTTGGATTTTAACGAGGAAAACTGTAAAAAAGTAGCTGAGTTTTGGAATAGTGAAAATATAGCTAAGCAAAATGGTTTAACTGCATATGAGATGATAGAAGCTGCTAATGAAGACAAAATTGATATCTTGATAATCTGCCATACTGACCCGATTTATCATCTTCCAAATCGAAACTTTGTTCAAAAGGCTATTTCAAAAATCCCTCTTGTGGTAGAGATAAATGCTTATGAAGATAGTGAAACTTCAAAATATGCTCACATAGTTTTACCCGCTCTCCCTTTTGGACAAAAAGAGGGAACACAAGTAAACCTTGATAGAACACTAACTAGAGTAGAGTCACTCTATCCAAAAGATGGGATTTTACAAGATTGGGAGATTTTTACAAAAATTGGACAGAATTTAGGATATGAAGAAGAGTTTAGTTTTAAAAGTTCAAAAGAGGTATTTGAAGAGTATCAAAAGATGACAAAACTAAGTTTTCAAAGGCATCTGAATATCTTTGAGACAAATTATGATAAGTTAAAAGAAAAGCCATTTGTTTGGGGTAAAAATCTTTTTAAAAACAGTACTTTTTTAACCAAAAACAAAAAAGCAAATCTATTTTTTGTAGAAAATCAAAACTTAAGTGAACAAGCTTCAAAGGAGTTTCCTTTTATACTTCTTACAGGCAGAACAAGAGACCAATGGCATAGTGGAAGCAAGAGTGCAAAAGTTGATAGTTTACTAAAGTTTAAAAAGTTAGAGTTTGTTGAAATAAACAGTACTGATGCAAATAAGTTAGGCTTAAAAGAGGGGGATATGGTAAAAGTTTCTTCAAAAAGAGGAGAGTTAAAAGCAGAAGTTGTTATAACTGATATAAATCTAAAAACAATTTTTATACCATTATCACATAGAGATATAAACTTTTTAACTGATGATTTACTAGATAACTTATCTAAACAACCAGATTATAATCATAGTGCTGTGAGGATTGAAGAGTGGAAAGAGAGTTTCTGATACAGTTTAAGCAACTTTTAATAAAATACTCTATATTATTCCTTAATAAGACAATATGAGTCCTAATTAAAATTCTAAGAGGAAAACATGAGAGTATATTTAGACAACAATGCCACTACAAAGGTAGATGAGCAAGTAAAAGTAGTGATGGATCCTTTCTTTTGTGAAAAGTATGGAAATCCTAACTCTTTACATGACTATGCAAGAGAGACTCACCCTGCACTTAAAACGGCACTAGAACAACTGTATCTTGGGTTAAATGTTGACAAGCAAGATAGTATAGTTATCACTTCATGTGCTACTGAAAGTAACAACTGGATACTAAAAAGTGTTTATTTTCAAGATATCATGAGTGGAAGAAAAGATCATATAATAGTTAGTGAAGTGGAACATCCATCTATCATAGCAACTGCAAAATTTTTAGAAAGTCTTGGAATAAAAGTAAGCTATATACCTATCAATAGTGAAGGTATGATAGAGGCTTCAACTGTAGCTGATTATATCACTCCAAAAACTGCACTTGTTTCAATCATGTGGGTAAACAATGAAACAGGAGCTATCTTTCCTGTTGAAGAGATAGCTCAGATTTGTTTAGAAAAAGGTGTGCCTTTTCATACAGATGCAGTTCAAGCTATCGGAAAAGTAAAGATAGACTTAAAAAACAATCCAGGTATAAAATACTTAACATTTTCAGGACATAAATTTCATGCACCAAAAGGTGTAGGTGGACTATATGTGAGAAAAGGTTATGAGCTTACTCCTCTATTTCATGGTGGTAGCCAAATGGGTGGATACAGAAGTGGAACTTTAAATGTTCCAGGTATTGTTGGTATGGGTAAAGCTATGGAGTTAGCCATAGATACTATGGATTTTGAGCTTGGTGATATAAAGGAACTTAGAGATTATCTTGAGGATGAACTTTTAAAGATAGAAGATACTTTTGTAGTAACTCCAAGAGAAAAAAGAGTACCAACAACTATACTTATCAGTTTTAGAGGTGTAGAGGGTGAAGCTATGCTTTGGGATTTAAATCAGGCAGGCATTGGGGCTAGTACCGGAAGTGCATGTGCTAGTGAAGATTTAGAAAGTAACCCTGTGATGGAAGCGATAGGAGCTGAGGCTGATTTGGCTCATACTGCTATAAGATTTTCTCTTAGTAGATTTACTACAAAAGAAGAGATTGATTATACGATAGAAGTAGTAAAAAAAGCAGTTAAAAGATTAAGAGGTATAAGTAGCTCATATGCTTATATGCCTGAAGGAGAAAAATAATGGGATTTGATAGTTTAATAGGTGGAAGCATCTGGGATGAGTACAGCCAAAAAGTACAAAATAGGATGAATAATCCAAAATATATGGGTGAAATAACTGAAGAAGAAGCAAAGAAAAAAGGTGGAAAACTTATAGTTGCTGATTTTGGAGCTGAAAGTTGTGGAGATGCTGTTAGACTTTACTGGGTAGTTGATGAAAAAACAGACAAAATCATAGATGCTAAGTTTAAAAGTTTTGGTTGTGGAACTGCTATCGCAAGTAGTGATGTCATGACTGAGTTAACCCTTGGCAAAAGTGTTGATGAAGCAGTAAAGATAACAAACTTAGATGTAGAGTTTGCTATGAGAGATAACCCAGAAACTCCAGCCGTTCCACCTCAAAAAATGCACTGCTCTGTAATGGCTTATGATGTTATCAAAAAAGCTGCATCTTTATATAAAGGTGTAGATATGGATAGCTTTGAAGATGAGATTATCGTTTGTGAGTGTGCAAGGGTAAGTCTTGGAACACTAAAAGATGTTATAAAACTAAATGACTTAAAAACAATAGAAGAGATAACAGACTATACAAAAGCTGGTGGATTTTGTAAAAGTTGTATCAAACCGGGTGGTCATGAAGAGAGAGAGTACTACTTAGTTGATATACTTAGAGATGTAAGAGAAGAGATGGAAAAAGAGAAGGTTTTAAAAGCTGTTAATAATAGTGATAATGAAGGCTCTTTTAAAGATATGACAGTTGTTCAACAACTTAAAAAAGTAGAATCTGTTATAGATGAAAATATAAGACAAATGCTTATCATGGATGGTGGAAATTTAGAAATACTAGATATAAAACCAAATGGTGAAAATACAGATGTTTATATCAGATACTTAGGTGCTTGTAGTGGGTGTGCAAGTAGTAGTACTGGTACTTTATATGCGATAGAAGCAATTTTAAAAGAAAAAATAGATGAGTCTATAAGGGTTCTTCCTATCTAATTTCATGACAGTCGAAGCTGTCATGAAAAGCCTATATTTTCAAATAGCTCTATATCATTTCCTTTTACTATCAAACCATCTATACAATAATCAAAATCTAGCTTAGTTTTATTTAGAAAAAATTGTATTGTCTTTTGGATTTTAGAAATTTTTGATGGAGTTATCCTATATATAGGCTCTCCTTTGCCACTTTTTACCTCTATAAAGTGTAAAACTTCATCTTTTAAAGTAACTATATCTATCTCTCCAAATCTTGAGTAAAAATTTCTCTCTATTATCCTAAAACCATTATTTTCTAAAAACTCTACTGCCTTGTCTTCACCTAGGTGTCCCTTTTTTCTACTCAATCTTTACCTTTATAGATTTGAACTTTGCAGTCTTTGTAAGTTCATCACACTCATCTCCAAATAAAAAGTTTATATTTGAGTTTGAGTGATGAAAAGATACAAATAGAGTTCCTTTTTTTATATTTTTTGAGAGTTTAAATTTTAGAGGGTTTGTTCTTCCATAGTTTGATATTAAAGTAACAGTTCGTTTGTTCTTTATGAACTTTTCATCTTCAAAAGATATTAAAATTACATCCTCAGCAGCTCTATTTTGAAGTTTTGGAGATTTATTTGTTTGGTTTGCATTGTTATAGTGAGCTATAATTCTTCCAGTTGTTAGGTAAAAATCTTCTCTTTTATCTTTTAAAAGCTCTTTTATCATACCTCTTAAGAAATATCTCTTATATTTAAGATGTCCTAAGCCATCCTTTGTTCTAAACTCACTCTCATGAAGTATAGGCATATCTCCACTCTCGTCTATCGGCCACTGAAGTCCATTTAATCTCTCTTTTTCCAAAAGTTCATAACTAGCACCACTAAATCTCTCACTTGCCTTTACCCTAACCTCTTCCCATATATCTTTTGTATCTTTAAAATCTAACTTTTTTCTAAAATATCTATCTATACCTTGTATGACTTCCCAATCATCAGGTAGATTATTTTCAACAAGTGGTTGAGATAAGTGAAGTCTTCTCTCAGCATTTATATAAACTCCACTTTTTTCATATCCACTTTTTACTCCAAAAACTATGTCTGCAAATTTGGTTATTTCATTATTAAAAAGCTCTAAAACTACTGTTAATTCTAGTTTTTTTAAAGCCTTTTGGATTTTGTTTTGATTTGGATGAATGTGAGCTATATCTTCACCTAAGTTAAAAAGAACTTTTATCTCATCTTCAAGCATAGCATTTATCAAATCTGGAGTCTTTTTACCCTCAACTAAAGGTTTTTTATAGTCAGGGTCATAGTATGGTAGACAACCCATATCACAAGTTCCTTGGACATTGTTTTGTCCACGAAGAGGAATAAGTCCTACTCCATTTTTTCCTATATTACCAGTTAATAGACTAAGGTTACAAAAACTTGCTGTTGTATAACTTCCATCTGTGTGTTCAGTTACTCCAAGTCCCCAAAGTATCATTGATTTTTTAGTAGCATATAGTTTTGCTACCTCTTTTATTTGATTAGTTAAATACTCATATCCTTTTACTTTTTGAAAAAACTCAGGATTTGCATACTCATCTTTTAAAATGGCTTCTTTATACTCTTTAAATCCACTTGTACGAGTGTTTACAAACTTTTTATCATAAAGTTTATTTTTTACTATTTCATAAGCTATCATGTTAGACACTAAAAGATTTGACTCATAGGGAATCACACAGTTAAAATCAGCTCTTTTTGCAATCTCAATAGTTCTTACATCAAAAACAGCTAGTTTTGTACCGTTTTTTACTGCACTCATTATTTTATTTGCGACTATTGGGTGAGCTTGGGTTGTATTTGAGCCAAAGATTATCAAGAATTCACTATTTTTTATATCCCAAAAAGGATTTGTACTAGCTCCCTCTCCTATAATACTTCTCATGCCTTTTAGGCTAGGTGCATGACAAACTCTAGCACAGTTGTCTATATGAGGAGATTTTACAGATCGCCTTGTAAACTTTTGAAAAACATAAGAATTTTCACAACTACTTCTAGCACCTCCAATAGCACAAAAAGAGAAGTTTCCATGAGTTTCTAAAACTCTTTGCAGTTTCCAAGCAGTAAGCTCATATCCTAGTTCTAAAGTAGGATAAATATATCCATCACTATCTACTGAGTACTCTTGAAGGGAGCTTTTTAATTTTTTTGGTAAAAAGAGGTCATTTTTGTTTAAAAAACTTTTTTTTATTTTTACGGGAGGAAGACGATTTGGATGATTTGTAAAATCAAATCCATACTTTCCTTTTATACAAAGTTTTCCACCACTTACTATGCCATCTTTATTTGCTTTAATCTGTTTTATTTCATTGTTTTGCACAACTGCTTCTATATCACAGCCAACACCACAATAAGTACAAACAGATTGTTTTAACATTAAAGGGCTCCTTATTTAATCTTCTATACGAATCATCGAAACTTTCTGATTTATAAAATCATACCCTTCTATCTCTTTTATAGCTTTTTTTATCTCTTTTTCATAGCATACATGAGTAGAAAAAAGAAGTATTGCTTTATCATCTCCTACTTGTTTTTGTAAAAATGTATCTATTGAGATATTACTATCTCCAAGAGTTTTTGAGATTTTTGCCAAAACCCCTTTTTCATCTTTTACAGTTACTCGAAGATAGTATTTTGTCTGTATATAATCGGTAGGTAGAAGCTTAAGATTTTCACTTTTAAATGGTTTTTTAAACCCAAGCATTGGGGAACTTTTCCCTGCTCTTACTATCTCAACTATATCTGAAACAACAGCACTAGCAGTAGCATCTCCTCCAGCTCCAGCTCCATAGTATAGGGTCTCTCCTACAAAATCTCCTATAACACTGATACCATTCATGACACCATCTATTTTAGATATCATTTGGTTATTTTTTATTAACACTGGATGAACTCTAAGCTCTATATTTTCATCTATCTTTTTTGCGATGGCTAAAAGTTTTATGCTATATCCAAACTCTTTTGCAAACTCTATATCATAAGAGTTTATATCCTCTATACCTTCTATAAGTATGTCTTCTGGTTTACTGTCTATTCCATAAGCAATACTAGCTAAAATCAGTAGTTTATGAGCTGCATCAAATCCACCTATGTCAAATGTCGGATCAGCCTCTGCATATCCAAGTTCTTGAGACTCTTTAAGTATTTCATCAAACTCTATACCTTCATTTATCATCTTGGTAAGCATATAGTTACAAGTACCATTTATGATACCTTTTATAGCAAGTATCTTATTTGCACTAAGTCCTACTTTTAGGGCATTTATGATAGGAATTCCACCTGCTACACTTGCTTCATATCCGATAGGTAAATCACCTGCTATCTTTTGTAAATCATATCTGTGATAAGCTAGTAGTGCTTTATTTGCTGTAACTACTGCTTTTCCATTTTCCAAAGCTTTTTTTACAACTTTGTAAGGCTCATCAACTCCACCCATAAGCTCAACAACTATATCTATATCTTTATCATTTAAAACTTCATCAATATCATCAGTTAAAGGAATAGAAACATTTCTTTTTTTACTCAAATCCTTAACAGCACCCTTGATAACTTTTAACTCTTTTCCAGCTCTTGCACTTATCAAGTCTGCATTTTTTTCTAAGATATTTGCTACTGATTCTCCAACTGTTCCAACTCCAACGATAGCTATCTTTATCACTTTGCATTCCTTAGATATTGTTTTATATTTCTTGCTGCTTGTCGGATTCTCTTTTCATTTTCTATCAAAGCAATTCTGACATAGTCATCACCTCTTTCACCAAATCCTATACCCGGGCTTACAGCAACTTTTGCTTCTGTTAAAAGTTGTTTTGAAAACTCCATACTTTTTAGATGAGCTAGTTTAGGAGGTAGTTTTGCCCAAACAAACATAGTTGACCTTGGTTTTTTTATCTCCCAACCAGCTTTTTTAAAACTTTCACATAGAACATCTCGTCTTTTTTCATACTTTTTGATTATATCTTCTACACAATCTTGTTCTTCATTTAGTGCGATAGTAGCAGCTACTTGAATAGGAGTAAACATACCATAATCAAACCAAGATTTTATCTTTTGCAAAGCTCCTATAAGCTTTTTATTTCCTACAAAAAATCCTACTCTCCATCCTGCCATGTTGTAACTCTTACTAAGTGTAAAACTTTCAACTGCTACATCTTTTGCACCCTTGGCTTCAAAAATAGAAGGAGTTTTATAACCATCAAATGTAATATCAGCATAAGCTATATCACTGATGATATAAAATCTTTTTTCTTTTGCATAATCAACTAATCTTTGGTAAAAACCTTTTTCAACTGTTACAGTTGTTGGATTGTGAGGAAAATTTACCACTACAAACTTTGGTTTTGGAATAGAGGTTTTAAAAGTAGCTTCTAAATCTTCAAAAAACTTATCCTCATCTAGTTTAAACTCATCATCATAAACAAGAGGAGTTTTTACTACATTTGCCCCTGCTATGATAAAAGCATGAGTATGTATAGGATAAGCTGGAGCTGGTACTATTGCTACATCACCTTGATTTGTTATAGCTTGAACTAAGTGAACATATCCCTCTTTACTTCCCATGACAGCTACTGCTTCAGTTTCCGGATGAAGGTTTACATCATATCTTATTTTATACCAATCAGTTATGGCAAGTCTTAGTTTATATATACCTTTACTAGCTGAGTAACCATGAGTTTTTGGTTTTTTTGCACTCTCCACTAACTTATTTACTATATGTTTAGGTGTTGGTCCATCTGGATTTCCCATAGAAAAATCTATGATGTCTTCACCTTTTCTTCTAGCCTTTAGTTTTATCTCATTTATCTGTGCAAATACATAGTTTGGCAATCTCTCGATTGTACTAAACTGAATTTCATCAAACATTTATTCCCTTTTTTGTATCAAAATATTTAATCCATCTCTTATGTTCTTGATTGTATATAAATCATCAATCTTTAAATACATCGCATCGGATGGGACATTTATATCTAATTTACTTGTCTTTTTATCTTTTTTAACGGTACTTATAATCTTTAAATCTTTGTTATACAAAACAACATAAGGATGCCAACTGTTGTTTAAACTACTCTGGATTTGAACCTTTTTTGCATCTTCTATATTTAGCCAGTAAGACCTTAAGCTCTTTTGTAGCTTTATAATATCATTATATTCTAATTTTTTAGGAATAATTACTGCATTTTTTACATTTAAAACATAATTCCAATTTGTTACGGAGTATCGTTTTAATCCTTCAATATAAATATTTTTTTCTTTCATAGATTTTGAAAAAAGCAAAGGGTCTAGCATGTAATTGTTTCCTAAAGAAACTACCCATATAAATTTTTTTCCTCGTTTTACCACTTTTATAGTATCTATGTTACTAAAACCTAAAGAAAAAAGTGTATCTTTTACAACTTTTATAAATATTTGATTGTTGCCACTATTTGTTGTAAATGCAACTCTTAGAGGAGAACTTACAGTTGAAAGTTTTAAAAGTCCTTCATCTCTAAGCTTTTGTAAGATTTTGGGATAGTCTAGGTAACTTCCATCTTTAAATGAGTCCTTATCTTTAAAAATAATCTCTATAAATTTTTTTTTTGAGTTAAACTCACTTTTACCTAATACATCTTTTATCGCATTAGTCACTGTGTTTGCATAGATATATGATAGAAGAGTAGCTAAAATAAAGAAGTGTTTTACCACTGTCTTCCTTTTGCTAACTCATTAAACTCTTTTCTGTTTATTTCAGTAAGTTCCCCATTTATATACTTAAATCTAATAGGACCTTTTCTTTTAAATTTTACTTGCTCACCATTTAAATATATTTTAATAAACTTATGCCCTATCATGATGAGTTGATTTTTACTAGTATCTATATCAACTCTTTTCCCTCTTGGAGTTAAAAAGTCGTGTTTTTTCAATGTTTCAAGATCTATTGTTCCTATCCATACCTTAGAATCTGGTATAATATATAGTTCATTTGTAACAGCATCACTATTTGAACTATTTTGTTCATCGCTTGTAGTATTTTGTTCTGTTGCTACTTGATTTGTGTCATTATTTGCAAGTTCATTATTTAGTTTTGAGAGATCTAAGTTATTGTTATCATCTGTTGTTTTTTGGGCTACAGTATCTTGCTCTGTTGTTCCTTTTGTATCATCTTTTTTGTTTTCCTCTAAAACTTTATTTAAATCTAACTCATTTTTTACTTCTTCTTTTTTACTTTCCTCTTTTTTTTCTACTTTTGGCTTTGTATCATTTAAAACTATTTTATTTAAATCAATACTATCACTCTTTTTCTTTTTTATAGTTGCTGTAGAGATATTCATAGGTTTATCAAAATTTAAAAGATCAAATTTATCTACAAGATAAGCTATAGCTCCAACTGCTAAAAGTAGAGATATGATACTAAAAAAGCTTTTTGTTCTCTCTTCACTTTTTACCTCTTCCATGATCATAGACTCTTTAACCTTAGGTTTACTACTGATATTTTTTTGTTTATAAGAGAGATACTTTTGTTTTAAATCACTTAAGTCTATATTATACTCTCTTTGAAGTATTTGAATAAATCCCATAGCTTTAGTTTGATTTATACTTCCAAAATCTCCAGTTAAAAATCTTGTTAATTCTTCTTGATGAATAAAAGTTTTACTTGAAACCTCTTTTAATCCTATATCCATAAGATACTTTACAGAATCTATGTTATCTACACTTATTTCTTCTATATTTTCTTTATTTTCCATCTTTCATCCTATCACATAATATCGCTGAAGCCACACTCACATTTAGTGAGTCAAACTCTCTTTGCATCTCTATTTTTACTTTTTTATCACAACTTTTTAAAACTTTTAAACTCAAACCTTCACCCTCACTACCCAGAACAAGAGCTTTTTTTGAAGATACTTTGATATCTCTTATATCTTCACCACTCATATCAGCTCCATAGGTAGTAAAACCTAACTGTTTAAGCTCATTTAAAAACGATAGTACATCTTTTTGTAAAACTATAGGCATATCAAACAATGCCCCTGCACTTGTTCTAGCAACTGCTTCAAGATTTATACTACCTATCCCAGATATAACTATGCCACCAACACCTAGCGAGTAAGCTGTTCTTACAATCGCTCCGATATTTCCAACATCAGTTATATTCCAAAGTATCAGTATAAAATCTTCTTTTTTTATATCTTTTAAACTAGCAAACTCATACTCTTTAACTTTTAGTAGAAATCCTTGATGATTTCCACCTCTAGCCATAGCTTGAGCTTTCATCTTATCAACTCTTTTGATTTCAAAATCTAAAGCTGAAACTTTATGAAAAAGCTTCTTATCTATCTCCTTTGAGAGATACACTTCTTCTATCATGTCTGGATGTTTTTCTAAAAGATATAAAAATATCTGCTTACCATATACTATCATGAGGGGATTGTACTTAAAAAGTATTTAAAGGGGCTTTATAAAAGTTCATTATAACACTCTTTTACTGCAATTCCTGTGAGTTTTGAGATGAGTTTTGCCATCTGTTTTTTAGGAATATCTAAAGATTTTATATCATCTAAAGTTATCTGTGAACTCATCTTTGTTCCACTATTTAAAACAACTACCCACTCTCCTTTAATATCTTTGTTTTTTAACTTTTCTAAAATATCTTTTGAACTTCCTTTAAACTTCTCTTCAAACTTCTTTGTAGCCTCTTTTATCAGAAAAATTTCTCTTTTTTCATCAATGTTACAAATCTGCTCAATAAGTTTTAAAAGTCTGTGTGGAGATTCATAAAGCAAAGTTACATATCCACTAAACATAGCCTCATGTAACTTTTTATCTCTATCTTTTCCTTTATGAGGTAAAAATCCTAAAAATAAAAACTCACTTTCACAAAAGCCACTTGCACTATATGCCAAAGTTAGGGCATTTGCTCCTGGGATTGTTTCATATGAAATACTGTTTTTTTGACAATATTCTACCAAAGCACATCCAGGATCACTTACACAAGCCATACCAGCATCACTCAAATATGCTACCTCTTTTTCAAATATAGATTTATCTAGTTTTTTGATTACCTCTTTTTCGTTATGTGAGTGTAGGGATATAAACTCTTGAATATTTGTTTTTAGGGAAAATCTTTGACTTAAAAGATTGATAAGTTTTTTTGTGACTCTTGTATCTTCACAAAAGAGTATTTCGCATTTTCCAAGGAGATTTAAACTCCTCAGAGAAATGTCTTCTAAATTTCCTATCGGGGTAGGAATAAAATGGAGCAATTTAAAAAACTATTTTAAATTATATTTTTTCTTAAATTTCTCAACTCTACCTGCAGCATCAACTATTTTCTCACTACCTGTGAAAAATGGATGACATTGATTACAAATATCAATTCTCATTTCACTTGTATTTGACATAGTCTCAAAACTATTTCCACAAGCACAAGAAACTTTGCACTCTACATAATTTGGATGAATATCTTTTTTCATCAAACATTCCTTATCTATTTAAATTTTTAATATCTCTTAACTTATGAAAAACAGTGAAGTTTTAAAACTCCACTGCTATATAAGGGGAGGGGAAAGCCAAGTATAGCTAAGTTTTCTTAAAGAGTCATAAAAGGAGTTTAGAAGATATAGCAATAGAAGCTGTTTCACTTTTTAAAATATGCTCAGTTTTAAAAGATATTTTACTATTTTTGTTAAAAGCAACTCTTTCTTTATCGCTAAAACCACCCTCGCAACCTACTAAAACTTTATTTATTTTTTTATTTAGATTTGTATCACCACCAAAATCCAAGACATATAAATCAGTGTTATCTTTTAAGACTTCTTGTAGTGACGAAGCTAACTTAAACTCCATAATATGAACTCTTCCGGACTGTTGGTTTGAGTTTATAACTATTTTTTGAAATCTTTGAAAGTCAAGTTTGAAATTTTTTTGACTTCTATCACAGTAGATAAAAGTTATCTTTGTAACTCCAATTTGATTTAAAAAGACAAGGCTTTTTTCTATCGTTTTTGTATCAACTACACACCAAAAGATTTCAAAATCCATCAACTCTTTTTTTAATAACTTAAAATAAACTAAGGTGAGGGTTAGACCCCGTTTTGAAATATCTTTGATTTTATATATGTAAAGATTATCATCACTAAGATTTCTTAAAACTATTTCATCATCTATTTTAAATCTTCTAACCTTTACTATGTACTTATAAAGTTCATTTGAAAGTTTTAGTTGTTCTTTACCTGCATCTTCATTATATATGTATTGCATAGGCTATAAATCCTATCATGACAAGCACTAAAATATCTATAAAATACTTTTTTAAACTATATGATTTAAAACTTTTTTGAGAATTTTTGTCAAAAAGATTACTTTTTTTAAATATCCTATGAAGTTTGATACTTGTTACAGTCATGTGAAGCAAAGCCACAATCATTAGGACTATTTTAAAGCTCCATTTAAACTTCATGACAGTAAAAAGTACTAATCCAGTAAAAAACAAAACTCCTAAAAAGAAGAAGTAAACCAAAGAGTATCTCTCATACTTTTTGGTTAAAGTAACATAATCTTTTTCAAAAAGAAACTTAAAGTATAAGTAGATTACCAATAATATCGTGATAAAAAGAGACACTTCATGAAGCTCTCTTGAAAGTGTTATTAATTGTTCCATTCTGTGAGAATACTATATAATATATTAAATAAATATAAAACTTTAAAGTTAATCATATATAATAAAGAATATTTAAATTATAGGTATATTAATGGAATATTTGAAAGCTAGAGAACTTTTTACTGTTACTAATATAAATGAAGTAAAGCATTTTAACTCTATAACTTTTTCGTACTCAAAAAAAGAGCTTGTAGATTCCCTAACCAAAAAAGAGAATCCTATGGTTTTTATACTTGGAGATCCAGGATCTGGAAAAAGTTACCTTTTAAACTATGCAAAAGAGAACTTAAAAGAGTTAAAAATAGCAAAATATTTTACATACCCTTTCTTTGATGAAAAAGAGTTTTTAGAGATACTTTTTTCACTTGTTGGACCAAATATCAAAAGAGATGAATTTAATATAGACTATATTACAACTGAGTTAAAAAAAGAGTTTGGGGAGTTGGAGTATGTAATCTTTATAGATGAAGCTCAACACTTGGATGAGAGGACAGTTGAACTTATAAGAATACTTTCTGATCAAAATATATTTCAGTTTATACTAGCTATGCATAAAAAAGAGGGTGAATATGTCTTAAATAAACCTCAATTTCATACTAGAAACCCAAAAAAGATTATCTTAAATGAATTAAATAATGATGAAGTTTTAAGATATATTCAAGAGACACTTTTAAGTCAAAACTTATCAAATATAACATCTGAGTTTAAGAAATCACATATCAAACTGATAAGAAAATATACTCGAAAAAACTTTAGAGCTTTAAAGAAACTATTAAGCACTATGTTTGAAATCATAAATCTTTCTCAAGAAAAAAACTTAAAAAAATATTCATCAGTAAACAACCATACTATAACTATGGCAGCTATTGATACAGGGATGTTAAATGTTAAATAATAGACTTGAAGATTTGATAGTTATGTATAGAAGTTATAAAATAAAAAATATTTTAAATGCTGTATTTACACTTGTGTTTATTGTTTTACTTATCTTAAGTAGTGCTTTCACATATAAAACACTACTTAAGGTTACTAGTAAAAAAGTAAAAACAGTAGAAAAAAATAATACAAAAGTAGTTAAAACAATTAAAGTAGATACAAATATTACAAAACCTAAACCAAAGCCTAAACCCAAAAAACCATCTCTGCCAAAGATAGATGAAGAAAAAGTTTTGAAAAAAAACACTTTTAAGGCTCTTATGATGGTAGAAAGAGAGAAGCCAACTTATCAAAGTTCTTATGATTTAGCAGAGTATTATTTTAAACATAAAGATTATGAAAAAGCCTCTAAATGGGCAGTAATAGCTAGTAATAGGGAAGCCAAACATGAAGAAGCTTGGATTTTATATGCAAAAAGTAAGGTAAAACTTCATCAAAAAGGTATAGCAAAAAAATTTCTTAAAATATATCTGCTAAAATACCACTCACAAAAGGTACAAAATCTTTTAAATTCACTTTAGGAACTCTCATGATGGTTAGTATAGAAGAAGGTATAGATAGGATTTTAAAAAGTAAAACAAAGTTAAAAACAAAACTTATACCACTTGAAAGTGCTAACAATCATATATCAGCAAAAACTCTCAAAGCAACTTTATCTCTACCTAGATTTGATAACTCTGCTATGGATGGATATGCCTTAAAAGGGGATGCAAAAAGTTATAAGATAGTAGGAAAGATACTTGCTGGTGATGATAAAGATTATGAGTTAAAAAGTGGTGAGTGTATAAAGATAACAACTGGAGCAAAAACTCCAAAATCAGTTGATACCGTAATCCCTCAAGAAAACTGTAAAATCCTTGATGAGAGTATAGAGATAGAAAAGAGTATAAAAAAAGGTGCAAATATACGAAGAGAGGGAGAAGATATAAAGAGAGGTGAAGTTATAATCCAACAAGGTGATAAGATAACTTCAAACTTTATCCAACTTCTTTCATCACAAGGAATAACCCATATAGAGGTATATCAGGCTCCAAGAGTTGCTATCTTTGCAAGTGGAAGTGAACTTAAAATGCCTTATGAAGAGTTAAACAGTGCCCAGATTTACAACTCCAACACTCCATATCTTATATCAAGAGTAAAAGAGCTTGGTTGTGAAGTTACATTTATTGGAAAAAGTCAAGATAACTTGGAAGATATGAAAGCTATGATTGAAAACTCTTTAGGCCATGATATCATCATCACAAGTGGTGGGGTAAGTGTTGGAGAAGCTGATTTTACAAAAGAAGCTTTTAAGAGTTTTGGATTTGAAACTATCTTTGAAAAAGTAAAGATAAAACCAGGAAAACCTACAACTTTAGGAAAAATTGGAAATACTTTTGTTTTAAATCTCCCTGGAAATCCACTTGCAGCATCACTTAACTTTGAGATATTTGGTAAAGTTTTGATAAATCATCTAAGTGGAACAAACAAACCCAATTTAAAACCAATAATAGCAAAACTAAACCAAGATTTTTCAAAAAACAGACCAGTAGCAACAGTGATTCCTGGTTTTTTTGATGGAGAGTATTTCAACATAGCTAAAAAGTTTGGCCCAAATATGGTAAATGTGTTAAATCACTGTAACGGCTTCATGATAGTAGATGAAAAAATAGAGCAACTAAAAAAAGATGAAATAGTTGATTTTTTACCTATAAATTTGTAGCTTCATAAACTATAATACTCCGCCAATTCTAACAACAAGTGCAATTTTTTAAAAGTAAGTTGAAAAAGAGGGTTAATCGATAATCTGCTAATCTATTTCAACCAAAAAATAAAGAAGTAGCATGAAATATAAACAATTAACCCTAGA
>JALVVR010000069.1 GCA_027023305.1 Campylobacterales bacterium | reverse complement strand
TCTTTTTTAGTCTCTCTAACTCTGATGCTTAGTTCTTTTAACTGCTCTCTATCTACTGGACTTGGAGCTTCAGTCAGCATACATTGAGCTCTTTGAGTTTTTGGAAATGCTATAACATCTCTTATTGAATCACTACCAGTTAAAAGCATGATAAGTCTATCAAGTCCAAAAGCGATACCTGCATGAGGAGGTGCACCAAATTTTAAAGCTTCCACTAAGAAACCAAATTTTTCATCAGCCTCTTCATCACTTATTCCAAGTAGTTTAAATATCTTCTCTTGAATCTCAGGTTTATGGATACGAACAGACCCACCACCAAGCTCAACTCCATTTAGTACCAAGTCATAAGCGATAGAGCTTATATCCTCTACATCTTCATAATTTTCTATGTTCTCAGCATCATTTGGCATAGTGAAAGGGTGGTGAAGAGCTTTAACTCTGTTTTCATCTTTTTCAAACATAGGAAAGTCCACAACCCACTCAAAGTTAAACTCACTCTCATCTGCTAAATCCATAAGCTCTGCTAAGTAGATTCTAAATCTTCCCATATAATCAAGCACAAGTTTTTTCTCTCCAGCACCAAAGAAGATAACATCTCCAACTTTTAAATCTGTCGTTTTAACTATCTCTTCTAAGTCAGCTTCACTAAAAAACTTAGTCAAAGGACCTTTTAAACCATCCTCTTTCATTTGAAAGTATCCAAGTCCACTAGCTCCAAACTTTCTTACATAATCCTCAAAACCTTTCATCTGTCTTTTTGAAAAGATGTTATCTCCATTTGGAACTTTTAGAGCTTTTATACGGTTGTTTTTTCTATCTTTTGCGATATTTGAAAAGATTTCATTTTCACAGTTTGCAAATATATCTATAACATCTACCATAGCTAAGTCATATCTAAGATCTGGTTTATCAGTACCATACTTTTCCATAGCCTCAGCATATGTTATTCTCTTAAAAGGAGCTTGAACTTTTTTACCACAAGCTTCAAATACACCACTTATCAACTCTTCTGCGATATTTATAACATCCTCTTGGCTAGCAAAACTCATCTCTATATCTATCTGAGTAAACTCAGGCTGTCTATCAGCTCTTAAGTCTTCATCTCTAAAACACTTTGCTATCTGAAAGTATCTATCAAACCCACCAACCATCAAAAGTTGTTTAAAAAGTTGAGGTGATTGAGGAAGTGCATAAAACTCACCACCATGAACTCTACTTGGCACTAGATAATCTCTTGCACCCTCTGGAGTAGATTTTGTAAGTACTGGAGTTTCAACTTCTAAGAAACCATTTTTATCTAGTATATTTCTAGTTGCAATAGTAGCTTTACTTCTTAGTTTGAAGATTTCGTACATTCTCTCTTTTCTAAGATCTAAGTATCTATACTTTAGTCTTATCTCTTCGTTTACATTTTCGTCATTTATCACAAATGGTAGTGGTTCAGACTTATTGTCGATAGTAAGAGTATCCACTACTATCTCGATAGCACCAGTTTTAAGGTTAGGATTTGCTAAGCCTTCTCCTCTTTTTCTTACCTTTCCCTTTGCTATCAAAACATACTCATCTCTTACACTAGATGCCTCATCATGAGCCTCTTTGCTATCTGCTGGATCACAAACAAGTTGAACAAGCCCACTTTTATCTCTAAGGTCTATAAATACAACCCCACCATGATCTCTGTAACTGTTACTCCATCCAGCAACAACTACCTCTTTCCCTACAAAACTCTCATCTATCTCTGTACAATAATTTGTTCTCATATACTTTTAACCCTTTTATAAAATTGTCGCGATTATAGCCAAAAGAGTTTAAAAGAGCTTTTTAAATAATCCATTTTTAAGTTGGTCTTTTAATTTATCTTTAACTTTATCTTTTAATTTTTCTTTAATCTCTTCTTTTTTAGCATCTATTTTTGCCTTTAATCTCTCTTTAGCTTTTGCTTTTAGATTATCTCTTATGGCAGAGCTATCAAGTCCTATTTTTGGATTTGATGTTGTTCCACTTATCTTTAGTTTTAAGTTGTTTTTGTTTGCTTTAGTTTCTAAGATAGCATCTAGTTTTCCTGCTGGTTGAAAAATCTTTCCATGATTTATCTTTAAAACTACAGATTTGCTTATCGCATGAAAGTTAAAATCTATCAAGTTTTTGCTAAGCTTTGCATCTAGTTTAGTATCGTTATAGTGCTGGGCTGAAAGATCAGTTCCACCTATACCTTTTAATATCTTTGTTAGTTTATTTGGAAGCATTTTTGCTTCACTCATGACAACATTAACATTACCATTAGAGCTTTTTAAGTCATACTTTAAAGTTGCATTTGCATTTGCTTCTAGCATAAGAGGATAGCTTAGAGTCTTTTGTATGCCAGTCAGTTTAGCACTTTTTACAGTTGCAGTTAGTTGATTATTTACTAGTTTAAACTCTTCTATACCGCTAAATTTATTTGTAGTTCCTGTGATTATAAAATCTTTAGCTTTTGTTATCTTTCCATTTAGTTTTAAATCCCCAACTAACTTTTGTTTAGCGATATAGTTTAGTTTAGCTAAGTTATCAATATATACTTCATAGAGTGAGTTTAAACTTCCAGCCTTTAAGTTGTAAACTACATCTTTTAGCTTTATATCTCCAAAACTATTTTTCAAATCAGCTACAGCTAAAATCTTATCTTTTTGTAAAGTCCCATTACTTGTTAAGTGGTATTTTATATCTCTATCTATATCAAAGTTGTACATCTTTTTTAAAGCACTTTTTGAGTTTATACCATCAGCAACTAAGTTAAACTTTCCACTTAAGTTTTTGATACTTTTTATGTTTACCTCTCCACTAAGCTTTGCATCTGTATAGTTATCTAAGTTAAGTTTGTAAAAAAGAGCTTTTGTTGTAACATCTTTTAAAGTAGCTACAGCTTTATCACCACTATATACAAGAGCTAAATCCCCTCCAAAACTTTTACTATCAGCAGTTGCCACAAGATTTTTATCTTTTAACATAACTTGTCCATTTGCTTTAAAATCTCCCCTAAGCTTCATGTGAGCTAGTGAGTTTAGTTTTGCTAAGTTTGCAACATCAAGTTTATACGGAGTTTTTAAAGATTTGTTTTTTATGTTGTAATTTAAACCTTTTACAAAAAGATTTGCTAGTGAAGTAAGTACTTTTGCATCAACTTTCACACTATCTTCACTAAGCACGGCATCAGAGTTTAAGTTAAAAGTAGTGTTTTTTGGAAGTTCTACTTTAAAGTCTTTTTTAACAAGCACTGTGTTTACTCTACCACCAGTCAAACTAAGCTTCGCATCTCCTTGCAAATTTTTCTCATCAAGTGAAGGGATATTTGCCACCAAGTTCACAACTCCAGTTGCATAAGGCTTTTGTCCAGCAAGACTTAAAAGTTTAGCTAAATTTGCTCTATCTATCTTTGCCGTTATGTTTTGTGGCTTTGTATCAACTAAGTCTAGTTTATACTCTACATCACTACCAGCAACTTTTCCAACACCAAAGATAAGTGCTTTTTTAAGATCACCTACCGCTTTTCCCTTGATATAAATTTTTTCATCTATCTTTATATCTTTAGCTTCAATTTTGTCAGCTTTTAAGCTATAAATAGCATCAAAACTCTTTTTAGATATATCAAAATCTCCATCAATATTTGCCTTAGCTATCTTGTTGATAGTAGCATTAGCAATTATATGGTTTGGATTTAGAGTGAAACTATCAACCACTACATCAACACCTTTTAGTTTTTGTTTTAAATATGAGTTTATAAATGGTTTCAAGATATCGTTTCCACCTTGGGTAAAAGCTAAGAAGTATCCACCTCCAAAGAGTAGGGCTACTAGGATTAGTAGGGTTATAAGTATTTTTTTCATGGTATTCCTTTTTATTATTTTTTAAATCTCTCAAAAACTTTTGCAAAATCGACTTTTACTTCACATTTGTCATCCTCAAAAGTATAACTCTCTTCAAAGAAGTCTCCCTCTTTGTCAAACTTTCCTTTCCTTAGTTTGTAAATTTTTGCTTTTAACTCTCTTGGATAGATGAGGATGTAGTAAGGTACTTTTTCTTCTTGGTAGATATCAAACTTTATCTTTTCATCTCTTTTTGAAGATGAAGGAGAGACAACTTCTACTACAAGTTTTGGAGTTTTTGTGATATATGCTTCATTTGGCTCATCACAGATAAAAGTAACATCAGGTTTTAAAACTGTCTCATCATTTACTTTCCAATCCTGTTCCATAACTACTATGCAGTTTTTTGGACATTCCTCTACCTCTTTTCTAAGTTCAAACATCATCTCCGTTGCTAGTGCTTGATGAGTTATCATAGGACTAGGTGCCATAGCATAAGCTATGCCATCTATAAGTTCCCAATCTCCTTCCCAGTTAACATAGTCATCATAGGTGTAGTATTCAAAAGCACACATGAGTTTCCTTTTTTAGTCTTATTTTATCATATCAAGGTAAAATCTTCAAAGCTCTTTCATACTCATCAAAAAAGTTTAGATTTTCAAACTCTTTTTCATCATAAAAGGTGATTTTTTTAACCTCAATCTTTTCAAAAAGCTCTTTTAGTGAGTGTTTATCCTTTTTTATCATCTCTTCTAAAGTAGGTAATATATCTCTTTTATAAACTCCACAAAGAGGATGATAATCAGGTATAACAGCTTGGTGATTATCAATATAATCTAAAAGTTTTTCATAAATATTATAAGATACAAAAGGGGTATCCACACTCAAAATTGCTATTTTCTTTTCATCTAAACTCTTCATGACAGAGTAAAGAGCTACTATTGGAGAACTGATATCTTTGTATAAATCTTCTATAAAATCTGCTTCAAAATCAAATATATTTTTATCTTTAGTAGATATATAAACTTTTTGAAAACTACCTGAAAATCTTTGTAGTTGAAACTCGATTAGGGTAGGGGAGGAAGAAAAAGGGAGTAGGGCTTTGTTTTTACCCATTCTCTTACTTTTACCACCAGCAAATATAACTAGTGGTATATTTTTACAACTCACGAGGATCGGCTATCTTACCAGCTATCGCACTAGCAGCTGCGACTGCTGAGTTTGCTAAGTATATCTCACTATCTCTAGCTCCCATCCTTCCTACAAAGTTTCTGTTTGTAGTAGATACACATCTCTCTTTATCTCCCAAAATTCCCATATATCCACCAAGGCATGCTCCACAAGTTGGGTTACTTACAACTGCTCCTGCATCAACTAATATATCTATATATCCAAGTTTTGTAGCTTCTCTTAGGATTTTTTGAGTAGCAGGAGTTATGATAAGTCTTGTTTTACGAGATACTTTTTTACCATTTAGTATTTGGGATGCTATCTTTAAATCCTCTAATCTTCCATTTGTACAACTTCCGATAAATACTTGGTCTATCTTCAAATCATCACTAACAGCAGTTGAAATACTCTTTCCGTTTGATGGTAAAAATGGATATGCTACAACAGGTTCAAGTTTTGTTACATCTATCTCGATAGTTTTTACATAGTTTGCATCTTCATCACTATAATGATATTTTGGTTCATCTCTTAAATCTTTATCTTTTAAAAACTCTTTAGTTATATCATCAACTGCCACAATACCACTTTTTGCTCCAGCTTCTATCGCCATGTTACAAAGAGAAAATCTATCATCCATGCTTAAGTACTGAATCGTATCTCCAGTAAACTCTAAAGTTTGATATAATGCTCCATCAACTCCGATTTGTCTGATGATTTCAAGGATTAAATCTTTTCCGTAGATATGCTTACCAGGTTTTCCACTAAATACTACTTTGATACTCTCAGGCACTTTAAACCAGTTTTTTCCAGTTATCATAGCATATGCTAAATCTGTACTTCCCATACCAGTAGAAAATGCCCCTAAAGCTCCATGAGTACAAGTATGAGAATCAGCTCCGATTATCACATCTCCTGGGATTACTAAACCTTTTTCAGGCAAAAGTGCATGCTCAATCCCCATATCTTTTTCATCAAAAAACAGTTTTAAATCATGCTCATAAGCAAACTCACGACTTATCTTTGCTTGGTTCGCACTTGCTATATCTTTTGCAGGTATGTAGTGATCCATCACTATCGCAAAGTTGTCAGGTTTTGCTAATCTTTTAGCTCCACTCTCTTTAAATGCTCTGATAGAGATAGGAGTTGTGATGTCGTTTCCGATAACCATATCAATCCCACAATCAACAATCTCCCCAGCCTTTACCTCTCTACCAACATGCTCACTAAAAATCTTTTCAGTTATAGTTTGTCCCATAATTTCCTCTTGTTATCTTTTTGGCTGATTATAGCTAAAGTTGTTTATATATTTATTTTGACCAGTCTTTAAGCTTGAGTCCATCAACTCTTTTAAACTCTTTTGTATTGTTTGTAACTAAGATGGCATCTAAACTTTTAGCATGGGAAGCTATAAAAAGGTCATTTGAACCTATGATTTGTCCTCTTTCTTCTAAATAACTTCTTATATTTGCATACTTCTTTGAAGCATTTTTATCAAAATCATATATAACAAAGTTATCAATAAACTTTTCAACAACCAATGAAAGTTTTTTACTATCTTTTTTCTTTATTCCATACAAAAGCTCACTAACAACTATACTAGAAAGTGCAATAGTATTCTCTTTTTCATACTCTTTTAGTTTTTCTTTTATACCTTGTGGTTTTTCTCTTATGATAAAACTACAAATATTTGTATCTAACATATATATCATCAAAAAAGCTCTCTTTCTTGTAGAGCTAATTGCTCTCTTTTAGTCATGAAATCTTTTGTATCAATATCTTCCAAACTATCAAAAAAGCTATCCCATTTATCATCTTTTTTTGGTTTTATAACTAAAGTATCTCCAACTTTTTCGATATAAACTTCATCACTATCAACTCTATACTCTTTTGGTATCCTTATAGCTTGACTTCTACCATTTTTAAAAACTTTAGCAATCATTGTCATAATAACCTCCTTTGGTATATATCTTTAAGTATATATCAAATATGCTTAAATCCCACTTTTATCAAATCTGGGTAAAATTTCAGTTATTTAAAATTTTGTAGGATAAAAAATGGATGAAGATAAAATAAAAGAACTCAAAGATGAATACATAGACCATATGATGAACCCACGAAACTATGGTAAAATAGCAACTCCAGATGCTTTTGGGATAGGTAAAAACCCTTTTAACAATGAGCTTGTAAACATGCACTTAAAAGTTAAAGATAACATAATAGAAGATGTAAAGTTTGAGTGTATAGGTTGTATGAGTACAGTTGTAACAGGTTCAATCTTTACAGATATGATTATAGGTGAAAGCTTAGAAGAAGCCGAGGATGTTGCAACAGAGTTTATCAAAAACCTTGATAATGCTCCTATCGAGCAAAGAGCTTGTGGAGAGATGGTGGCAAAGGCATTTTTAGCTTCATATGAAAACTATAAGCATAGAACTAGTGGTAGTGATGAAGAGAGTTTTACTATGGAGATAAGTAGTGATTGTTATGTTGACGATGAGGAACAAAAATAATGAAAGAACTTTTTAGAAAAAAACACGAACTTTTTTTAAGTATGATATTTGGTGCTTTTAGCCTAAAAGATGAGAAGTTGTATGAGGTATTTTATGATTTTGCTTTGATTGAGTATAGACACTTAAGTTGGCTTGGAAGTCATATTAAAGAAGAGGATGGAGAGTTTGACTATGATATAAACAGAGATGAAGTTAAGTTTATGGCAGATACAAACTTTGAACTTTTTGAAAATCTAAAAGTGATGATACAAAATATGAGTTATCCTGATAACCAAATGTTTGCCAGATTTAAAAGTGATGAAGAGTTTTTTGTTCAAAAGATTGATTATCTTTTAAAAGATGAAAAAAATAACTCTCTCATTGTAGCTTATAACAAAAGTAGAGTGATTGATGGGTATGAATTAAACGAAACAAGTACAAATGCTCTTATACAGTTTTTATTTGAAGAGACTTACAAAGAGTATGAGCTTATCATGATTTATACTTATTCTGACATTTTTACAGACTCAAAAGTATTGTCTTCTATCTTTGTTGACCTTATCTATGAGTCATTTTTTCATTTAAAAAGTTTTGCAAGAATGCTCTCAAAAATGGGACTACTTTACCTTCCAAGACAAATCATGAAAGAGGTATATCAGTTTGATGATTTAGGACAGTTTTTGGTTGATGGTATAAAAGAGGAAGAGATGGCAAAAATTGAGTGTATAAAACTCTCACAAGCAGTACAAAACGAAGACCTTTCAAACTTTTTTAACTTTATAAATAACCAAGAAAACTATCATATAGAACTGATGAAAAAAGCACTAAAGGAGATAAGTTGAACTTACTAAAAGCATCATGGACAAACTCTATATCAAGAGGGTGGGGCAAATTTGCCTCCAAAGAGTTTCCTAGTTTTTGTCAAAACATCATAAATAAATCCTATGTTAAACTTTTAGGACTTGATATGAGTGAGTTTGAAACTCCAAGCTCATACAAAAGCCTAAATAAACTTTTTACAAGAGAGTTTAAAACTCCAAGAAAGATAGATGAGAGTGAAGATACTTTTATCTCTCCAGCAGATAGTTTTGTAACTTCCCAAGGAAAAATCAAAGATGACTTAGCTTTACAGATAAAAGGATTTTGTTACAGTGTAGAGGAACTTTTAACTGACAACTTCAACACTAAAAAGATAAAAAATGGAGAGTACATGAACTTCTATCTATCTCCTAAAGATTATCATAGATATCATGTACCATTTGATTGCCAGATTACAAAAGTAGTTCATGTTCCAGGAGCATTATATCCGGTAAACAACACTTACCTAAACTCTATGCCAGAGCTTTTTGTAAAAAACGAGAGAGTGATAGTAGAGTGTAAAGTGGATAAAAAAGTCTTTTATATGGTACTTGTTGGAGCTTTAAATGTAGGGAAAATGACTATCTCTTTTGAACCATCCATCCAGACAAACAGAGACTCAAAAGAGATAAAAGCATATGAATATAAAGAGAAGTTTGTAAAAAAAGGTTATGAGCTTGGATACTTCATGATGGGCTCAACTGTTGTTCTTTTATGGGAAAAAGGATTGATAGAGTTAGAAGATAAACTACAAAGTAAACTTACTTTCGGTAGCCTGATAGGATGGAGAAAATAACCAAAACTCCAGCTCCTACTAAAATAATACTAGCCCCACTAGTTATATCAAAACTATAAGATATATAAAGTCCAACTACTGTAAATATAGTTGAAAGAAAGCTTGAGATTATCATCATGGAAGCTAGTGAGGAAGAGAGTCTGTTTGCGATAAAAGTAGGGATTGTTAAAAGTGCTATTACTAAGATAAGTCCTACTACTTTTATAGCGATAACGATTGTTAGAGATGATAAAACAAGTATTAAAGTATAAAAAAACTTAGTGTTTATCCCAAGAAGTTTGGCATACTCTATATCAAATGATACTGCCAAAAGCTTTCTGTAAAATACTGCTACCACTAAAACTATAATGCTCAAAACTATACTCATATAGTATATGTCACTCTTTGATACTGCAAGGATTGAACCAAAAAGATAACTCATCAAATCAACTTTATAACCACTAGTTTTATCTATAAAAACTATACCGATAGCCATTCCAACAGCCCAGATAAGACCAATAATAGAGTCAATTTGTTCTTTGTTTTTTAAAGTAATAAAAGCTATCAAAACAGCCACAGCCACACTAAAAAGAGTTGCTCCGAAAAAGATTGGAAGTGAGAAAAACAGAGCTATTCCAATCCCTCCATAACTAGCATGAGCAATCCCACCAGCTAAAAAAACCATCCTATTAACTACTATTAGACTACCTATTATCCCACTTGCAATACTTACTAAAATACCAGCAATCAAAGCATGTTGTAAAAATGAGTACTCTAACAACTCTTGCATGAGCATCCTTCTAACATATTCATCAATTCTACTTCACAAAAGTGTCCATCACTATCTTTAGTATTTAGTTTTGGTACATCATGAAGATAGATATTTTTATTTATGTAGGCAACTTTTGAGGCATATTTTAAGATTACAGAGATGTCATGACTAACTACGATAACAGTTTTATCTTTGTTTAATTCTTTTAAAAGTTTATATATACTTTCTTGACCCCTAACATCTATACTAGCAGTTGGTTCATCTAAAATTAACAGAGCAGGGTTATTATAAAGTGCCCTTGCAATAAAAACTCTTTGTCGCTGTCCACCACTTAAGTTTGCTATTTTTTTCTCTTTATGTTCAAGCATATTTACTTTTTTTAAAGCATCATCTACTCTGTTTTCACTATCTTTAAATCCTAAAGATACAACATCTTTTACTTTAATAGGAAAGTTTATATTTATGTTTGTATTTTGAGGAACATAACCTATTTTTTTCTCTTTCAACTCTATTTTTCCACTAGTTGGTTTTAAAAGAGATATGATAAGTTTTAAAATCGTACTCTTCCCTCCACCATTTGGACCAATAATAGCTAAAAAATCTCCTCTATCTACAGTTAGATTTATATCTTCTAAAACTAACTGTTTATCATACTTATATGAGAGGTTTGTTATTTGGACTACACTCATAAACTTTTTGCTATCTTTTTTAGATTGTGGCATATATCTACATCAAGTGGTGAGATTTTTAAAACTTTGATGTTCAACTCATTTGATATTATTTTTGCACTCTTATCTGAAAACTCAGGACTTGTTATGATGGTTTTTATACCCTTTTGCTTTGCTTCTTTCATCAAACTTAAAAGCCCTTTTAAACCAGGTTCTTTTCCATCTTTTTCAACTGCTATTTGAGTTAAGTTATAATCTCTTGCAAAGTATGTAAAAGCAGGGTGAAATGTTAAAAAAGTTCTGTTTTGTTTTTCTTTTACTATTCTTTGTATATCTTCATCACAGGTTTTTAACTTATTTTCATACAAATCAAGATTTTTTTTCAAACTTTTATTATTTAAACTTTTATAAACCTTTTTAGCGATAGTTTGTAAGTTTTTTAAACTAAGCCATACATGAGGATTTTGATTTATCTTAGTAATGTTTTCATCAAGATGAACTACCTTCATATTTGGATTTTGAGTTTGAAACTTATTTAACCAACTTTTTTCAAATTCCACTCCAATAGAGTAGTAAATATCAGCTTTAGAAATTTCTCTCATGATAGACGGCTTTGGCTCAAATGTATGAGGTTCACTTCCTCTAGGAACTACTACTTTTACCAGATCCTCCTCTCCTGCTATCTTCTTTACAATACCCTTTTCAGGTAAGATACTAACCACAATATTTTTTGCAACAACTAGACTTAAAAATGAGATTAAAATTATTATATACTTCATGTCTAGTATTATAATAAAAAATTATTAAGGGAGGTTATGATAGTATCAAATTGTCCAGTTTCACCATATTATGGCAATAAGTATAAAAAGAAATGATAGCTTAAAAATATAACAAGATGAAGTGAGAGTTGGTTACTAAAGGTAAAAAAAGTTTTCTTTAGCTTTTCTTTATATTTATAAGTATTTTTAAAAATAAATAAGGGAGTTTTTGATGTATAAAACAATACGCAATATAGGACTTAGTTCGATTGTTGCATTTAGCTTAATCGGCTGTGGTGGGGGGAAGTAGCACTTCTAACTCTATTAAACAATCTGTTCAGGGAATAGCTGAACTTGGAAGAATAGCAGGAGCCACTGTTAAGATTTATGAGTATCATAATGGTGTAAAAACATTAAAATGGACTGAAACAACTTCAGGAGATGCAAATTCACCTTTAAATAAGATGGGAATTTTTGACTCTCACTCAGTAGATATGGATATTAATCGAATCTATATTTTTGAAATTTCAGGTGGAAAAGATTGGGATGTTAATGACGATGGTATAAAAGATGCACCAGCTGATGCAAAAAATAATACAGGTGTTTTAAGATTAGTTACAAAAGGAGAGTGGTGTTACACATGCAAAGGTGATGCTATTAAAGTAACTTATGCTTCTGAAATGCAAGCTAGAATGTTAGATAAAAAGATTAAAAATGGAACATTAAAAGAGGGAGATATTACTGATAGTGTAAAAAAAATATTACCTGCTGGAAGTGATGCTAGAGATATCCTTCTATATGAGCCAACAAAAGATAAAGGTAAGTTAGATGAAGGTCTTAAATTAAATGTTGATGCTATTATAAATGGTATTCATAACGACGATAAAACTGATAGTGATGGTGATGGTATACCAGATAAAGATGAAGCAAAAACAGATAAAGATGGTGATGGCTTACCTGATTATTTAGACCCAGATTCAGATAACAATGGTATTCCTGATTCGGTAGAAGGAACTGCTTCTAATAAGACTAAAAGACCAGTTACAGCTGAAGAGCTTAACTCTATTAATGGTGTAGATGGTGCAAAACCTGATGTAGACTATACAGATGCACTTAAGGGTGGTAAAGACCCTGAGAAAGTAGATGAAGGTATTCCAAGTAATCCAGAAATTGACCCTAAAAAACAGTACAATAACCCTTCTAAACCGACAAAGAGTGAAATTCAAGCAATAATTGATGCTAGAAATGCTGGTGTGGTTTCTCTGCCTAGTATTTCTGGAGTTTTCAATGAAGTTGTAACTGTATATGAGGGTGATAAAGTTGAACTACTTGGTAATGAAAGTTATGATATGGATGGAGGTCCTATAGCAAACTATAAATGGTATAGAGCATGTAGAGGTGGTGTTGCTGGTTGGAAAGTAATATCTGATGGTAATGCTGCAGATTACAATGATACTATTCCTACAGGAGCAAAATTTTGTGAATATAGACTTCTTGTTACAGATGAAGAGACAGGAAGAGTTGACCACAACAGAAATGGATTTGGTGAACGAAGAATTCTTCGTGTAAAAGTAGAGCCAGCTATCCCTGAAAATGAAAGACCAGTTGCATTAGCTAAAGCAAATGATGCAAATACTCCAATGTGGAGAGATATAGCAATAGGAGATACTGTTACACTAGATGCAACAGGTAGTTACGATGGAGTTCCTAGTAAAACTAGTGACGATGATATAGTTAAGTACGAGTGGTATAGAGTAGTAAGTGGTCTTGGTGGCTGGAAAAAGATAGGTGAAGGAAAAGAGCTTGTAGATGAGCTTCCAGTAGTTACAAGGAAAAGTGTTGTTAGATACTTTGTTAAAGTATATGATGCAGATGGTCATATAGATACATCTATAAATGGCTACAAAGATAGAGCACTATTAAATTTTAAAATGGATCCAGAGAATGAAATCAATAGAAAGCCTGTAGGTTTACTTTTCTTTAAAGAGGGAACAGTATATCGTGCTACTAAAGTTATTAGAAAAGATGGAGATACTGAAGAAGTCACTCTTGATGCAACTAGAAGTAGAGATAAAGAGGGGGTAACTAGTTATACATTTGAAAAATCAGAAGATAACGGAGCAACTTGGAGTGTAGCTTGTGAAGAGAGTTCAGCTTCAACATGTACTGATACCCCAAGTGCTAACTTACCTCCTTTAAATAACTACTGGTCAAGAACACTTTATAGAGTACTAGTTAAAGATGCTGATAGTAACGAAGATTACTCTGTGAACAGAGTAGCACTAGTAAGAAATGCAACTCCTGATACACATAAACCTGTAGGAATAGTAAGAGTTGATAATAGAGCTTCTAAAATTATCAACAACAAGGGAGAGAGTGAAGAGATAACTATTGATGTATCAAGAAGTAGAGATGATGACTCTATAGTAAATTACAAAATAGAAAAATCAAATGACAATAAAGCTACTTGGGAAGTTATTTCTGATGGAAGTGCCACTAGTGTAAAAGATACTCCAAATGCAGATAATGCAGATTTAAGTGCTATTTGGTCAAGAACATTTTATAGAGTAACTGTTACAGACCCTGCTGGTAATGTTGGTAACTCAAATATGCTGCCTGCATTAGTTAGAAGTGCTATACCTGATACTACTAAACCAGTAGGAAGAGTTCAGATAGATGGTACAAACCATAAAATAATAGATAATGGTGGAGAGAGTGAAGAGTTAACACTAGATGCATCTACATCAACAGATAACTCTGGATATATTGCAAAATATACATTCTTAAAATCAGAAGATAATAAGAAAACATATAAAGAGATAGAAGGCTGTGTAGATACAACTGAGACAACTTGTAAAGATACACCAAGTATTACTGCATTTGGTGTTGCAGGAAACCGTGCTAGAACTTGGTATAAAGTTAAAGTAGTAGATGGGGACGGAAATGAAAACAGTGCATTTGCTCAAGCTTATACAGATGTTGCTAAACCTGTAACAGATACAGTAAAACCTGTTGCTAGATTTGTAGCTAATAAGTTTGAAGACGGAACTACGGCACCTACTAATATACAAGGAGCTGATATCGGTAAAAAAGTTATTTTAGATGCTTCTACAAGTACAGATAATGTAGGAATTGTTAAATATGAATTCTATGCAAATACAACTTCGGCTGTTGCTGCTGATTATGTACTAATTCCAGGATGTGATACAGCAAGTCCTACTTGTGCATATGCACCAGGGCAAACAAACTTCCCAGCATCTGGAAATTGGTCAAGAACTTACTTTAAAGTTAAAGCTATAGATGCGGCAGGAAATGAAAGTGCTTTATCTGGACAGAGATATAAACAAGTTAAAAGACCATAAAAAGGATAAAAGAATGAAAACAATATTACTATTTATACTTACCATATCAGCACTTTTCGCTGATATGGCACATAGTACTACCGAGATACAACTTGATGGTTGGTATGCTAAGGATACTGGTAGCTTTCAAAATAATGGAAGTGTTATAAATTTAAACGAAAGAGGTTTTGATAGCAAAATTGCACCTTATATTAGTGTAGATTTTAATGGAAAAGGAAAATATAAAAATTTTAAATTGGATTATACACATATTAAGCAAGATTCTAAAAAAGTTCTTACTGCAGATATGCAACAAAATGGTGTAAATTTTGATAGAGATGAAATAACTAAATCAACACTTGATCTTGATATAGTTGATGCTATTTACTATATAGATGCTGGGAAAGTAAAGCAGACAGAGATAAAAGTAGGTGTAGGTTTAAGATATGTTGATGGCAGTTATCAAACACAAATCTGTTCAAAAAGAGCAAAAACAAACTTTGATATGGTTACACCTATAGGTTATGTAGAGTTAAACATGACTCCTACTTGGTTACCAGCTGTTTGGACAAATGAATTGATACTTTCGCCAACAAATGATGAACATATTGATGTTAGAACAGCTTTGAAAAAAGAGATACATAAAAACATAAATGCAGAAATTGGATATCGTGCAAATGAATATGATAGAAAAGATGGATATAAAGCATACATTATTTCAAAAGGTTTTTATTTTGGAATGAGCTATAAGTTCTAAATTTTATTATGCAAATAACTTAGCTTTCGCATAGGCGAAAGTTGAGTTATTAAAATAAACCCCCAACCTCTTAGCCCCATGAGTTCCTATAACCAAACTCTGCTCTATATCAGCAGTTTTAGATGGACCACTTAAAAATATCCAAAACTCATCTATCTGGACTTTTTTCATCCCATCATGCATATTATCAACTTTTTCATAGCTAAAACTTTCTCTCTCAACTTTTGTATTTATATGTTTTTTGATACTACTTAGTATTTTAGAGCGACTCATATATATCCTTGAAACTTTTTTTTGCCAGTTTCGGAGACTCTCTTTTTGCACTCCAAGCTTTTTTATAAAAATAGTAGGGGATAAACTTAGTAAACTTCATAACTAACCTATAAACTAGAGGACTTTTTAAAATAAAAAAAGCCACTTTATAGTAAATATCTTTTTTTTCTTTTATCTGCTCTTTATAAAGACTTCTATATCCAAGTAGTTGCTGTTGAAGATTTATCGCTCCCTCACTTGACACTGCAAAGTTAACACCAGTTATAGCTACATCTGCACTCTCAAAATGTTCTCTTAACCTTTTTCTAGCAATACTTGTTAAATACTCAGGATTAAAATCATCCTCTTTAAAAATCTTAGCAACTTCCTCTTTTTTTAGATGTATAGCAGGCAGTACTATATGAGATGGTTTTTGTTTTGCTATTTGGACTATTCTCTCTCCAAGGTCAGTGTCAATTATCTCATATCCTCTTTTTTCTAAGTATGGATTTAGCTCACACTCCTCAGTTAGCATGGATTTACTTTTTACTATCTTTTTAGCTTTTTTCTCTTTTAGGATTTTTTCTACTATTTTATTATGCTCATTTGCATCTTTTGCCCAGTGGATTTTTATGCCATTTTGTAAAGCATTTTTTTCAAACTCTTCCAAGTAAGAGTCAAGATGAGTGATTGTGTGAGCTTTTATGTTTGAGGCTTCCTCTCTTAAAGCTTCTCACTCAGAGATGTTTTTACTTACACTATCTCTTTTATCTCTTACAAACCATAAAGAGTTATTTAACCAATCAGCATCTTTAAAAACTTTCATCTGTAAGCCCTGACAAAATCTCAACTACATGAAGCATTTTTACACCCTTATCAAGAGAAGCCAAGTGCATAAGACAAGAGTTATCATATCCTACTAAAAACTCAGCACCACTTTTTTTAAAGTTTGCAAGTTTGTCTTCGCCCATTTTGATAGATACATCGTCATGAAGAAACTCACATATCTCAAAGCTCTTTTTGCTTAACTCTTCAAACTCATCTTTTTGAAGCAAATCTTTATAATGATTTTTAACCATAGATATACAACTTCCACTAGGAGCTACGATATAGTCAAACTCTTTAAATTCACTATAAAACTTTTTAGCCAAAACTTTTGCTTCACTTTTAAAACCAGAGTTATACATAGGTTGTCCACAACAAGTTTGACTTTTAGGATATACCACTTCAAAGCCCAAATCTTTTAGGATTTTCAAAGTAGCAACACCAACTCTTGGGTAAACACTATCAACAAAACATGGGATAAATAAACCTATTTTTTTTCATGAAGTCATTATATAAAGTTATATTGAAAGTTTTAAACTGATTAAAAATTATACAATTAAAAAGTAAAAAAATTATCCATTTTTGGTACAATTTGACTGTAAAAAAATTATTAGGAGAAAATATGAAAAAAGGTTTGATTAGCTTTTTAGCACTCTTAGCACCTGTTTTTGCTTTTGCAGATGAAGCTAAGATAAATGGAGCAGATACGGCTTGGATGATTGTGGCAACGGCATTTGTTATGCTTATGACACCTGCTGGACTTGCACTGTTTTACGGTGGACTTACTAGAAAGAAAAATGTCCTAAATACAATGGGTATGAGTTTGATAGCATTTGCAGTTGGTACTCTTGTTTGGGTAGTTGCTGGATACTCTATCGCTTTTGGAGCAGGGGATTTTATAGGTACTGGTAAGATTATGTTAGCAGGAATTACAGACAAGAGTGTACATGAAACTATCCCTGAACTACTTTTTGTAGCATTTCAAGGAACTTTTGCAGCTATCGCAGTTGCGATTGCAAGTGGTTCTATGATAGAGAGAGTTAAATTCTCTACTTTTACAGTGTTTGCAGCTCTTTGGATTTTAGTTGTTTATGCACCTGTTACTCATTGGGCATGGGGTGGAGGTTCAAGCTTAAACTTTGGTGAGATGGATTTTGCAGGTGGTACAGTTGTACATATAAATGCAGGTATTGCTGGATTTGTAGTAGCTATGATACTTGGAAAAAGAAAAGATTTAGGTAAAACTGCGATGAAACCTTTTTCACCTATCTTAGTGGTACTTGGTTCTGCACTTCTATGGTTTGGATGGTTTGGATTCAATGCCGGTAGTGAAGTAGCAAGTGATGGTGTTGCAGCAAATGCATTTTTAGTTACAAATGTAGCAGCAAGTTTAGGTGTTATCGGTTGGCTTATAGTTGAGTATATAGTTTACAAAAAAGCTACACTTGTAGGTGGTGCTTCAGGAGCAGTTGCAGGGCTTGTTGCTATTACTCCAGCTAGTGGTAGTGCTGATGTTATGGGTGCTATCATCATAGGAGTTGTAGGTGGTGCTTTAGGATTTATAGGTGTTAGTAAGATAAAAGGAATGTTTAAAGTAGATGATAGCTTAGATGCTTTTTGGGTTCATGGTCTTGTAGGTATTTGGGGAAGTATAGCAACAGCTTTATTTATAGCTCCATATTTAATGCCAGAAAACTTTAACTTAGGAACTCAAATAGTAGCACAACTTAAAGCTATAGGTTTAACTATAGTTTACAGTGGTATAATGACAGCAGTAGTTTACTTTATATCTGCTCTTGTAACAGGTGGTGGTAGAGTTGACGAAGAGAGTGAGTTAAGAGGTCTTGATGAGACTACTCACGGTGAAGAAGCTATAAATCTATAAGGAGTAGAAGTTGAAAAAAATAGAAGCAGTAATAAAACCTTTCAAACTAGACGATGTAAAAGAGGCTCTAGTATCAGCTGAGATTGAAGGTATGACAGTAACAGAAGTAAAAGGTTATGGAAGACAACAAGGGCATAGTGAGTTATATCGTGGAGCTGAGTATATAGTTGATTTTCTTCCAAAAATCAAGATAGAAGTTGTAGTAAGTAGTGAAAAGTATCTTGAAGCTGCACTAAATGCAATAACAACATCAGCAAAAACTGGAAAGATAGGAGATGGTAAAATCTTTGTATCTCCTGTTGAAAAAGTTATAAGAATCAGAACTGGTGAAGAGGATCACGAAGCTTTATAAGTTTTGATAAAAAGAGGGGATTTTCCCTCTTTTATACTTCCATTTAAGTAACATTTAAAAAAATCTACAAAAAATTTAACAAACTTGATTGACAAAGACTAAACTTTTATGCTATAATCTCCATAAATTTATAAAATATTAAGAATTACGGAGAAGAAAAGTGGCTAAAAGTTTATATGAAACATTAGGTGTTAGTGAAAATGCATCCCAAGACGAGATAAAAAAAGCATATAGAAGACTTGCTAGAAAATATCACCCTGATATTTGTAAAGAAGATAATTGTGAAGAAAAGTTCAAAGAGATAAATGGAGCTTATGAAATCTTAAGTGATGAAAAGAAAAAAGCTCAGTATGACCAAATGGGTGATAACATGTTTGGTGGACAAAGTTTTCATGACTTTGCAGGTGGACAAGGTGATGTTGACCTTGATGAAATCCTTAGAAATATCTTTGGTGGAGGAGGAGCTACTGGAGGTTTTGGTGGATTTAGTAGTGGAGGCTTTGGTGGCAGGAGTAGTGGTGGATTTGGAGGTGGCTTTAGTGGATATAGCGAACCAGACTTAGATGTAGAGGCTAAGATAACTATCGCCTTTAATACTGCAGTCCTTGGTGGGAAACACTCTGTAAACTACGGTGGAGAGAGTTTTGACATAAAAATCCCAGCAGGTATCAAAAATGCTGAAAAACTAAGAGTAAAAGGCAAAGGAAAGTCTTATAGTAATCAAAAGGGTGATTTATACTTAATAGTAAATGTTGCATCATCTCCAGAGTATCAAAGAGATGGTGATAACTTAACCAAAAGTGTAGAGATACCTCTAAAAAAAGCTATCTTTGGTGGAAAAGTTGATGTCAAAACACTCTATAAAGATATAACAGTAAAAATCCCTGCAGGTGTAAAAAGTGGGCAAAAACTTCGAGTAAAAGAGCAGGGTGTTATAAACAGAAAAACAAAAAACTATGGGGATTTATACCTTAAACTAAATGTTGTTATACCAAAAGCAGATGAGTTGGATGCAGATTTAGCATCCATCATGCAAGAAAAATTACCAGAGTAAGGAGAGAGTTATGCATGGATATGATGAACCAGTTTACCTTATAAGTGTAGTTGCAAAAGCACTAAATATACATCCTCAAACACTAAGACAGTATGAAAGAGAGGGACTAGTAACCCCTTCTCGTACAAATGGAAAGATGAGACTATACTCTCAAAGAGATATAGATAGGATAAACATGATCCTAAGACTTACTCGTGATCTTGGGGTAAATTTAGCTGGAGTTGATATTATTTTGCAGTTTAAAGATAAGATTGATGAGATGGAACAAGAGATTGATGATTTGCAAGTAAAGTTAGCAAAAGCTACTGCAAACTCTTTTTCAACTTCAACTTCACTTGTTGCGAAAAAAAATATATATGATATTATCATTTTTGGGGAATAAATGGATAGTTATGAGTATGGCGAGCTTTTAAATAAGCTTACAACTAAGATCGACAATATAAAGCAGATAGTAAATCCATATGAGATAGAAAATAAGCTGGCAGATATAGCTACTCAAGAGTCAAGTGAGGATTTTTGGAGTGATGCTAAAAAAGCTGGAGTAGTACAAAAAGAGAAAAACAGACTTACATCTCTTTTAAAAAGATATAACAATGCAAAAGATACTCTAGAAGATACAAAAGAGCTTTATGAGATGTCAAAAGAAGAGGGGGACGAAGATAGTATCTCTGAGTTGTTTGATGATGCTGGAAGTCTTGAAGAGTTAGTAATAAAACTAGAAGTTGCAGTTATGCTAAGTGGCGAAGATGATGCCAATAATGCCATAGTATCTATCCACCCAGGAGCTGGAGGAACAGAGAGTCAGGATTGGGCAAATATGCTTTATCGTATGTATCTAAGGTGGGCTGAGAGAATGAACTTTAAAGTAGAAGAGCTTGATTATCAAGTAGGAGATGAAGCAGGTATAAAAGATGTAAGTTTTATAGTAAAAGGTGAAAATGCTTACGGATACTTAAAAGCAGAAAATGGTATTCATAGATTAGTACGAATTAGTCCATTTGATAGCAATGCCAAAAGACATACCTCTTTTAGCTCAGTCATGGTCTCTCCCGAAGTTGATGATGATATAGATATAGAGATAGAAGACAGAGATATAAGAGTTGATACTTACCGTGCAAGTGGAGCAGGTGGACAACATGTAAACAAAACCGATAGTGCTATCAGAATAACTCATATCCAAACAGGCATAGTAGTCCAATGCCAAAACGACAGAAGCCAACATAAAAATCGCTCATCTGCTATGAAAATGCTAAAATCAAGACTATATGAGTTAGAACTAGAGAAACAAAAAGCCGAAAAAGCCGGTATCTCAAAAAGTGAGATAGGCTGGGGACATCAAATAAGAAGTTATGTCCTACAACCATACAGACAAGTAAAAGACACTAGAAGTAACATCCCATACTCAAATGTAGATGCTATCTTAGATGGAGATATAACTAAGGTTATAGAGGATGTTTTGATAGCAACTGCTTAGCAAATCGAGGAGTAAAAAATGACAAAAAAAGAGCTGTTTAACAAACTAAAAAATAAAGGTATTTTTTGGTCTTACTCTAAAAAAATCACTTATAAAGAAGCAGGAGATGGACTGTTTTTAGAGTATCTTCTGAAATATGGAGATTTTGATGATTTGATACTAGCTTTTAAGTTATACTCAAAAGAAACCATAAAGCAAGTATGGGAAGAAAAACTAAAAGATGATAAAAGATTTATAAAACTAAACCTACTATTAGCAAGACTGTTTTTTGGTATGGATGTTGAGAGTAGTTATTTTAAGGAAATAAAAAATGCAAGATTTGAAAAATTTAAAATGCTTGCTTCCTAAAACAGAGGCTTTACTTTTAAAGCTGGTTGATGAGTGTAACTTTCTTGAAAAGTATGTACTTGTAGGTGGTTCAGCACTAGCTCTTTATCTTTGCCATAGAAAAAGTGAAGATTTAGACTTTTTTACTTACGAAGATAGTTTTGATAAAAAAGAGATTTTTGAATATATCCAAAGTTTTAAAAACAAAGAGATACTAAGTCAAAGTGATGAACAGATAGATGTTTTACTTAATGGAGTAAAAGTAACCTTTTTCAATGCAAAATGGAAATTTTTAAAACCTAAAAAAGTAAAAAGGTTTAATCTTGCATCTCTTGAATCAATCTCAAGTATGAAAGTAAATGTAATGTTTTTAAGAGCTAAGTATCGTGACTATTATGATTTGTATTTTTTAGTCAAAGATGGTATGAGTTTAAAAGAGATTTTCGAGCAGAGCAAAAATATTGTCGAGGGTATTAACTTTAAATTATTTGCTATCGCTCTGCTTTATATAGATGATATAGATGATGACAATATAGAATATCTTGAACCAAAAGAGATAATATCAAAAGAAAAGATACGAGATTTTTTTCAAGCTAGACTTGATGGGGTTATAAAGAGTTAACTATCTCCCCCCCCCAAAAATCCTCCTCCAAAAACAAAACCTCCCCAAACTTATCCCTATAAACAATGAGGGCTCGTAACCCTTCATGAAAATAGTTTAACTTAACCAACTCCCCCAAAAAAACCAAACCCTAAAAACAACTAACACACCCTTAAAAGCAAACCAAGCAGATATAACAACACAGATACTAAATATCATAGAAGCAAAAGATACAAACTACGAATCACACTTTAGTGATAAGAGTGGAATCCTAACAAGAACTATCATAAGCCAAGGACAGATAAAAGATACAGCAGTAGAAGCAAGTATAAAAGTAGGTGATAAGATAGTATTTAACGGACAAACACTAAAAGACTCACTAAATACAAACAACATCATAAAAACCATCACAGCTCAAAACAAAAACTTAACAAATGCACAGATAAACCAAATCAAAGCAAAACTACAAAGTAAAGATTGGTATCAAAAGACAAAGACTATAAGCCAAATGGGACAAATCATAGTCCAAGCTATAGTAACAGTGATGACAGGAGGGACAGGTACTGCAGCAACACAAGCAACTATGGAAGCAGCAATAAAAACAGCAGTAAATGCAGCTATAAAAAACCTAGTAAGACAAGCCCTAACCCAACTAATCACAGCAGCCATAACAGGAAATAGCCTAAAACTAGACCTAGACTCCATGGTAAAAGGAGCAGTAAAAGCAGGAGTAGTAAGCTATGCAGATAGTTTTATAGACTTAAAAGTAGTAGATCATGATACAACAAAACTAGCTCAAAACATACAAAACACAGTACTAACAACAGGAGTAGAGACAGCAGTATATGGTGGGAGTTATATAGATAATCTAAAAAACAACTCACTAAACCAAATAAGTGCAGAAACATTTAAGTACATAGGACACGAATCAGCGATAAAAGACAACCTACCAGCAAAAACAGTTATACACTCACTTGTAGGAGGAGCTATAGCTAAACTAAAAGGAGGAGACTTTAGTGCAGGAGCTATCGCTACAGCTACTGGGCATGTTGTTGGGGAGTATGTAAAAAAAGAACTACAAAACAAACCAAATGCATCACTACAAGATATAGAAAACATAATAACAAAAGCAAAAGCGATAAGTTCAGTAGTAAGTGGAGCAGTAACCATCCAAGCTAAAGGAGATATATCTAACAAAGACTTAGCAATCTCACAAGAGATGAGTAAAAGTGTAGTAGAAAACAATAATCTAAGACTACTTATCACACTAGCAAAAGTTGGTAGAAAGATATATAAAATAGGAAACAAATTAAATGTAAAAAAACTTAAAAAGATATTTAAAGAAGAAGGTATGGATATTGCAGATGATGTCATGACACTTCTTGATGGAGATATAACCGTAGATGATGCATTTGCATTAGCTGATTTGGTTATAGGGACTGATTTAAATAGTAAGAAGAGTAGAAGTCTAAGATTTGCTTTGCAAACAAAAAGATACATAAGAGATATAGAAAAAATAACAGGTAGAAAACTACCTGCTAAACAATTAAGGTTACTAAAAGAGGATTTACAGAATAATAAGTATAGTAGGTTGAGTGTTTCAGAAGTTAAGGCAAATAGAAAAGCTTTTACTTCAAGTAAGAAAAATAAGCTTATTAAAGAGTGGGAGAGGAACACTGGCCAGAAATGGCCAAAAGAAACATACACTAATAATTCTGGTAAAATTCTTACTAGGTACTATGATGCACATCATATTGTAGAAGTTAAGTTTGGAGGTAAACATGAGTGGTGGAATATTCATCCTGCGAAGAATGGTATTGAACATCAAGGAAAAAATGGAATTCATAGAGTAGGTGGTCCTGCTCATGAATTATTTGGGAGATAAGCAATGGATAGTATTGATAAAAAGATGGAAAAGATTCTAGTATTTCTAGATAAAGAATGTTTTGGTAACCCCTTAAAAAATGCAAATGATGAGATACTTAATAAATATTATAAAGAGTTAAATAGTGCACCTAAAGAATATATAAATTTTTTATATGAATATGGTTTTGGTATGTTAAGTTCTTTATTTTGGATAGATGATAAGATAGTAGATTATAAAAATATATATGGCAGAGAGATTAAGGAATTGGAAGGTATGTATATTTTTGCTAGTGATATGGGCGAATATGTATATGCCTTTGACTCAAAAAATAATTGGGAAGTTGTGGATATAGATGCAAGTGGAGAAGTTTTTGAAAGATATGGAGACTTTGAAACATTTATAAATCAAATTCTCGATGAAGCGATAGAATCATATGAGGAAGATGAGGAGGATTAAGTAATAAGTGGCTTGTCTCCTTCATGATTTACTCATCATTGCACTTTAAAAAAACTTATACATGAGGGTGGTCTTAGCCCTTCATGAAAATAATTTAACTTCATAACACCCATTTTACTTTCCAAATAAACACTACTAAAAAACAACTCACTAAACCAAATAAGTGCAGAAACATTTAAGTACATAGGTCATGAATCAGCGATAAAAGACAACCTACCAGCAAAAACAGTTATACACTCACTTGTAGGAGGAGCGATAGCTA
>JALVVR010000068.1 GCA_027023305.1 Campylobacterales bacterium | reverse complement strand
GATCATGATAAACAACATGTAAGAATTGTTCTTAGTAAAAAATTCTAAGAATTATTTCTTCTTAAACTAAAGAGGTTTTCCTCTTTAGTTTTTCTTTTTTTTCACAACTTTCGGGGTCGGAGTCCTTTATTAAAATACTTTAAATCAACTTTCGGGGTCGGAGTCCTTTATTAAAATCAACTTTCGGGGTCGGAGTCCTTTATTAAAATACTTTAAATCGCTACTTTTCTACACTTCTTTGCTTTAGTAAATATTTCAAAATGAAATATTTCTTCCAATTTTCTAAATCTTACTATAGAATTCTCTAAAACATTAGGAGAAAACATGCCAAGAAGAGCAAGAGTAAAAAATTTCTTTCGGGGTCGGAGCCCTTTATAAAAATACTTTAATTTTTCTCTCTATTAATCTTTTTTTAGTATAATTAGTCTGATAGTATTTTGCTATAGTGTAATGTACTTATGTATAAGATATTAAGGATGAGTATGCCAAAACTAGACAAATTAAAAGAAGAATTAGGATGGTTGAAAGTGGTATTTAGTATTTTGATCGCTACAAACTTATCTTTAATCGCTTGGTTTGTTCAAAATTATGAAAAGCAAAAAGTAAGCTTAACACTATTGAACGGTCTAATAATTATTATATTAACATTTATAATTTTTATTATAAATAAAAGAGCTTATAAAAAAATTGATGAAATAGGAGAAATATAATGTTAGAACTATTTGTATTTATTGTAGTTGTTATATTTTTTGCAGGTCTAGTATTTGTCGCAAAAGACACTATTAACCATGCTGATTTAAAAGCTTAAAAAACACTTTAATAAATGGGGCTTTAGGGTCAGGTCGTTTTTCGGGGTCGGAGCCCTTTATTAAAATACTTTAAATCGCTACTTTTCTACACTTCTTTGCTTTAGTAAATATTTCAAAATGAAATATTTCTTCCAATTTTCTAAATCTTACTATAGAATTCTCTAAAACATTAGGAGAAAACATGCCAAGAAGAGCAAGAGTAACACAACCAGGTTTCCATCATATTATAAACAGAGGTGTAGCAAGACAAAATGTCTTTAGAAACAGAAGTGATAAAGACTACTTCTTAAAACTACTTGATGAAGTATTTATTAGCTATGATTTTATTTTACACTCATATATACTGATGGATAACCACTATCATCTTCTTATAGAAAATCAAAGAGATAATCTCTCAGCTGGCATGAGAAAACTAAATTCTAATTATGCACAGTATTTCAACAAAAAATACAATAGAATTGGTCATCTTTGGCAAGATAGATATGTGTCAAAATATATTCAAAATGAGCTTTATCTTATAGCATTGCATAAATATATCGAATACAATCCTATAAAAGCTAATATAACTAATGATATAGGTGAATTTTATAGAAGTTTAACATATGATATTAAAAACACTAACCTACCAAAATCATCACATAAAAGTATAGTTTTAGCTTCACAAAAATATAAAAGTAGTCACCTTTAAACATTTATTTTTTAAATGTTATAATTGAGTCATGATAAATGAAATAAAAAACTATCTAAATCTTAACAATGATATACTTTTTGCCTATCTATTTGGTTCATATGCAAAAAATAATTTTACACAAATAAGTGATATAGATATAGCCTTATATTTAAAAAACGACACAGATATATTTGATAAAAAACTTCGAATTCACCTTGATTTATCAAAACTACTAAATAAAGAGATTGATTTAATAATTTTAAATGAAACAAAAAGCTACTCTCTCCTTAAAGATATACTAGATAACCATATACTACTAAAAGACTCACCAGATGATAGCAGAGAAATGTTCGAAGTTACAAAGCATCATGATATACTTGACTTTCAAGTTTTTCAAAGGATGATAGATGTTGCATAGAATAGAAAAAAAAATATTTTCAATAGAAGAAAATCTAAACTTCATAGATAGTATAAAAAGTGAATGTGAAGAAAGATTTGTAAAAGATAAACTATATCAAAGTGCTCTTTTACACAACATATACTTAGTAGCTGATAGCTCTATAGCCTTAGCAGAAATGGTTATAAAATACAAAAAAATCCCAAAATCTGAAAGCTACTATGAAAGTATAGACCTACTTGGAGAACACAATATAATCCCAGCAGAATTTGCCTATGACTTTGCAAAAATTGCATCTTTTAGAAACTTTTTAGCTCATCACTATGAAAAAATAGACTATCAACAGATATGCAAACAAACTTTAGATAAACTTGATGATATAAAGACTTATCTAAACTACATCAAAATAAATCTCAAACTATAAACTATAGCTCTCTATCCTACTAACCACTGTTTTAGAATACTTCGAATCACCAACTATAAAATCATAAATATCCATATATCTTTTTTCCTTTAGTATTTTAAACATAATATCAACATCAAATTTCATATAATCATGAACTAAACAATTTCTAAACCCTATGGCAGATACTAAACCTCTATACATTTCATCACTTATAGCTCCACACTCATACAAAAAATAAACAGCATCTTTACTTCTACTAGGAACTATTGGGCAATTATAGTATTTTAAAATCTTTTTTGCTTTACCGATAGAATTTTCTATCAAAGTTTGAAGAGAACTTTTTACTGCTCTTATCTCTATTTTACTTAAAGTATCAACACCTTTTGATGACAATAAATCAAGTATCTCTTTTTCTTCATCTGCTATATCTTTACTTTTTTGCAAGTAATCTTCGAAATTCATCTTCACTTCCTTTTAATAATACAAACTTTTCTAAAATACTATTTTTTATCACTCTATCAGCACTCTCAATATCTACTATATCAAAATCTCTATCACCAAAACTAAACTCTTCTTGCACTTTTATATATGCTTTTGATTTTATACCCCAACCATCATCAAAATCTCTATCAAAAAGCATAGCAAAGTCGTAATCACTTCTTATACTACTATCTCCCCTCGCCCTACTTCCAAATAAAACAACTATCTTTACAAAATCAAAACTTTTTAAAGCAAAAATTCTTTTTAAATTCTCTATACTATAAGACTTAGTTTTACCATATACTCTACTTCTCTCACCTATCATCACTTAACCCTCTTAAACTCATCACCAACTATCTTTACAACTCTATCTTTATACTTTATCTCATGTCCTACCATATCTTCATAAAATATCGGCTCACTATCATAAAATCTACTGTATATTTTATCCACACCTATAACCGAACTATAAGCTACCCAGTTATACTTTAGTTTAACTCCTAAGTTTTGGGCTATGTCATTTAGTTTTGAGTTTACATATCCTATGGAGTTTGCTATATAAAAGTTTTGCCTATCTTTTTGTTGTATCATGTTAAAAAGCAGTGGAGAATAGTTTACTTGAGTTGAATATAGTCCAAATGGCTTTATATTATAAGTTGCAAAGCTTGAAACTATCGATGCACTTGTAACCAAAGGCATATTTAAAAATATTGAAGCATTCTGAAAATTATTATTATTTTTTAAAAGATATTTTGGATTTATTGTACTATTTTCTATACTTTTTAAGTATATATTTGGATTATAGTACAAACTCATCACATCACTTGTTAACTCCCTAGCAACCTGACTTGAACCACTAAGGATTGCTAACTTATCATTTGTATAATCAAGAAGCTTTTTTATCTGATTTTTGTAATCTATCCCACCAAATATAATATTCCCACTCACAATTGCACTTGATTTTTTATTTACCGTAGGTATATAAACTATCGAGTCTTTTTCATATTCAGACACCATAAATGCCCCATCTTTTGTAACAGGAGCTATGATGTAGTTATAACCCTTATTTTTTATTTTAGCTAAAGCTGTAGCTATATTTTCGCCACTCTCGTCCCCACTATCAAAAACTTCAAACTCAAAATCCATCCCACGATGAACCAAATAACTCAAAATAGCATTTGAAACTTTTTTACTGTAACTTCCTATCACTCTTTTTGGAACAAGTAAAGCTATTTTAAGACTACCAAGTCTTTTAAAATCATCTATACTAACCTCTCTCACTTCTGGTATCTGAGGCTCAACCTCTTCACCCAAAACACTAGAACTATTAGTCTGATTTTGAACTGGTTGAGTAGTAGCAACCCCCTCTTGTGGTAACTCTATCGGTTCACCAAGATTTGCTTCATTATCAGGAGTTATCCACCCTGCATTTAAACTAACAACCATAACTATACTCAAAACAAAAACTCTTTTTTTCATAACATAGCCTTTACTTTTTTCATGTCTATAAAAACATCCCTCTTTGCACTAGGATTTCTAAGCAAAAAACTAGGATGAAATGTCGGTATCAACTTTATACCATCAAAGTCTATCACTATGCCTCTTATTTTACTTATATTTGTTTGCATATCATTTGTTAAGTATTTGTAAGCAGTACTTCCTAGAGCTACTATTATCTTTGGTTTAACTAACTCTATTTGCTTAAAAAGATAACCTTTACACATATTTGCTATCTCTAAAGTTGGAGTTGCATTGTTTGGAGGTCTGCATTTTACTATGTTTGCTATATATACTTCACTTCTATCAAGCTCTAGTACAGATTTTATAATATTAGTCAAAAGTTCCCCTGCTCTTCCAACAAAAGGCTTTCCACTCTCATCCTCATAAAATCCTGGTGCTTCTCCTACAAACATCAGATTTGCACTCTCATCACCCTCTCCAAAGACTATATTTTTTCTACTTTTACTAAGTTCGCAAAGACTACATGAAAAAACTTTTTGTCTAAGCTTTTCAAAACTATCAAGTTTTGATACTATATCATTTATAGGTTTTGTAGGTTTTATATCATCAAAGTATTGGACTCCTATGAGTCTTTCATGATAGAGTTTTTTGAGTAATTTATATCTTTGCATAGACAATTATATCAAAAGAGAGGTAAAAAGCTACTCTTTTGATAAAGGGATTTAGAAGTTTGTTAAGCTACCTCAACAACAACTGGCTCATTTTCCCAAATACCATGTTTTGTACAGTATGCTTGAGCAACAAGATTTAACTTATTGGTAGTTGGTACGATATTAAAAGTAACTCTCTGATGTCCTTTTTCATTTCCTAATGCTCCAGCCATAAACTCAGCTTTTGCTAAAAGCACATCTCCATTGTAAAGAGCTATACTAGCTATATAATGATCAAAATCATCAGGGTGAGTATATTCCTCTCCCATTCTAACTGTTACTTCAAAACTTTCACCTTTTTTAGCACTACTAGCACAGTGAATAAATGGTGAATGTCTATCTATATAATCTTTCTTAGCTTCTCTCTCAACTGTATCTATATCTACATATCTATTTATTTTAGGCATGTTTTCTCCTTATTTTTAGTTTGGATTTATATTATATCATTAAAAGGATAAAGTTTATCTTATTTATTTTTCCATATCTTTTTAAAATCAAAGTCGATTTTACATCCCTCAACTTCAAACTCAAAACTATTTTGAGCAAATCTACCCTCATATCTGTACTCATCATTATCAAGTTTATATATAATAGATTCTTTTTTATCAGGATAAACTAAGCAGTAGTATTCAACTTTTTCATCAAAGTATAGCTCTTTTTTTATAATCTCATCTCTTTTTTTTGAAGATTTTGAAACAACTTCAAAGATTATTTTCGGAGCCTTTGTAATTTTCTCTTTAGGTTCATAACAAATAACAAGCACATCAGGTCTAGTAACAGTATCTTTGGATATAAAATAATCTATCTCAACAAGAGCTTGACACTTTTCACACTCATCAAGTCCCTCATCTAATTGTCTATAGATTTTTCCCATAACAAACTGATGACCATAAATAGGAGAAGGAGCCATAGCATATGGCACTCCATAGATTAACTCCCAATCTCCTTCCCATAGCTTCCATTCATCTACACTATAGTGTTCAATGTAAGCTAAGTTTGACATCCTTACTCCACAAAAGCAACATCAGTTACATGATGCTCTATTCCAAGCTCCGTTGGAGATATACCTAGAGCTAAACCTATCATTTGAGGAAGATGAAGTACAGGTATATGTACATCCCTTCCAGCTTCTTTTGAGATTCCATGTTGTTGTACATCCATTCTTAAATGACATAGTGGACAAGGAGTAACCATAACCTCTGCTCCTTGATCTATTGCATCAAGCATAGCATCTGCACTTAGTTTGTTTGCAGTTTTTGGATTTTGTAGCTCTACATGAAATCCACAACATTTATTTTTATGCTCATACTCTACATTTTGAGCTCCAAGTGCCAGAATTAGTCTATCAATAGATGTAGGATTATATGAACTCTCTCCACCATTACTCTCATGTGCTAATTCTTCTGGTCTTATGTTATGACAACCATAAAAAGCTGCTATATGTCTATCACTTAGTGGATTTACTACTTTTTCTTTTATAGCATCAAGTCCTAAGTCATCAATCAAGGCATATAAAAAGTGTTTAACTTCACTACTTCCTTGATACTCTAACCCTACTTCACCAAGCTTAGAGTTTACCTCTGCTTTTAAATTTTCATCATGGTCAAGTCTATGTTTAGTCATAGCAGTGTTTAACTGACAAGTGTTACAAATAGTAACCATAGTCAAACCTAATTTCTCTGCATAACAAATATTTCTAGCATTTAGAGTTAGACTCAACATATCATCAAAATCTTGAAGATGACTCGCCCCACAACAACTTGCTTCATCTAGTAAAACAAGCTCAATATCTAAAGCTTTTGCGATAGCTAAAGTTGATTTTAAAAGTTCAGGTGTACTTTCTCTTGCTGTACATCCAGTATAAAGTGCATATTTTAATTTTGCCATCTTATTTCCCCTTAAATTTAGCAGTTGATGCTATTTCTACAAGTTTTTTAATCTCATCAAGATTTTTTGATTTTGGCATATTCCAAGGCATAACGATTTTTCCTTTTTTAAACATTGCTATTGCTTCTGGTATATGCTTCATTACAGCCGGTATTCCCTCTGAGTATTTTACAAGTTCACCCTCATCTAAGATTCCGTGTTTTACGATAGACCATTTAAATCCAACTGCATGTCTAGTAGCTACATTATTCTCTTCTAAGTTTTCAGCGAATGTCATTTGATGAAGTTTAGTTATCTTCCCTATTGGATCTAACTCTTTAGGACAAGCAACTGCACACTCATAACACTTAACACAATCCCAAATACCACTTCCTAGTCTGTTAACATCAGTTAATCTCTCTTTTTTCGCACCATCTCTAACATCAGCATTAAATCTATAAGCTAGTGCTAAGTGAGCAGGTCCGATATAATCAGGGTTTGCCTCCACAGCAGGACAAGAGTAGTAACAGTTACCACATTGGATACAATAATCAGCTTCGTCTATTTTCTCAGCATCTTCAGGCTTAACTAAGTTTTCTTTTTTAGGTGCTTCATCTATATCAGCTACTAAGTATGGTTGAACTGAATTATATTTTTCCCAAAAATTTGACTTATCTATAACCATATCTTTTATAGCTCTACTTTTATCTTGAGGTTCTATCGTAAGTTCTTCTCCAAAAATATCAACAAGTTCACTAACTCTAACTTTACAAGCTAAAGTTGCTTTTCCATTTACTTTTACAGCACAACTTCCACAGATACCATGACGACAACTTCTTCTATAACTAAGACTTCCATCTTGTTCCCATTTTATCTTGTTTAGTACATCAAGTACAACATCTGCACCACCTACTTCTACTTCAAACTTATCATAGTGAGGCAGATAGTCGCTCCCTTGATTAAATCTAAAGACATTAAATAACAATTTTTTCTTTTTTTCACTAACCATTGCTCTTCCTAATAAGTTCTTTCTTGTGGTTCAAACTTACCTAAAACCACATCACCATACTCTAACTTAACAGCACCTCTTTTACTCATGTATGCATAAGTATGTTTTAAAAACTTCTTATCATCTCTAGTTGGATAATCATTTCTAAAATGAGCCCCTCGACTCTCTTTTCTTGCCAATGCTCCATCAACTATAAAAACTGAAAAATCAAGCATATGTCCAAGCTCAATAGCTTCTTGAAGATCAGTGTTATATACTTTTGATTTATCGTCTATTCTTATGTTTTTAAATCTAGCTCTTAAATCTTTTAAAACCTCTTTTTGTTTCTTTAAAGACTCTTCTGTTCTAAAAACACCAGCATTTCTAGTCATACTTTCTTGAAGTTCACTTCTTAAAGCTGGAACTCTTTCATCACCATTATTTTTGAGTATGTTTTCCATCTCATTCATAAAAGTATCAGCTGAGTTTGATTCAACACTCTCCAAGCTAAGAGAGTCTAAATCACCAGCAATAGTTTTTCCAACTGCTCTACCAAAAAGTAATGCTTCAAGTACTGAGTTTGCTCCAAGTCTGTTAGCTCCGTGAACACTTACACAACTACACTCACCAGCTGCATAAAATCCTTTTACTGTTTCACTAGGAGATTTTCTTACATGTCCCTCTTTTGTTACAGGAATTCCACCCATAGAGTAGTGAGCTGTTGCGGCTATCATGATAGGCTCTTTTACCATATCAAGTCCTAAAAATGTTATAGCTAAATCCCTAAGCTCAGGAAGTCTTTCCATAATCTTCTCTTCACCTAAGTGAGTAAGATCAAGATAAACTGCATCTTTATCAGGACCAACTCCTCTACCTTCAAGTATCTCTTGAGTTATCGATCTACTAACCAAGTCTCTAGGTCCAAGCTCCATTTTTGAAGGTGCATATTTACTCATAAATCTTTCACCTTCACTGTTTAGTAGCTTTCCACCCTCTCCTCTAGCTGCTTCACTCATAAGAATTCCAGTTCCAGCAAGTCCAGTTGGATGAAACTGTACAAACTCCATATCTTCTAGTGGAAGTCCAGCTCTTGCAACTATAGAAAGTGCATCTCCAGTATTTGCATGAGCATTTGAGTTTATTTTAAAAGCTCTACCATACCCACCAGTCGCGAACATTACTGCTTTTGCATTAAATATCGCACTCTCACCAGTTTTAATATCATAAGCAACAACACCTTTCACAGTAGAATTATCGTCATCATAAACTATATCTCCAACATACCACTCATCTTTAAAATCAACACCAACTCTGTTAGCTTGCTCAAATATAGTTTGTAAAAGTGTCAGCCCCGTTCTATCTTTTGCATAACAAGCTCTAGGATGAGATTGTCCACCAAATGGTCTTTGAGCTATCGTTCCGTCTTCATTTCTACTAAAAACAGCTCCCATTTTCTCTGCCCATCTGATAGCCTCAGGTGCAGTTTGGCACATAAACTCAACACAATCTTGATCAGCTAAGTAATCACTTCCCTTAACTGTATCAAACTCGTGCGAATCAACACTATCTGTATCTGCTAAAGCAGCATTTATACCACCTTGTGCAGCTCCACTGTGACTTCTTAGGGGATGAAGTTTTGTTAAAACAACAACATTTTTTCCAGCACTCTTTAACTCCTTGGCAGCAGCCAAACCAGCTAATCCAGCACCGACTATAACAGCATCATACTGATAAATAGGTACACTCATAAAACCTGTCCTTTATATAATTTTTTGTAATAAAACTATTATATCAGAACTTCCTAAATTTTCTCTGCTAGAATTTCATCATGAATAAAGAAAACTACACTATAAATCTTTTTAAAAACTCATATATTGGTGATGATGGAGCAGTTATAGAGGATTTTGTTTACTCAAAAGACCTATTTTGCGAAGATATACACTTTAAAAGAGAGTGGATGAGTTTGGAACAAATCTCATATAAAGCAATGCTTGTAAATATATCAGATGCCATTGTCATGAATGCTCATCCAAAATATGCTCTTTTAGGCTTAAAACTACCATCAAATATATCTAAAACAGAGATAGAAAATCTACACAAAGGATTTTTAAAAGCTTGTCAAAAATTTGGCATAGAGATAATAGGTGGCGATACAGTAGCAGGAGATAAACTAGATATCTCCATAACAATAATCTCAAAAGCTACTAACCCAATATATAGAAAAAAATTAGAACTAGGGGATTTGGTTGCATACACAGGAGAACTTGGAACTGTAAAAAAAGATTTAGAAAAACTTTTTAAAGGTGAAAGTATAGAAAAAAACTCAAAGTTTGTAACCCCTATTTTAAAAGATAAGTTTTTTTATAAAGCTTCCTCTTTTATAAAAGCAGCAGTTGATATATCTGATGGACTTAGCAAAGATTTATCAAGACTAAGCAAAATCAACAAAGTCGGATTTGAATTTTTAAAAGATTTAAGTAAAGATGAACTTTGTAGTGGAGAGGAGTATGAGATACTCTTTGGATTTAAAAAAGAAAACTTAGATAGTATAAAGGATATTGCTAAAAAGCATAATACCCCATTAACTATCTTTGCAAAAGTAGTAAATGGAAGTTACAAAAATATATGTGGAGAAAATCACTTTGAATAGACTATATGCCTACAACCACCCAAAAATAGAAGTACACTTTAACAAAAACTCAGACAACTTTATAGTAGAGGAAATCCCTCTATATGAGTTTAGTGGAGAAGGAGAGCATCTAGTTTTAAAGATAAGGAAAAAAGACACTACAACTTGGGGAGCCCTGCAAGCCTTGAGTGAAGTTTGTGGAGCAAAGGTTAGGGATTTTGGATATGCAGGACTTAAAGACAAAGATGGTTTTACAACTCAATTTATCTCAATCCACAAAAAACATGAAGAAAAACTATCAAACTTTTCACATCCAAAGATAAAAATAGTTGAAAAAACTTATCATAATAATAAGATAAAAATAGGACACTTAAAAGGAAATCGTTTCTTTATAAGATTAAAAAAAGTAAATCCAACTCAGGCAACAATCATAAAAGAAGTCTCTAAAGTGATAGAAAAAAATGGTATCCCAAACTACTTTGGCTATCAAAGATTTGGTAAAGATGGAAATAACTACAACCTTGGAAGAGCGATCTTAACAGGGAAGAAAAAAGAGAGAAACAAAAAGATGAAAAACTTCTTCATCTCTGCATATCAAAGCCACCTTTTTAATCTTTGGCTTTCTAAAAGAGTAGAGATAAGTAAGCTTTTTAACTCCTTTAATCAAAAGGAACTATTTGAACTATTTAATTTTCCAAAAGAGATAATAAAAAAGATAAAAGCAACTCCAAACTACTTTAAACTTCTCCCAGGAGATAGACTCTCTCACTACCCTTATGGAAGAGTGTTTTTATGTGAAGATATAGAGGAAGAAAGTAGTAGATTTTTCAAAAAAGATACTACTGTAACTGGGCTCTTAGTTGGTAAAAAAACTCCAACTGCAGAAGGGTTAGCAGGAAATTTTGAAAGAGATATAACAAAAGATTGTGAAGAATTTTGCGAAAAGATGAATGGAGCTAGAAGATTTGCTTGGATATTTCCTGAGAATTTGAAAGCTACATATAAAAAAGAAGAAGCTTGGATGGAGTTAAACTTTTTCCTTCCAAAAGGTAGCTATGCAACTACACTTTTAGAAGAACTCCTTCATGACAAGAAAGATGTTTGATTTTAATCCCAAATCAAAGAGAAATCAAACTCTACTTTTGCATCACACTCATCTAAGTTAAACTCAAACTTTTCATTTTCTGTCTCAAAAATCTTTATATATCTTCCATCTTTTAACGAATAAATCTTCACAAAATCATCATCAGGGTCAACAATCGCATAATACTTTACTCCCTCCTCTTCATAAATCTCAAACTTTGTAGTCATATCCTTTTTTCTAGTAGAGTTAGAAAGTACTTCAAAGATGATTTTAGGAGCTTTTTTTATATGAGTTTTTTCTAAAAATGGTTCATCACAAACAACTAAGTTATCAGGTTGAACTACAGTATTTTTAGATATTTTCCAATCAACAGGTAACAAAGCTTTACATCTTTTGCAACCAGCTAACTCTTTTTTCAAAACAAAAGCTATATTGTTACTAATTCTTTGATGTCTAAGTGTTGGCATAGGTGCCATCGCATAAGGAACTCCATATATAAGCTCCCATCTACCTTCCCAATGTTTATAATCTTCATAACTATAACTAGGAATATCTTCTAATTTTAAAGCCCCCATGACAACTCCTTTTTATAAAATCATCTCTATTATATCAGACATTGAACCTAAAGTGCATAACATCACCATCAGCTACTATATACTCTTTCCCCTCTAACCTCATCTTACCAGCTTCTTTAGATCCAGCCTCTCCACCACAAGCTATAAAATCTTCATAACTAATAACCTCAGCTCTGATAAATCCTTTTTCAAAGTCATTATGTATAACTGATGCAGACTTTGGAGCAGTCCAACCTTTTGTGATAGTCCAACTTCTTACCTCTTTTACTCCAGCAGTAAAGTAAGAGATAAGATTTAACTTAGCAAATGCAGTTTTGATAATCTTTTCTAAACCACTCTCATCAGCTCCTAAATCACTCAAAAACTCTTTTGCTTCATCTTCTTCAAGTCCTACAAGTTCTTCTTCTATCTTAGCACAAAGCTTGATAACATCACTTCCTTTTTGACTTGCATACTCTTGAACACTCTTTACATAATCATTATCTTCTAAAAGTCCATCTTCATCAACATTAGCGGCATAGATAATATCTTTCCCAGATAAAAATCTAAGCTCTTTGTTTAATTCTATGAAAATATCATCATCTTTTTTGTTAAATGTAGAAACAGGCTTTAACTCTTCAAGATGCTCTTTAAGCTCATTTGCTATCTCAAGTGCTGCCTTAGCTTCTTTTTTATTTGCCTTTGCCTCACGAGTTAGCTTATCAATCTTTCTATCAAGTTGCTCCATATCAGCAAATATTAATTCACTCTCTATTATCTCTATATCCCTAATAGGATCTACTGTATCCTCTACATGAGTAATATTTCCATCATCAAAACATCTTACCATATGAAGTATCACTTCTACTTCTCTTATGTTGCTAAGAAATTTATTTCCAAGCCCCTCACCTTTACTAGCACCTTTTACAAGACCAGCTATATCAACAAACTCTATCACTGAGTACTGTATCTTCTCAGGATTTACTATCTTAGCAAGCTCACCCAATCTCTCATCAGGCACTGGTACAACAGCTTTGTTTGGCTCTATCGTACAAAATGGATAATTTGCACTCTCTGCATTTTGTGCTTTTGTTAAAGCATTAAAAGTTGTTGATTTTCCTACATTTGGTAACCCTACTATACCTACACTTATTCCCATATCATTCCTTAATGTTTTTTTCTACTTAGTTTTCCACTCATCCAGTAAAGAGCTTGTCTAACTCCAGCTCCACTAGCTCCGTGTTGGTTATATCCCCACTTTTTCTCTACAAATGCCGGACCAGCTATATCCCAGTGCATCCACTTATCTTTAACATCATCAGCTACAAAGTTATCTAAAAACAGTCCTGCTGTTATAGCTCCACCATATCTGCTTGAAGCAATATTACAAACATCAGCTACTTCACTTTTTATTAATTCTTTAAGATACTTATTAAACTGTAAAGTTGCAAAAAGTTCACCACTATGTTTTGATGCTTTTAAAACATCATGTTTTGTCTTACTATTGTGTCCCATTAACCCAACTGTGTACTCTCCAACTGCTACAACACAAGCTCCCGTTAAAGTCGCCATATCAACTAAGTAATCAGGTTTTAACTCACTAGCATAACAAAGACAATCAGCAAGCACCAGTCTTCCCTCAGCATCTGTATTTCTTATCTCGATAGTTTTTCCATTTTTAGCTACTAGTACATCATCAGGTTTGTAAGCATTTCCACCTATCATGTTTTCACAAGCACCAACTATCGCATGAACTTCAAAAGGAAGTTTTAGTTTTGCAACTCCCTCTAATATAGAGATAACAGAAGCCGAACCACTTTTATCTGACTTCATAGTAACCATAAAATCAGCAGGTTTCAAACTAAGCCCACCACTATCATAAGTAAGCCCTTTACCAACAAATACAAACTTCTCTTTTGCCTCTTTTGGCTTGTAAGTTAGATGTATAAATCTAGGTGGATGCTCTGAAGCACGAGAAACTGCTAAAAATGCTCCCATCTTTTGTTCTTGTAAAAACTTCTCATCTCCTACAAAACACTCCACATCATCTAGCTCACTCGCTAAGTTTTGTACATATTCAGCTAGTTTTGCTGGAGTCATCTCATCTGGAGCTTGATTTACTATTGTTTTAGCATTGTTTGTAACCTCTGCTATGATTTTTGCTTCTTCCAAAGATTTTTTTGCATGAGAGAGATTTAAAGGCACTTCTCTTGCATCTTCTAAACTAACTAAAAGAGTTTTATTTTTTTTCTCTTTCTTCTTACTCTTATACATATCAAACTCATAAGTTCCAAGTATTGCACCCTCAACTAATCCTTTCATATATGAAACTGGACAAGCATCTACATATGAGCCAATTTTAACAATTTTAAACTCTGTCTTCTTTATGCTATTTAGTGCAGTAGATATAGCACCTCTCATATCATCTTTATCAAAACTCTCTACTCCTACATAAAGTCTTTTACTCTCAGCAAGCAAACAAACTTCACCATCTTCACCCTCAAATCCCAAAGATTTTAAAAGCTTTTCATCTCTAACCCACTTATGAGAAAAGTTTTTTTCTACAACAAAAACTATCTCCAAATCAGCATCAATATTTTCAACACTCTCTTCTTTTATATCAAAATCTAAAATCATAAACATCCCTATTTTTTTTCTTTTATATTATCCAAAAGTCTTAAATCTTACCTCTTTGGCATCCACCATGAAGTGATTTTGCACCTTGTTGTAACTCTTCTAAACTATTCTTAGATATATCACCTTTTAAAGAAAATCTAATCTCACTTATATATCCTTTTTTACAAACAAGTTGTACTTTTCTAGGCTGTTTTAGTACTTGGTTTATTTGCTCTTTCGTAACAACTTTACCCTTATGAGAAAATACAAAATTCCTCAAAGCACTTTTGTTAACTTCATCAAGAAGTTTCAAAGAATCTTTAAAATACCCCTGCTCACTCTTTCCATAACAACTCCCATGCTTTCTCCACTCATGCTTAGCTAAACCACTCATAACTCCAGGCATTTTTACTCTTAATTCACTCCATAAAGCATTATCAATCCTATCATATTTATTTGAGCAATCATGACGACTTCTAGGTTGTGGCCAAAGTCCATGCAGTGTAAAGTTATTTTGAACAAAACTATTTCTATTTAAACTTCTACACTCTTTTTTATTTTTATGAAATCTGCAAAAGTTTTGTTGGATACTCACAGAAAAAAGATTCTCTTTTGAAACTGTACTTTTAAAAAATGAAAATCCAAACAACCCACCTACAAGTAGTACCAAACTAACTATTCTTCTAACTCCATTCATTTTTCACCTCTTCTAAAATATTTTCATCTTCACTCATGTCAAAAAACTTAAACTGTTTTCCACTCTGCTTATCACCTCTAAGCAAATCCCCACCCTCTCGTAGTTTTAAATCAAGCTCTGCTATCTTGAAACCATCTAAAGTTTTACAAAACTCTTTAAGCCTACGAGTTGGTTCTTTTTTAGTAAAAAGATAACAATACCCCTTTAAGCCATTTCGACTAACTCTACCTCTTAGCTGATGTAAAGTAGCCAAACCCAATCTCTCAGGAGCAACTATCACTATTGTTGAAAGTTTAGGCAAAGATATACCAACCTCTATCAAAGTGGTAGCTATAAGGATATTTCCATCTTCACTAAATTTTTCTAATATATCTTCTTTTTCTTTGTCTTTTCCATGTGTTACATAAACTCTCTCAAAGTTCTTCTCCCAATACCCTCTAGCTTCATCTATACTCTGATACTCCAAAACTTCACTCTCTTCTACCAAAGGATAGACAACTATACTCTGTCTTCCCTCTTCTATCTCACCTTTTATATGCTCCACTAAAAAGTGAAAATCCTTAGGATAAAGTATCTTTGTATCTATATCTTTTTTATAGGGCAACTCTTTTATGATAGATATATCCACATAAGAGGAGTTTATCATAGCCATAGTTCTAGGTATTGGGGTTGCCGAAAACTGTAAAAAGTGAGGAGATTTTTCATCCTTTTTTACTAATCGACTTATCATCTCTCTTTGCTTAGTTCCAAATCTATGCTGTTCATCTATCATAACTAAACTAGCATCTGGAAGCTCTCTAAATAAAAGAGCATGAGTTCCAACTATAAAATCATACTTACTCAAATCTTCCTCTTTAGTTTTGTTTGTAACAAATCCTATCTTCGCAAAACTCCCCAAATACTTCACTGCCTCATCAAATATCTGCTTGGCTAATATAGTTGTAGGAGCTAAAAGTAGTGATTTTTTTGGATAAGCCATAACAGCACTTGCTAAAATCACCATAGTTTTTCCACATCCGACATCCCCCATCACTACTCTTTTGCAAGCTATATCACCAAGAAAATCGTTCCTTATTTCATCTATTACTTTTTTTTGGTCATTTGTTAGCTTAAATGGAAGAGTTTTTATAAACTTTTCTACATCACCACTTAATCTATCTTTAGATGGATAAGTAGTCTTTAGTTTAGATAATTTTAATATATGATTAAAAATCTCAATATACTTTAAAGCATAAAGATATTTGTTACAAAATCCCTCGCATGAAATAAACTGTTTTAAAAACTCAAAGTCAGGGTTATGAATCTTTAAAACACTCTCAACTACCTCTTCTTTTAAACCAAATAAGAGTAAGTTCTCTTTTGTCAAATATTTTTTTACAAGTATTATGATAGTTTTATTTCTGAGCTTTGTTCTATATTTTGGAGTTATCTCTCCATACTCTTTTACAATACGAGGTTGAACTATTTGTAACCCAAAGTTATCTTCTATTCTACCATACAAAAAAGCTCTACTCCCAACAGTAAAATTTTTTACATGAAAATAAGTAGAGTTAAAGATAATTCCATTTATTTCTCTATTTAGATTATGAGAAAAGAGCTTTAATTTTAAAATCTTTGTACTCTTTGTAGCACTTAAAATTGTCGCATCTATAAGCTGGTTTTGTCCAACTATAAAAAAATCTTTTATAGTTAAATCCTCATAAGAGGTAGGAGCTAGGCTAGCCAAATCTAAGATATTTGACAAACCTAGCTTTTTAAAAAGTTCACTATCCTCTTTACTTTTTAACTTCATCTTTTTTTGTAACGATACTAAAAGTTAGTCTGTTTATCTCATCATGAGAAGCTATGAAACTGTTTAAATCACTTAACTTTAACTTCTCTATCTTTTCTAACTCTTTTTTATAACTATCTTGTGCTTTTCCTTTATAAAAAAGCATAAAGGAGTTACTCAACCTTTGACTCAAAGTCTCATTTCTCAAAGGCTCACTTCCAAGCAAAAACTTCTTAGCAGACTCCAACTCTTCTTTTGTAACTCCATTTTTCACAAAATTACTTATAACTTTCTTTACCAAATCTATAGCTTTTTGTTTTGTCTCTACTTTTGTTTGAAGATATCCTCTCAAAGAAGTATTTGTCATGTTTAAACTAAGAGATGCATAAGCAGAGTAAGCTAATCCGTGCTTAACTCTTATTTCTTCCATCATACGACTCCCAAAACCACCAGCACCAAGTATAAATGTAGCTACTCTAGCTTTATAAACATCTTCATCTGTCGCATTTAACTCATAAGGAGAACCAAAGTAAACATAGGCTTGTTTAGTATCTTTGTAAACCACCTTTTCACTCTCTTTACTACTAGCTTTAAAAAATCCAACCTCTCCAGTTTTTCCTTTTTCTAATATCTCAAGAACAGGCTTTAACTCTTTTTTAATCTCATCAATCGTTATATCTCCACCTACAACTATCACTGCATTTGACAAAACTATATGATTTTTATAAAACTCTTCTATATCTTCAAGTTTCATATCTTTTATACTCTCTAAAGTACCGATAAAAGGATGAGCTAAAGGAGTATCTTTAAAAAGCTCTAATCTAAGATTTAACCCAGCAATATAGTCAAAATCACTCTCTTTTTGTTTTATCACACTACTTGTTAAAAGTTTTATCTTTTCTAAGCTCTCTTTAGTAAAGTTTGGATTTTTTAAAAGCTCTTTTAGAAGTTCTACACCTTTTGGAAACTGAGCCTTCAGAGATGAAAGTTCAAATACAAAAGTTTCATTTCCAGTTGAGCTACTTAAACTTATAGCATTGTCTTCAAGTTTTTTTGCAAAACCAACTGCTCCAAGTTCCTTAGTCCCTTCACTTAGCATAGAAGCCGTAAACTTTGCTAATCCTAACTTTTTTCCGTCATATAGTGAACCACTATTTTTAAAAACTATCTGCATAGAAACTATAGGTAAAGAGCTATCCTTTTCATAAACTATCGGAACTTTTACACCTTTTATCTCAATACTATCTACTACACCACTCAATAAAACTCCTTTTATTATCAATAATACAAATATCCATCTCATGTTAAATCCTATGATTATGTACAATATACTTTATCGAAAACATTTGCAGAGGAAGGGTCAAAATCTCTGATTTTGGGGCACCCACCTTGAAACCGTTTGAGATAAAGTGTATTGTACATTATTTAAAATCTTTCTAATATTTCATAAGCTGTATTTCTCTTTGCCGGAAATTCACCTATATCTTTTATCAACTTTACCATCTCTTCTTGATTCATTCTATTTACTGCTCCAGCTGCTGCCACTACATTTTCTTCCATCATGGTACTTCCTAAGTCATTTGCCCCAAACTTCAAAGCCAACTGCCCTATATAACTTCCTTGTGTTACCCATGATGATTGGATATTTTTAAAGTTATCAAGATATAGCCTTGCTACTGCGAGAAGTCTCAGGTATCTATTTGAAGAAGTTTTACCCATAACAATTCCCTCTTTATAAAGCTTAGTTCCATACGGTTGAAAACTCCACATGATAAATGCTCTAAATCCACCAGTTTTATCTTGAAGCTCTCTCAAAACTCTAAAATGCTCAACTATATCTTCATCACTCTCAACAGTTCCATACATCATAGTAGCTGTACTTTTTATACCTAGTTTGTGAGCATTTTCATGAACACTTAACCAATCCTTAGAATCAAGTTTTTTAGGGGCAATAATATCCCTTACTTTATCCACAAGTATCTCAGCACCAGCTCCTGGAATTGAACTAAGCCCGGCATCTTTTAGCCTTTTTAAAACCTCTTCATAACTAATCTTAGAAATTTTAGAGATATAATCAATCTCAATAGCAGAAAAACCATGAATAGTAATAGTAGGATAGTTTTTACTTATCCAAGAAACCAACTCCTCATACCACTCTATCTTTAACTTTGGATGAACACCACCTTGAAAAAGTATTTGAGTTCCACCTATATCTAAAAGCTCTTCTATCTTTTTACCTATCTCTTCAAAACTCAAAATATAAGCATCCCCATCTTTTGCATGACGATAAAAGGCACAAAAATTACAATCAACCCAACAAACATTTGTATAATTAATATTTCTATCCACTACAAAAGTTGTAATCTTTTTTGGATGAAGCTCTCTCTTTCTTTTTAGAGCCATCTCTCCAAGCTCTTTTAAGTCAGCATATTTTATAAGCTCTATCGCCTCTTTTTCAGTTAATCTCATAACTTCATCCTAATATTCTAAAAGTATATATTGTGATATCAGGACATGAGATATACCATGCCCTAAATTTGTATAATTTATAGTTGAGGTCCAGCTTTTGCTATCTCTTCATCATCATATCTTTTAAAGTTTTCTATAAACTTACCAGCTAACTCACCCCTTGTTTTTAGATAAGCTTCTTTACCTTCCCAAGCATTTTTAGGATTTAAAACTACCGGATCAACTCCTGGAAGATTTAGAGGAAATTCTAATCCAAAAAGATCAGTTTTATCAAACTCACATTCATGAATGCTACCATCAAGTATAGCATTTATACAAGGCCTTGTTACTTTTGAGAGACTCATTCTTTTTCTCTCTTTACCACTACTATCAACAGCTTTTCCACCTGCCCATCCAGTATTTACTAAAAATACATTTACTTCATGATTATCTATCTTTTCACCAAGAAGCTTTGCATAAACAGTTGGGTGAAGTGGTAAAAATGCTTCTCCAAAACAAGCACTAAAAGCAGCTGTAGGTTCAGTTATTCCTCTCTCAGTTCCTGCAACTTTTGCAGTATATCCACTTAGAAAATAGTACATTGCTTGTTCTTTACTAAGCCTACTTACTGGAGGTAAAATTCCATAAGCATCAGCACTTAAAAAGATAATATTTTTAGGATGTCCACCCATTAAATCATCTTTATGATTTTTTATATGCTCAATAGGATAAGAAACTCTAGTATTTTCAGTTTTACTATCATCACTAAAATCTATCTTTCCATTTTCATCTATAACTACATTTTCTAAAAGTGCATTTTCTTTAATAGCTCCATATATCTCTGGCTCATCCTCTGCACTTAAGTTTATAACTTTTGCATAACATCCACCTTCAAAGTTAAAAACTCCTTTATCATCCCATCCATGCTCATCATCACCTATTAAAGCTCTTTTACTATCAGTACTCAAAGTTGTTTTTCCAGTTCCACTAAGTCCAAAGAAAAGTGCAGTATCCCCAGCCTCTCCAACATTTGCCGAACAATGCATAGATAATTTCCCCTCTAATGGAAGCCAATAATTCATCATAGAGAAAATCCCTTTTTTCATCTCTCCACCATACCAAGTACCAAGTATAATAGCACTGTTCTTCTCTACATCAAATCCAACAAATACTTCAGAATTTAACCCATCCTCTTTCCAATCAGGGTTTGTAGCTTTAGCAGCATTTAAAACAGTAAAATCAGGCTCAAAATCTTTTAACTCTTCCTCACTAGGTCTTATAAACATATTTTTAACAAAATGAGCTTGCCATGCAACTTCAGTAATAAATCTTATTTTCCTTCTACTCTCTTCACTAGAACCTGTAAAAAGATCCATAACATAAAGCTTTTTATTTGAAAGTTGTTTTTTTGCCACAATTTCTAGTTTTTTGTAAGTCTCTTCTTTTACTTTTTGATTTATGCTTCCCCAAGCAATATTTTTGTTTGAAGGTTCTCTATCTACAAAGTATTTATCTTTTGGACTTCTTCCTGTAAATACACCAGTATCACAAGTCATAGCCCCTAACTCTGTTTCATAAACTCTCTCAAACCCTTCTAACTCAGAGTTTTGTTCATGTCTCTTTAAGTCTTCAAAACTTATATTGTAAAAAACCTCTTCTACACCATCTATCCCTATATTCCCTAAATCTTTAGATGTAATCATCGTAACTCTTCCCTTTTTTAAAGTTATGCTAAACTTTACTACTTACACCCTTAAAGTAGGATAAATATTATAGTGATTTTAAATATTCTAATACTTGATTTTGTCCAAGTTTTCTAGCATACTCTTTGGCACTTAATCCAAAGTTGTCCTTTATATCTATATCTACACCTAAATCAACAAGATATTTAACAATCTCTTTATGTCCATAGCTAACAGCTTGCATCAAAGGAGTAAATCCACTTTTACGATTTGTTACACTTGGAGCAAATCCTTTTTCTTTAATCAAGTACTTTACAAAGTCTAAATCATTATAATTCATAGCTTCATCAAATATCCCTATCCCATTAGAGTCTTGATATTTTAAATCTAATCCATTTTCTATAAGAAGCTTCAAAATATCTACATCTGCTTTATATTTTATAGCTAAAAAAAAGATATTTTCACAATCCTCCATATCAAGTAGAGTATTTATATCATCAATATTTTTTATATTTTTTTTACAACCAAGATAATCATTTTTAATAATAGAAGAAATTAATTTTTGCATTCACACTCCTTACACTAAGGAGTATAACTTTTTTGAATAAATAGAAGATTAATCACAAAGCCCCAAAAGGCTTCATGACTAAAGATAAAATTACTTACCTACTTTTTCAGCTATAGCTTTGATATCTGCATCACTAAGTTTTGCAGCTTGTCCTTTCATAACACTTTTCATAGCACCACCATAACTACCATCTTTATAACCTTTCAAAGCTTTTTCTATATCAGCTTTGCTCATATCTTTAACGATTTTTGATTTTCCTAAAGCATGTTTTTCAAAATTTGCACCATGGCATCCAGCACATGCAGCTGTACTAACATCAGCAGCAAACAAACTTGCAGCACCTAAAACAGTTAAACTTAAGATAATTTTTTTCATATCTTCTCCTTTTATAAATTTGAATTATAATTTTACTACAAAAAACTTAAGTAGCAAAATCTTCACACTAATTATATACCTAATATGTGAATTAATTGTGAATTTAAACCCAATTACTTAATCTTTCCAAAGACTTTATATCTATCCCAATATATATCTATAGCTTTTTTAAGTTCACTATCACTTAATTTAGCCTTTTCTTTTATACCAAAAACTCTTATATACTCTTTTGGCATAACTGAAAGTTGTTTGCTAGGATTTTTAAGATAAAAAAACATAACTGATTTTACAGATTTTTCACTACTATATCTAAGCAAATACTTAAAATAAACATCTTTCAAACTAACAGTTAAAACTTTATGACAGTAAACACACTCCTTATCAAATACATCAACTGCAAATATTTTTAAACAAAGCAAAAAAACTAATGCTAACTTTTTCACCATCTTAAACTCACTTTTGTCCCCTTGTTTAACTCAGATTTTATTTCTATATTCATACTATACTCATCTATAATAGCTGCAACAATACTAAGCCCAATACCAAATCCACCCTCACTATCATTAAATCTAGCATATCTTTGACATATCCTATTTAAATCCTCTTTTGCTATACCTATACCACTATCTTCAATACTGAAATAATTTTGAGATGAATTTATCATGATATATCCTCTACTTATATTATATTTTATAGAATTAGAGAGTAAATTATCAATTACCCTGGTTATTTTTGATTTATCCATATAAATATAAGAACTTTTTAAATCATAATTTATTTTTATCTTTTTACTCTCAGCCAAAGTTTTAAAAAACTCTCCTCGCTCCTCTAAAAGCTCCTTTATATCTATATTTTCGTTTCTATTTTTAGTTTTATTTCCAAGTGCTACAAATGTTAAGTCATCATAAATGGTAGATATAGTCTTTGCTGCTACTTCCATTCTCTTTAATTTTTTTAGATTTTTTTCCACCATTTTATCCCTATCAATCATCTCTATATTTGCTAATATTGAGCTAACAGGAGTATTTAACTCATGAGTAGTATCTTTTATAAATCTATCTAAAAGGTGAAGTGATTCCCTCATAGGTTTTAAAAGAAGTCTAAGTAAAAAGTACCCAGTAATTAAAAATATACTAAACAATACTGTACCAAAAAAAATAGTTTTAATATAAAAACTATTCTTTAAATTATTATCAATCTCTATAACAACATACATAGCACCAAGATAAAAGGAGTTTAAAAGCCTTATATAATGTGTTTTATTATGAGTATTATATATAGTTAATTCTAAATTTACATCATTATACTCAAGTGTAGAAAATATCAATTTCCCACTACTATCATATATAGCTGATTTAAAATTTGCATATCTTGGATATTTGATACCATCATAAAAATTTTTATGCATATATTCCAAATCTTTTATAAGTTTTGAAGAATATTTTTTAAGCTTACTATTTTGTTTCTCAAACATCAACTCTTTCTGTGAATTATAGTAAATGATAGAGCTAAATACAATAATTACAAATGAAAAAAAGATATATAAAAGAAAAAAAGACCGTAAAGTCCTTTTTTCACTATCTAATAAACTTGTATCCCTGCTTTTTAAGACTAACAATTTTCTCTTTTCCTACTATTTTTCTAAGATTTTTTATATAAGTTCTAAGTGCACTCTCACTATAACTCTCATCGTAACTCCACAAACTATCATATATCCTATCATGAGATAAGACTTGATTTGTATTTTGTAAAAAAAGTTTCAAGAGTTTACTCTCTTTTTTATTTAAACTAACCTCACTATCATCAACAAAAAGTGAGTTTGCATCAATATCGTATTTTATATTTTTATCTAATTCTATAAAATTGTTTTTAGTATGAAAGAAATCTCTTTTTATCAAAGCCTCCACTCTTATCAAAAGTTCTTTTAAGACAAATGGTTTTTTTATATAATCATCACAACCACTGTCATACCCTTTTGTTAAATCATCTATAGAGTTCAATGAAGTTATAAATATAGCTGGAGTTTTAACCCCTTTCTCTCTAATATCTTCTAGTAAATCAAATCCACTAATAGAGGGAACTTTCACATCTAGAAGTAAAATATCAAAACTATCTTCATATACTTTATCTAGTGCATCATAACCATCATTTACACTCACTACTTCAAAGTCATTGTCCTCTAAAAACTCCGTTATAGTTTCATTTAATATTACATCATCTTCTAAAAGTAAAACTCTCTTACTCATAAATCGTCCTTAAAATATAATAAGGTATTATACCATATCTAAATTATGGAGAACAACTTGCAAAAAAAAGCATTTACACTTTTTGAACTCATCCTTGTTGTTATCATTATAGGTTTAGTTTACTCACTAGTACTAGGAAAAATCACAAACAAGAAAAATATTAAAGTTCAAAATTTAAAAGATTTAAAAAGCATACTCATAAAAAACAATATTAAACAATTTATTGTTTATGGAAAATGCGATAAAACAAAACCAAATAAAATTAACCCTGACCTTTTTAAAGATATAAAAGTTTACACAGTTAAAAATGAAACCTTGGAAAAAGTAGAATTCAACCCTATCCAAATAAAAGATGAAATCTATGATGTATGCCTAAAGTTCAACATAAATCAAAATAAAAGTAGCTCCTCATATATAATAAAACAAAATGAAAAATATTTTGTATTTCACCCCTATTTCCAAAAAACAAAAGTTTTTACTCAAGAAGATGAAGCTATAAGTAACTTTATAAATAAAAAAGAAAAAGATGAGTACCAAAATGAAATATAAAAAAGCTTTTACTATTGTAGAAGTATTAATCTCAGTGATAATACTAGCGACAGTAGCAACTCTACTTTTTCAAATTTCTATGAAAAGCAAAAACAATTATATTTTTTATAAGAAAAAACAAAACTTTGAAAATACAGCTTCACTTGCACTTTTAAATCAAATAAAATCAAATACCAATATTTATGAAATCATAAGAAACGACTATAAAATCAAAGATTTTGAAACAAGAAAATATTTAAAATCTATAAAATTAAAAGCAATACAAAAACCTTACTCAAGAGTAAAAATAGGAGAAGAGCCTGATAATCAAATAACACTAAACATAACTCAAGAACAAATAAATAGTAAAAATGGTTCTACTTTTTACTATCATATAGGATTTTAAATGAAAAAAGCTTTTACACTAGTTGAGATAGTCATATCAATATTTCTATTTTCACTTATCATGATATTTTTATACAAAAGCATATCTAACTTAAGGCTCAATAACAAAAACTTAAAAAACAATCACACCAAAAGTAAAACTTTTAACAAAGTTCTATATCAATTAAAAAATGATTTGATTCTAAGCACTAAAATTAAAATTTATAATAGCAAAAATAGAATAGAATTAATTACAAGTAACACTTTTTACCAAAATTCAAGACCCAAAGTAATATGGACAATTTTAAAACAATCAAAGATATTAGTAAGAATAGAAAATAAAAAAATAGATACAACAAAGATAAAAGTAAAATCTATAAAGTTTTATCAAACAAAGAAAAAAAATAAAATTCTATGTTACATAGAAAAAAATAATAACAAAAAAACTATATTTGAAGTGATTAAATAAATTAGGAAGATAAAAAAAGGGGAGCGGCAGCGACCTACATTCCCACTCCAGTAAGGAGCAGTATTATCGGCGATGAGGGTCTTAGCTTCTTGGTTCGATATGGAACAAGGCGTTTCCC
>JALVVR010000067.1 GCA_027023305.1 Campylobacterales bacterium | reverse complement strand
ATCATGAGTTTTCAAATCAAAACTTTTTAGCTTTAGGAGTTGGATTTGTTGTGGCTTTTATAGTGGCTTTTTTGACTATGAAGCTTTTTATCAAGTTTTTAGAAAAGTTTACATTTAACTTTTTTGGGATATATAGGATTTTGTTTGGGATTTTACTTTTGTGGATAGTTTAAAGTAGCTCTTTTAATTTACTTTTATAACATATTTTACTAGTTCATTAATCTTTAATATGATATAATGGTCATAAAAAAATTAAATTAGGAGAATCAGTATGAATAAAGTACATTCATTAGGTTTGGGCTTAATTGTATCAGCAATAATCTTTACAGGTTGTGGTGGAGGTGGTTCTTCTTCTGTAGAAGGAAGTAGTATATCTTTTCCTAAAAATGCACCTCTTGCAAAAGCTAACTTGGAAAACGGTAAAAAAGTTAGAGATGCAACAGCTAGAAAACAAACAAATGGATTGGTTTCTTTAAATAGTGTTAGTAGTAATTCAAAACTAAACCTAGCAATTTTTAGTAGTAAATTATCACAAAAAATATCAAATTCTACTAAAAACTTTACTAACCATACATATAGTTTAAATCAAACTATTAGTAATAGTGAGGATTGTAACTCAGGAAAAATAATTTATAGTGGTAGCGGAGATGATGTAAATGGAGTAAATCTTACAATTAATTTTGCTAATTGTAATAATGGAAGTGAAACAATGAATGGTAAAATGTCTTTAACTGCAAAAAATTATGACTATAATGCTGAAGATTTTAAAAAAGCAACAATGAAATTTACAACAGATTTTACTGTAAAAAATAATTATGATAATTCTGTTGCTAAAATTGTAACTGGTAGCAAAATGATTAAAAATGTAAGCAGTTATGTTTACAATAATGTTCCTGAATACTTTAAATTAAATATAACCATAAAAGCACAAAGTAGTACAGATTTCTATGGTATGGAAGATTGTGAATATTATTTTTATAACAATCTTAATACATTAGAAATGTACCAAACTAAAGGGAAAATATATATAGATAACTTATCTTCATATGTAGAATATGATAAAGAAGGTTATGATATGTCTCAAACACCATTTGTATTTAACTCAGATGGAACATTACAAAATGGTGGTGAAGTAAGATATAATATGGCTAATAAAGGAAAAGTTAAAATAGTAGTAGAAGACAATGAAGCAAAAACTTATGTTGATACGGATGGTGATGGTTCATACGACTTAAGTGAATAATGCGATATAAAGCTTTTTACTTGATACTTCCAGCAATATTAAGTGCTGGAAGTATAGAAATATCTTTACAAAATCATCAAGGTAAATCATCATATATTGTAAATAACAATACTCAAACCCTAAAATCTAAACTTATTTTCCCTTTTAACTATAACACTATAAATATAGAGTACAAAAAAAATCTAAAATACCTTGACATCTATTTATACTCATCACTTAAGTTAGATAGTACTACAACTAAAGGAGAGGATTTTGATTGGCAAAACGATAATCTTACAGTTTACTCTAAATCAGACAACAAAATAGATAAGTACTATAGTATAGGTTTAAAAATATCAAAAAATATATCTCCAAATATAAGTATATTTTCTAAGTTTAAATATCAAATATTAGATATATACTGGTTAAATACAAAACAACATGACTATATACAAAACAGTGATAAATATGTATCAAAAACAACTATAAAATTTCAACAAAAATATTACAACTACTATGTAGGCATCATCTATCAAAAAAAGCTTACAAAAAAGCTCTTTTTAGAGCTAACACCCTCGGTAGTTTATGCATATATAAATACTAAAGATAAACACCTTTTAAGGAGTTTTTACACAACTCAAAATACTAAATCCTTTGGCTATGATATAAAATGTAAACTAAACTACAACCTATCCTCAAAGTCAAATTTAAAACTATCACTAGGATATATTAACTTAAAAGATAAAAATGTTAATATGAACTATTATAATATACTAGGAGAGAGGTACCTAACTTATCCATCATCTTACAGGTATAGAAGCACAATCATTGGTCTCCACTATAATCACAACTTTTAATCAAAATATACTTGCATTTAAGCCAACTTTTATGATTGTTTAGATAACATCGCTCACTAAAAATTCACAAAATAAGAGGAAAACAGTTATGGCAAACCATAAATCAGCTTTAAAAAGAGCTAGACAAACAGTTAAAAGAACTGAGAGAAACAGATTTTACAGAACTAGAATCAAAAACATTACTAGAGCTGTAAGAGAAGCAGTTGAAGCGAATGATGCTCCAAAAGCAGAAGAAGCTTTAAAACTTGCAAACAAAAGCTTTCATAGCTATGTAAGTAAAGGTGTTTTAAAGAAAAATACTGCTGCTAGAAAAGTAAGCAGACTTACTAAACTAGTAAACAATCTAAGTAACGAAGCTGCATAAGCAGTTTTTGTTACCAAACTTCATGACAAAGCCCTCCTTATGTTAAGAGATAAACTCCAACCTTTTATAGATAGATATGATGAAATCTCTTCACTTTTATCTTCTCCTGATATAGCAAATGACATAAAAAAGATGACTGATCTCTCAAGAGAGCAATCAAGTTTAGAGTCTATTGTAAAAACAGCAAATGAATACTCCGAAGTTTGTGACGGGATAGAAGAAAACAGAGAACTTTTAGAAGATAAAGAGTTAGGTGAACTTGCAAAAGAGGAACTTAAAGAGTTAGAGCCTAGAAAAGTAGAGCTTGAAGATGAGATAAAAATCCTTCTTTTACCAACTGACCCTAATGATAACCGAAATATTTATGTAGAAATGAGAGCTGGAACTGGTGGTGATGAAGCTGCTATCTTTGTAGGGGATCTTTTCAAAGCTTATGCTAGATTTGCAGACAACATGGGTTGGAAAGTAGAGATAGTAAACTCAAGTGAAGGAACTGTTGAGGGTTACAAAGAGTTAATCTTACTCATCAAAGGAGATGGTGCTTACTCAAAACTAAAGTATGAGGGTGGAACACACAGAGTTCAAAGAGTCCCAGCTACTGAATCTCAAGGAAGGGTACATACTTCTGCTATAACAGTTGCAGTTATGCCAGAAGTTGATGATGTAGAGATAGATATAAATCCAAATGACTTAAAAATAGATGTTATGAGAAGTAGTGGATGTGGTGGGCAAAGTGTAAATACAACTGATAGTGCTGTTAGGATAACCCACCTTCCAACAGGACTAGTTGTAACAAACCAAGACCAAAAATCTCAACATAAAAACAAAGATAAAGCAATGAAAGTCTTAAAAGCTAGACTTTATGATTTAGAGATGCAAAAAAAACAAGAAGAAGAGGGAGCAGATAGAAAATCCCAAGTTGGTACGGGTGATAGAAGTGGAAGGATAAGAACTTATAACTACCCACAAAATCGTATCACAGACCATAGGATAGGATTAACTCTATATAGACTTGATGCTATCATGGAGGGTGGACTTTTTGAAGAGATTATCGACCCACTTATAGCTCATCATCAAGCTGAAGCTATGAAAGAGGCAGGACTTTAAAAGTGGCTAGATGGAGAGATACTAAACAAGGTAAAACTCCAAAGCCCATAAAAACTTCAACCAAATCTACAAAAAACAAACTTCATTATGCTAGAATTGCAGATAAAATTAAAGCTTTTTTAACAGATACTTTCATGTTAGCTATGCCAGTAATGTATGTAGTTATATACTTAATCATGGGAAGTTTAAAAGATGCAGGAGCAAACAAAGCAACATCTTGGGGATATATACTCATAGCACTTGGTATTATAGTAGTTGGTTTTTATGTAAAAAGTGGACAAACCCCAGGTTTAAAAGCTTATAACTTAAAAGTAGTGGATATAAACACAAAACAAAAGCCATCTATAATCTTAGCAGTTTTAAGATACTTCTTTTTTACAATAATAGCTTTTAGTGTTTTTGGACTTTTTTACTCATTTTTTAGAAAAGACAGAAGAGGAATTCATGACCTTTTAAGTGGGACAGCTATTGTTTACGACAATACTCAAAAATAAATTTTTTCTCATAAGTGCTTTTTACTTTTTTTACTTTAGTGCAGTTGGAGTTTATGTTATCTACTTGCCAAAGATACTCTCAAACATCGGCTACTCTCCTACAAAGATTGGTATAGTTTTTTCTATCGCTCCTCTTGTTAGATTTTTACTACCATTTTTCTTTTTGAAAAAGTTTAAGTTAGATGTGAAAGTTTTTCATGTAAGTTTGCTAGTTCTTTTAGGCTCTGTTGGACTTTTATATCTTACTATCCAAAACTTTTATCTCTTTTGTATAGCTATATTTTTCTATGGAGCTAGTGCTAGTGTTATTTTACCTTATGTAGATACTTACTCTTTGGAACTACTTGGAAAAGAGGTTTATGGGAAAGCTAGACTTTATGGTTCTATCGGATTTATATTGGTAGCTTTAGTTTTAGCAAAGTATTTAGACTCAAATTATATAGGACTTCACTTCATAGCTATCACAGTTTTGTTTTGCATTATTACTGCTTATCTTTTAACAAATGATAGCAACTTCAGCAAGAAAAGTATAAGTGAAAAGTTTAGTATCAAAGGAGATATTACTCTTTGGATAAGTATCTTTTTAATGCAAGTGAGCTTTGGAGCATTTTATAGCTTTTTTACTATCTATGAAAAAGAGGCTGGACTTAGTTTAGAGCTGATAAGCTATCTTTGGACTTTTGGGGTAGTTTGTGAGATAGCTCTGTTTTACTATCAAGCAAAGTTTTTAAAGTTTGATTTGTATAAACTTATGCAGTTTTCAGTGTTTATCACAGCCCTTAGATGGTTTATCCTTTACCTTTTCCCTGATAGTCTAAGCCTACTTTTTATCTCACAAAGCTTTCATGCCTTCTCCTTTGCACTTTACCACACAGTAACTCTAAGCTATCTCTATAAACTCTACCATGATAAAAACTTAGCTTCTCAGTTTTACTATGGGATAGGGTTTGGACTTGGTGGATTTTTTGGCTCTTTGCTTGCTGGGTATTTTTATGGAGAGTATTTGTTTTTATTCTCTGGAGTTATTGCTCTTATGGCTTTTTTAGTATCACTACCCCACTCTCAGAAATCTCTAAAATAGCTCCTAAGTACTTAGCTAACCACTCAAAAGTTTTGGGAGTAAAAAAGATAATATGAGTTAAATCCCTTTTATAATACCAATCTTCAAACTCATCAGGTCTAAAAGCTGTCATGATACCTAACACTCCTCTACTCTTTAGACAATTCCAAAGTCTTTTTACCTCTTCCAAAGGGTTGTGAAGATGTTCTATAACCTCTGTTGTAGTGATAAAATCATACCTCTTTTCAAACACTTCTTTTTTGTCATGATAAAAGATGTCATATATATCCATATCAAACCCTCTTTGCTTCATCAAAACTGACAAAGTAGGTCCAGGACCTGAACCAAAATCAAGCCCTTTATCTCCTGTTGAAAGATATTTTTGCAAAGGAGTTAGAAGTCTGTTTAAAAACTCACAATAGCCCTTATCTTCAGGGGTGTTTTTGTGGTTATCATACTTTGCTTTTTCATCGCTAACTGAGACAAAAAACTCTTTTGGGACAAAAACTAAATCACAAACTTTGCAGTGGTGATACTCTCTATTCTCAGCAAAGTGATATAGCAAAGTATCGTTTGAGTTACAAAGTGGGCAGGTTCTTTTCATTAGCTATTTTTAAAAAATGGATTTACTTTTAAAAGTACAAGGTCAGCTATCATGTTTCCTAAAAGTGTTAAAAATGCAGAGATTATAAGTATCCCCATGATAACTGGATAATCTCTAGCCATAGCACTTTGAAAAAACAGAAGCCCCATACCATTTATGGAAAAAATACTTTCTAAGATAACACTTCCACCGATAAGTCCTGGAAGTGAAAGTCCAAGTATAGTGATAAGTGGTGGATAGAGATTTGGCAAGATATACTTTTTTAGTATCACTCTATCACTAAGCCCTCTAGCCTTAGCGAAAAATATATAATCACTCTTTAGTATATCTACAGTCAAACTTCTAACATACATCATGAGACTCCCAATACCACCAAATACCATGACAAATATCGGTAAAATCAAATGCCAAGCCTCATCAAGATAGTATCCCACCCCATTTTTTGCTTCTAGTGAATGAAGCCCTGAAATAGGAAGCCACTCTAGGTTCACTGCAAACACAGCTATAAGCAAAAGTGCAAGGTAAAAAGATGGCATAGCAAAAGAGAAAAGTGAAAACTGTTTTAAACTTCTATCTAGTACACCTTCTTGCTTTTGAGCTGACTTTATCCCAAAGTAAACAGATACTACAAACACTATAACCATAGAGATAACATTCATCAAAAGAGTAATCCCTATACGAGATAAAATCTCATCTTTTACAGCCTTTCCACTAGCAAAAGAGATACCAAAATCAAGATGAAGCAAAGCCCAAATCCAAGAGATAAACTGTTCAAACAAACTTTTATCAAGCCCATAAACTTTCTTTAAATGCTCGATAGACTCTTTTGTAATATTTGGATTTAACTCCCCACTTGCAAAAAAGCTGTTTGGAGCTGCATGGATAGCTAAAAATGAGATAACAGCTATAATAAAAAGCATCAAAATAATGTATGATAGTTTTTTTAGGAATACTCTCATAACTCTCCAAACTCCTCATCAGCAAGTCCTACTAACAAAATCTTATCTCCATCTATCTTAAATCTCCCATACTTTGCCTTTTGATACCTATCTGCAAAGCCCTCTTGAAAGTAGTATCTATGTGCTAACTTTAGCCTAGCTCCATAGCTCTCTTTCGTAAGCTTTATAACAATCTTTTGCTTATCATCTTTGTCATTATCTATCTTAGCAACTTGATTTTTATCCAAATATAAAATAATAATATTATCTTTATACTTTTCACCTCTAAGCTCAGATTCTATGCTGTATCTCAAAGACATATAATCCCCCATCATCAAAGCTCTAGGGTCAACAGGAGCTAGTTTTAGATATATGTTTTTCCCCTGTTTGATAGATTTTTCATTTTGAAAAATCTCAAAATTTATAATCGTAACAACTAGTAAAGCAACCAAAAGGATAAGTAGTTTATGCATTTTAAAATCCTTTTTTTAGAAGATATCTAAAACCAAAAAGTAAAACTCCAATAGTCATCATGATAAGAGACTTTTCCAAAAGTGTACTATCAAACATATAGTAAAACTTATATATAAAAAACAAAAATACTAAAAATGAAGCTATCATGAGAGCCAAACTTTTATGATAAAACCAAAAGAGTATCAAAAACATAGTTATCGCGATAGTAGGTTGAAAATAAAACAAAACTCCCCACAAAACAAGAGCTATAAGGCTAGTAAGGGTGTATTTGTTGTTTGTAAAAAGATTTTTTGATTTTAAAAGATTTATAACAAAGTAACTTACCAAAACAAACATCAAACCAAGAGCTATATAAGTAAAGTTATACTCAAATCTAAAACTTTGCCTTAAAAAGAAAAAATCATTATTTAAACTAAAAAAAAGACTAACCAAAATAGCAATCGTTACTCCATAAGCTATCTCTATATATTTTTTTATACTAAACAAAAGCACAGCTACAAATAAAACCCCAAGCAACTGCCCCAAACCTAAAGTTATCATAAAAGCATCTAAAGTAAAAAAAGTAAAAAATGAAGCTAAAATCTTATGAGGTTTGCTATCTACTAAAAGATAAAAAATAATTTGAGTGATAGATATAAACAAAAATATCGATATATAACGATACTCTCTGTCTATATGAGAAAACAACACATTGTAATCACTACTTATCAAAAATGAAATTACAGAGCTTATCTGAAATATAGTTGCAAAGTAAGTTATAAAAAGCTCTTTACTCTTTTTTCTAAGCATAACGATAGATAAAATATAGTACAAAATCCCCAATACTAGATATGTACTTCCGTGTGATAGATTTATCATATCAGATAACAAAATAGTACTAAACCCTATCATCAGTAAAGCACCTATAAAAGATAGTAAAGCGGTAAAAATATGTATAGTGATTTTACTTTTCATCCTGTTCTCCTAAGTTTTTTAACCAAGCGATAGAGAAAAATCCAATAGGAATCATAACAATAGCTCCAGTTATAATCGCCCCAGAAAAACTTCCGCTAAATCTTAAAATAGCAGATGCAACTATAAGGTTTAAACAAAGAACCAAAATCGACAAGATATATATATCAAGCTCTTTAAATCTGTATCTATAAAAGGTAAATATAGCTAAAAGTATAGAAAATATCGCTATCCAACCATCTGCACTATAACGACTAAAGATAAGCTCTTGCAAAGCAAATCCCATCCAAAAGATAGCAAGTGTTGCGATAACTCTAGTAGCATACTTTTGATTTAAAAACTCTACCTTATCACTCAAGATACTCCAAACAACAAAGATGATACCATTTAAAATAGCTAATGAAAAAGCCCTTACATCATAATAATATCCTGTAAAATACCACTTAAACAGATAGATAACAAAGTTTAAAAGCACTACTTCAAAAACCCATATCCAAGAAAATCTACTCAAAATCGCGATAGGAAGAACAATCACAGCCCAGTATAAAAACAGTTCATAACTCTCAGCACCACTTTGGTAAACTTGCCCAAAAAGAGCCATCAAAACCCCTATCAAAAATGAACCAACAAGTATGCTACTTTTAAAACCTATACTTTTTTCATCCAATCTATAAGAGAGTAAAAAAGAGCCTACTATCCCAGCCTCTATTAGGAAAAACTTAAAAAACTTTCCTAAAACTTGCCAATTATAAGCGATAAAAAACATAACCCCACTAGCTAAAAATATAGCTCCTAAAACCATAAAAAAATAGTCAAAAAAGGTTATAAAATCCTCTTTTTCTATCAGTTTTTCCAATCTACTTTGCATTATCTACCTTTATTTCGCAAATATTGTTTATAACATGCTTATAGTTTTTATACACATCCAAGTCAAAAAGTAACTTTCTAGGAACTTTGCAACATGACCTAAAAAGCTCCAACTGGCAACTCTTTAAAAGATAGGCATCCTTACCTTTTTTTTCCATATATGCCAAGTAGTAGTAAGCCCAATCTTTTGCTTTATTACTTTTACTGGATATAATCTTTTCAAAAATCTCTTTTGCCTTTTTTTTGTTTGACTTTTTGTAGATTCGCCCTAGTCCTAAACAAGATACATTGTTACCAAGCTCACACCCTTTTTTAAAGTACTCTTTTGCTTTTTTTATATCTTTTTTATATCCACTCCAACCATCACTATATGCATATCCTAACTTTAAACAACTTTTTGTATCCCCACTATCACAAGCTTCATATAAATCTATTTTTAGGTTAAATCTTTGTAGATACCTGCTATTTGGCTTATAAACTCTCTCTTTTTTATATATAAGTTCTATCAAAGGTCGATACTTTTCAAAAAGCTCTCTTTGTTTTTGTATATGCTCTTTAGAATTTGTTTTTATATGTTTAAACAGAGTCTCTTGGTTATCAAAGATATGATATACACTAAAAATCGCATATCTTTTATCAAAGATTTTTGCTTCACTTTTTATCTCTAAAAGATTTGCTATAAGTGGATACTTTTTAGAGAAGTTTTCTATCTTTTGTTTAGCTTTTTTGCTAATCATCCTATCCACTTCCTTACTAAAATACTCTTTAGTTTTGTTACTATCATAATACTTTCTTGAAATATTTCCAGCCAAGATTTTTAACTCTATCAAGCCTTCAAAAAGTTCATAATCCCCATTTGCAGCTTCTATCTTTTGTAAAATCTTCCTAGTTTTTTGAACTTTAAACTCCTTGTCTCTAAGCTCAAATCCAACTACCTTATCATTATCCACCCTAAACCTCATCACTTTATAAGGCTCACTACTGCTTATGGCATCTACTAAAAGGCTATCTTTGTCTTTTTTAACATCTTGAAAGATAAAGCTATAAACATCTTTGTTACTTTTTTTCAAATACTCACTTAGCTTTGTATCTGCTTTTGACTTTTGCCACCAAGGTACAAAGGTAGAGTCTATATAACTTTTTACAACCTTTTGAGCTTTTAGATTTGCATCTTTGGAGTTGTTAAACCTATAAAGCAGTTCAGGAGAAAGGCTCTGTTTATAAATCAAAACAAAAAGGGCTAGATTTATCAGAAAAAAGGTAAAAAGTATGTATTTTAGGGTTTTATTCATGAGACACTCTTTTATAACTTTATCTTATTTTAACACAATTTTATTATAATACTCCCATGTTTACAGGACTTATAAGAGAGATAGCAACAGTTAAGAGCTTTGCATCTTCAAAACTTACTATCAGTAGCAAACTTCATCCTAGCCTTGGAGACTCCATTGCCATAAATGGGGCATGTCTTACTGTTATCGAAACTTCTAAAACTGAGTTTTCGGTGGAGCTTTCACCAGAGTCTGCTTCGGTGTTAGCAATAGAAAACTATAAAGGCAAAGTACATATCGAACCAGCTATGAGACTAAGTGATAGAGTTGAGGGGCATATCGTGCAAGGACATGTTGATTGTGTGGGAGAGATAGTTAGGATAGAACAAAATGGAAACTCTACTGACTTTTATATCACTATCCCAAAAGAGAGTGCAAAGTTTTTAGTGCCAAAAGGGAGTATTACAGTAGATGGAGTAAGTCTAACTATAAACGATGTAAAAGACAATACTTTTAGACTAACTATCATCCCTCATACTATAAAAAATACCATTTTTAGTAGATACAAAGTGGGTACAAAAGTAAATATCGAAACAGATATGTTTGCTAGATATGTTTATCATATCTTTAAAAAAGAAAAAAGTATTAGTTGGAATGATGTAGATAGGATTATGGCGAGTTATTGATGAGTATCTTCAAACCCTACCACAAAGAGGTCTTTGCTAGCTTTAGCGACAGATGGGATGGAGTTAGTAGTGAGCCATATAGTGAACTAAACTTAGCTCTTCATGTAAAAGACAATCCAATAGATGTACTTAAAAACAGAGAAATCTTAGCTAAAAAGTTTGACTTTTATATCGACAATCTTATCTACATGGATCAAACTCACTCCGATAATATACAAATCATAAATGATACTTTTACAAACAAAATAGAAAACTGCGATGGTATCATCACAAACAAGCCAAATATCCCACTGATGGTAATGGTGGCTGATTGTATCCCTGTACTTTTGTATGATTGTGAAAAAAAAGTTATTGGTGCAGTTCATGCAGGGAGAAATGGGACTTTTAAAGCCATCTCGAAAAAAGCAGTAACTATCATGAAAGAAGAGTTTGACTCAAATCCAGAGGATATAGTTGTTAGTTTGGGGGCTTCGATAAAGGATTGTTGTTATGAAGTTGGGAAGGATTTAGCAGATATAGCTATTAAAAGTTTTGGAAAGAAGTATGTCATAAAAAGAGATAAGAGCTTTTATCTTGATTTACAGACTTTAAACCTTGACCAGCTAAAAAGTGTTGGAGTGAAAGAAGAAAATATAGAGATTTCTCCTATATGCACCTCTTGTGATAAAAACTACTTTTCATACAGAAGAGATGGAGTTACTGGAAGATTTGCAGGAGTGATAAAACTTCATGGATAAAAAAGCAGATAAAGTTGTAGCTCTAAAATACGACCAAGAGGGAAGCTCTGCTCCAAAAGTAGTGGCAAAGGGGCAAGGAGAGATAGCAAAAAAGATACTTCAAAAAGCAGACGAGTTTGAGATACCTATCTTTAAAAACAAAGCTTTGGCAGAGTCTTTGCTAAACTTAGATGTAGATGAACAAATCCCAGCAAATCTCTATAAAGCAGTAGCTGAGGTTTTTGTATGGCTTATGAACAGTGAGCAAAAAGCTCAGTTATCAAAGGCTAAATAATTTAATAAATTTTTAAGCATAAATACTCTACAATTCTCAAAATTGAAAATGATTTTCATTTTTATTTGATAAAATATATAAGGTAAGTTAAATGCAAAAAATAACAGCAGTATTAGCAGGACAACCAAATGTTGGTAAATCTATGCTGATAAATGCTATCAGTGATTCTCACTTAAAAGTTGGTAACTTTAGTGGGGTTACAGTTGATAAAACAGAGGTTGAGTTTAACTACTGTGATGAGAAGAGTTGCAGTGATTATGAGATACATATCGTTGATTTACCAGGGGCTTACTCTTTAAACAATTATACCATTGAGGAAAAAGTATCAAAAAACTTTTTACTTCATGATGACTTTGACTTGATAGTAAATGTTGTAGATAGTACAAACTTGGAGAGAAACTTACTTTTAACAGCTGAGCTTTTGGAGCTTGGGAAAAAGATGATAGTAGTACTTAACATGAGTGATGAAGCTAAAAAAGAAGGCATAAATATAGATAAAAAACAGCTCTCTACTATACTTGGTGTTCCTGTTGTAAAGACAAGTGCAAAAGAGGAGCTGGGGATAAAAGAGCTAAAAGAGGAGATAGTTAAAGTTTATAAAAAACCATTTACAAGTGGTAAGATAATTTACTCTGATGTTATAGAAGAAGAGATAGAAAACTTAGTAAGTCTTTTAAAAGTAAAAAAGTTTGATTGTAAAGTTCCTAGTTGTAACATACCTCTTAGAAATATAGCTATCAAACTTTTACAAGAGGATAAAGAGATATTTACACTTCTTAGAAAAGAACCTATGTGGATAGAGTTAGAACCTATTTTGCAAGAGGGACTTGAGCATATATATATCCACTACAACACTAAAGATTTAGAAGAGATTTTTGATGATGAGAGAATTGCATTTGCAAGAGGGGCAACACTAGAGGTTACAAAAGTAGAAAAAAAAGAGACTAAAACTATAACAGAAAAAATTGATGATATTTTGATTAACAAATACTTTGGAATCCCCATCTTTTTGATTTTGATGTGGGGACTTTTTCAGCTTACATTTACTCTTGGTGCTCTTCCTATGGATTGGATAGATGCATTTTTTGGTAAACTTGCTGAGTTTTCAAGAGATATATTTGGAAATGGCTTTATTGGAGATTTGGTAGCTGATGGTATGATAAGTGGTGTTGGTGCAGTTATGATGTTTTTACCAAATATCATCATACTATTTTTGGGTATCGCCCTCTTAGAAACAACAGGTTACATGAGTAGAGTTGCCTTTTTGCTAGATGGATTTTTTCACAAGTTTGGACTTCATGGAAAGAGTTTTATCCCTCTTGTTACTGGTTTTGGTTGCTCAGTTCCAGCTTATATGGCAGCGAGAACTTTAAAAAATGAAAAAGATAAGCTTTTGACTCTTTTTATCATAGGATTTATGAGTTGTGGAGCTAGACTTCCTATTTATGTACTTTTTACTGGAGCTTTTTTTAGCCAATCTCAGGCAGGAAATATGCTTTTTCTTATCTATATAGCAGGTGCGATTTTAGGATTGATTTCAGCTAAAGTTTTAAACATCTTTGTCTTTAAAGGTGAAGATGAACCTTTTGTGATGGAGATGCCAAAGTATAGATTGCCATCTTTTAAGCTTATCTATCACACAGTTTATGGACAAGCAAAATCATATATGAAAAAAGCCGGAACTTTTATACTTGCTGCTTCTATGCTTGTTTGGTTTGCCTCAAACTATCCAAAAGGAAGTGATTTAGAAAACAGTTATCTAGGACAGACTGGAAAAGTAACTGCACCATTTTTTCATCCTCTTGGTATGGATTGGAAAATGGCAGTAGCTCTTGAAGCTGGACTTGCTGCTAAAGAAGTTGTTGTTTCTACTTTAGGAGTTTTATACTCAGTTGGAGAAGTTGATGAACAAAGCACAGATTTAAGAAGCCAAATCAAGAAAAATATCTCAATTCCAAGTGCGATAGCTTTTATAGTCTTTGTCATGATATATCTTCCTTGTTTTGCTGCAAGTGCTGTTTTTGCTAAAGAAGCTGGGGGTTGGAAGTATTTAGTTTATCTTTTTGTCTTTACCACAACTACTGCTTGGATTTTAAGCTTTACTTCTTATCATATCGCAAAAGGAGTTTTAGGTGTATAAGATATATCATTTAAAAGTCGGAGATAAAGGAAAGATAAAAGAGATAAAAGCTGGTAAAAGTTTAAAGCATAGGATGAAATCTTTTGGATTATATAATGGAGTAGAATTTGAAGTGAAAAACTTCTCTTTAGGAAAAAGAAATGTAGAACTTCAAGTTGGAAACTCTTTAGTTGCTCTTAGAGCTGGTGAAATGGAAAAGATAGAGATAGAAAAATTAGGGGAAGAGAGATGAAGAAAAGTTTAGGTTTGAGTTTAGTTTTAGTATCAATGATGAGTGCATATGATATGCCAAGTTTTAAAACGGATGGATACATAAGAGCTGGTTATCAAAATCATGATGTAGATAGTGATAAAAGTTATAAACAAGACTCTATCGGTGGAAAGTTAAGTATATATAATGATGAATTTAAAGCAAACGGTATAGGTGGAAAGGTAAGTTTTTATACAACAAATAGACTAAGTCATCATGATAATAATGGAGTAAACTTTTTTGATGAAAATAGTGATTCGTACTCGATTTTAGGAGAAGCTTATCTTTTTGGAAGATACAAAAAAACCACTTTAAAGATAGGTCGTCAAGAGTTAGATACTCCATTTGCTGATACGGATGATATAGGTATGATTCCAAATACTTTTGAATCAGCAGTTTTGACTAACACGGACTTACCCGATACTACTTTACTAATGGCAAGTGTTAAAAGATGGAGTGGAGTTGATAGCCCAAAACCAAGTAGTTTTACAAAAATGCAAAATGATAACCCAGTAAAAATGGCAGGAGTTATTTATGAGGGTGTCAAAGGTCTAGGGTTATCGACTTATTATTATGACTTAGATGATAAAGTGGCTGGTGATATAGAGTCTATTAGTTATGCAGAGGCTATTTATAATGGTAACTATAACTCTATTGGTTATGAGATAGGTTTACAAAATGCTAATCAAAAGTTTAAAGGTGAAGGTTCTGCTAAAGTTGTTGGGTATAATTTGGGAGTAAACTTTGACGAGATTGGTTTAGGATTTAACTATGCTTATAACAAATCAAAAGACCACTCAGCAACAAATGGCTTTGGTGGAGGTCCATTTTTTACAAGTTGTGATGACTCTACTATCGATGGAATGGGAGCAGATATAAAAGCAGATAGATATGGAGTGAGTTTTGATACTAGTAACTATGGTTTAAGTGGATTAAATCTTGGTTACTCTTACTTAAAGATAACAAATCCTACAAATCAAAAAACGAGAGAAGATGACTATACTCTAGAATATGCAATAAATAAAAATCTTAACCTTAGTATGCATCATATAGTTGTAGATGATAAAATCAATCTTGATAAATATAAAAATACAAGAGTTTTCGTAAACTATACTTTTTAAAAACTTTTATGTAGCCTTTTGGTACAATAAAACCAAAAGGCTACATTCATGAAAAGATACTTTCTATCACTTACTTTAACCTCTCTTCTTTTTTCAAATCCACTAGAGACAAAAAACATAACTCTCCAAACCTCTTTTGAAAATCTAAAAATCTCTTCAACTGAAAATATGGGACTTTTAGGAGTTGATTATCTTTTGGATTATAACAATAATCTTAGCTATGGATTTTCTGTTTATAGTGCTGTAAGTGGAGATAGAGGAGGTTTTTTTGTAGGTGGGGTTAAAGCTGATATAAATGAGCCTTTAACTAAAAACTTCTATCTAAACCAAAGTGTTTTTGTAGGTGGAGGTGGTGGAGCTTCAGCTGGACAAGGTGGAGGTTTGATGCTTAGAGGTTTTGTAGGTGTGGGGTACAAATCCTTAACACTTGGATACTCTCATGTAAAGTTTCCAAATGGAACTATAGACTCATCTCAGTTTAGTATCGCTTTGGAAAGTAAGTTTAAAACTCTAATAGTTAGTGATAGTTTTGATAAAAAACTTTTAGCAAACTATCCTCTAACAAAGTCAAAAAGTTATATTTTATCTACTTTTCAAACTTATCATCCAAAAGATTCCAAAACTAGAAGTGGTTTGCCACTAACTAAAGATATTTCCCTTATCGGATTGGAGTATGGTAGCTACTTTTCAAAGGAATTTTTCTCTTACTTTGAAAGTGCAGGAGCTATTCATAATGCAACTGGATATATGGAGATTTTAGGTGGACTAGGATATAAAAAAGAACTTTTTAATAACTTTGCTTTTAAAACAAAACTATCCTTGGGAGCTAGTGGAGGTGGAAGAGTAGATAGTGGTGGTGGAGCTATCACAAAAGGCTCAATCTTTTTAGAATACTTGCCTACTAAAAAGTTTATCACTTCACTTGGAGTTGGAAAAGTTCATGCTTTTAGTGGAGATTTTGATGCTGATTTTGTAAGTCTTTCTCTTGGTGTAAAAACTAACTTTATATCTTTGGGAGATAGTAAAAATGTGAATTTTAGTGATATATATACTCAAAAATTTTCTATAAAACTTATAAATCAAACATACTTTTACTCAAAAAATCTCACTACAAACAAAAACAATAAAAATGATGTAGAGCTTATGGGTATAGGAATAAACTGGTATCTAAGTGAAAATCTATATCTAAGTGGAGAAACATTTGGTGCATACAAGGGAGATGCTGGAGGATATGCAGTTGGGATGTTTGGTATCGGTTATGAAAAACCTGTAACAAACAAAATTTCCACAATAGCTCAACTCTGTGTTGGTGCAGCAGGAGGAGGAAGTATCAACTCGGAAGGAAAAATTCTCCAACCTATGATAGGTTTTAGTTATAATTTTAACAAAACAGACTCTATGGAGATTATGGGTGGTAAAGTAAAATCTTTAAGTAGTGCTATGAACTCAAATCTTTTTCATGTAAGTTTTACTCACAAGTTTGGAAAGTTGATGAGTAAGTAGTTAGTATCTTCTTGCCAAATCTACGGCTTTAGAAGCATTTATTTTTCCATATGCATATGTATGACTAAAACCATCGCTGTTATAGTGTGCATTTGCACTATCAATTTTATCTGCTGTTTTTATAAGTATCTCTCTTATCTGTTTTGGGGTTAGATTTGGGTTTACTTCCAACATAAGAGCCACAACTCCAGCTACCACTGGAGCTGATGCAGATGTTCCGTTAAATTTATCAGTATAGGTATTATAATATTTAGCAGCAACTATTCCTCCACTACCTATTCCTCCTGGAGCTAAGATATCTATTTTATCTCCATAGTTTGAGTAATCAGCCTTTATATTTGACTCAGTTGAAGCACCTACTCCTATAACCGTATCAAGTTCTGCTTCATCTTCATAATAATAACTTTGATCTAAATCTCGCATATTATTTCCACTTGAAAATATTACTGTTATATTATCATTATATAACTCTTTAATAGTTTGAGCTAATGAATATGAAACATCTAAAGTACCCCAAGAACAACTTATAACTTTTGCACCTAGTGCCTTTGCTTTATAAAATGCTTTTATTTTAGAAGCATTATCAGATAAGTTAGCATCTATCAAAATCAATTGTGCATTTGGAGCAACTCCTAAAGTTCCTATGTTATTATAACTCCCTGCAATGATACTTGCCGCACCTGTTCCATGATCACTTTCATATTTTCTAACCTCTGTAGAATTTGTATCTACATTATAAGTTGCAACTACATTTGAAGTTATATCTTCATGATATTGGTTAAAATCATAATCAATCACTGCAACTCTAACACCAGACCCAAATATACCCTGATTCCAAACATCATAGATATTTATATGTGAGTCAGGTGATATACCACGAGCAGAAGCATAGTCGGCATTAACTCTTTGCAGATGCCAAGCATGTTTAAATTCAGGTTCAGTGTATGGGTTAAAACTCTCTATATTAAAAGAATTTAAGTCAGTTCCACCACTGGATGAGCCTCCACATCCTAAAAAAATAGAGATAAAAAGAGTCAAAATCCACTTAAACACTAGCAAAACCTTACAAATTTATATATAATCTCGTAAGTTTACTAAAATCTTAATTTATCTCTTCTTTAATTTTTAAAGATATTTGTGAAATATCTTTAATCTTTTGACTACATGACAAGCTATCATCTAACAAAACTTTTACAAACTCACTACCTACTATAACTCCATCAACACCCTCTGATTTTTGCTTAGCAGTTTTTGTATTTACCCCAAATCCTACAAATAAAGAGGTATCAGTAACAGCTCTTATATCTCTTATAACTCTGCTTAAATCCTCACTTTTTCCACTTCCAGTTATCCCTGCATAAGCTACCATATAGATAAACTTTTGTGAGTCTTTTAAAATCTCTTCTATTCTCTCCTTGCTATCTGTTGGAGCTACAAAATCTATAAGTGATATATTATTTTCTTTTGCCAAATCTTTATAAGCCTTTGATTCTTCGTAAGGCAAATCAGGGATAATAAAGCCTTTTACACCTAGTTGGCTAGCTTTTTTACTCATGCTTTCCATACCTTTTTGATAAAAAGGGTTAAAATACCCCATCCACAAAGTATCTATATCTTTTGCCACTTTTTGTGACACTTCAAAAATATCACTTATCTTAAAACCATTTTGTAAAGATTTTAGATTTGCTTCTTCTATCACAGGTCCATCTGCCACAGGGTCTGAAAATGGCATACCAAGCTCTATCATATCGGCTCCAGCATCTTTTAAAGAGAGTATAACATCTTCAGTAAAGTTTAAATCTGGGTATCCAGTAGTTATATAAGCGACTAATTTTTTCAATATTTTCTCCAATTTTTGGTATAATAATCTCATTATACCAAAAAGGCTAAAAATGCAAATAAATATAAACTTTTCACCACTTTGTTTAGAGTTTACAAGTACAAAAGAGTTACATTTGAGTAAGATTATCCCTATATTAAACGATATAGGTCTTGATATCCTCTCTGAAAAACTAGAAAAAAATAGGATAATTTTTTATATAGCAGAGGATTGTTGCCTCTTAAGTCTAAAAAACAACTCAAATAATGTCATAAATATCATAAAATCAGTTCTTGAAAACAAAACTCCAACTTGCCCTCTACTTTCACTATCTCTAAAGCAGAACTTTAGCCTTCAAGAAATAAATCTTTTAAGAACATTTATGAACTATGAAAATCAACTAATATTGGAGTTTAATACAGATTCTATAATCAAGGCTTTAACAAAATATGATTTTTTATCAAAACTTTTTTTAGAGTATTTTAAATCAAAATTTGAAAACAAAAGTTTTGATGATATTTTAATAGAAGAGGAGTTTAAAAAAGTAAGTTCTGATGAGGATAGGATTTTAAAAATCTTTTTTCAAATCATAAAAAATACTACTAAAACAAATTATTTTTTAGACAAAGAAGCTATCTCGATAAAAATTGAAACAAAAAACTTAAAACCTTTTTTAAAGGGTATTCAACCAAATTATGAAATGTTTGTTTTCCACAAAGATTTTAGTGGTGTACATCTTAGGATGAGTAAAATCGCGAGAGGTGGGCTTAGATATAGTAGTAGAAAAGATGATTTTAGAGTAGAGATAAAATCCTTGATGGCAACTCAAGAGGGGAAAAATGCCATTATCATCCCAAGTGGTGCAAAGGGAGGTTTTGTCATAAGAAAACAAAATCCTACTTTTGAAGAGTTTAAAGAGATTTATATCTCTTTCATAGACTCTATCTTGGATTTGGTTGATAAAGCTGATAACTATTTTGTAGTAGCTGCAGATAAAGGAACTGCTAATATGAGTGATTTTGCAAATGAAGTTGCAAAGAAAAAAGATTTTTGGATGGGTGATGCCTTTGCTAGTGGAGGAAGTCATGGCTACTCTCATAAAGAGCTAGGTATTACTGCTTGTGGAGCTTTAGTTAGTACTGAGAGATTTTTTATTGAAAAGGGAGTTGATTTTTACAAATCCCCTATAAAAATAGTAGGTATAGGTTCTATGGGTGGAGATGTTTTTGGAAATGGTATGATAAGAGGAGAAAACTTTTTACTTATTGGAGCTATTAGTCATGATGAGATATTTGTAGATCCAAATCCTGATGCAAAGGTAGCCCTTTTAGAAAGAAAACGATTATTTAATTCTAAAAAGCACAAATGGTCTGATTATAATAAGTCAAAGATAAGTGAAGGTGGAGGAGTTTTTAGAAGAGATGATAAAGAGATAGTTTTAAATCCTATATTGAAAAAGTTTTTGAAAGTCAAAAAAAGCATCATAAGTGGAGAAGAGTTAGCAAGAATTCTTTTAAAACTTGATGTGGATATGATTTATAACGGAGGAGTTGGAACTTATATCAAGGCTTCTAGTGAAACAAACTTAGAAGTGGGAGATAAAGAAAATGAGTATGTAAGGGTTAATGCAAATGAAGTTAGGGCTTATTGTGTCTGCGAAGGAGGAAACTTAGGACTCACTCAAAAAGCAAGATATGAGTATGCAACACATGGTGGAAAAATAAACTTGGATAGTATAGACAATAGTGCTGGAGTAAATACAAGTGATCACGAAGTAAATCTAAAAATCATCCTAAAAAACCACCCTAAAAGAGATGAAATACTCAAAAAAGAGCAAGATTTTGTAGTAAAGAGTGTTTTAAAAGATAACTTTTTACAAGCTCTTGCCATATCTATAGATGCAAAAAGAAGTAAAGTTCATTTAAAAGAGTTTATCCGAACTGTTCATATACTAGAAAGTAACTTAGAAGTTTTTAAAAGAAGATACTTTGATTTGCCAAATGATAAACAGTTTGATATACTTTTAAATGAAGATGGAGAGCTTATCAGACCTCTATTGGCTGAACTTTTACTATATAGTAAGATATTTTTAAAAGATATATTAAACAAAAGTGATGAGTTTTCAAGTGATCCATTTTTTAGAAAGTATCTTTTGGGATATTTTTCGCAAGAGTTTTTGGCCCTTTTTGAAGAAGATATTTTAAATTTTGAGTTTAAAAAAGAGATGATTTCGATGATGATAGCAAACAAAATTATTAACTTTGCAGGTAGTAGTTTTATATCTGATTATCATAAAAACTCACCTGAAAATTTTATCAAAAAAATAAAAACATATCTAGTTTTAAATCAACTGCTTGATATAAAAAATGTTAGAGAAAAAATAACTGATTATGATAAATTTATAAACATAGATGAAGAACTTTTAACTGTAACTAGATGGATGCAAAAAAACTTTGATGAACCAAAACTAGTTTATGATTATAATGAAAACATAGATAATTTTCTACAAGAAAGCAAAGATTTTTATAAAAAACTAGAGCTAACAAAGTATGCAATACTCGCCGTAAAATTAAACAAAACAACTAACATAAACTATGAAAAATGCTCCTATACCATACTAGAAGTAGTAAAAAAATACAAAATTCAACCATTGATGCAAAAACTAAAACTATTAGTTTTAAAAGATCCAACAAAAGAGCTTTTAAAAGAGCAACTTGAAAACCTTTTGCAAAACTTTTTGCTAAATATAACAACCTCTCTACTTTTAGGAAAAGATACAGATAAAAGTTTTGATTTTGAAAGTTATATGGATAAAATAGAAGAACTAAAAAAAGCAGATAGCTACTCTATATATCAAGTGGCAACTCTTGTAAATAGTTTGGTGTTAATGTAGGAAAGAGAATATATGATAAAAAGATATAAAACAAAAAAAATATATGTTGGCGATGTAGCCATAGGTGGAGATGCTCCTATCTCTGTTCAGTCGATGACTTTTACAAAGACAGCTGATGTTGAGGCAACGGTTGAACAGATAAAAAGGCTTCACTTTGCAGGGTGTGATATAGTAAGGGTTGCAGTGGTAGATGAAGAAGCTGCACTTGCCTTAAAAGAGATAAAAAAGCAGATTTCATTACCACTTGTAGCTGATATACACTTTAACTATCGTTTAGCTTTGATAGCCAGTGAAGTAGTTGACTGTATCAGGATAAATCCAGGAAATATAGGAAACAAACAAAGAGTAAAAGAGGTAGTACAAGCTTGTCAACAAAGAAACATACCTATCAGGATAGGAGTTAACAATGGCTCACTAGAGGAGCAGTTTGAAAACAAATATGGACAGACTCCTAAGGGCATGGTAGAGTCAGCACTTTATAATATAAAATACTTAGAAGATTTAGGATTTACAGATATAAAAATAAGTCTAAAAGCAAGTGATGTACAAAGAACAGTTGAAGCTTACAAAACTTTACGACCACTTTGTGGGTACCCTTTTCACTTAGGAGTTACAGAGGCTGGAACAAAGTTTCACTCAACAGTAAAATCCTCCATCGCTCTTGGAAGCTTACTCCTTGATGGTATAGGAGATACTTTAAGAGTCTCCATGACAGGAGAGCTTGAAGAGGAGATAAAAGTAGGAAAAGCCATCCTAAAAGATGCAGGGCTTGTAAAAGATGGAGTAAATATCATCTCATGCCCAACTTGTGGAAGAATAGAAGCAGACTTAGTAAAAGCAGTTGAAGAGGTAGAAAAGATAACCAAAGATATAAAAGAACCTCTAAATATCTCTGTAATGGGGTGTGTAGTAAATGCCCTTGGAGAAGCAAAAGAAGCAGATGTAGCGATAGCTTTTGGAAAAGGAAGTGGGCTTATCATCAAAAAGGGAGAGATAGTTGCAAAGCTTCCTGAGAGTGAGTTGGTGGGGAGGTTTGTTGAAGAGGTTAAGAAAGTGGCTGGGGAGTATAAAGAGTAATTTAGTAAAATATTCATTATCGGAGTAATACATGAATAAAAAAGATATTTTAAATCTATTAGCACAAAATAAGTCAAAACTAAAAAATAGTTATGGTTTAAAATCTATGGCTCTTTTTGGTTCATTTGTTAGAGAAGAAGCTACAAGTAAAAGTGATATAGATATTTTAGTAGATATAACTCCATCTTTTCAAAATCTTTATAACTTAAAACTAGAGTTAGAAAAGCTCCTTAAAAATAAAGTAGATTTAGTTACTAAAAACTCACTAAGAAGTTATATAAAAGAAAAAATAAAAAAAGATTTAGTATATGTCTAAACGAGATATAGAGTTTTATATAGTAGATATTTTTATAGCGCATAATAAAAACATAATAGGTTTTTTGAATGATTTAGAAGACACAATATAGGAGTATTCATGATAGATAAGAAAAAATTGCCGACCATACTGTTAGGGCTCTTTTTTGCTCTTTTAGTTTTATTTATTTCTCGTATTGATTTTGCAGGGAAGGATGTCTTTGATACGATTTTCAAAGAGATAAATGGAGTTTTGGCTTCATTTTTATTTTATGATATGAGTTTTGGACTTGTTAAGGGTGCAAGCCTACCTTTTATAGTTGTTTGGCTTATAGTCGCTGGAGTATTTTTTACTATCAGGTTTAACTTTGTAAATCTTCATATGATGCCTCATGCCCTAAAAGTTTTGATGGGAAAATACAAAACCAAAGATGATAAAGGAGAGGTTAGCTCTTTTGCATCACTTACAACTGCTCTTAGTGCTACTGTTGGACTAGGAAATATAGCTGGGGTTGCAATAGCAGTATCCATCGGAGGGGCAGGAGCTACTTTTTGGATGATAATAGCTGGATTTTTGGGTATGACTTTAAAGTTTACAGAGGTTACTTTATCTCAACAGTACAGAACTTGGCGACCAGATGGCAGAATAATGGGTGGAGCTATGGAGTATCTATCACGAGGTCTTAGTGAAAAAGGGATGCCAGTTTTTGGAAAAACTTTAGCTATCATCTTTGCTATATTTACCATAGGAGGCTCACTTGGAGCTGGAAATGCTTTTCAAGTAGGACAATCTATGGGTGCAGTGGCTGAGCAGATACCATTTATCAAAGCATATCCTATCGTTTATGGGATTATTATGGCAACTTTGGTTGGATTTGTTATCATAGGTGGGATAAAAAGAATTTCAAATACAGCTGAAGCACTTGTTCCAACTATGGTTATCATCTATCTTAGTGCAACTATCTTTATACTGTTTTCAAACTATGAAAAAATCCCTCATGCCTTTTCTTTGATAATAGATGGAGCTTTCAATCCAACAGCAGTAGCAGGTGGAATTATAGGAGTTTTAGTGCAAGGTTTTAAAAGAGCTGTTTTTTCTAGTGAAGCTGGAATCGGTTCTGCTGCCATAGTTCATGCAACTGCTAGTGTAAAATATCCAGTTAGACAAGGTATGGTGGCACTTTATGAGCCTTTTATAGATACTATTGTTATCTGTACTATGACTGCTCTTGTGATAGTTATCACAGGAGTTTATGATGCTCATGGAGAGTTTGCAAATCTAGTTGCAAGTAAAAATGGAGCAGCTCTAACAAGTGCAGCTTTTGGAACAGTTTTAAGCTGGTTTCCTATCATTTTGACTATCTCGGTAGCATTATTTGCTTTTTCAACTATGATAAGTTGGTCATACTATGGAGAGAGAGCTTGGACTTATGTTTTTGGAGAGAGATATACTCTTGTGTACAGACTTTTGTTTATAGGTTTTACAGTAGTTGCAAGTATAGTAAGTCTTGGAAGTATGCTTGATTTTAGTGACCTTTTGATACTTGGTATGGCTTTTCCAAATCTTTTAGGAGTCTATATTCTTCACGGCTCAGTTAAAAAAGAGTTAAATGAATATTTAGCTAAACTTAGAAGTGGCGAATTAGATAAAGAAGTGATAAGAAATTAATCATGACAATAACTCTTGATATACCTAACAAAGAAAGTAGTGAAAAAGTTTTTTCATTTTTAAAAACTCTTGAAAAAGAGGGAGTTAAGGTTATAACAAGTTCTCAACAAGATAGTTTATTGAAAGAATTTGATGAAATCCTTAATCATAAAAGTAATGATAGTATCTTGTTAAATAAAGATACTATACTACATCCTCACAAAGAGTTGAGTAGTGATATATCTTGATACAAATATATTGATATATGCAACTTTATCTAAAGTAGAAATATTATAAAAGGAGAATCATGAAATTTAGTGGTAAAAATGTACTAATAACAGGTGCAAGTAAAGGTATAGGTGCTGATATAGCAAGAGTTTTAGCTGAGTATGGTTTAAAAGTATGGATAAACTATAGAAGTAAACCTGAACTAGCTGATGCCTTAAAAGATGAGATAGAAAAGAGTGGTAGAGAAGCTGCTGTAATATGTTTTGATGCAAGCATAGAAGAGGATTTTGTAGCAGGAGTTAAAACTATCATAGACAGCGATGGGGAACTTAGCTACTTAGTTAACAATGCAGGTATAACAAATGACAAACTAGCTCTAAGAATGAAACTAGATGATTTTGACACAGTTATCAAAGCAAACCTAAACTCTGCATTTTTAGGATGTCGAGAAGGCTTAAAGGCTATGAGTAAAAAAAGATTTGGCTCAGTGGTAAATATCTCTTCAATAGTTGGAGAGAGTGGAAATGCTGGACAAACAAACTACAGTGCAAGTAAAGGTGCTATGAACTCCATGACAAAATCTTTCGCGATTGAAGGATCAAGTAGAGGTATAAGGTTCAATGCCATAACTCCAGGCTTCATAGCAACTGACATGACTGATGAGTTAAACGAAGATGTAAAAAAAGCATACACAGACAAAATCCCTCTAAAAAGATTTGGAGACCCAAAAGATGTAGCCGAGGCAGTTGCATTTTTACTAAGTGATAGCTCTAGCTATATAACTGGAGAGATACTAAAAGTAAATGGTGGTATGTATATGTAGAGTTTTTTACTCTGCATATAGCACCTATAAAATACCCCCAACAACCTTTTCAATAACATCTTGACTCAACCCAACATCTTTTCCAAACTTACCAAACATAGCAAATCCATCTCTAGTCTTTTCTATAACCTCTTTTGCTTTTGTTTTTGAGATACCGTTTGAGACTCCAAGTGAGATGATGTCATCATCACTAAAAGCTGTTCTCTTTTTAGCTAGTGATAAAAAGTGCTCTTTATAAACTCCCTCTCCAAAAGAGTAGTTCAAATCATAAGCAGGAGAGAGTTTCCACTCTCCTTTTTTGTTCATAAGAAAAGTATAATGTCCCCAAGAAAAATAATCAATTTCAAAAACATTTATATTCCTAAATGTTAAAATAGAAAGATAAAAATGGGAGAGATATCATGAGTAGAAAAAGAACAACATACAGTGCTGACTTTAAAGCGAAAATAGTACTTGAATTATTAGAAGGTGAAAAGACATTAAATGAGATAGCAAGTAAATATGAATTACTACCTAAAAATATACAGAACTGGAAGAAACAATTTTTAGATAATGCAAGTTTAGCATTCGATAAAA
>JALVVR010000066.1 GCA_027023305.1 Campylobacterales bacterium | reverse complement strand
AGGCTAAATCATAGACCTAGGAAAGTACTTGGATATAAAACTCCTTATGAAGTGTTTTTTAATGAAGTGCGTAGAAAATTAACTAGTTAGTTTAGGTGAAAATTGCACTTGTTGTTAGAATTGGCGCCTTTATTTTGTTCTATAACTACTATCGACTAAAGGAAATTTTTTTTAAATATTTTTTTAAATTTACCGATTTGTAGTAAAAGACATTAGGAAAAGGTATGAGTGAAGTAATAGAAAGAGATTATTTAAAAGTATTAAATACCGTGCAAAAGGCAAGTGGATATGAGATAGTAGAGCTTGGAGAAAATAGTTCTCTTGTAAAACTTATTTTGGAAAATACTCAAACTACGGATGACTCTAAAACTGTATTTGAATCAGAGATTTATAAGTGTGCATCATTTTCTGCAATAGTTTCAGTAAATGAACCAGACTCTTTTATCATCAATTCAAATGTTGATTTTTTATCACAAGTTGAGTTAAATCAAAAAGAGATAATCTTTGAAGCAAAAGCTCTTAGCAGTTCACAAGGTAAAAACTTTATAGAGGTAGTTGGGAAGATAAGTGATATATCTGTTTTTATAGGAAGTTTTACAGTTTTAAAGTTAGATAAAAGAAGTATGGTATAATCCCTTCATGATAATACCAAATCTACTAAAAATAATATCAAAAAAGTTAAATACTCAAAATATAAAAGCCATAGTTGTTGGTGGAGTTGTTAGGGACTATTTTCTAAAAAAAGAGTCAAAAGATATAGATGTAGAAGTTTATGGAGTTAAAGCTCTTGAAGAGCTTAAAGAGCTTTTAAGTGAGTTTGGAAAAGTAAACCTTGTAGGAAAAAGCTTTGGAGTTTTAAAGCTAAGGGCTAAAGTCCAAGAGTTTGACTTCTCTCTTCCAAGAGTTGAAAAAAAAGTTGGCTTGGGGCATAGGGGTTTTAAAGTAGATTGTTGTAGTACTTTAGAGTTTAAAGAAGCTTTTAAAAGAAGAGATTTTACCATAAATGCTATCGGTTATGATATAGAGGAAGATAAGTTTATAGATGAGTATGGTGGGATAGAAGATATAAAAAAAGGTGTTTTAAGAGAGGTAAGTGAAACTAGTTTCGTAGAAGATCCTTTGCGAGTATATCGAGCTATGCAGTTTTGTGCTAGGTTTGAGTTTGATGTGAGTGATAGTTTGGATAGACTTTGCTTGTATATGGTAAAAAGTGGAAGTTTGGATGAACTTCCAAAAGAGCGAGTCTTTGAAGAGTTAAAAAAGCTACTTTTAAAAGCAGATAAGCCATCAGTTGGATTTTATCTTTTGAAAAAGTGGGGAGTTTTAAAAGAGTATTTTCCTGAACTTCATGAAACTATAGGAGTAGAGCAAGATAAAAAGTATCACCCAGAGGGGGATGTTTTTACTCATACTATGCTTAGTCTTGATGCTTTAAAAACAAAAGATTTAGTTTTGAAACTTGCTGTTTTGTGTCATGACATGGGAAAAGTGGTTTGTACAACTAAGGAAGATGGTAGGATTAGAAGTATCGGTCATGAAGAGGCAGGAGTGAAGATAAGTGAGAAGTTTCTAAGAAGATTTACTGATGATAAAAAACTTATAGAATCAATCTTACCACTTGTTAGGTATCACTTAGCACCATCAGCTTTCTTTGAGAGTGGAGCAAAATCAAAAGCGATAAGAAGACTTGCTACAAAGGTAAATATTTCCCAGTTAGTTAAAGTTGCAAAGGCTGATTTTTTAGGTAGAGGAGATGAAAACAAAAGATATGAAGCTGGAGAGTGGCTTTTACAAAAAGCAGAAGAGTTAAATGTAAAATATGAACCTATAAAAGCACTTGTTAGTGGAAAAGATTTGTTAGAGATAGGGATAGAGCCATCTCCTAAAATGGGGGAAATTTTAAAAAGGTTGTATGATTATCAGTTAGAGAGTGGGATAGAGGATAAAAGTGAACTACTAAAAGCTTTTTTTGATACAATCCCCCCAAAACAGGACTAAAGATATGCAGTTTGAAACTTATCCCTTTGAGAAACTAAATGAGCTTTTAAAAGATGTTAAATCAAATGAAAGCTTAGAGCCTTTGACTTTGACTATTGGTGAGCCACAGATGGAAACACCAGAGTTTATACAAAAGGAGCTTTGTAATAGTAGTTCACTTTTGAAAAAGTATCCAAAAAGTAGTGGAGAGGATGCTTTAAGAGAGTCTTTGCGAGGTTTTGTTAAGAGACGATTTGGTGTAGAGCTTAGTAACTCACAGTTAATTCCTACTTTTGGAACTAGAGAGGTTCTTTTTAATCTTCCTCAATTTTTGCTTTTTGATAAAAAAAATCCAACTATTGCTTTTACAAATCCATTTTATCAGATATATGAGGGAGCAGGGATAGCTAGTAGGGCTGAGATAATGCACCTAAATCTTACAAAAGAAAACAGTTTTAAAGCCTTGCCAGATGAGTATAAAGAAATTTTGAAAAAATCCGATGTAGTTATAATCAACTTTCCAAACAATCCGACAGCTTCAACTTTGAGCTTAAATGAGCTAAGAAGTTGGGTTAGGGCAGCTAGAGAGTATGATTTTGTTTTGATAAATGATGAGTGTTACTCAGAGATTTATTTTGAAACTCCACCTCCATCTTTACTGCAAGCTTGCATGGAAGAGGGAAATGATAGTTTTGAAAATATCTTGGTTTTAAACTCTATCTCTAAAAGAAGTTCAGCTCCTGGGCTTAGGAGTGGATTTGTTGCAGGGGACGAGAGGATTTTAAAAGAGTATTTGAAGTATAGAACTTATGTTGGGTGTGCTTCTCCTCTGCCATTACAAATGGCTTCTGCAAAGGCATGGAGTGATGAGGAACATGTTCAAAAAGCAAGAGAGGTTTATCGAGAGAACTTTGAGATAGCAAGAGAAATTTTAGGTTGTAAGATACCTCAAAGTACATTTTATATATGGCTTGAGGTTGAAGATGACTTGGAGTTTACAAAGAGACTTTATAAAGAGAAAAATCTCAAAGTAATCCCTGGAAGCTTTTTAAGTCGTGGGGATTTTAAAACAAAACATATCCGGATAGCTTTGGTGGAGAGTAGTGAAAAAACTAAAGAGGCGATTTTAAGAATAAAAGAGCTTTTGTAGAGGTAAGATATGACAAATAAGATTCACTTTATCGGTATAGGTGGTATAGGGCTTTCTGCACTCGCTAGATTTTTGAAGTTTCGTGGGTTTGAGATAACAGGGAGTGATATGAAGCAATCTCCTATTACAAAAACTTTGATAGATGAGGGCATAGAGGTAAGTGTTCCACAGATGGTAAAAAATATAACTGATCAAGATATGGTTATATACTCGGCAGCTGTAAAAGATGAAAATCCTGAACTTAAAGAAGCTAGAAGAGTTGGAAAACTTACTTTAACTAGAAAGGAAGCTTTGCCTTTTGTTTTAACTCAAAGAGAGATATTTGCTGTTGCAGGAGCTCATGGAAAGAGTACTACAAGTGCAATGCTAAGTTCAGTCATAGAGTGTTCCATGATAATAGGAGCTGAGAGTAAACAGTATGGCTCAAATATGGTTGCAAAAGATTGCAAAGAAGTAGTCTTTGAAGCAGATGAGAGTGATAGTAGTTTTTTAAATATAGATCCATATATTGCCATAGTAATAAATGCAGAACCTGAGCATATGGAGCATTATGACTATGATAAGAGAAAGTTTTATGGAGCTTATCTACAGTTTATAAAAAATGCAAAAATAAGAGTTTTAAATGGTGAAGATAACTTTTTAAGTAAGCTAAAGACCAGAGTAGATGCTAAGTGGTTATATCCAAGTGTTGATATAAAAGATGTAAAAAGTGTTTTACTCAATGGTAAGCCTTATACATCTTTTGAACTCAAAGATTTTGGAAAGTTTGAAGTTTTTGGTTTGGGAGATCATATTGCTGTAAATGCTTCTTTGGCAGTGTTGGCTAGTTTGGAAGAGCTTAGTTTAAGTGAGATAAAAAGAAGACTAAAAAACTATAAAGGTATCAAAAAGAGGTTTGATATTTTAGTAAAAAGTGATAATCTAGTTCTCATAGATGATTATGCCCATCATCCAACAGAGATAAAAGCTACTATTGAGTCAACTAAAAAGTATGCTTCACTTTTAGGAAAAGAGAAGATAACTGCTATCTGGCAACCTCATAAATTTAGTAGAACTTTAGATAATCTTGATGGTTTTAAAGAGTGTTTTAGTGGTGTGGATGAGCTTATTATTTTACCAGTTTATAATGTTGGAGAGACTCCGGTAGAGATAGATTTTGAAAATCATTTTAAATCTTATACTCCTATATTGGCTGATAGGGTTAGACGAGATGGAAATACTTTAGAAGTTATCAAAGATGATGAGGTTATTAAAATATTGGATAGTGATATAGTTTTAGGCTTGGGTGCTGGAGATATAACTTATCAACTTAGAGGAGAGTAGAACTCTCCTCTTTTTTTAGAAGTTGTATTTGAAAGATAGTGTGTATGAGTTTTCACTATGATCAGTTTTAAGTGATTGATTAGAAAAGTTTTTAACATTTGTTGAATTTTTAGCAGCTATTACTGCAGAGAGTCCAAATGATAGATTTTTTGTTAGTTTTGAACCGTAACCTAATGTATAGTGTGTTTCTTCTGTCGCTGGGAACATAAGATAGTTTAGGGTATTTAGAACTTTTCCATTTTGTGTTGAACTTTGATCAGGGATTGGAGATTTTGCATAGTTATAACCTATAGAGTACCAAGTACCTGCTACTTCATACTTTGCACCTAAAGCATAAATATCTTGATCTTTTCATCCATACTCTTCTGGTTGTTCTAAATGATTAGTAAGCTTTGTTGTTAATCCAGCAGGAACGAACTTTGAACCTGCACCATCAGTTGTATTTATTTGTTTATCATATTTCATATCTATCGCAGATTTATACACTAAACCTATTCTTGAGTTCTTATCTATATCATAACTAGTACCAAACTCAAATCCTAGTCCAAAATCATCACTTGTTCCTGGAGCAAATTGAGAACCAGCATTAAATGATATATCTAGTGCACCATATTGTAAAACTGGTGCAAAACCTATTGAAAACTTAGGATTTACTTTATAAGATATAGATGGTGCTACTTTCATAAGAAGTAAGTTTGTTCTAGCATTATAGTGGGTTGCATGATCTCTAAAATCAACACCCATTCCTGCTGAAGCAAACATACCTATACCATAAGAGATTTTATCATCAACTTTTTGAGATAGTGATACTTCTGGGATCATATTTTGTTTTGCAGTGCTATCTACACTATTACCACCATTATCGGCACTTACACTTGGTGCAAAGTAAGTTGCTCCAAAGTCAAACTCAAAATCTTCAGAGTTTGAAAGAAGTGCAGGGTTTGAAAGTGCATTTTCTGCTCCAAAGTAAGTAGCGATTCCTACTCCACCCATACCTCTTGATTGTGCTCCTAGCCCTATAAGGCTATCTCCATTTGTAGCAAAAAGACTCATTGCTGCGATTGTACTAACTAAAACGATTTTTTTCATCGTAATTCTCCTTTATAATTAATAAGTAAAAATTACAGTAGGACAATTCTTTAATATAAATTAAAATAATATTTAGTTATAATTAACTTCTTTTTAGTAGAATACAATCATGATAAAAGATAGAAATGAATACATAGAAAAAGTAAAGATTTTAAATGATTTGGCATATAGTTACTATGTGCTTGATAATCCAAAAGCTAGTGATGAAGAGTATGATAATCTTTATAGAGAAGTTGTTAACTATGAAAAACAGTATCCAAATGAAAGATTAGAAGAATCCCCTACAAACAGAGTAGGGGATATACTACTAGATGGTTTTACTAAAGCTTCTCATATGAAAAGAATGTGGAGCATGGAGGATGTTTTTGATTTTGATGAGTTAGGAACTTGGATTGATAGAGTAAAAAAGAGTTTTAGTGAAGTTAGTTTTATTTGTGAGCCTAAGTTTGATGGTGCTAGTTTAAATCTTATATATGAAAATGGTTACTTGAAACAAGCTATCACCAGAGGTGATGGGAGTGTTGGAGAGGATGTAACTAACAATGCTAAGACTATAAAATCTGTTCCACTTGTTATAGATTATAAAGAGCTTATTGAGATAAGAGGAGAGGTACTTTTAAGTTTTGAGAGTTTTGATAAGTTAAATGATAAAAGAGCCAAGGAAGGTGAGAGTCTTTTTGCAAATCCTAGAAATGCTGCTAGTGGAAGTTTAAGACAACTTGATCCAAAAATAACTGCAAGTAGAAATCTTATATTTATGCCTTGGGGGATAGGGGAGAACTCTTTGGAGTTTGAACTGCATTCACAGAAGATGAAGTTTATTTATGAGCTTGGATTTAAAGCTCCTCCATTTATGAGTGAGTGTGAGAGTAGTGAAGATATACAAAACTCCTACGAAAAGATAGTTAAGCTAAGAGATAGTTATCCTATCATGTTAGATGGTATGGTTGTGAAAGTTGATGAGATAGCTAAAGAGGAGAGTTTGGGATATACGGTGAAGTATCCTAGATGGATGGTTGCTTATAAGTTTCCTGCAGTTGAAAAGACTACTTTTATAAAAGATATAATTGCCCAAGTTGGAAGAACTGGAGTTGTTACTCCTGTGGCTTTGGTTGAGGGGGTAAATATAGATGGGGCAGTTGTTGAAAGAGCTACACTACACAACTATGATGAGATAAAAAGGTTAGATATACGGATAGGAGACAGGGTTATCATCATAAGAAGTGGAGATGTGATACCAAAGATAACTAAAGTTTTAAAAGATGCAAGAGATGGTGATGAGGTAGAGATACAAAGACCAACTTTGTGTCCTGAATGTGGAAGTGAGCTTTTGGATGAGGGGATACTTATAAAGTGTCAAAATCTGGAGTGTCCAGCAAGAGTAATAAACTCTATAAAGTATTTTGCTTCTAAAAAATGTTTAAATATAGATGGGCTTGGAGAAAAGATAGTAGAGCAGTTATATCATGAAGGATTAGTTAAATCTATCTTAGGCATCTTTAGTTTAGATGAAGAGAAACTTTTGAAATTAGAAGGCTTTAAAGAGAAGAAAGTACAAAATCTTTTAGGGGCTATCGAAGCTGTTAAGGGAGTGGAGTGTTGGAGATTTGTGAACTCTTTGGGGATTGAGCATATAGGTGAGGTAGCGAGTAAAAAACTTTGTGAGAGGTTTGGTTTAAAGCTTGAAGAGTTGGATAAGGAGAAAGTTTTATCTCTTGATGGATTTGGTGAAGAGATGGCTCTTTCAGTTGTTGAGTTTTTTAGGGTAAATAAATCTCTTGTAGAAAAGTTAAAAGAGATTTTAAAACCAAAAGAGCCTGAAAAGAGAGAGGTAAAAGAGTCAGTATTTAGTGGAAAGAGTGTTGTAATAACTGGAACTTTAAGTCGCCCAAGAGATGAGTTCAAATCTCTTTTAGAGAGTTACGGAGCGAAGATAACAAACTCAGTTTCTAAAAAAACTGATTTTTTACTATATGGAGATAGTGCTGGAAGTAAGTTAGAGAGAGCTAAAAAGTTGGGTGTTGAACTTTTAAGAGAGGAAGATTTAAAAAGGCTTTTAGATAATGCATGATTTTACTTTTTGGTTATATTTTGTAACTTTAGCTATACTTTTGACATATATAGTTTTAGGTTTTTTAGTTGCTTTTGAGGGAGTTTTGGCAATGTCTGGAAGTCGATTTGCTATCAAGTGGATAAGAAAGCAGTTTAGTTTAGAGGGGTTTTTGTGGGCTTCAAAAATCTCTTATCCTTTTTTTATAGTTGTTTACTTTTTATTTGAACAGATACCTTACTTTCTTGGCTTTGAAGATGACCTTACTACTTTTTGTATGAGTGATATGATGATGAAAATTTATGAGGATGAGTATAAGTTATGATATATGTTTTTTTATTGGGTTTTTTAGGAAGTTTGTTTTGGTTTATTGTTGTATATAAAGAGTATAAAAAAGCTAAAAAGATTGTTTCAAATTGGTCTAAAATAGCTAAGGCTTATCCCAAAGATGACTTTGCAACTATAAATAAATCAGTTAAAAAACTTAAAAAGTTAGGGGATAATGATCCACTTTATATAATGTTTGAAGTTGAAAAATATATGTATGGTAAAACTGTTTATAAAGATTTGAGTAAAACAGCAGAACTTTTAAGAGAAGCAGAGAAGATAAAAATACCAGCTAAGTATAAGATAGAAGAGAGAGCAGAGAAATTTCCTCATCTAAAAAAAGTGGCTGAAAATAATAAAAAAGTTAAAAAGAGAGTAAAGAAAGAGAAATATCTCAAAAAGATAAAAAAAGTGGCTAGAGAAATTTGGAATGAAAACGAAATGTGGGAAGTTGAAAAGGGTATAAGAAGAGGTTGAAACCTCCTCTTCTCTTATAACTTATGCTATTGATTTGTCTCTTATGTTAAGAGCTTTTACTACTTCAACATATCTTGTGTAGTCTTTGCTTTTTAAGTATTTCATAAGTCTTTTTCTTTGACCTACTAGTTTTAAAAGTCCAAGTCTTGAACTATGATCTTTTTTATTTGTTTTTAAATGCTCTGTTAAGTATGATATTCTCTCACTTAAAAGTGCTATTTGAACTTCTGGAGAACCTGTATCTTTCTCACCTCTTGCGAATTTACTCATGATTTCTGCTTTTTTAGCCGAATCTAAAGCCATCTTGACCTCCTTGATTGGTATTTTTTGGAAGTTCGTACTATACAGTTTTTTTCTTAAACAAAAGCTACACTTAAATACCCAACTACTTTGCTTTCATCTCCACTAGCATCAGCACTTGTTCTATAATCAAGTAGTCTTGGGGTGAGATTTCTTTTTTTTGCCTCTATAAGAAGGGCTTCGACTCCTAACTTTCCACATGCTTCACAACCTTGGTGAAGTTTTTTAGTGTTTAAATTAACTATCGCATCCATACAAATGTTATCTAGTTTTTTAGCATCATTTAAAGAGTAGTAGTGGCTGAGATCGGTACTTATTACTACTGCTGTATCTTTTTGATTTAGACAAAAATCTATGATATTGCTTAGATGATTTACATCCTCTTTACCATAAACTAACTCAACTACTTTTACATCTTTTAAGTATCTAGCAATAAGTGGCATTTGTACCTCTGTGCTATGTTCATGATGAGCTTCTTGGACAAACTTAACTTTAAAATCTTTTTCTAAGATGGATATAAAATCTCTATCTATCATAAGATTTCCAAATGGTGTTTTGTAAAAATCATACTCACTAGCACTAACTCCTTCTAAATAAATTCTATGACTTGGACCTATGACTACAATTCTTTTTGGATTTGAGTTTGCAAGTAGTCTGTAAGCCAAGTTTGCTGTAAAGGCTGAGTAAATATATCCTGCATGAGGAACTATGATAGCTTTTGGCTTTAGCTTTAAAATATCTTTTTGTTTTAAATGAGTGTCGATAACTTTATTGTAATCAGTTATCATTCTTTCTATTTGTTTTGCATCGTTTGGGTAAAAAGTTCCTGCTACTGATTCTTCTCTTATACTCATTTCCATACTCCTTCTATGCTAGTTTTACAGTTTGGGCATTTGCCATTTTCAAGGCGATTTATTATAACATTATATCCACTTCTATCTATCAAAAGTTCTTTGCAATTTGGACAGTAAGTATCTGCAGGGTATTGTATATTTCCTATATAAACATATTTTAATCCTGCTTTTTTGGCTATATCTTTTGCAAAAAGGAGTCTATCTAAAGTAGTATTTTTATGCTCTTTCATCTTAAAGTCTCCATGAAATGCACTCAAATGCCAAGGAATAAAATTTCCAACTTCATTAGCTAGAAATGAAGCCATCTTCTTTAAATCCTCTTCTTTGTCATTTTCTCCTTCTATCAAAAGAGTTGTTACCTCTACCCAAATACCCTCTTTTACCATCATTTTTATCGTATTTTTGACAGCTTCTAATCCACCTTTTAAGTTTTTCTTATAATACTCTTTATTGAAGCTTTTTAAATCTATATTCGCTCCATCTAACCATGAACTCATGTCTTTTATTATATCAGGAGATTCAAAGCCATTGCTAACAAATATATTTCTAAGTCCATTTTGTCTTGCAATGACTCCTACATCTTTTGCATAAGGGTAGAAAATAGTTGGTTCGTTATATGTGTATGAGATAGATTTGCAACCATGTTCTAATGCTAACTCTACCATTTGTTTGGGAGAGACATTTATATCTTTATTTATATCTTTTTTTTGAGAAATTCCCCAGTTTTGGCAAAATGGGCATTTGAAATTGCACCCAACAGTTCCAAAAGAGAGGGTTTTTGTTGAGGGTAAAAAGTGGTAAAGTGGTTTTTTTTCAACTGGGTCTATATTGATAGTTACAGGATGGCCATATACTAGATTTTTTAGATTCTGATTTTGGTTTTGATTTACTCCACATACTCCAACTTGTCCCTCTTTTAGAGTGCAGTAGTGTTGGCATAGTAGGCAGGTTATGGAGTTTTGATTTTCTTTATGGTATTTCATGAAAGTCTCCTTTATTTAATACTTTTTAAACTGCTCCAACCACTCGCTATTATCTTCTATAACATTTTCTTGTTTTTTTAAGAGGTTTTGTTTTATCTTTTCAAGTTTGTTTTCATCCAAGTACTCTAAAACATAAGGACTTATCTCCATTTCTCCATCGTATTTTGATAAGAGGGATTCTATTTCTTTTAATAACTCCTCTTTCATGAGGGCATCCTAAATTTTTGGGTTATAAACTCTCCCTCATTATTTATAAATAGGTAGTAAAGTGTATCTTTTTTTAGTGTTAGATTTGCTAAATATCTAAGGGCGAAGTTTGCTTGAAGAGATGCTATGAAAGAGACTATTGGTGGGGTTATGCCTTTGGGTGTTTTGTTTTGGATGTTAAAAGTGGAAAATGAGCTTTTTTCAAAAAAGCAGACTTGTCCGTTAAACTCCTCCACTGATGCATATATCCAAGGGGTGGATGTTTTTTTTGAATACTCATCGATAGCTTTTCTTGTTGGTAGGTTATCGGTTGCATCTAGGATTAAATCTACCTCTATGTCAAGTTTAGTAAACTCTTCAAAGTTAATCGAGTAAGTTTTAAAAGTAGTATCTATGCTTCTTTTTTCTAAAGTGTTTTTTAATGCTTCACACTTGTACTTTCCTACATCATCTTTGTTAAATCCTAGTTGACGATGGATGTTGTGAATCTCTACTTTGTCAAAATCTACTAAGTGAAACTCTCCTATACCACTACTTCCTAGAGTTAATCCTAAGGAGCATCCAAGTCCTCCACATCCTATGATGGCAACTTTTTTATTTTTTAAATCTTGTTGAGTCTGTTCTCCCCAAAGCTCTATCTGTCTATGATAAAAATCACTCATATCAAAGCTCTTTTTTTAAGGTACTCTTTGAACTTCCAAGATGTTTTTACATCTCTTAGCTCTTTTATATCTACATTTACTATAAGCATATCTTCACTTGAATCTATACTTTCTTCTATGAAACCATCAGGATTTATCAGGTAAGTTTCTCCATAAAAGTTCCAAAAACTTCCCTCATCTTCGTAGCTTCCTATTCGATTTACTCTTAAAACATATAGTGAGTTTAAAAAAGCTCTTGTCTTTAGGATTTCGTTCCATCTTTGGTTAGAACCAAATGTTGAAGCTGATGGAACTAGGACTATGTCGGTGTTTTCTTTTATAACTTCTAACCATATATGGTCAAAATGTATCTCAAAACCATTTATAACTGCAAAGTTTAAGCCGTTTAAGCTAAATGTTAGGACAGATATTTTGTTATGAATTTCATTGTCAAAAAAGCTCTCTTCATCCCAGTGGTTATAGTTTATCAAAAACTCTTGGTTTTTAAATTCACTCTCATTTGGAGAAAATTTTCCTGTTGCTTTGTATATCTTTTCATTGTCAACTATTACGATAGGAGCTATTATATGGATGTCAAACTCTTTTGCATAAGCTTCTAAGGCTTCTATCTTTTGTTTTGATTGGATTGCTATCATATTCTTTTGTAGTTTTACTAACTCTTTAAAAAAGTTATTTAGTACATACTCTCCTAAAACTATAACTTTTGCTCCCTCTTGTTTTGCTTTTGTGATGTAGTCTCTTAACTTTTTGTTGCTAAGTGGCAAGGTGGAGAGTTGAAGAGCAGCTATCTTCATGAATCATCCTCTTTAGTATATTCTTTGATTTGAACTTTTGCATTTTCTAGCATTTTTGAAGCTTCAAGGAGTTCTTTTTTACCATCTTTGTAGAGTGATACAGATTTGTTAAGAGCTATGTCTGGTTGCATAAGTTTTCCTAAAATATCTTTTGCTTTTTCTAACTTTTGTTCAAAATCTAAATCTTTGTTCATCTTAACTCCTCTTTTATATAGTGAGCAAATTTGTCATACTCAACCAAAAAGGCATCATGACCATAGTCGCTATCTATGTTTATGTATTTTATATCATTTTTATTGTTTATATTTTTAAGTGTGGTATATATAGTTTTCATCTCTTTTGGTAAAAATAGTAGATCACTTTCAAAGCTCATCAAAAATATATCTGATCTTATACGACTAAGTGAGTCTTCTAAACTATCATAGTTTCTTGTTGCATCGAAGTTGTTTATCGCTTTTGTGATATATAGAAAACTTAGTGGATCAAACCAGTTTACGAAGTTATTTCCGTTGTAATCTAGGTATCTCTCTACTTCGTATCTTCCAAAAAGTTCATAAAGCCCATCAGTTTCTACATAATTTCTACCAAACTTTTTATCCATAGAATCAGGGCTTAGATAGCTGATATGTCCACACATTCTACCAATTGCCAAGCCACTAAATCCCCACTTTTTTATCTCTTTTGGGTCATAGTTTCCACCTTGAAAAGTAGGGTCTTTTATAACTGCTTCTCGTGCTACTTTGTTAAAGGCTATCGCCCAAGGTTGAGTGGCATAGGTAGAGGCTAAGATAAAATGCTTTTTAGCAAAAGTTGGATGTTCTATCGCAAATGCTAAAGCTTGCATACCACCCATAGAACCACCTATGATAGCTTCTACTTTTTGGATACCAAGTCTATCAAAGAGTATCCTTTGAGCTTTTACCATATCGCTTATGGTTATGACTGGAAATTTTAGTCTATATGGTTTATCAGTTGGATACATTGGTGACATAGGTCCAGTTGAGCCAAAACAACTACCTATGGTATTTACACAGATTACGAAGTATTTGTTTGTATTTATTGGTTTGTTTTCTCCTATCATGGAATCCCACCAACCAGCTTTGCTTTCTCCCTCATACTTTCCAGCTGCATGATGGCTTCCTGTTAGGGCATGACAGACTACTATGACATTGTCTTTTTTTTCGTTTAATTCCCCATAAGTTTCATATACTAAATCATAAGGCTCTAGTATCCTTCCACTCTCTAAGTACAATGGGTTTGTAAAGTGTTCTTTATGGGTTTGGATTTTCAACTAATCGCTTCCTCTAAATCTTCTATCAAATCATCTACATCTTCAAGACCAATGCTAAGTCTTATAAGACCTTCAGGAACTCCAGCTTTTTGTAACTCTTCACTAGATAACTGCTGATGAGTAGTTGATGCTGGATGAGTTATGATTGATTTGCTATCACCTATATTTACTACTAGAGAGAAAAGTTTTGTTTTGTCTAGGATTTTCAAAGCTTTCTCTTTTGAGTTTACTTCAAAGCTTAGAAGTCCAGAGAATCCATCATGAAGATACTTTTTAGCATACTCATAGTTTACATTACTCTTTAATCCTGGGTAGTTTACCTTTTTAACCTCTTTGTGATTTTCTAAAAACTCTGCTATTTTTAGAGCTGAGTTACTATGTTGTTTCATCCTAAGTGGAAGATGCTCCAATCCTTGTATAAAAAGCCATGAGTTAAATGGACTAGGTGCATTTCCAATATCTCTAAGAAGTGATAATCTAACTCTTAGAGTAAAGTTTGGTAGTGGTAAATCACTATATACGAGTCCATGATAACTTTCATCCGGGGTTGAGAAGTGATAGTATCTAGGATTGTCTTTTAAAAACTCATTTAATCCTTTTCTTTCAACTAATATACCACCAAGAGCAAGTCCTTGACCTGTTGTGTATTTGCTAGTAGAGTGAGCAACTAGATCACAGCCCAATGCAAAAGGTTTACAGTGGATTGGGGTTGCAACTGTATTATCAACTAAGGTTAAAATATTGTGCTTTTTTGCTATTTTTACAATTCCATCAAAGTCAGGTACATCTATACTTGGATTTGACAAGCTTTCAAAGATTATAAGTTTTGTTTTATCATCTATAATCTCTTCTAGCATTTTAGGATTATGAACATCAAAGTAACGGCTTTCTATACCAAATCTTTTTAGAGTATGCCCACTTAGAGTTACAGTACCACCATAGGTTTTTGAGGCTACTATGATGTTATCTCCAGATTCAGCAACATTTGCCACTGCATTGAAAATAGCACTCATACCGCTACTTGTAGCGATACTTGCCTCTCCACCTTCTAAGGCTGCAAATCTTTTTTCTAAAACCTCAGTTGTAGGGTTTGTAAGTCTAGTATAAATGTTGCCTAACTCTTTTAGTTCAAAAAGGTTAGCTGCATGAGTAGAGTCGTTAAACTCGTAAGCAGTAGTCTGATAAATAGGCACTGCCATAGTAGCTTGTGAGTCTTTTTCATAACCAAAATGTGTCACTATAGTCTTATCTCTCATGAGCTTCTCCTTACTTTTTTTAGGTATTGTATCTAAAAAGTTTTAGGAATAATAAACTAAGAGGTTTTGAAAACTATTGATTGAACGAAAACTTTATAATTTTAACATAATGCTTTTACGATTACCGAAGGTAAAAAAATCGCACCTGCCCCAACGGGGTGCTTGCATTTGCGATTTTTAGTAAAAGTATTATGTGGTTGCGAAGCAAAAAATTATAACCGTTTGAGTGAAATTAATAGTTTTCAAAAACCTCTCTAAAAAGGATTTTGATGATAATACTCTTTGATTTAGATGGAACATTGATAGACTCAACTGATGCAATACTTTACTGCTTTGCTAACTCTTTTGAAAAGGCTGGTTTAGAAAAAAGAGATGATGAAAAGGTAAAGTCGCTTATAGGTTATCCTTTGGACATCATGTATAGTGAGCTTGGAGTAGAAGAAGGAAGAGTTTGGGAGATGGTGGACTTATATAAAAGTTGTTATAGAAAAATCTCAAAGCAGATGACAACTATGCTTCCAAATGCAAAAGAGGCGATAGAAGAAGCTAGTAAATTTGCTAGACTTGGGATTGTAACAACAAAAACGGCAAGATACAGTAGAGAGCTTTTAGAGCATATGGAAGTGATGGAGTATTTCGAAGTTTTAGTAGGAAGAGAGGATGTAGAAAATCCAAAGCCTCACTATGAGCCAATACAAAAAGCACTTGAAAAGATGGGAGATTTTGAAGGTAAAAAGATTTTCATGATAGGAGATACTAAGCTTGATTTGATTTGTGCAAAAGATGCTGGAGTTATAGGTGTTGGTGTAAAGTGTGGGTGTGGAGAGGAGAGCGAACTTAGGGAGTATAGTGAGTTTGTTTATGGAGATAGTTTGGAGGCAGTAAGAAAAATAAAAGTATGAATATAGTATGATAAAAGTATGAAAGTTGTTTAGGAGTTTAATATGGTTAGAAAAACAGTAGCTATAAGGGATGAACTTTATAAAAATATTGAGTCAAATGTTTCACAAGAATATAACTCTTTTTCTGAGTTAGTCTCAAATGCTTTGGAGCTTTTGATAGAGAAACAAAAGAGAGACAGATATAAACAAGCTATGATAGAAGCCTCACAAGATAAGATGTATTTGAATGATTTAAAAGAGATAGAAAAAGATTTTGAGTTTGCTGATTATGAAGCAGTATGATGTTTATTTAGCAGACTTGAATCCTACTGTTGGAAGAGAGCAGTTTGGAAAAAGACCGGTTTTGATAATCTCAAATGATTATGAAAATCTTTTAGATATAGTTACTGTTATACCTATAACTTCACTAAAAGAGGGACGAAAAGTCTATCCAAATGAACTGCTTTTAAAAGATGAGCTGGAAAAACCATCTATACTTTTGTGTCAACAGATAAGGAGTATTTCTAAAAGAAGATTAGTTAGAAAGTTGACAAGAATAGAAAACTGTTATACTCAAAAAAAGATAGTAGAGATACTTTGTATAAGGTTTGAGGACATGAACTAAATCACATCCTAACCTCATACAATTCCTTAAATAAAAAAGCTTCCATTATCTCTTCGATATTGTCTTGAAATGTAGCTTCTAAAACCGGGATGGATTGCTCGAAAAATGGCCAGACATAGTCATCTTTACTTTTTACTACAACGACATCAAAAAACTCATCTATTTGTTGCCAATCACCCTCTATAAAATCTATATTTTGGACTTTTCCTTCTTCTAGGGTTATTATTGCCCAAAAAGGGTTTTTTAGGATGTGTTCTATTTGGCTGTTTTCATCTTTTTCTTTTACTGGTATTAGGATAAGCAACTTATCTATCCTCCCAAAGCAAAGCTAAATCAACATCGGTTATATTTGATTTTTTTGGTTTTATAAAAAACTCTTGGATTTCTATAGAGTCTATATCAAACTTACTATCTAGCTCTAAAATTTCATCTTCTAGCTGGTTTTGAAGCTCTTCTATATCATCTTGTATATCTTGTACAGCTTCCTGGGCTCTGCTTACATCACCTTTTTCTCCATAGATTTTACCAGCATTTCTTATAGTACTTCCAGCTTTACTTATTGTGCTTCTTTTTGTCCTTTTAGTTCCTAAAAAGGCATCTAAAACTGTCATACCAAAGCTAAGAAGAGTTGAAGTTGTTTGTTCTTTTACATCTTCTTTTTCTTTTTCTAATTTAGTTAGGGCTCTTTGTAGTCTTCTATCAAGTACTTCTTGTTTTTTTGAAAATTTAGCTTTTAGTTTATCCTGTGCTTCATCTCTTTTTTCTCTTAAGATATCGTTTGCTCTTATTTTAAAATCCTCCAAACTCTCATCAACTGTTGATTCTAGTTTTAGTTTTGGTGCTTTATAGAGAGTTATTTTGTTTTCTTGGTAGAGATAGTTTATAAACTCTTTTTGTAAAGATTTAAAGTTTTTAAGCTCTTTTATAAACTCTGGAAACTCTTTGAAGCTAGAGTTTTGTGGATACTCAAACTCATAAAGGTCAAAGTCATCATCATTGTCTATAAACTCTTCCCACTTGATATCTCTTAAATCTTCATCTAATTCATACTTATAGTAGTAACCTGACTGCTCATCTATATTTCGTCTGCTGTCATGATAGTTTATCACTGCATTTGCTACAAGGTAAGGGGATAGAGTAGGGGAAGAGTTTGAGGCATCACTTACATAAAAGTACTCATCTATATCATCACTTACAGTTGGTTTTGTTGAAATTTTTGGACTGTCTTTTTTCTGTTTTGTCTCTTTTGGCTTTTTTGAAAGTTCCTCTTTTTTATCTTTCATCAAGAGTTTTATCTCATCTTTGTTTAGAGGTCCTTTTAGGTAGCTAAGTACCCATCTAGTAGTGAAAAGGTCTATGCTATCTCTATGTGCTGATTTGAACAAAAAGACTCTTTTTTGTAAGTTTGCGAGTAACTCCTCTATATCACTCTTACTAAGTTCTGAGCCTGATTTTATAAGTCCGTTTATAACTCTGTCTATATCTTGCTTTGTTTGAAGTCTTCCTATAAACCAACTTCCTATGTTTGATAGTCCTTTGTAGTCTAAATCCACTGGGTTTTGAGTGGAAAGTATGATACCAACTCCAAAAGCTCTAGCTTGTTTTAAAAGTAAAAGCATTGGGGCTTTGCTAGGTGGGTTTGAAGTTGCTGGGAAGTAACCAAAAATTTCATCCATGTAAAGAAGAGTTCTTAGTGATGAGCTACCACTTTGCATTCTCATCCAGCTTATGTACTTGTTTAAAAACAGAGTTACGAAAAACATTCTTTCGTTGTCATTCAGGTGAGCTATGTTTAGTATTGATACTCTTGGTTTTGCATCTTTAGTGTAGAGAAGCTTGTTTATATCAAGTTCAACTCCTTTAAGCCATGAAGAAAATGTAGGTGAAGCTATGATATTGTTTAGTGAAAAAGCTAACTTCATCCTATCTTTTTGAGGATAAAAATCTTTTAACTCCATAACTCCTATCTTTTCAAAAGGTGGAGAGGTTATAAATCCTATCAAATCTTCCAAAGTTAGATCAACTCCTTTTTTCCAAGCGAAGTTAAAGATGTTTGAGATAAGGATAGCCTCTTTTGAGTTTATAGAGTTTTGTTCTCCTATGAGGGCAAGTATAGATGAAGTTGTAGAGTTTAAAAGATAACTGTAAGTATCACTATCACTTAAAACTTCTTCGCTAGGGGCTTTAAAAGAGTCAAGGATAGAGATACTAACTCCACTACTACTTCCAGGAGTAAAGATAGTAAAATCAGCCCCCTCTTTAAATCTTCTAACTCTATCACTATCTTGACCAAAGTATCCGATACCTTTTTCCCAAGTCTGGGCTTCTTTTTTTGCAAACTCTTCTTTTGTTAAACCTTTTTGATTCGCTACATTTTCATCAACCCACGGTTCAAAGTCTTTTGGTTTAAAATCTGGAAATGCTAAAAGCAGATCTCCCATATCTCCTTTTGGATCTATCAAAATACAAGGAATTTTATCTAAAACTGCTTCTTCTATTATACCAATTCCAAGTCCAGTTTTACCACTTCCAGTCATACCTATGATTGCAGCATGAGTTGTAAAGTTTTTGTTTTTTACTAAAAGCAGATCATCTGTAACTTCACCACTTTTTGCATCAACCTCTTTACCTAGGTAGAAAAGGTTTAGTTTTTCGTATATGTTTGTTTTGTTCATGAGTTTTACCTTAAAAATTTGGTTTTATAAAATTCTATCATAAATGTGTTATAATCAAAATAAAAAGGTTAGATATGCAAATCGATTCGGAGGTAAGTGTTGATGAGATTGTCGATACTTTAAAAGAGTTTAAAAATAGCTCTCAAAATAGATTTTTTTCTAAGGTGGGTCTTTTCGGTAGTTTTGCGAGAGGTGAAGAGGATATCTTTAGTGATATAGATATAGTTGTAAAAGTAGATAAAAATGCCTTAGAAAAATATGATGTTTGGGAATATTTTGAAACAATGAGGGAACTTAAAGAAAAAATAGCTCATAAGTTTAATCTCAATAGTGATGTCTTTGATATAGATAGTAGCTCTTCTTTTGTAAATAGGATAAAAAAGGATGTAATTTATGTCTAAGGCAGATGGAAGATTAGAAAAAATTTATAAAAAGATTCGTTTTATAGAAGAAATAGTGCAAGAGGTAGGAAATATTACGAAAGCTTTAGAGGATGAAAAGAGTTCAAGACCTGCTATGATGATGCATTTTACTTCTATTTCTGAACAATTTAATAAGTTAGCAAATGAAGGTGAATTTGAGTTATTGCAAGAGTTTGATAAAAGAGATTTAAAAGGTGTGTATGATATGAGAAATTATATCGTTCATGATTATGAGGGATTGAATTTAGCTGTATTGGAAACAGTTTTAAGAGATAAACTACCTATTATGAAAAAGGTAGTAGAAAAGCTTTTACTACCAATTTAAAAATAAAAATAGTGCTGATAAAAAATAATCTAGCACAAATACCATGATAGCTGAGTAAACAACTGCATTTGTAGTTGCAACTCCAACTCCTTTAGCTCCTCCACCAGCTGTGTAACCTATATAAGTTCCAATAGAGCTAATCATCCAGCCAAAGATTGCTCCTTTTAAGATACCTGAAAAGATTTCACTATAATTTAAAAATTGACTAATAGTTTGGGTATAGGATGTTTGATTTACTCCAAGAGCATAGGTTGATATGAAGTAAGCACTAATATTACCTAAAAAGTCAAAAAGAGCTACAAGTATAGGTAAAGAGATAGTTGTAGCTATAATTCTTGGGATTATCAAGTATTTTTTAGAGTCAACTGCTAATACATCAAGAGCATCTATTTGTTCGGTTACTCTCATAGTTCCTAGTTCTGCTGCCATAGCTGATATCGCTCGGCTTGTTACCATAAGTCCTGCAAAAACAGGGCCTAGTTCTTTTGAAATAGAGATAAAGATGGTATATCCCATGATATTTTCTGCTCCAAACTCGTGGAAACCTTGATAAAGCTGAACAGCTTCAACCATCCCTGTAAAAATACCAGTTAGAGCAATAACTCCTATTGAGCCTATACCGATGGAGTCTATTTGGATAAAAATTTCTTTTAATCTATATGGAGCTTTAAATGAAAGAGGTATGAGTTTTAAACTAAAAAGTATAAAAGCACCTAGCGAATTAAATATATTTGATATTGCAAATATTGGTTTAGAAAATAGTGAAAAAAAACTTTCAATTGTTGACATTTTTTATACCTCTACGAAAAAAAACTAAACTTTGGTAAAAAAAAGTTAAAGTTTTCTTGTTTTTGTCCGATTTAGTTTACAAGAGCAAGAAGTTAGGAACTTACTCTAAAGGTTTAAACCGAGGAAAATTATAACAAAAGGAAGGAAAATTATGGCTGAAGTAGCAAAACAAGAGGAAGTGGTAGAGCAAAAAGGTGGATCAAGCAAAGTTTTGATTTTAATAGCATCAATTCTATTTTTAGTGCTTATAGGTGGTGGAATTGCTGCATATATGATGTTAAATGGAGATGATGAAGTAATAAATGATGCAAATAGTGCTAGGCATTCACAAGTAGTGAAACATAATGCTAAAGCGATACAGGGTAGAAGTGATGATTTGGCAAATATAGGTCCTATGTATGCACTTGATAAATTTATAGTAAATCTAGCTAGTGATGGTGGAAGTAGGTATTTACGAACATCTATAAATTTGGAGCTTAGTTCACCTGAGTTTCAAGCTGAAGTTGACAAGAAAAAACCACTTGTAAGAGATATAATCATAAGAGTTTTATCAGCAAAATCTTATGAAGAGATAAGTACCATAAGAGGAAAAGAGACTCTAAAAGATGAGTTAGTAACTGAACTAAACAAAGTTTTTATTGATGGTCAAGTTAAAAATGTATTTTTTACGGAGTTTGTTATCCAATAGGAGAATGTTTGCAAGTAGGTGTTGACTTAGTAAAGATAAGTAGAGTAAAAAAATTTGTGGAGAAGTTTGGAGATAGGGCTTTAGAAAAGTTTCTATCTTCTGATGAGATAGGGTTAGCAAATAACTTCTCTACTATCGCTGGATTTTGGGCTACAAAAGAAGCAGTTAGTAAAGCTTTAGGAACTGGAATAGGTAAAAAGTGTTCTTTTTTTGATATAAAGATAAAAAAAGAGGAGGGTGGAAAGCCTTACTTTTTACTCTCTAAAAGATTGGTAGATGAGTTTGGGATAAAGGGGACTTCTTTATCTATATCTCATGATGGAGAGTATGCTGTAGCAGTTTGTACTTTGGATATGGCTACTGATAAATCTTTGGAGCTGAGTTTTTAAATCTTTTATGACACCAAAACCATTCCTCAGGATATTTATTTATCATATCACTCATGATATCTGCTTGGATTTGGTTTAACTCTTCAATACTTTTACCATTTGGGTAAATAGGCTCTTTGAGTATAACTTTATACTTATCATCTTCTCCTACTATAAATATAGGTAAAATAGGTATATTAAACTTATGTGAGAGTAGGGAAGAGGTTGCTAGTTGATAAGTATTTTTGCCTAAAAACTTAACAGGTGTTGCAGAAGATTTTCTGATACTTTGGTCTATAACCAAAGATATAACTTCACCTTTTTTGATAGTTCTAACTAAGTGTTTTACAGCTCCGTGTTTTTCCACAAATGTTATGCCGTATTTTTCTCTTTGTTTACTCATATAGTTATAAAGAAGTGGATTTTTTACTTTTTGTTGGACATGAACAGTCCTCCCAAAAAACTCTCCAAGTATAACACCTAAAGTGTCTAAGTTTCCTAAGTGAGCAGTTACAAAGATAAAAGGTTTTTGGAGATTGTCTAAATATTGTTTATTTTCAAATGTAACCATTTTTCTTATCTCTTCTTTTGATAGATGCTCATTTTCTATGATACTTAGAATTGTTAAAAAGAGCTTTTTATAGCAAGAGATTTGAATCTGTTTTATTTTTTTGTCTGATATATTTTCATAGATATATTTTAAATTTTGTTCTATAGTTTTTTTGTTTTTGTTGTATAGAAGATAGGTTAAGTATGCTAAAGTTTTAAAAAATCCTCTCCTTACTTTTTTTGGAAGAAGCATCAAAAATTTTGCAAAAAATATAACTAAATAGTACTGTATCTTATCAATCATGAGAGGATAATACTATTTTTTATCTAAAATACTCTTTTTAGTACTCTCTTTATTTTCCTTTTTCTTTGAAAAGAAGTATAACTCTACTCTTCTGTTTTTTGCTCTACCATCGTTGGTGTTGTTTGAAGCTATGGGGTCAAATCCAGCTTTTCCACAAGCAGCTAAAAATTTTGGATTTACACCATCTTTTATAAGTTCTTTTACTACTGATACTGCTCTAGCAGTTGAGAGTTCCCAGTTATCCTTGAATTCATCAGTATGTACAGGAGTTGAGTCAGTATGTCCTATGACATTTACATACATATCTTTTGGAAGTTTGTCTATGATAAGAGCCATTCTTTTTAAAAATAAAAAGGCATCATCATTTATTATATTTGCTTTTGCTTTTTCAAATAGTATATTTGCAGGGAGTCTTATCAAAAAACCATCTTCACTCTCTTGTAAACTTACCTCTGTTCCTTTTGCACTTTTTTTCATCATTTCGTTTATTTCGACTATTGTTTGTTGCATACTTTTTATTTGTTTTGCACTTTGGGTATCACTTTGGATAGGAGTTGCTACTTGGAGTTGGTTGTTTTGTACATCAGTTGAAGTCTCTCCATCAAGTACACTCATAGCTCCTTGCAGACTTCCAGCTGCTGCTTGAACTTTTTTTGCATCCATGCTTGACATAGAAAGAAGTAGAACAAAGAAACATAGAAGTAGACTCATAAGATCTCCAAAAGCTGCTAACCATCCAGGAAGACATTTTGGACATTCTACTTTAGGACATTTTTTAGCCATTTTATTTCCTACTTATCAAACTGAGATTTTCTATTTGCTGGTTCTAAAAAGGCAAATAGTTTTGCTTCTATATTTCTTGGATTATCTCCTGCATTTATAGACATAATACCTTCAATTATAAGAGTTTTTGAAGCCATTTCTTCTTTATCTCTAAGAATTAGGATATTTGATATAGGAGTTCCAAAAACATTTCCTAAAATAGCACCATACATAGTTGTAAGAAGTGCAACTGCCATAGCTGGTCCAATTGCTGCAGGATCTGCCATGTTTAGAAGCATAGCAACCAATCCGATAAGAGTTCCTATCATTCCCATAGCCCCTGCAAATCCTGCTATTTGATCAAAAAGTGAGGCATTATCTGCATGTCGAGATGAGATTTGTTCTAGTTCAACTTCCATCATCTCTTTAATATTTTCAGGTTCTATACCATCAACTGCTAAGGAAAGACCTTTTTTTAAAAACTCATTTTCTTCATTTGCTAAATCACCTTCTATACTAAGAATACCCTCTTTTCTTGCTTTTGAAGCATAGTTTACGATTTTTTCTATAATTTCTGAATTATTGATTTGGGGTGGTTTTATTGCTATCATAAAAATCTTACCAAACTTTTTCATTTGTTCAAGTTTAAATCCGATAAGCAAAGTTCCTATGGTTCCACCAAAAACAATCATAATAGATGGCACATCTATATATGGACCAATACCCACTCCCATAGCCATTGATGCAATGAGTAATCCTATAGTAAGTACTAAACCAATTACACTACCTAAATCCATTAGTTTCCCTTTTTTATAAATCTTTAGATAATATCGACTAAATGAAAAATAATTTTAAGGATTTTTGATGAATTTATCAATAATTATTTTAGCAGCAGGTAAAGGCACTAGGATGAAGTCAAGTTTGCCTAAGGTTTTACATAAAATTAGTGGATATGAAATGCTTTACTACTCTATAAAGGAGGCAAAAAAGCTTAGTGATGATGTAAGTGTTGTACTTTATCATCAAGCTGATTTGGTAAAAAGGGAGATGCAAAAGTATTTTGATGATGTAAACTTTGTTTTGCAAGACCATGAAAAGTTTCCTGGAACTGGTGGGGCTGTTATGGGAGTTGATACAAAACATGAGAGTATCTTAGTTTTAAATGGAGATATGCCTTTGGTTGAGGCTGAGGAGCTAAAAGGCTTTTTGAGTATGCCAAATGATATCGTCATGAGTGTTATAGAGCTACAAAATCCAGATGGATATGGTAGAGTTATCATAGAAAATGATGAGGTTGTAAAAATAGTAGAGCAAAAAGATGCAAATAAAGAGGAGTTAAAAACTAAAAGTGTAAATGCTGGAGTTTATCTTTTTAAATCTCATATATTTAAAAACTATCTTCCAAAACTATCAAATAACAATGCTCAAAAAGAATACTATATAACAGATTTAGTAGAGATGGCTAAAAAAGATGGGTTGAGAGTCTCTCCACTTTATGTAAAAGAGGAAAACTTTAAAGGTGTAAACTCTAAAAAAGACTTATCTGATAGTGAAGTTTTGATGCAAAATCGTATAAAAGAGAACTTCATGCGAGATGGAGTGATATTTAGACTTCCTGAGACTACTTATATAGAGAGTGGTGTAGTGATAGAGGGAGAGAGTGTGATAGAAAATGGAGTTTCTCTTTTGGGAAATACTAAAATTGTAAATTCTATCATAAAAACAAACTCTGTGGTAGAGGATAGTGAGATAGTAGATAGCTCTGTTGGGCCAATGGCTAGAGTTAGACCAAACTCAACTCTTAAAAGTTCTCATATAGGAAACTTTGTAGAGATTAAAAAATCAACTCTTACGGGTGTAAAAGCGGGACATCTTAGTTATCTTGGTGATAGTGATATAGATGAGGGTTCAAATATAGGAGCTGGAACTATTACTTGTAACTATGATGGAAAGAAAAAGTATAAAACAAAGATTGGTAAAAATGTTTTTGTAGGTAGTGATACCCAACTTGTGGCCCCAGTTGTAATAGAGGATGATGTTATCATAGCTGCTGGCACAACTGTTACAAAAGATGTAAAAAGTGGTGTTTTGGCAATAAGTAGAACTCCTCTAAAAAGTATAGAGGGTTTTTTCAAAAAGTTTTTTTCATAGCATAAGGAAATCTCCTTATGCAGTTGCTAGTTTTTCTGATAGTTTTTTAACCATATTTTCAACTATTTGTTGAGTATATGGTTTTATGATATATCCACTTATTCCCATTGATTTTATCTCTTGGAACTTTTCTTTTCTTCCCTCTGTTGTTTGGATTATCACTTTGTGATGTTTTAACTCTGGGTCAGCTCTTAATATTTTTAGCATCTCATCACCTCCCATGATAGGCATATTTATATCTAAAAATGTAAAATCAATATCAGGATTATCTCTTAAGATTTCTAATGCCTCTTTTCCATTTTCTGCCTCTAATATAGTGGCTTCCTTATCTATTTTTCCTACACCTACTTTTAAGATTCTTCTCATGATTTGACTATCATCAACAACTAATATTTTCATGTCTTCCCCTTATGCTATTTGTTTTATTTTTAAAATTTTGTCAATATTAAGTAAAACTATCATCTCTTTGTCATCTAGTTTTATAAGATTCTTTATATATTTTTGATCTATCCCTATATCTAAATCATAAGTCTGTGAAACTTGTGATTTTTTTATAGGAATAATTTGTTCTATCTTATCTATAATGATACCTAATAGTTTATCTTCATCTGTTTTTATAACTATTGCCACTGTATTATCGTCAAAAGTTGGATTTTCTTGATTAAATTTTATCCTTAAATCCAAAATAGGTATAACTTCACCTCTTAGATTTATAACACCTTTTACCCAAGGCTCTTCATTAAAAAGAGGAGTTATTATAATTTGGTCATATACAAGTATCTCTTTTATTTGATCTAATCTTATAGCAAAGTTTTCATCTATAAGTTTAAAAACAACATGTTCCATTATGCCTCCTCTTTTATTTTATTTTTTTCCATGATGTTCATGACATCCAAAATCAGACCTATACTTCCATCACCTCGTATAGTAGCAGCACCAATTCCTTTTATCTTTTTATAGTTTTTTTCTAGTGATTTTACAACTATTTGCTCTTGGTTTAAAAAGTCATCTACATATAGTGCTATTTTTGTATTTGAACTTTTTACTATTATGATCATACCATCTTCTAAGTTTTCACATCTAGTTTCAACTCCAAAAAATGAGTACAGTTTTACAATAGGGATAAATTCATTTCTTAGCATTAGTAGCTCACGATTCCCTTGACCTATGTTTTTTATCATATACTCTTTTGGTTTTATAGACTCTACTATAGTGCTAAGTGGTAGGATAAACTTTCTATCTCCGACCATCACATTTAAACCATCTAGTATAGCAAGTGTTAAAGGTAGGATTATCTTTAACTCAGTTCCACGACCTAGTTCAGTTTTTATATCTATTTTCCCACCAAGAGAGTGAATGTTGTTTGCAACTACATCCATTCCAACACCACGACCTGAAACATCACTAACCTCTTTTGCAGTGGAAAGTCCAGCAGAAAAGATAAGCATAGCTTTATCATCAAAGCTCATCTTATTTAGCTCATCCTCTGTTATTACACCATTTTCAAGAGCTTTTTGTGAAACTCTATCTATATCTATACCTGCTCCATCATCTTTTATGCTTATTATAATATTTCCACTCTCTTGAGCTGCAGTTATAGTAAGAGTTCCTCCCTCTTTTTTGCCTTTTTGTCTTCTAATATCAGGAGTCTCTATACCATGGTCAAGTGAGTTTCTGATGATATGAGTTAGAGGATCCATAAGTCCTTCCACCATCATTTTATCTATCTCAACATTATCTCCAAAGTGTTCAAACTTTACTTTTTTGTCAAGTTTTTTTGCTAAGTCCCTAACCATTTTAGGAAGTCTTGCATATACACTTTCCATAGGAACCATACGAACTGACATAACTGATTCTTGAAGCTCTCTTATATCACGATCAAGAGTTTCTAATCTTTCTACTATTTTTTTATATATATCACTATGTTCTTTTAAGTTATCTGCAAATTGAAATAGCATACTTTTAGTTATAACAAGGTCTCCAACTCTATTCATAAGAGTATCTATCTTATCAAGATTTACTCTTATTGAGCTAGAAGATGCTGCTTTTTTTATACTTTTTTCTACAGGTTTTTTTACTTCCTTTTTCTCTTTTTTAGGAGTTTGAATTTGCTCTTTTTTTACTTCTTTAGGTGTAGCTATAACTGGATTCTCTTTTTGAACTGGTTCATCATCAAAGATTTCAAAAGCTTGCATATCTATATCAAGTTCATCATCAAATATCTCAAATCCCAAGCTTTCTTCACTTGTATTCTCAAACTCTTTAATCTCCTCTTTTAGAGATTTTAGTTTACTTTCAAACTTCTCTTTTTCTAAATTTCCATTTAGTTCTAAATCTATCATCTCTTGAGCTATATAGAGTGAATTTAAAAGAAAAGTATTTAATTCTATGGTATAAGGCAGTTTTTCATTTCTTACATCATCTAAAATATTTTCTAAATCATGCATATAAGTTGGGAAATATGAAAGATATAAAAATTGTGAAGAGCCTTTTAGGGTATGAACATATCTAAAAAGTTCATCTATAGCTATATTTTCTATACTTTGACTGGTTTCAATTTCATTTAAAATTTTAAAAATATCTTCAAATATGTCTAGTAATTCAGCTACATTTGCAGATAGGTTTTCTCCATTTTGAACCTTTTCCTTTACTACTGCATCGTTGTTTCCATGAAAAGAATCAATCTCTTTCTTTAATTCCTCAACCATAGTGTCAACTTCACTTTCATCAATATTTCCATCATACTCACTATCTAAGATATCTTGTATCTTTGAAACTGAGTCAATAAAAAAGTTTATAATCTCTTTAGTAAACTCTACTTCTCCTTCCCGTATCTCATCTAAAAAAGTTTCTAAATGATGGGTAAATTTAGATACATTTACTAAACCTACTGATCCAGCCCCACCTTTTATAGTATGCATGTTTCTAAAAAGAGAGTCTAGTTCTTCACTAGAAATCTCTCCTACTTCTTCATTTTTAAGAAGTATTGAGTTTATACCATCAAAAAGCTCTTCAGCTTCCTCCATAAAAAAATCAACTATCTCTGTATCAATCATGATTTGCCCTTTTTTACTCTTTTACTTCTTCATAAAGCTCATTTGAGATTTGTAAAATTTCTTGAGAAATATCATCAGTTTTATTTGCTATTTTATTGTTTTTGATAAACATAGTTTGAACTTCTTTTATTAGGCTATCTACTGATTTTACTTTTTCTAACTCAGTTGATGCCTCAAGAGCTACAGAAGAGACTAGTTTTGATGACTCTTGAATCTGTAGGTTTACCTCTGCAAAGTTTTCTTTCATGTTTTTAGAGATTTCCATACCTTCATCTGCTTTGTTTTTAGTTTCTTCTACTAGCTCTTTTATACTTTTTGCAGCTTCTGCTGATTTTGTAGCTAGGTTTCTAACTTCTTGTGCAACTACTGCAAAACCTTTACCTGCATCTCCTGCAGTTGCAGCTTCAACTGCTGCATTAAGGCTTAGGATATTTGTTTGAAATGCTATGGAATCAATAGCACTTATGGCTTCATCTATAGTAGAAGTTGACTCATTTATCACATGCATAGCTTCTAGAGTTTTATCTGCTAGTTTTTCTCCCTCTTTTGCACTTTTAGCAGTTTTTATAGAGTAGTCATTCATGTCTTTTGCTCTTTTTACAGTTTCTTCTATCATCTTAGACATCACTTCCATCTCTGACGAAACTTCGTTAGAGTTTGATGTACTTTTTTGTATATACTCTTTTAGTTTGTTTACACTCTCATTTAACTCTTTTGCAGAAGTGTTTAGTATATTTGATTTTGATTTTAGAGTTGTATTTATTTTATCTTGTGCATCTTCAAGTACTTTTCCTAAAGAGTTGATACCACTACTTAACTCTTTAAGCTCACCACTCAACTCTTGTTTGATATTTGATTTAAAGTTGTGGTTTTGATAATCTTTTACAACTTTTGTTATCTCATTTACAGTTTGTTGCATATTGTCTAAAAAGTCATTTAGATTTGTTTTTAGTTTACAAATCTCAGGGTTTATTGCATGAGCTTTAAGTCTTGCTGAAAAATCACCTTTTGCTACCAATGATGAAACTTTTGCTACCTCTTCAACAGCTTTTGAATCTGTTTTTATATCCTCTTTGATTTGTGATACATTTTCATTTATCATACCTGCTATTAGTTTGAACTCATCATTTCCTTCTGAGACTATTTGTTTTGAGTCTTTACTTTTTCTGTTTATAAAGTCAAAGAAAGAGCTAACTCCATTTTGTAAACTTTCTAAGTTTCTTACTATTTTGTTTGTAAATAGTGTTAGAAGTAAATTTATAGCTATATTTACTAACAGAACAAAAGCAAAGATTATGATATTATCAGTTTTTGAGTCAACTAGTTTATCTAAATCTTTTGTTTTAGAAGAGAAATAATTCTTTTTAGATATTACATTTTTTGTTAAATGAGATATGGTTTGTGTATATGGGAGATTGTTTTGATATTTATATGCTAGAGTAGAAATATCTTTAGAAATATCTTTAGAAATATCTTTAGAAATATCTTTTATTTGCATAAGAGTTGTATCTGTTGGTTCTTTTGAAAAGTTGTTTAGTAAAAGTGCTAGCGATTTTACTTTAGATAGATTTTCTAAATCACTAAAGTGTTTTGCTGCATTTTCATTTGCTTCATACATCCTATATCCTACAAAAACTTGAAGTACCAAAAATGATACAAATATAAAAACTCCTAGTTTAAAACTTGTATTTTTGATTGTTGTTATTTTTTCATTTTTCATGATGCGACTCCTTCTAATATCTCTTTTATATATGAGTTTAATTTGTTCAAATCAGATTTGTTCACCAAATCTATAGCACCTAACTCTAAAATCTTGTCTTTTACACCTTGGTTTGTCATACTTGTTAGAGATATTACTGGTACATTAAAGTAGTCAGATTCACTTTTTATATATTTTATAACTTGATAACCATTTTTAATAGGCATCTCAATATCTGTTATAACTAATCCTATATCTTTTGGAGAAAGAGTATCTAGTCGGTCTATAAGTAGTTGACCATTTTCATATATCTCATAATCTATACCGATATTTTTAAAAAATTCATTTAACTTTTCTATAACTATCCCACTATCTTCAGCTACTAAAACTTTTTTAGTTGAAGTTATCTTCTCATTTATGTTAAATGAGCCTATATCATATATAGTTGATTTTGGAGAACTATCACCACTGTTTGTGTCATATAAAAGTCTCTCTGCATCAAAGACAATACACATTTTATTTGTATTTTTATTTATTGCTATATCTGTTACATATGAGATTTTTGGATCTTTTGATGAAGGCATCTTTAACTCATCACTAGCTTTTTCCTCTATCTTTATAATATCTTTTACTAGTATGCCCACCTTTTTTTGGTTATAGTTGCAGACTATGACTATTTTATATTCATCTATGTTTGTATCATAACCTAACCACTTATCAAAGTTTACTATATATATTATTTCACCTCTAAGATCTATTAGTCCTTCTACATAAGGGTTATTACTTGGGGCTTTTAGTATCTCTAACTCCTCTTTTATCAAAAAGCCTTGTATTTTAGAGATATTGATAGCATATATATCATCATGAGCTGTATAAAAGACTGCTAGTTGCATAACATTTCTAAGATGAGATTTAGTCATATAGTCGATATTTGCTTGAATATCATTACTTTTAACTGACATTGTTTCACTCCAATATAATTTTCTTATCACTTATATCGGAGATTAAAAATATTTATTTAGCAATTTGTTTTAAAAGTTATCTTTATTTTGTAACTTTCTAAAATTTTTTAAAATTTTTTAAAAGTTTTTGTAAATTAGAGGTTATTGTTATACAATACTCTTATGAAAGATAAAATTATAATAACACTTAGTGATGTTCACGGTTCTAAACAGTATACAGTTAGTCAGTTTTTAAAAGTGATAGCTAGTTGGATAGTTGTAGGGATAGTTTTAGTTTTTGCTGTTGGTAGTATGATAGTTTACTCACTTTCTCATAATGTTGATAAGCTAAACAAAGAGAAGGTAGAGTTAAAACAGGCTATTGATTCTAGGACTGAAACTTTGGAAGCTATGAATGAACAGCTTTTGGAAGCAAAGAAGATGATAGGTTTGGATACTCCAAAAGTAGAGAGAGAAGTGGTGAAAAATGAGGATAAGACTCAAAAAATTTCACAAAATGAAATAAGTGAAAACACTCCATATAGTCTAACAAAGAGAGAATATCTCTTTTTATCTAAGTTAGTTCCAAATGGTAAGCCACTTGATTATAGAAGGATATCTACTAGGTTTGGTTTTAGAATACACCCTATAACAAAAAGAAAACAGTTTCATCCTGCTGATGATTTAGCAGCAGATCTTGGAACTCCCATATATGCACCTGCTAGTGGAGTAGTAGTATATGCAGGGAAAAAGAGATTTTATGGTAACTTCTTACTTATAAGGCATGGACTTGGATTTGCAACTGCTTATGGACATCTTCATCGTATAAGTGTAAAAAGTGGAGAGTATGTTAAAAAAGGTCAACTTGTTGCTCTTTGTGGAAATACAGGTAGAAGCACAGGACCTCATGTTCACTATGAACTTAGGTATCTTAGCAAGTGGTTAGACCCTGAGCCTTTTATGAAAAAGTGGAGTTATTCTACTTATAGAGAAGTTATGAAAAAAAATCCTCAAGTTAATTGGTCTGAACTGATAAAGAGTTTAAAAGAAGAAATAAAATTTATCGAAAATAAAAAAGGAGATTAGATGGCACTTTTTGGTGGTAAAAAAGAGGTTACAAAAGAGAAAAATAGTGGTAGTATAGGTAGTGCGACCATCATAACAAATGGTTCTAAGATAGAAGGTAATATAGTAGGAAATGATACTGTTCATGTTGATGGCGAGCTAGTTGGAAATATAGCAGTTAACAATGTAGTCGTTGTTGGTAAAAGTGGAGTTGTTAAAGGAAATATAAAAGCAAAGCAGATTATTTGTAATGGTAGCATAGAGGGATCTTTAGAGTGTAGAGCACTTGAAATCATGCAACAAGCAAATTTATCAAATCGTGTTTTGAGTGATACAGTTATAATAGATGGAAATTTTGATGGCGAGATAGTTGCACAAAAGATTTTAGTAGATACTAGAGGAGTAGTAAAAAGTAAACTTCAAGCTAAAGAGATAGTTATAAAGGGTGTATTTGAAGGGGACTTATCATGTGAACTTTTAACTACTAAGGTAACTGGTAAAATAAAAGGAAATATGTTTGTAAAAAATATTTTGAATGAAGGTGGCTTAGTAGAGGGGTCTATTGGACAGTATAAAGATTTGTTTGTAAAAGAGATAGAGAATAAAGAAGAAAATATTGAAGATGTGGAGATAGAAGAGAAAAAATAATAATTTTTTAAGCAAACATAGAGTAAAATCGCGAACAAATTTTCTTTAAGGATATAAAATGGCACACAAGAAAGGTCAGGGTAGTACCCAAAATAATAGAGATTCAGCTGGAAGACGGCTGGGAGTTAAAAAATTTGGTGGTGAGTTTGTAAGAGCTGGTAATATCATCATAAGACAAAGAGGAACAAAAGTTCATACTGGTGAAAATGTAGGTATCGGAAAAGATCATACTATATTCGCTCTAGTAGATGGACATGTTAAGTTTGAGAAAAAAGATAAGATAAGAAACAAAGTTTCTGTTATACCAGCAGCTTAAGTTTTAGTTTTATTTCTTTAAAAGGGGAGTAGATGATTTTTTCATCTACTCCCCTTTTTCTATTTACTTATGTGAGTTATTGTTTTCTTCTGATTTTATCGGTGTTACTAAACTAGTGTTAGTTTCTACGGTTTTTATTTCATCTTTTATCTCTTCTGCTTTTTTTTCTACCTTTTTTGTGACATTTGGTAGTGGTGTAAGTTTTTCTGTATTCTCTTTTGTTTCTTTCTCTATTTCTTCTGGAGCTTTTGTAGTCTCTTCTTCTTTTGCTGGAGGAGTTATTTTTTCTTCTGTTTTTTCTTCTGTTTTCTCATTATCATCAAAATCATCTGCTTGTTGCTTTACATTTGCTCCATATTTATATACTAACTCTCCACCCTCTTTTCCTTGGTGTAAAACTGAAGCTGTAAATCCTATCAGTAGCAGAACATAGAAAACTCTAAATCCAGTTTTGTTTATAACTAAAGATAGAAGTTTAAAGATAAATATAACTGCACTTGCATATACAAGATATATACCTAAAAGTTTATGTTCTTTAAGATTAGCAATTCCACTAAAAGTCGCACTATCTATAACAGCTTTTCCATCAGTTATACCTGCTAGATATGCACCAAAAAATATAACGATAGTTACAAATAGAAGTGATGAGGTTATGATTTTTAAACTTTTTGATTTTAAAAATATATTTATAATTTCAAAAAGTAAAACAAGTACAGGAATAGCTACTGCAAAGTGTACTAAAGGTGGATGCAGCAAAGTTGGAAGTTCAATTGGTATGTTGATTGGTATTGAAATATTTGGTAGTGTCATATTGACTCCTTCATATAAGTTTTAATAATAATACCTAAACTTATATTTAAAGGAGTTTAAATTATTTATCTAATATTATCGCCCAGTTGAACAAGCACTTACACCTGGAGGTGTTGTAGGTTGGATAGCTTCGTTATCAACTCCACCCTCAGCATTTATTTTTTCTATAGTTTCCCATAGTTTTTTTGCTGATTCTTGGTATTTTTTTGCTGTTACTGAGTTTGGATCATGAAAAACAACTGGTTTTCCAGCATCTCCACCCTCTCTGATAGTTGGCTCTATAGGAATCTCTCCTAAAACTACAGTATTAAATTTTTCAGCAACCGGTTTAGTTGTTCCTTTACCAAATATATCATACTCTTTACCATTTTCTGGGCAGATAAAACCACTCATGTTTTCTACTACACCAGCGATAGGGATATGAAGTTTTTCAAACATATCAAGACTTCTAGTAGTATCATCAAGAGCAACTTTTTGAGGAGTAGTTACACAAATCCCTGCTGTAACAGGTACACTTTGAGCAAGTGTTAGTTGAGCATCACCAGTTCCTGGTGGCATATCTATAAATATAACATCAAGTTCACTCCAAAGTACATCTTGAAGTAGTTGTTGGATTGCTTTCATGATCATAGCACCTCTCCAAATCAAAGATTGACCTTCTTCCATGAGGCTTCCCATACTCATAACTTCAACACCGTGACTTAAAAGTGGTAAAACTTTGCTTCCTTCAACCTCTGGTTGTTTACCATCAACTCCCATCATTCTTGGGATATTTGGTCCATATATATCTGCATCTAGAAGGCCTACTTTTTTTCCTTGCATAGCTAAAGCAATAGCTAAGTTGGTAGTAGTAGTTGATTTTCCTACTCCACCTTTTCCACTACTTACCATTACTACATTTTTTACTTGAGGAAGTATGTTTTTACCTTTTGAGCTACTCTCTTTTGGCATAACAGGAGTTTTAACTACTACTTTGATGCTGTTTGCACCTAAAAGTTGAAGTTGTTTTGTAACTTCAGATTCAATCTCTTTTTTTACCTCTGGTGCAGATGAACTTATATCTACAAGTATAGATACATTATCATCAGTTATCTGTATATCTTTTACGAATCCGAACTCTAAAATACTTTTTGTAAAGCCTGGATAGGCAACTAGTTTTAGTTTTTCTTCTACTAATTCTCTTGTTATCATTTTTTCTCCTAAATTTATTTGAATTGGGCTATATGCTAGCCATTGTTTCGCCATGTTCTTCGACGATTGATTGTGTTATTTTGTATGAACAAAATTTTGGTCCACACATTGAGCAAAACTCTGCCTCTTTAAATACATCTTGTGGAAGAGTTTCATCATGATACTCCTTTGCTCTCTCGCTATCAAGGCAAAGTTCAAACTGCTTGTTCCAATCAAATGCATATCGAGCATCACTCATAGCATCATCCACATCTCTGGCACCCTTTCTTCCTCTTGCGATATCTGCTGCATGAGCTGCTATTTTATAAGCTATGATTCCCTCTCTAACATCATTTGCATTTGGAAGTCCTAGATGCTCTTTTGGAGTAACATAGCAAAGCATACTAGCTCCATGCCATCCACCAACTGCTGCCCCTATAGCACTTGAAATGTGATCATATCCTGCTGCTATATCAGTAACAAGAGGTCCGAGTATATAAAATGGAGCTTCATGACAATACTCTCTTTCAAGTTTCATGTTTCTCTCTACTTGATTTAGTGGAACATGACCTGGACCCTCTATCATCACTTGTACATCTTTTTCCCAAGCTCTTAAAGTTAACTCTCCTAAGACTTTTAGTTCGTTTAACTGAGCTGCATCACTTGCATCTGCAAGACATCCTGGTCTTAAACTATCTCCTAAAGATAGAGATACATCATACTTTTGGCAGATATCTAAAATCTCATCAAATGCAGTATAGAAAGGATTTTCTTTATGGTAGTGCATCATCCATGCTGCCATAAGTGAACCACCACGACTAACTATTCCCATCTTTCTTTTTGCAACTTCTGGCATAAATTCTAACAAGAAACCAGCATGAATAGTAAAGTAACTAACACCTTGTTTGGCTTGTCTCTCTATAACTTCTAGCATCTTTTCAATAGTTAAGTCTTCAATTTTGTTGTTTATGTCATGAAGGATTTGATACATAGGTACTGTTCCTATCGGAACTGAGGCATTTTTGATAACTTCAGCTCTTATAGAGTCTAAATCTCCACCAGTTGAGAGATCCATGATAGTATCAGCTCCGTACTTTTCACTTACTTTAACTTTCTCAACCTCTAAAGCTGGGTCTGATGCTAGGGCAGATGAGCCTATGTTGGAGTTTATCTTACAGCTTACTGCCATACCTATTGCCATAGGTATAAGCTGGGTGTGATTGATATTTGCAGGTATGATAAGTCTTCCTCTTTCACACTCACTTCTAACAAGCTCGTTAGAGATATTTTCTTTTTTTGCTACATACTCCATCTCTGGGGTTACTATACCTTTTTTTGCATAGTGCATTTGAGTTTTTATCTTGTCATTTGCTCTTGTTTTTACCCATTTTGTTCTCATAAAAATAACCCTTTTATTTTTTAGTACTTGATTTTACTCATTAAAGAATAAAAGTGAGCTTTAAATTTTTTAAATAAGACTTATATTATCTTATTAATGCTAATTTGTTTAAAATTATAAGAAAAATTTAATATTAGAACTAAATTAAAGAAAAAAAGTGTATAATTTTGTAACATTTTATTATAAAGGGTTACTATGGGTAACATTGCATTAGTTTTATTAAGTGCTGGTGCTTCGACTAGGTTTAGAAAAAATTATGCAGTAAAAAAGCAGTGGTTATATGTAGGGGATGAACCTCTTTGGCTCTTTGTAGCAAAAAGATTTTTGAAAATGTATGAGTTTTCTAATATCATAATAGTTTCTTCAAAAGAGGAAATAGAGTACATGAAAAGCTTTGATGATAGGTTTTTGTATGTTGAGGGTGGTGAGCATAGGCAAGAGTCTATGAAAAATGCTTTGGAGTTTGTAGAAAGTGAGTATGTTTTAGTTAGTGATGTGGCAAGAGCTTGTGTAACTTCTGAGATGATAGATGAGATAATTTCTTCTAAAACAAAAGCTGATGTGATAGTTCCAGCTTTGAGTGTTGTTGATAGTGTTGTGTATAAAGGTGAGAGTATAGATAGAGATGAAGTAAAGCTTATACAAACTCCTCAGCTTTCAAAAACTAAAATTTTGAAAAAAGCAATAGAAAAAAAAGAGCTCTTCAATGACGACAGCTCGGCAGTTAGAGCAGATGGGGGGAGTGTTTTTTTTACAAAAGGTAACATTTTAGCTAAAAAAATCACGATATATGCCGATTTGGAAGAAATCAAGTGTTTAAAAGCACCTAAAGAGCTTTTCTTTTGTGGTAATGGTTATGATGTTCATAAGTTTTGCGAAGATAAAGATATGTATCTTTGTGGTGTAAAGATTGATACCCTACTTGGTTTTGAGGCTCACTCTGATGGAGATGTTGCTATTCATGCTTTGATTGACTCACTTTTGGGAGCTATCGGGGCAGGGGATATAGGTGAGATTTTTCCAGATTCAAGTGATGAGTTTAAAGATATAGACTCAAAACTGCTTTTAAAAAGAGTAGTTGAGTTTGTTAGAAGTGTAGGTTTTGAGATTGTAAATGTTGATGTGACTATGCAAGCCCAAAAACCTAAGCTTTCAAAATATAAGCCAGAGATGAAAAAAACTCTAGCAAATATTTTGCAAATAGGGCCAAATAGGGTAAATGTAAAAGCGACAACGACTGAAAAACTTGGGTTTGTTGGAAGAAGTGAAGGGGTAGCAGTGATAGCTACTTCACAAGTAAAAATATATAATTGGAAGAGTATATGAAGATATTAATAGTAGAAAATGAGATTTATTTAGCACAGAGTATTTCAAGTAAACTTACTCAGATGGGACATAGTTGTGAGATGGCAGTGAGTGTAAAAGATGGTATCAAAGATGAAAGTTTTGATGCGGTATTACTATCTACAAACATCTCTGGACAAAACTTTTATCCTATCATAGAACACTACAAAAATAGTATCATAATCTTGATGGTATCGTATGTTAGCAATGATACCGTGACAGCACCTTTGAAAGCTGGAGCAAATGACTATATACTAAAGCCTTTCATGATAGAAGAGCTTGTTAGAAAACTAGAGCATCTTCAAGACTATATCCAGTATAAAAAAGAAAATGTTACATATAAAAACTATATAAATCACCTTTTGAAAAAATCAATAGATACAAAACTTGATGAAAACAGTGAGTTTCCAATCCTTTTAAAAGTAAGTAGTCAAAAGATGGCAGATAGTATAGTTTTTGAGTATATAAACAAAAACAAACTATCTTTTTCTTTCATATCACTTGAAGATAAAGATGCTCTTATGCAGATTCAAAAGATAAATAGTGATGAACTTATCTATTTAACTGATTTTCAAAACCTAAAAAGAAGTGAAAAATCCAAAGTTTTACCTATAATTCAAAGAAGAAGAGTTATACTTTCAACTACAGATATGCATGAGGATTTGGAAGGATTAGAATCTCTTGAAATCAAAAACGAAGAAAATGGTTTTGAAGCTGGAGATGGTGAGCTTTTATCGATAGAAAATTATGTAAAATATGTGATTTTAAAGTATCAAAGCAAGTTTCCTGACACTGAACTCTCAAAAAAATTAGGAATCTCTAGAAAGAGTTTATGGGAGAAAAGAAAAAAATATGGGATCAGTAAAAAACGATAAATCTCTATATATAGATAAAGAAGCCTTAGCAACTCTTGCTATGGTAAAAGAGGGAGTTTTGCTCCCAGTAGATAAACTTATGAATGAAACAGAGTCAAAAGTTGTTGAAGATGGCTCTACTTACAATGGGGAGTTTTTCCCTTTTCCTTTTATATTAGCTCCAAGTGGTAAAAAAAATGAAAAAGTCTTAAAATCTCTAAAAAATGGTGAGAGTATAAACTTAGTAGTTGATGGAGTGGTTTACGGTGAACTTAAAGTAGATGATGTTTTTAAGATAGATAGATTAAAAAGGGTAGAGAAGATTTTTGCGACTACTGATCCATCACATCCTGGTGTAAATGATACTTTAAAGAGATTAGGCGAGTATGCTGTAAGTGGTGAGTATGATGTTGATACCTCTTTTATCAAAAATATCAAAGAGCTTATAAGTAAACATAGAAGTGAGGTAGGTGCAAAAAAAGTAACTGCAATCATGATGGCGGCTAAACCTTTGCATAGAGGTCATGAAAGGATGATTAGGATAGCTTTGGATAAATCTGATATGATAGTTCTGTTTTTGCTAAAACCATATAAAAAAGATAAGTTTTCTTATGAACTTAGAGAGGAAGCTTTGAGGTATTATGTAGATAACTTTTTACCTAAAAATAGAGTTTTGATAGTTCCTTTTGAAAATACTTACATATTTGCTGGGTATAACAATGTCTTTTTAGACTCGCTAGCTGCAAAGAACTTAGGTTGTGATGCTATAAGTGTTGGGCAAAATCATTCTGGAATTGGCATGTTTTATGATAAATATGGAACAAACTCTATCGTTGATAGATTTAAAAGAGATGATTTTGATATAGAGGTTTCTAGTGAGTATGTTTACTGCAATGAGTGCAAAACTTTAGTTAGTACAAATACTTGTCCTCATGGAAGTCATCATCATATCTCTTATGTAAGTGAGTTTATAGAGGAACTCATGATACAAGGACTTTTGCCTCCTACTATACTTGTAAGAAAAGAGGTTTCAGCTATATTTTTAAGTTCACTTTATAAAAATAGATGGAAAAAACTGATATCTAAGTATCCAAACTTTTTTCCATCAAGTGGGCTTTTAGAAGAGATGGATGATAAAAAGTTTTATCAAAAGATAATAGCATTACATCAAACAGTTTCATTAACATAGGATTATCATGAGAAAAGCATTTTTGACATTTTTTTATAGTGGGCTTTTGCCTAAGATGCCAGGGACTTGGGGAAGTATTTTAGCAGCTATTTTTGGCTACTTTATACTAAAATACCTAGGGTTACAAACACTTTTTTTACTAACAATACTCATAACAATAGTAGCTATAAAAGAGATAAATATATATGAAAAAGAGATAGGAATTCATGATGCTAGCGAGATAGTGATAGATGAAGTAGCTGGAGTATGGTTAGCATTTTGCATAAGTGGAGCTACGGTTGCACAGCTTGTACTAGGGCTTATCTTTTTTAGAGTTTTTGATATATGGAAACCATCTGTTATCGGTAGGATTGATAGGGATGTAGATGGTGGACTTGGAGTTATGGGAGATGATTTGGTAGCTGGAGTTTTTGCAGGGATAACTAGTGGCATGACTTATCTGGTTTGGGAGAGGTATGGTAGTTTAGTTTTTTAGGTAAGAAGCTGATTTATTTATTATCTAAAATACTCTCAACAATAGATAAAACTTCATCTAAAGTCTCTTTCTTAGCTTTTTCTATAAATTTTATTTTTCTTGAACTATAGTCTATAGATTTTAATTGTTCTACCATGATAAAACCTGTTAGATTTTCACTATCAACTTTAACATGAAAAGGAAAATCTCTTTTGGTATTTGTTATAGGACAAGCAAATGCTAATCCTAAATGCTTGTTAAAGACTTTATTGCTTACAATAAATGCTGGTCTTCTTCCTTTTTGTTCGTGTCCGCTTTGTGGATCAAAAGTAAGAGCAACTATATCCCCCAGTTCTGGAGTATATTTTACCATTCTTCAATACCTACTTTATCTGAAAATGTTTCATGAGGTTTATAATCATCAGGAATTTTTTTTACTAACTCATTTATGTCTATTTTTTTTCTTTTGATAGGTTTTATGATAATCGTATTATCTTGTGTTTTTAACTCAACTTTATCTCCAACTTTTAGATTTATCTCTTCCATTATATCTTTTGGAAATCTTAAGCCTTGCGAGTTACCCCATTTTGAGATTGTAGCAGTCATGATATACTCCTTTTGTATATCCGAAGTATATCATTATTATATGGGGGATGTCAAGAGAAGTTTAGTTCTAGTTTATTTTTTTATCTTTGTTTAACTCTTCAAGTAATTTATCAAAATCACTTTTGTATGATTTGTCCTGAATTACTTTATATTTTTCAAATTCACTTATTGCGAACTCTTGAGCTATTTTTGCTGTAACTTTTCCAGCATCTTTTAAAATATCATGTTCATTAAATTCTAAAAAAGCATTTAGTTTTTTACTCCAATCACTCATAGTCATTGGTATTTGTTTTTGGGCTTGATGTTCTGCATAGTCAAGATACATAGTTACGATTCTATTTAATGTTTTTAATTCTTTTTCTTGTAGATAATTTTTAGCTACAATGACATCTGTTTTTCTTATTCTTCCCGTTGGTGCACTTTTCCAAGTAGTTAATCCCATATTTTCTTTTTCATGATTTGCTCTTGAATATATTATTTCTGAAGCAGTTTGTTTTGTGATAGCCCAATGTAGCTTATTTTGAACAGTTGCAAAGAAATCTTTTGTATGTTGAGAGTTCTTATCATAATCGATACTACATTCACTGTAAATATCTGTAATCTGTTGATAAAATCTTCTTTCACTAGACCTTATATCTTTTATTCGTTCTAATTGCTCTTTAAAATAATCTTTTCCAAAAGGTTGTTCAGGATTTTTAAGTCTCTCATCATCCATGACAAAACCTTTGATAATATACTCTTTTAGTTTTTGAGTTGCCCACTGTCTAAATCTTACACCTTGGATTGACTTTACTCTATATCCAACGGAGATAATAGTGTCGAGGTTGTAATAATTTGTAGGTTTAGTAGAAAAATCGGTTTTCCCGATTTTTCTCATTGATATTTCTTTTTCTAATTCACCCTCTTTAAAAATATTTAATATATGTTCATTTATAGTCGATCGACTTTTTCCAAATAGTTTTCCCATCTGTTCAATAGTAAGCCAAATATTTTCATTTTCTAATAGTACATCTACTTTTATATCTTGATTGTCCGATTTGTAGATTAAAAATTGGGTTGATTGGCTTTTGCTTGGTATGGATTTATTCATTTTTGACCTTATCTATTCTTTAACTTATTCCTAACTTTATATTTTCTACACATTTTTTTCAAATTCAATTTCAATAATATTTTCATCTTTATTTAAAAACCAAAAAGAACCTTTAGGATGTCTATCGTTATTATCATCTATCAATTTAAAATTTTTGAAAACTTTTGTTATGCCACCAAAATATTTTCTATTTTTGTTGATTTTATATTTTTTTATTTTTTCTCCATCAAATTTTAAATCATATTCATCAAAGTTTTCAATTTTTTCAAATATACTTTTTGGAATAGGTAAGATTCTAGCTTTAATATCATTGTCAGATATTTCTTTTTTAATATAATTTTTATTTTCATCTGAAATATTTAAATTTGATTCAGATTTTATTTCTTTATTGATTAGATTTTTTATATCGTTTATAACGAAAATTGGTTTTGCTCTAAAACCTAAACCATACTTAATACAATGGTTAATCAATTCTTCTCCATCAATTAATATTAAAGGACGACTTTTACTTTCAGTTGCAAATATTTTTGAATTTTCAGAAAATTTCCCTGTTGTAATAAAAATTCCTTTATATCCATCTGGTAAAATACCTCTTAATGCTCTTACAGATTCTATAGAAACATTTGTATTTGGTTTATATCTTTTCGCCTGAACATAGTATTTGATAGAATCTAAATCTGTTAATTCATCGATTCCTTGTTTTGTTGCTTTTAAATCAACTCCTCCATCATTTGAACTTTGTGTAACTTCTATTTCATCTAACCCTAAAGACTCTAAAAATATTTTGAGAAATTGTTCAAACTCATATCCATTTTCAAATGAAGAATAAAAATTTTCTAATTCGGTAAAAATTTCTTTTTGTGATAATTCTAAAAACTTCATACTATGATAACCCTTTTTAGTTTTTTAACATTTTAACCATAAATATACCTCGCTTTGCTCACTACGATTTACTTCAAGGTAACCGATACTCTTTAGAGTTCGTCACTAAAACCTTGTTTTAGGACTCACTACAAAAGAGCATAGTAAAATCGCCGAAAGAACAAGCAGTTGTTCTTTCTTTTCGCGATTTTACTCCTCAATGTAATTCTTTAACTTTCTTCCTACTTTTGGGTGTTTTAGTTTTTTTATTGCTGAGTTTTCTATCTGTCTTACTCTTTCTCTTGTTACACTTAGCTCTTTTCCTATCTCTTCTAGGGTTCTATCGCTTTCGTCTGTTAAGAGTCCAAATCTCATCCTAACTACTGCTTTTTCTCGCTCATTAAGTTGCTCTAGAACATCATCTACTTGGGATTTTAAGTCTTTTTTTAGCATGACATCCATTGGAGAGATTGATTTTTTGTCTTCTACGAAGTCTCCGAACTTTCCATCATCTTCGGTTCCGATAGGGGCTTCTAAGCTGATAGGCTCTTTTGTTATCTTGATAACATTTTTTACTTTATCGACACTTAGTCCTATCTCTTCTGCTATTTCATCAAGGCTAGGTTCTCTACCTTCTTCTTGTAGGTATTTTCTAGTTATTTTGTTTATACGATTTATAGTTTCTATCATGTGGATAGGGATTCTTATCGTTTTTGCTTGGTCTGCTATGGCTCTACTTATAGCTTGTCTTATCCACCAAGTAGCATAGGTTGAAAACTTATAACCTTTTTTGTACTCAAACTTATCAACTGCTTTCATAAGTCCTATATTTCCCTCTTGGATAAGGTCAAGGAAAGGAAGTCCACGGTTTGTGTATCTCTTTGCGATAGATACAACAAGTCTAAGGTTTGCTCTTGCCATCCTTGACTTTGCTTTATCAGCTATGATTTTTCCTCTTTTTATCTGTTCTATAATCTCTTTTAATCTTTCAGGCTCTAAATCAAAGCTATCTTGACTAGCTTCTTTTGTTTGGAAAAGTTTTTTTATCTCCATATAAGTTGAAACCATTGTGGCTTCTGGGACTTGTTTTGATACCTCTTCTTTGGATAGGTTTGTGATGTTTTCTAAGATTTTTTTGTGATTCTCTTTTAGTGTATTGTTAAAAAGTGGAAGTCTATATTCAAGTTTTTTTAACTCTCTATCAAAAGTATCATCACTTTTTAGTGCTGTTTCCATAGACTTTACAAGTTCATTTATCAGTTTACTTGTTGGACCTAAATCCATAAGTTTTTCTTTAAGGATTTTTTTCTTAAAGCTAAGAGTTAAGTCATGATGCATTTTTTCTTCTTCGCTAATATCATCAGCTACTTCAATAGAAGAGAACTTTACCCACTCTTTTTTTGCTTTCTCTAAAGCTTTAAAACTATCGATAACTTTTTTATCTCTACTGTTATCAAGTGCTTTTTTAGGTTTTTTTTCTTCTTCTTCGATTACCTCAGCATCTACAACTTCTTCCTCTTCATCATCACTATCATTTTCATCATCAAAACTTTTAAAAAGCTCCTTTACTCTTCTCTCTCTGTTAAGTAGTGCTTCTTTATAGTCTATGATAAAATCAACAAGATATGGTACAGAACAAAAAGCATCAATGATGATATCTTCTCCAAGCTCTATCTCTTGACTTATCTCTATCTCTTCCTCTTTTGTTAGAAGTGCTACTTGTCCCATCTCTCTTAGGTACATTCTAACAGGACTGTCACTTCTGCTCCACTCCAAAAGCTCTTTCTCTTTTGCAAGGTCAAAGTTTTCAGCTAGTGCAGAGTCTTGGACTTTTTTTCTTTCTATCTCTGCTTCTTGTGCTTCTTTTTTGTTTTTTATATTTGCTATTTCAGCAGATGAAATAAGTTTTACTTTCTCTTTTTTTAAAAGGGCTAAGACTTTTTTAGAGTTGGCTAAGGTTGGTTGTTTTGGAAATGCTTCTATCAACTCTTCGTATGTTAAATAATCATTTTTATGTGATGAAAAAAGTTCAGTAAGTCTAGTGTTTAACTGTTTTGCAGTGCTCATGTTTTTTGTTCCTATTTTGTATAAGTTCACTCAATATCGGGTATTTTTTAATTTAACTAGATATTATACCTAAAAAAGTTAATAATAAGTTAAAAAAGTGTGTATTTAAGTAAAGTTTTTTTTGGAACAGTTATTGCTGTGTACTTTAGCAAGAAAGATTTAAGGAAAATTTCATGCAAAATGGATACTACCAAGTAGCTGGTGCTTTTGTTACTCAGTTTAATATACTAGATACAACTACAAATAATCTTGCAAATGTAAATACAAGTGGATTTAAGAGAGATGGAGTGGTAATTGGGGATTTTGAGAGGGTTTTGCAAAACAAAAGAGATGAAATGAGTTTAGAAAATGGAAGTGATAAGGCTGCAAAGTTTTTAAACAGAAGTATCAACAAAGTTCCTAGAGTTGTAAAAAAATTTATTGATTTTACACCATCAAGTAGAAAGTTTACTGGTAATAAACTAGATATCGCCTTAAATGCAGGAGATAGTTTTTTTGCAGTAAAAACTCCAAATGGAGTAAAACTTACTCAACAAAGTAGTTTTTCACTAAATAAAAGTGGAGAGTTAGTTACAAAAGATGGATATAAAGTTATGCCGTCTAACTTTATAAACACTCAAAATGAAAACATAGTTATACCAAATAATACAAGTAAATTAAAGATAGAAGATGATGGAACAATATATGCTAATGGTGTAAATATAGGAAAAATCTTTGTTGGTAAAGTGAAAAACTTAAATGAAGTTACCAAACTTGGAGATAATCTTTATGATGTAAAAGATATGCAAAATAGATTAGTTCCACAACAAAGTGGTAACTTGGTAGCTCAAGGGTATAAAAACTTAAGCAATGTAAATCCAGTTAAAGAGATGGTTTCACTTATAGAATCAAATAGAATGGTTGAGATTTATCAAAAAGTCATGTTAACTCAGATGGATGATTTAAATAGAGATGCGATAACAAAACTAGCATCTGTAAAAGCTTAGAAGAGGTAAAAGGGTATGATTAGATCACTATATACAGCAGCAACTGGGATGATAGCCCAACAAACACAGATAGATGTAACTTCAAATAATATCGCCAATGTAAATACAATAGGTTATAAAAAACAAAGAGCAGAGTTTGCTGATCTTTTTTATCAAGTGATGGAGTATGCAGGAGTTGAAAATGGTTCAACTCAGGGAAATCCGACAGGTATAGAGGTTGGACTTGGAGCTCGTCCTACTGCGATAACAAAAGAGTTTTCTCAAGGAAACTTTAAAGAGAGTGGAAATAGTTTGGATATGGCTATCACTGGAAATGGTTTTTTTCAAGTAGAACTTCCTGATGGAACTATCGCATATACTAGAAATGGAGCTTTTAAACTAGATGGAAATGGTACGATAGTAAATTCTGATGGGCATAAACTAATCCCTGAAATAACAGTTCCAGAAAATGTTCTAAATGTTTCAGTTGCAGCTGATGGAACAGTATCAGTGGTTCAAGCTGGAGAGACAACACCAAACCAAATAGGAAAGATAGAGTTAGCAAATTTTATAAATCCTGCTGGTCTTCACTCTTTGGGAGATAATCTATATGAAAAAACTATAGCTAGTGGTGATGCTGTAACTGGAACTGCAGGACTTGAGGGTTTTGGAAGTATAAGACAGGGATTTGTTGAGATGAGTAATGTCCAACTTGTAGAAGAAATGACAGACTTAATCACAGGACAAAGAGCTTATGAAGCCAATTCAAAAGCTATCACTACAAGTGATGAAATGCTTAGAACTGTAAATGAACTTAAAAGGTAGGTAAAGTGATGCAAATGATATTTTTATTTTTGCTTTTTATGATAACTCTTACTCCTTTGATATTTGAAGTTATGGGATTTGAAGAAATAGAAAAAGTTAAGAGGGGGACTTTTTAAGATTTTTAGCTAAAATGTCCAAAAATTAAAGTAAGGAACTTTATACATGAGTGTAATAGAGGGAAACGTTTGGGAATTTGGCGACAATATAGACACAGATTTAATAATAGCTGCGAGATATTTAAATACTTCAGAACCTAGTGAACTTGCAAAACATGCTATGGAGGATGCAGATCCAGAGTTTGTTAGTAAGCTAAAAGAGGGTGATGTTATCGTAGCTGGTGAAAACTTTGGATGTGGATCTTCAAGAGAGCATGCACCTATCGCTTTAAAAGCAGCTGGAGTGAGTGCAGTAGTTGCAAAAAGTTTTGCTCGTATTTTTTATAGAAATGCTTTTAATATGGGACTTCCTATATTTGAATTATCTGAAGCTGATGAGATAAGTGAAGGTGATAAAATAAAAATCTATTTGGATGCTGGAAAGATAGAAAATACAACAAAAAATAAAAAATATGATTTTACCCCGATACCTCCTTTTATGCAAGAACTTATACAAACTGGTGGACTTATAAATCATGCTAAAAAGGAAATCTCAAAATGAAAACTTATAAAGTAGCAGTTATAAAAGGTGATGGAATAGGAAGTGAGATAGTTGATGAAGCTATCAAAGTTTTAGATGCAGTTAGTATAAACTCAGAGTTTGAGCTAAAATATGAAGAGGTTTTGATGGGAGGGTGTGCTTATGATGTGCATGGTGATCCTCTTCCAAAAGAGACTATTGAAGTTTGTTTAAACTCAGATGCAATTCTTTTTGGAGCAATAGGTGGGGAAAAATGGGACAATCTACCTCGAGATAAAAGACCAGAGAGTGGACTTTTGAGACTAAGAAGTACTTTAGAGCTTTTTGCAAACTTTAGACCTGTAAAAGTTTTTGATGAACTTGTAGATGCTAGTAGCTTAAAAACATCTATCGTAAAAGGTGTTGATTTACTTGTTGTTAGAGAGCTTACTGGTGGGATTTACTTTGGACAGCCAAGAGAAAAAGAGGAAACTAGAGCTTACAATACCATGGTATATACAAAAGATGAGATAGTAAGGATAGCTAAGATGGCTTTTGAAGCAGCAGAGCTTAGAGGTAAAAAAGTATGCTCAGTTGATAAGGCAAATGTTTTAGAAGTTAGTCAACTTTGGAGAGAGACAGTAGAAGAGGTTGCAAAAGATTACCCTGATGTTAGTTTATCTCATATGTATGTTGATAATGCAGCGATGCAATTAGTTAGAGATCCTAAGCAGTTTGATGTGATATTAACTGGAAATATTTTTGGAGATATTCTAAGTGATGAAGCAAGTCAGATAAGTGGTTCTATTGGACTTTTACCTAGTTCATCAGTTGGTGGAAAGGTTGGACTTTATGAGCCTATTCATGGTTCAGCTCCAGATATAGCAGGGCAGGGTATTGCAAATCCTATAGCTACAATTTCTAGTGCATCTATGATGCTTAGATTTGCTTTTGGAGAAGTTAAAGCAGCTGATAAAATAGACAGTGCAATAGTAGAGTTTTTGAAAGAGGGATATAGAACTAAAGATTTAGCATCTTTTGGTGCTAGTGAAGTTTGTTCAACTCAAGAGGCTGGAAGTATCATAGCTGATAAAGTAAGTAAACTATAAAATGTCCACTATTACCGAAGCAAAACTTTTAGAAAAACAAGGCTATTTTTTAGATGCAGTTAAAATTTTTAAAGAGTTAGGTGATAGTGAGTCTTTAAAAAAATATGAAGATGTAAATCTAAAAGTTTTAGAGTATTTTGTAAGAATGAAAAAAAGCTCTGATTATGAAAAACTAAAAAGGTGGCTTTTTAAATGGAAATAGAAGAACTAGTCCAAGAGACAATAGAGCAAATGCAAAGAGTCTCTAAAAAAAATAATGTTAGTGATGAAAAAGAGTTCTTAGAGTTTATCAAAAGCAGAAGTGAAGTACTTTTTATAGGCTTAAAAAGTGAAGGACTTGAAAATAGTGAAGATAAGTTAAACTTGACAATTGAGTTTTTAGAATTTTTATATGAGAATGTAAATAAGAGGTTAAATAAGCTTGTATAAAAAAGAGCTTGATAACTTAATAAATCAAAACAAACTACCAAAAACATTTTTGTTATATGGAGAAGAGTTTTACTCTAATTTTTACTTAAAAAAGATGAGTTCTCTTATAGTATCTTCAAAAGAAAACATTTTGTCATTTTACTTTGATGAGTATGATTTTAGAGTAGCAAAAGAGTTTATTTCTCAACAATCTTTGTTTGGGGATATAAATTTTTTATATATAAAAAGTGATAAAAAAATCCCCAAAAAAGAGTTAGATAGCTTAGTAAAACTTTGTGTAAAAAATGATACTAGTTATTTTTATTTTGAATATGTAGGAGATGATAGTAAGGCTAGTGATATAGCTAAATCTTTTACAAAGAAAAAGGGTGGGGATTTTGTAAGATTTTTTAAGCCAAACTTTGGAGAGATGGTAGGAGTTTTACAAAACAGAGCGAGGGAGTTAGGAGTTGATATAGACTCTTATGCCTTAAGAGAGCTTATATCAAAAGAGAATGAAAACTTAACTCTTTGCTCTAATGATTTAGAAAAACTTTCATTACTAAACAAAAAAGTAACAGCTGAAGATATAAATAGAGAAATATATGGGATGGGTGAAGTTGTTATAGATGATTTTGTTATTAAGCTTTTACAAAAAAAGGATATATATGATGATATATCTGTTTTACTTGAGAGTGGAAGTGATGAGATAAAGATAATAAATGCGATAATAAACTACATCTCTATGCTTTTGTCTTTTCATCTGTATATAAAAGCTTATGGGGATTTTAACACAAAAGAGATACTTGGATTTAATCTTCCTCTATTTTTAGCAAAGCAAAGAGCAGGTTTAAGTATTAAGTTTTCTGTAAAAAGTTATGAAAATATGTTAAAAGAGTTACTTTTGAGTGAATATGCTATAAAAAATGAAAAAAATATAGAAAAAAACAGTTATTTATATGCGACTTTAATAAAACTTCAAAGTTATTTATAGTAAAATCGCCTCCTTAGTCTGAAGGGACTAAATAAAACCTTGCTCTTAACACAAAAAAAGAGCTTGAAAACCACAAGGAGAAAACATGAAGCATTACGAATTACTTTTCGTACTTAAGCCTACTCTTACTGAAGAGGAGAACAAAGCTAAATTTGATCAAGTTATGTCAATTTTAGAAAAAAATGGATGTGAAGTAGCATCTGTAAATGATATGGGTGTTAGAAAATTAGCATATCAAATTGAGAAGTTTGAAAGAGGTCACTACTATGTAGTTTACTTTACAGCAAGTCCATCAGTTATAGATGAAATACTTAGAAACCTAAGATACACTGAAGAAGTTATAAGATTTTTAAATCTTAAATTTGAAAGTAAAAAAGAGTTGGTTAGTTGGGAAAAGATGTCAAAAGCAAACCAAGCTAAAAAAGAAGAGCCAAAAGCTGAAGACAAAGAAGAAGCAAAAGCATAATAAAGGCATAAAATGTATAACAAAGTAATCTTAGTAGGAAACTTAACAAGAGATTTAGAACTTAGATATCTACAAAGTGGTACTGCAGTTGGAAATACTGGTATTGCTACAAACAGAAAGTTTAAAGGTAGTGATGGTGAACAAAAACAAGAGGTTATGTTTATAGATATAACTTTTTTTGGAAGAACTGCAGAGATAGCAAATCAGTATCTTAAAAAAGGTTCTAAAGTTTTAGTTGAAGGAAGACTAAGGTTAGATAGTTGGGAAGATCAAAGTGGAGCTAAAAGAAGTAAACATAGTGTAACTGTAGATAATATGCAGATGCTAGATAGTAGAGGAGATAATCAACAACAAAATAGTGGTTATCAAAAACAAGAGAGAGTTCAAAACAGCTATAGTCAACCTCAAAATCAGAGTTACTCAAATCCACCTGCTCAACCTAAACCAGGGAATACAGCACCATCTATACCAGAGATTGATGTAGATGATGATGAAATACCATTTTAGAAAAATAAAAGGATAAAAAGTGGCAGAAAGAAGAAAATATTCAAAAAAATATTGTAAATATTGTGAGCAAAAAGTAGATTTTTTAGATTATAAAAATCCAGCAAAATTTAAATTTTCTCTATCAGAGAGATATAAAATTATGCCAAGAAGATTAACTGGTAACTGTAAAAAACACCAAGTTATGGTAGAAAATGCTATAAAAAGAGCGAGAGCAGCTGCTATCATCCCATATGTAGCAGATAGAAAGAAAATAATCGACAATCCATTCGCTGATTTTAGATAGATAAGTTTTAGCCCAAGGAAATTTGGGCTAAAACTCCAAAGTTATATCGTGATTTTCTTTCACGATTTTTTTAAGTGAATCCAATATCTTTTCAGAACTAGTTCCATCTTCTGGATAAGTAACAATAGTATCTTTAACATCTTTGTTTAAAAACTCTCTAAGCTCTTTTAGTATGTCAAATGAGTATTGCCATGAGCTTTTTGGTAGTAGGATTATATAATCGCCATCATATTCAAAAATAATATCGCAATTCCTAAAGACAGTTTGGATAGTTTTTTTTATCTCTAAATCTTCTTTATACTCCCCAAACTCAAAGTAAAGCAGTGAAAACTCTTTTTCACTTTGAAGGTCATATCTTTCAAGTATAGCGATATGATGGGAGATTAAGTTTTTAAGTGTAGTGAGTGGGAAAAACTCTGATGACATAAAGTACCTTCTAGTGTTATTTAAATATATTATAATAAATAATCATTAGATAGAGTTAAAACCTCTATCTAAATCTAATGTTATTTTTTTTCAATTGAACCCTCTGAAAAACAACCCCCCCCTAAAAATCTCTTCCACTTAGCTGTCTAATAAACTTAATATTTTCTTAATGCAATCAATAAAACCCCTTAATTTAGCCAATACAAAGCCTTTTTACAACCTTTTTTCTAACTTTTTCTCTAGTTATCATGAGGTTTCCAACTTTCTTTGTAAACTTGGTACTCTTTTTAGATTATAGGCAGGGGCTAAGAGTAGATGATATTGGTCATTTTTCTCTAATCCTAAAAATCTTGTTTGGGTATAGTTCATAAGTTTTTTTATAAATGCAAATGGTAGTTCTACTACTGCTCTTACTTTAGAAAACTTTTTATTGTGATCTTGTTGTTTAGTTCTTAGTTTATTTTGTCCTCTTACTCTTCTTTCTATTATACCACCAAATACTCCTTTATCTCTAAAGGCTTTTTTATTTTTTTTTGACATATATCCACTATCTGTAAACACAAAGCTTTTTTCATCTTCTGTTAAGTTATCTAGTTGTTTTATATCTGACTCTTTTGCTGTTGTGGTTATTACCTCTTTTATAATCCCATTTGTATCACTTGCTATATGCATTTTAAAGCCATGATGTTTTCTTCCTCTTTTTGAGGTATATGTTGCATCTTCATCTGCTGCTTTATTTAATACTACTTTTCCTTTACTATCTCTTTTTTTGGTTGGTTCACTACTGTGTATAAGTGTTGCATCTACTAATGTACTTTCTTTTAGAATAAGTTTGTTTTTTATCATTGTCTCTTTTATTATGGCAAATATTTTATCAAATAGCATATTGTTCATTAGTACATTTCTAAAGTTACATATTGTTGTTTCATCTGGTATATCATCATCTGCTTTTATATCTAGAAACTTTCTAAATGATAGTCTATCATGTATCATCTCTTCTGTCATGGGGTCACTTAGTCCATACCAAGCTTGTAAAAATAGACTTCCTAACAACACTTTACTTGGATATGGTGTTCTTCCTCTTTTACCTGGTACTTTTGGTTTATATGCTCCTTTTTTTACTAACAACTCTTCTAACTCTTTATAGGGTATATGCTTTTTCATCTCATCTAGAAACTTTGTTGTTCTTTTTCCACCTTTATCTGTATTGCATAATCAAAAAATGTTGGTGTTTCCATCTTTCTTTTCTCTCTTTTTGTTTTCTTTTATTTTAGCATCTTTTTGGTTTGGAGTGGGTTATTTTTCAGAGGGTTCAATTTATCTTTATATATATCTAATGCCTCTTCATACATTTTAACAGCTTTGTTCATTTCAAATAGTAGTTTCATATCCAACTTATTTATGGATGCTAAATCGGCTCTTGAAAGTTTTTCTTTTTCTATGATTGGTTTAAACTTTTGCCAAATTGACTCTACTAATTTTAGTTGAGTTAAAATGTGAGTTATTGCTTCAGGAGACCAATTTCTTTGCTTCGAACCTTTTATGAGATCGTGTAATACTATGTCAAAATCATACATATCTTTTTGAAGTTTTTTATCATTTGATGTTTTATTAATGTTAAACAGTGATAAAAGTTTTTCTTTAAGTATTTTTTGAGAGAGCATTCTTTGTCTTCCTGAGAGATCTATTTTTTCTGCCATCTCTTTTGAAATTTTTGAGCTTGTTGCAGAGTGTTTATACATTTGTACTAATTGGTTAGATAGTTTTAACATGTTTTCGTTATTTGCTATTATATATTTTAAAGAGTTTTTATCCCTTGTTTTAGCGAAGTTTTGTACATTTTTATAGAAAGCATCCCAGTTTTGCTTTACTTCTTTTAAAAATAACTTTATTTTTGAGTCTTTAGTTGGAACTAATTTTAAGCTTTTATCTCCATTTATAAAACCATTTAAAGTTTTGTTGTATAGATTTGATGCAAAAAGTATATCTTTTTGAGCATTCTCTTTATCTATATTAGTAGCTATTAAAAGTGAATCTTTACTAATCCTTTGAGTAAGCATTCTTTGTCTTCCTGAAAGATTTAAGATAAGTCCTTTAAGATTTTTTCTCATCATGAGTTGATTTACTAAATTTGATAAAGATTTAGCGAGTATTTGTCTTTTTGCAGAATTTTGATATAAGTTTACAGCTTTGTTCATTTCTACTTTTGTTTTATCTAATACTTTAGTAATAGTATATACTTTTTGTTTTTTTGCATATTTTGGTTTTAAATAAGGGTTAACTTTACTCCATAGTTTTTTTACTACTAGAAGTTGTCCTTTTATTTTAGGTAGTGTTTTTTTACTTAAAAGTGAGTTTAAAGAGTCAGTAAAAAGTTTTTTTGTTTCTATCAAATCTTTTTTTGCATTTTCTGAGTTTAAGTTGGAAACTATTTGCATCATATCTTTTGCTAACTTTTGAGTAAGCATTCTTTGTCTTCCTGCTATATTTATATCTTGTGCTAGATTACTCTTTATTTTAGAGACTTTCTTACTTTCATCTACAAATAGTAAAACAGCCTTATGCATGTTTTTTAAAAGCTCTATATTATTATTTGTTATATATAAGTAGTCATCATTAGTTGCTGTTTTATTTATAACATTTTTGATTTTAGTAGAAAATGGTTGCCATAATTGCTCTACCTTTTTAAGTTGTGATTGAATCGTTTGAGAATTTACTTTTACTAGTTTTAACTCTTTATCTCCATTTTGAAGCCCTTTTAGTGTCGTATCAAAAAGAGCATAATCATTTTTTAGTAAAGATATATTAGTTTTTGTATCTATATTGTTTTTTATTAAAAGTGCCTCTTTAGACATTTTTTGAGTGAGCATTCTTTGTTTCCCAGCTAAATTTATGATTATTCCCATCTGATTTGATGTTATCGCAAATAAATTACTTGATAACAAAGAGATAAAAACAAACAATAATAAAAATCTTTTTTTCATGTAACTTCCTTCAGTATTAGTGTTCGTATTATATCTTACTTTTTGGATTATTTGTTTTATGTTAAAGTATGAAATATGTTATTTTTACAAAGAAGTGTAAAATCGTAAACAAAAAATGGTAAGATATGATTTAATTCGAGTAGAAAAGGTTAATATGTTTATAGATAATGTGAAGTTAACTCTAAGTTCAGGAAAAGGTGGGGCAGGTGCTGTTTCATTTAGAACTGAGAAGTTTGTTATAAAAGGTGGTCCTGATGGTGGTGATGGAGGACGAGGTGGAGATGTTTTTTTTAAAGTAGATAAAAATTCTCATACTCTTTCAAACTATCGTGGTAAAAATCAGATGAAAGCCAAAAATGGAAGAGGTGGTGAGGGTAGAAAAAAGTATGGTAAAAAAGGGGAATCACTAACTCTTACAGTACCTCCTGGAACTCAAGTAATTGATGAAGAGAGTGGAGAAATTTTACTTGATTTGTTAGAAGATGGAGAGGTTGTTAAGTTTTTAGAGGGTGGAAAAGGAGGGCTTGGAAACTGGCACTTTAGAAGTTCAACGAATCAAAGGCCAACTTATGCACAGCCTGGACTTCCTGGAGAGAGCAAAGATATAAGATTAGAGCTTAAACTGATAGCAGATGTAGGGCTTGTTGGATTTCCAAATGTTGGAAAATCAACTCTTATATCCATAGTTTCAAATGCAACACCTGAGGTAGCAAACTATGAGTTTACAACTATAACTCCAAAACTAGGAGTTGTCAAAGTAGATGATTATAACTCATTTGTCATGGCGGATATTCCAGGTATTATTGGTGGGGCGAGTGAAGGTAAAGGGCTTGGATTAGATTTTTTAAGACATATTGAAAGAACCGGATTTTTACTTTTTATGCTAGATATTGCAAATTATAGAACTTTAAGTGAACAGTATGAGATTTTGAAAGAAGAGGTAGAAAACTTTTCTAAAAAGTTATCTAAAAGAGGTTATGCAGTTGCTTTGACTAGAGTAGATACCTTGGATAAGGATGAGGCAAATGAAAAAATAGAAGAATTTATAAACTTTTTAGAGTATAAAACAAATGATGATAAAAAATATAAGTTTGATAGCTCATATAAAGGGTTTTATCAAGATATAGACGAGAAGGGTGAATTTGATAAATCTAAACCATATTTTGTAGCTCCTATTTCATCAATAAGTAGGATAAATATAGAACCTTTGAAGTATGCTATCTTTGAGTCAACTAATATTTTAAAAAAGAGTGAGAGTGATGAGAGTAGTTGTTAAAGTTGGTAGTCATGTTCTTGGAGAAGAGGATGGACTTAGTTTTGAGAGGATAGAAAACTTATGTAAGTTTTTAAGTTCTCTTAAAGAGTTTCATGAAGTTATACTTGTCAGTTCGGGTGCAGTTAGTGCAGGTAGTTTACTTTTAAATCTTGACAGATTAAAAATAGAAAATAAACAGGCTATGTCAGCAGTTGGGCAACCATATTTGATGAGTATTTATAGAAAAGAGATGAAAAAGTATGGTATAAAAGTGGCTCAACTTTTGATAACTGCTGATAATTTTGACTCACGAAAGAGTACAGATTATGCTAAGATGGCAATAGAAACACTTTTAAAAAATGGTGTACTTCCTATCATAAATGAAAATGATACGACAGCGATAAAAGAGCTTCTTTTTGGTGATAATGATCAACTCTCAGCTCATGCTGCTTATTATTTTGATGCAGATATTTTAGTTATTCTTTCTGATATAGATGCTTATTATGACAAAGATCCAAGAAGTAGTAGTGAAGCTAAGGTAAGAAAGGTTGTTTCCTCTATATCCAAAGAGGAGTTAGAGATGAGTCTAAATCCAAATCTTAGCTTTGCAACTGGTGGGATTGTTACAAAGCTTAAAGCAGCAGATTTTTTAATAAAAAGAGATAAAAAAATGTTTATGGCATCTGGATTTGATTTGAGTGATGCAAAAAGTTTTCTTTTAGATGATATTCACAAAGGGGGAACGGTATTTTGCAAAGAGTAGTATTTATGGGAACTCCTGATTATGCAACTACTATTTTTAAAGCTCTTGTAGAGAGTAGAGATTGTGAAGTAGTAGGGCTTTTTACCCAAGAGGATAAGAAGGTTGGAAGAAAACAAGTTTTAACACCTCCTCATATCAAAAAGTATGTTTTGGATGAGGGCTTGGATATAGATATATATCAGCCAAAAAGTTTAAAAGAAGAGGGTGTAGTAGAGAGTATAAAAGCTCTTAAACCTGATTTTATAGTTGTTGCTGCCTATGGACAGATACTTCCTAAAAGAGTTTTAGATATAGCAGTTTGTATAAATCTTCATGCATCAATACTTCCAAAATATAGAGGTGCAAGTCCTATACAAGATGCTATTAAAAATGGAGATAGATTTAGTGGTGTTACAGCGATGCTAATGGAAGAGGGATTAGACACTGGAGATGTTTTGGGTATTAGTTATCTTGATATAAAAGGTAAAGATGCCCCTACTGTTTTTTATCAGTTGGCAGATGCAGCTTCTAATTTAACGATAAATGTTTTAAATAATTTTAAGAGTATAAAACCTGTAAAACAAAATAATTTAAAAAAAAGTTACTCTAAAAAGATAGCAAAGAGTGATGGAGAAATTGACTTTATATGTGCAAATGAGCTTTATCAAAAGTATTTAGCATATATTTATTGGCCGGGGATTTATCTATCAAGTGGGTTAAAATTAAAAGAGATAGAGTTACATGATGAAAAAAATAAGCATAAAAAAGGCAAAATTTTATCTATTGAAAAGGATTACATAGTAGTTGGATGTGAGAGTGGAGAGTTAGTGATAAAGAGTGTTCAACCTAACTCAAAAAAACAAATGAATGTGATTGATTATATTAGAGGAAAAAGGCTTATCGTTGGAGATAGTTTATTTTGAAAAACTAAATTCTACTCATAAGTTTTTATTAAAGAAACTAAAGAGTGGAGAGTTTAAATCTCCTGTCATGATAGTAGCAAAAAATCAAGAAGATGGAGTAGGAACACACGAAAATAAATGGATAAGTTTAGAGGAAAATCTTTTTATTTCCTTTTCTATTTTAAAAGATGATTTGGCTAGTGATTTGGAGTTACAAAGTCTTTCTATCTATTTTGCTTATCTTTTAAAAGAGGTCTTAGAAGAAAAAGGATCAAAAGTTTGGTTAAAGTGGCCAAATGATTTTTATATAAATGATAAAAAAATAGGTGGAGTTTTATCTACAATAGTAGGAAAAAATATTGTTTGTTCTTTTGGATTAAATATAAAAAAAGCACCCTCTGATTTTGAAGTATTAGATATAAATATTGAAAAAAATGAATTGATTAAACTCTTTATATTAAATCTAAAATCTAAAAAAAGTTGGAAGGGTATTTTTAAAAAATATAAGGTAGAATTTGAAAAATCTAGAGAGTTTTCTGTAAGAGTAGAAAATGAAAAGAAAAGTTTAGAAAAAGCCTCCCTACTAAAAGATGGCTCAATAAAAATAGAAAATAAAAAGGTGTATAGTACAAGATGAGTGAAGTTATATCTATAGCAAATCAAAAGGGTGGGGTTGGTAAAACGACTACTGCTGTAAATCTTGCAGCATCTTTAGCTGCTAGTGAAAAAAAAGTTCTTTTAGTAGACATAGATCCACAAGCAAATGCAACAAGTGGATTTGGGTTTAGTAGAAGTGATTATGAATATAACATATATCATGTTTTATTAGATATCAAAGACGTTAGTGATGTTAGACTAAAAACCTCTATGGAAAATCTAGACTTAGTACCTTCTAATATCGGGCTTGTTGGTATAGAAAAAGAGTTTTATGATAAAGATGTCAAGGGTAAAGAGATGATCTTAAAAAACAAACTAGCAGAGGTTGTTAGTGAATATGACTATGTTATCATAGATACCCCTCCAGCACTTGGTCCAATAACAGTAAATGCTCTTAGTGCATCTGATAGTGTTATTATACCGATCCAATGTGAGTTTTATGCACTTGAAGGGTTGGCACAACTTTTAAATACTGTAAAACTTATCAAAAAAACTATAAATCCTAGACTTACTATTAAGGGATTTTTACCAACTATGTATACCTCTCAAAATAACCTATCAAAACAAGTTTTTTCAGATTTAAAACAGCACTTTAAAAGTAAACTATTTGTTGAAAATAAAACATCTTCGTACATAGTGATTCCAAGAAATGTAAAACTTGCAGAATCTCCTAGTTTTGGAAAACCTATAATAGAGTATGATATAAAGTCTCAAGGCTCAAGGGCATATCAAAATTTAGCTCAATCAATCTTAGCAAGTTAGGAGTGTTGAAATGGCAAAAAGTAGATTAGGTAGAGGACTTAGTGCTATCTTAGAAGATGTTGAAGAGGCATATAAAAGTGATGTAGAGAGTGATAGTTCACTTATAAAAAAGATAAAACTTTCACAAATAATACCAAACATATATCAACCAAGAAAACGATTTGATAGTGAAGCTTTGCAGAGCTTAAGTGATTCTATAAAAAAACATGGACTTTTACAGCCCATAGTTGTTATCCAAAAAGACAGTGGCTTCATGATAATAGCAGGTGAAAGAAGGTTTCGTGCTTCTAAGTTGGCAGGGTTAGAGAGTATAGATGCAATAGTTGCTGACTTAGAGTCTCAAAACTTAAGAGAGTTGGCACTAATAGAAAATATCCAAAGAGAGGAACTAAGTCCTATTGAGCTTGGTATTTCTTATAGAGAGTTAATCAATGATTATCAAATCACACAAGAGGAGCTTAGTTCAATAATCTGTAAAAGTAGATCGCATATTGCTAATACTTTGAGACTTTTAACTCTTAGTGAATATACACAAGAGTTAGTAAGTGAGGGTAAGATAACTCAAGGTCATGCTAAGGTATTGGTTGGACTAGATGAAAAAAGTGAAAAAAAGTTGGCTGATACTATTGTTGGACAAAAACTAAGTGTTAGAGAGAGTGAAGAACTTGTAAGAGAGTTAAAAAGTAACTATGAAAGTAGTGAAAAAGTTGCTAGTAAGAAGAATGAAAATAGTTTAGAGTTATCTAGTTTAGTAGATATGTTTAAAAAACTTAACATAAAAGCAAAGAGTAAAAATAATAAATTGACATTAGAATTTGACTCAAATGATAAAATAGATAGCTTTTTAGAGAGATTAAATAAGATTTTATAAAGTTTTTGATAAAATCGCGACAATTTAAAAAAGGTGAAGGGAGTAAGATGTTAGATATTAGTGGTGTACTGGTCACTTTCATGATAGTTCTATTTTTGAGTATGATATATCTTCTTAATACTATGATGTATAAACCATTGATGGATTTTATGCAAAAAAGAGATAAAAGTATAGCAGATGATTTGTCAAGTGTAGAGTCAAATGATAGTGAGATAGAGGATTTAGAGTCAAAAGCTATGGCTAATATTTCTGAGGCTAAACAAGAAGCTGCAGAAATAAAATCATCTATGATTAGTAAGATTAAAGATGAATTGGCAAAAGAGTTTAATGCTAAAAAAGAGGCTTTAGAAGCTGAGATGGGTGATTTTATGAAATCATTAGAAGAGAAGAAAGAGGTTCTTACAAAAGAGCTTAATTCAAATCTTGCTCAATATAAAAGTGCTGTTGAAGCAAAAATAAAAAATATATAAAGGGGTTGGGTTGAAACTTATTATTACATTGTTAGCAATAACACCTATATTTTTATTTGCTAGTGAGGAAGCTAAACATGGAACAGATATAGTTGCTAGAGTTATAAACTTTGCTATATTTGCAGGTATTTTATACTATCTGATAGCTGGAAAAATCAAAGATTTTTTCAGTGGAAGAACAAAAGAGATAGCAGATAAACTCTCATCTGTTCAAGAAAAAGTACAAGAAACAAAAGAGTTAAAGCAAAATGCTACTAAAAAGTTAGAAGAGAGTTCTGAAGAGGCTAAAGAGCTAATTGAACTAGCTCATAAAGAGGCAAATCTTCAAACTGAAAAGTTAAAAGAAAATTTTGCTAGTGATATAGAAAATCTTGTTAAATCTTATGAGAGTAAAAAAGAAGTACTAGAAAAAAAGATGAACACAAGTGTAGTTGATGGTGTAGTTGAAGAATTGTTTGGGAAAAATGGCTTAACACTTGAATCTGATGATTTGATAAAGATAATCAACAAAAAGGTGGCATAAATGAGTGATATAAGTAAAAAATATGTCAAAGCATTAGTTAGTTTGGTAAGTGTAGATGAACTTAGTGAGATCGCTTCATCTATAAAAGAGACAGTACCAGCTTTTAAAGATGAAAAACTAAAAATGATTCTTTTTTCAAATGACATAACAAGTGAGAAAAAAGTAGAATTTTTGTCAAGTTTACTAACTAAAAGTGATGAAAAAGTTATAAATCTTTTTAAGCTTTTAGCAAAAAATGGAAGATTGGAGTTAATACCTACAATTTCTAGTGAATTAGAGTATGAGGTATCAAAGCTAACAAATACACATAGGGGTGTGGTTTTAAGTGATAAAGAACTTTCAAATGAGAAAATAGCTGATATAGCTAAAAATCTAAGTTCAAAATTTGATACAAATATAGAGTTAGAGAGTGTAAAAAGTGATTATAATGGTATAAAAGTAGAAGTTGATACTTTAGGTGTCGAAGTTGCTTTTTCAGCTAATAGGTTGAAAGAACAGTTAAAAAATCATATTTTAAAATCAATATAAAAAATTAAAAGGAGAGATTAGTGAGTGCTAAAGTTAGAGCTGATGAGATAAGTTCTTTGATAAAAGAAAAGATCGAGAATTTCGAGCTAAATATAGATGTAGAAGAGACTGGTAAAGTAATCAGTTTTTCAGATGGTGTTGTTAGAGCTTATGGATTAAGTAACTTAATGGCTGGTGAAATGGTTGAGTTTGAAACTGGAGACAGAGGTATGGCTCTAAACTTGGAAGAGTCTAGTGTTGGTATCGTTGTTTTAGGTAAGGGAGCTGACATAAAAGAGGGAAGCAGTGTAAAAAGAACTGGTAAACTTTTAAAAGTTCCAGCAGGTGATGAACTTGTAGGAAGAGTGGTGAACTCACTAGGTGAGCCGATAGATGGTAAAGGTGAGATTAATGCAAGTGAAGAGAGATTTGTTGAAGAAAAAGCTCCTGGAATCATGGCTAGAAAATCAGTTCATGAACCATTACAAACTGGTATTAAAGCTATTGATGCTCTAGTTCCAATCGGTAGAGGACAAAGAGAACTTATAATCGGAGATAGACAAACTGGTAAAACTACTGTTGCAATAGATGCCATCATTAACCAAAAAGGACAAGATGTTACTTGTATCTATGTTGCTATAGGACAAAAAGAGTCAACAGTTGCTCAAGTTGTTAAAAAACTTACAGAAGCTGGAGCTATGGATTATACTATAGTAGTAAGTTCAGGTGCTAGTGATAGTGCAGCACTTCAATACTTAGCACCATATACTGGTGTTACAATGGGTGAATTTTATAGAGACAATGGTAAACATGCCTTAATCGTATATGATGATTTAAGTAAACATGCTGTTGCTTATAGAGAGATGTCTTTGATTTTAAGAAGACCTCCAGGTAGAGAGGCATATCCAGGTGATGTTTTTTATCTTCACTCAAGATTACTAGAGAGAGCAGCAAAACTAAGTGATGCACTAGGGGCTGGAAGTATGACTGCACTTCCTATTATCGAAACTCAAGCTGGAGATGTAAGTGCTTATATCCCTACAAATGTTATATCTATTACTGATGGACAAATTTTCCTAGAGACTGATCTTTTCAACTCAGGAATTAGACCAGCTATCAATGTTGGACTTTCTGTTTCAAGGGTTGGTGGAGCTGCACAGATAAAAGCTACTAAACAAGTTTCAGGAACTCTAAGACTTGACCTTGCTCAATACAGAGAGCTTCAAGCATTTGCACAGTTTGCAAGTGATTTGGATGAAGGAAGTAGAAATCAGTTAGAGAGAGGACAAAGAATGGTTGAAGTTCTAAAACAAGGGCCATACTCTCCACTTCCAATAGAGAAACAAATTGTTATAATATATGCTGGTGCTAATGGTTTCTTGGATGATATACCTGCTAGTGATGTTACTAAGTTTGAAGCTGAGTTACACCCTTTTATTGAGGCAAAATATCCAAATATTTTAGAAGTTATAAGAGATGAGAAAAAATTAAGTGATAAAACAATAGAACTTTTAAATACTGCATTGGAAGAGTTTAAATCAACTTTTGTAGTAAAGTAAGGTAAAGCTATGGCAAATTTAAAAGATATAAAAAGAAATATCGCAAGTGTTAAAAATACTCAAAAAACAACTAGAGCGATGAAGTTAGTATCAACTGCTAAACTTCGTCGTGCAGAAGAGGTTGCCAAAAGAAGTAGAGAGTATGCCGTAAAACTAAATAAAATGATGAATGAAATTAGTGAGAAGATAAATAAATTTAAAGCTGGTGGAACAACATTAAAGTTTTTCGCGAAAAATGACAATCCAAAAGTTGTTGATATAATCTTTGTTACTTCTGATAAAGGACTTTGTGGTGGTTTTAATATTCAAACTATTAAAAAAGTTAGAACTATCATGGATGAGTATGAAGCTAAAGGTTCAACTGTAAGGCTTAGAGCTGTAGGAAGAAAAGGATTGGATTTTTTTAATTTTCAAAATAGAGAAGTTTTAGAAAAATACGTCGGTGTTAGTGCAGCTCCAAGTTATGAAAAAGCAGTTGAAGTTGTAAATGGTGCAGTTGATGATTTTGTTGAAGAAAAAACTAATAAAATAATCCTTGTTCACAATGGTTATAAAAACATGATAACTCAAGAGTTAAAAACCGTTAGTTTATCGCCTATTGATTCAGTAGAAGTTAGTGAAGATAAAGTCTCTTCTATGATAGAAATAGAGGCTGAAGATGAAGAGAAAGTTTTGGAAGAGTTAGTTAGAAAGTATATAGAATATAACATGTATTACTCTTTGATTGATTCACTTGCAGCTGAGCATAGTGCTAGAATGCAGGCTATGGATAATGCAACGAACAATGCAAAAGAGAGAGTTGACCAGTTAACTATAGCTTATAATAAAGCAAGACAAGAAGCGATTACTACTGAACTTATTGAGATTATCAGTGGTATGGAAGCATTATAAAAATAAAAGGAGATTTGATAGATATGGAAGGTATTATTTCACAAGTAATAGGTCCTGTTGTTGATGTTGATTTTGATGGTTATTTGCCAAAAATCAACGAAGCAATAGAAGTAAACTATGAAGTTGAGGGTGTTGAGACTAAACTTATTTTAGAAGTTGCAGCTCATGTTGGTGATTATAGAGTTAGAGCAATTGCAATGGATATGAGTGAAGGACTTGTTAGGGGACTTAAAGCTAAAGCTATGGGAAGTCCTATAAAAGTTCCAGTTGGTGAGGAAGTTCTTGGAAGAATCTTCAATGTTATTGGTGATGTTGTTGATGAAGGTGAGGAAGTTAAAGCTAAAGATTATTGGTCAATACATAGAGACCCACCAGCATTTGATGAACAAAGTACTGAGAGTGAAATCTTTGAAACTGGTATAAAAGTTGTTGATCTTTTAGCTCCTTATGCAAAAGGTGGTAAAGTTGGATTGTTCGGTGGTGCTGGTGTTGGAAAGACTGTTATTATCATGGAACTTATTCATAATGTTGCTTTTAAACATAGTGGTTACTCAGTTTTCGCTGGTGTTGGTGAGAGAACAAGAGAGGGTAATGACCTTTACGAAGAGATGAAAGAGTCAAATGTACTTGACAAAGTTGCACTGTGCTATGGTCAGATGAGTGAGCCTCCTGGAGCTAGAAACAGAATCGCTCTAACTGGTATTACTATGGCTGAGTACTTTAGAGATGAGATGGGACTAGATGTTTTGATGTTTATCGATAATATCTTTAGATTTGCTCAAAGTGGTTCTGAGATGAGTGCACTTCTAGGAAGAATCCCAAGTGCTGTTGGTTATCAACCAACTTTGGCTAGAGAGATGGGTGCACTTCAAGAGAGAATTACATCTACTAAAAAAGGTTCTATTACATCTGTTCAAGCTGTATATGTTCCGGCGGATGACCTTACTGATCCAGCTCCTGCTACTGTTTTTGCTCACTTAGATGCTACAACAGTTCTAAACAGAAGTATTGCAGAAAAAGGTATTTATCCAGCAGTTGATCCTCTTGATTCTACTTCTAGAATGCTAGATCCTGTAATAATTGGAGATAGACACTATAAGATAGCTAGAGGTGTTCAAGCGATACTACAAAAGTATAAAGATCTTCAAGATATTATTGCGATTCTTGGTATGGATGAGCTTAGTGAAGAGGATAAACAAGTTGTTGAGAGAGCTAGAAAAGTTGAAAAATTCTTATCTCAACCATTCTTTGTTGCTGAAGTATTTACTGGAAGTCCAGGAAAATATGTTTCTTTAGAAGAGACATTGGATGCTTTTGAAGGTATTATTGAAGGAAAATTTGATGATTTACCAGAAAATGCACTTTATATGGTAGGAAATATAGAAGAAGCTAAAGAAAAAGCTCAAAAGATGAAAGGGTAGGCTGAAACCTATCTTTTTACTTAAGGATATATAATGGAAACATTAAAATTAGAAATTGTTACTCCAACTGGTGTTTTGTTTGATGATGAAGTAAAAATGGTTACTGTTCCTGGAAAAGAGGGAGAGTTTGGAATACTTCCTCATCATGCATCTTTGATTTCACTACTTAAAGCTGGTGTTATTGAGTATGAAGATACGAGTGGTAAAAAGGGTGTAGTAGCTATAAACTGGGGTCATGTAAAGATTCAAGAGAGTGGTGTTACAATACTAGCTGATGGTGCAGTTGCTCTTAGTGGTACTAATAGTGAGCTTAAGGCTAAGATAGATGAGGCAAATAAACTTATCGAGAGTATAAGTGAAAATGATGCAGCTATCATGACAGCAAAGAGTAGATTAGAGACTGCTGCTCAAGGTTTAAAATAAAAGATGCAAAATTTAGTTAACTTCATAACTGATGGTGGTATGGTGTCAATAGTGGTTTTTCTATGGCTATCAGTTTATTTTATGTTAACTATTTGGATTTATTTTTCTAAATCTATGACAATATATTCACTTCAAAAGATAGAGCAAGAGTCTCTATCTTTTTTGTTAAGAGGTGATGGTGAAGTGAAAAAAGAGTCAGCACTCTCCAAGTGTGTTAGAGGTGGTGATACAAATAAACTTTTGCCTGTATGTAAAAGCTTTGCTGAGATAAATGCCACTAAAGGACTCTCCACTTTGGCTATTATATCTTCTACTTCTCCTTTTATAGGACTTTTTGGGACAATAGTTTCAATACTTAAAACTTTTAGTAAACTTGGTGATGCAGGTAGTGCTAGTTTAAATGTTATAGCACCTGCCATAAGTGAAGCTTTGGTTGCTACTGCTGTTGGGATTTTTGTTGCTATTCCAGCTTATTCTTTGCATTTGATTTTAAAAAGAAAGGCTTATGAGTATATCTCACTAATTCAAAGAGAGATAGATATATTAAAACTAAAATCATTTTATAACTAGGGGTTTTTGTGAGTTATGATTGGGATGAAAAACCAGATTTAAATATTACACCTTTGGTTGATATCATGTTGGTATTAATGGCTATCTTAATGGTTACAGCTCCAGTGATGGTTTATCAAGAAAATATAAACCTTCCAGTAGGAAGTACAAAAAACTCTGTAAAAAAAGTTGCTAAACTTACAGTTAGAGTTGATAAAAATAAAAAAATATACATAAAAGATAACAAATATAATTTTGATGACTTTGCTGACAATTTTTTGTTAGAGTCTAAGAATTATGATAAAAAAACTGTGGTTTATATCAAAGCCGATAAGGATTTGAAGTATAATGATGTCATGTACATTTTAAAAGTATTAAAATCAACTGGTTTTTCAAAAGTATCACTTCTTACTAATGGTTAATTATAGATTTATCTACTCATTTTCTACGGTACTCTCCATAGCTATATATTTTTTGGTACTCTTTTTTGTCTATTATATCTCAAAAAAAGATGTAAAAGATATGAAAGATTATGGATATGACATAAAAAAATCTGTTATTGTGAAACTTGATGATATACCTAGTTTGAAAAAAAACAGAGAGTTAGATGAAAAAAAATCCACTCCTAAAAAAACAGAAGTTAAAAAAGTCGAGATTAAAAAAATCTCTAAAAATAGTGAAAAAGAGACAAAAGATGATAGTAGAGATAAATTGGAGTCAAATATCAAAAATCTTTTTTCCACTATGGATGTAGAAAAAAATGCAAATGAAATAGAAGAGAAGTTAAAAAAAGAGAAAACTAGAGCAAGTAGATTAAAAAAACTTCATGCAAAAGAGTTATTCAAATCTCATTCTTTAGATGATAGTGATTTAAAAAAAGAGTTGTTGAAGATAAAAAATATAATTTCTGATAAGAAAGATAGCTCAAAAATAAAAGGTAGATATGATAAAAAATATCTTTCTAAGATAAGTTCAATTATAACAGCTAAATGGCAAAATACTGTAGCAACTAGAGATGGGTTAAAGGCTACAGCAGTTATTAGGATAGATAGTCATGGAAGGTTTATTTATAAAAACTTAAAAAAATCATTTAATAATAATTTTGATAGCAAGCTTAAGCAATTTCTTGATAGTTTAACTAATCAAACTTTTCCAAAATATAATAAAGGAAAATATATAGAGGTTGAGTTAGAATTTGCTGATAAAGAGGAGTTTTAATGGTTAGATTTATTATGGTTTTGTCTTTAATGGTTTCGTTATTAGGGGCTTATGATTCGACAATTGAGATTGTGAAAAAGATACAAAAGAAACAAAGTATATCTGTTGTAGATAGCAGTAATAGTAGTTTTTTAAACAAAAGTAAACTTTTAAATCTAATAGTGGGAGATTTGAAAGTTACAACAAATTTTAATGTTAAAGATGGAATTAGTAATAACCCTGCTAATATATCTGAAAAATTAGCATTAATATGTGACTTTAAACAAAATGGTAGTGGGATTAGTGCAAATATAACTGTAAAAAATTCTTCTAAAAAGCTTTATAGTAAGAGTTATAATATTTCAAGAAATAATAGATTTGCTTTTTTAGCTCATAGTATAGTTGTTGATTTAAACAATTATTTAAATTTACCAAAAGTAGATTGGATGAAAAGATATATTATATTTTCAAAATATACAACTTCAGGTAATAGTTCTATTGTTATCGCTGATTATACTCTGACTTTTCAAAAAACAGTTGTAAGTGGTGGATTAAATATATTTCCAAAGTGGGCAAATAAATCACAAAGTGCCTTTTATTATACATCATATAATGGAGCTGAGCCTACTCTTTACAAGGTTGATGTAAGTAGTGGAAGTAAATCAAGAATTGCTAGTAGCTCTGGTATGATAGTATGTTCAGATGTTAGCAGTGATGGAAGTAAATTACTTTTAACGATGGCTCCAAATGATCAAGCTGATATATATCTATATGATGTTTATAGTGGTTCAAAAACAAGACTTACAACTTATAATGGTATAGATGTTGGTGGAAATTTTGTTGATGCTGGAGCTAGGATAGTGTTTATTTCTAATAGACTTGGATATCCAAATGTATTTTCAAAGCCACTTCATGGTGGAAAAGTTTCTCAAATGGTTTATCATGGAAGAAACAATAGTTCATGCTCTACTTATGGAAAGTATATAGTTTATTCATCTCGTGAGACAAATTATGCAGGAAATAATACTTTTAATATCTATCTAATTTCTACTAGAACAGATTCTATAAGAAAGCTAACAAACAGTGGTAAAAACATGTACCCTAGATTTGGTACATATGGTGAGACTGTTATATTTATAAAACATATGGGAAGCAGAAGTGCGATAGGGGTATTAAGACTAAATGCAAATAGAAGTTTTCTTTTCCCACTTAGTATAGGAAAAATTCAGTCAATAGATTGGTAAGGTAAAATTAATTTAATTAATATAAGATACAATAAAAAAAATTTAAAGGAAATTATGATGAAAAAAAGTTTAGTTCTAAGTTTGGCAGTCTTATCTGTTGTTTTTGTTGGTTGTGGACAAAAAGCTCCAGAGGTTGAACCAGTTGTTATAAATAAAAATACTCCAGTATCAGTAGAAAGTTCCACACAATCTATTGGAAATGAGATTCCTGCAGATGCGATTGATGGTGGAAGTATTGATGGCATGCAAAATGTTGGTGTAGAGGCTACGACTTTTGATGATGGAACAAATGGAGGTTCTAATGGGATTGAACCAATACACTTTGCATTTAACCAATACACTGTAAGTGATAGAGAGTTAGATAAAGTAGCTTCAAGTGCAAGAGCTATACAAAGCAGAGGTAGTAGCTCTGTTAAAGTAGAGGGAAATTGTGATGAGTGGGGTACTGATGAGTACAACTTTGCACTTGGACTTAAAAGAGCTAAAAGTGTAAAAGAGGCATTAAAAGCATCAGGTGTAAGTGCTAGTATCTCTGTTGTAAGTTATGGTGAAGCAAAACCAATATGTAGTGAGCATAATGATGCTTGTTGGCAAAAAAATAGAAGGGTAGATATAAAAGCTTACTAAGTATGAAAAAATATAACCTACTTCTAATCATACTATTTACTGCACCACTTTTTGGTGATGTGGTAAATGGTATAGATTTAACTGATAGTGAAAAACTAATCTTTCAAAATAGAAAAAACATAACAAAGACTAATCTTAAACTTAATAATATAAGAGAAGAGATAGATGGTATAAAAAGTGTTTTAGACTCTATGGGAGATAGAGTGTCAACTCCTAAAAAAGTAGATACATCTAAGCTTGAGAAAAGAATAAATAACTTAGAAAAAAAAGTTGATAACATAGACAAAGAGAATTCAGCTAGGTTTAAAAAGATAGAAGACTCAATCGAGAAAGTTTTGAAACTCTTATCTTCTAAAAGCAGTTCTCATGACAAGAAGAAGTTAGTTTCTACAAAGAAAAAAAAAGAAATTAAAAAGATAAAAATACTTTCTGTATCTCAGATATATCAAAATGCAAAAAAACTCTATAAATCTAAAAAGTATAAAGATGCTAGAGATAGTTTTTTGGATTTAGTTGATAAAAAATATAAATTAGCTGAGTCATACTACTACATAGCAGAGAGTTTGTTTTTTCAAAAAAGATATAAGGATGCTATTCACTACTATAAAATTAGTGTAAATAAGGATGACAAAAGTAGCTTTTTAGCAACACTTTTACTGCATACTGGTATTAGTTTTAAAAATAGTGGTGATAAAGTTGGTGCTAAAAGATTTTTTAACTCTTTGATAGGAGCATTTCCTAATTCTTCTGAAGCTAGTACGGCAAGAAACTTTCTTAAGAAACTTTAGCTAGTATTATAACTTAATTTAATATAAGGAAAAATTATGGCAATAAGCGATAACCAAGTAGTATCTATAGAGTATGAACTTACTGAAAAAGGTGGAAGTGATATCATAGATAGTAATAAAGGTCATGCACCTTTAGAGTTTATAGTAGGAACTGGAGCGATAATTCCAGGGCTTGAAAATGCAATCAAAGAGATGACTAAAGGTGATAGTGCTAAAGTTGATGTAGCTTCTGAGGATGCTTATGGAGTGAGAAATGATGAAGCTATTGAGACTTTACCAAAAGAACAATTTGCTGGTGTGGAACTAGAAAAAGGTTTACAACTGTATGGTCAAAGTGAAGATGGGCAAACTGTTATGGTAACTGTTACTGATTTTGATGATGAGACAGTAAAAGTTGATTATAACCATCCATTGGCTGGAAAAGATTTAACTTTTGATTTGACTATCACTGATGTTAGAGATTGTACTCCTGATGAACTGGCTACTGGTGTAGTTGGTGGAGGAGAGAGTTGTGGTTGTGGTGAAGGTGGTTGTCACTAATCCAAACTTTTAAAGTAGCCCTATTAAGAGGCTACTTTTAACTCTTCAAATTTTTCCAACTCTCCTACTACATTTTCACTTACCTTTATGTTTGACTCTATAACTATGTCTTGTAGTTTTGATGATAGGATTAAAGTTACTGGTCTATCTCCTTGATTTGATAAAAATAAAGTGCTTAACTTTTCTAAAATATCTTCTTTGTCTTGAATCTCTACTTTTACATATAGAGGTGGTTTGGGAGGTGGAGGTGGCTTTTTTTCTATTACTTTTTTTATGTTTGTTTTCTCTTTTGTAGCATCTTTTAGTTCAAGTACTTTTAAAACTTTCATTCTTGTAAATTGATCATCTTTGCTTATAGCTACTTTTAGGCAAACAGGTTCATCTAAGTCCATAAGTCTTATCTCTTTTATTGTTTTTTCAAATACCATGATTTCAATATTTCCATGAAGATCCATAAGATTTACTATGCCAAACTTATTTCCTTTTTTTGAAATCTTTTCTGTTATGCCTTCTACTTTTCCAACAAAAAGAGTTTTTGTTCCATCGGCTATCTCATCTAGTTCACTTGAAAGGGTGTAGGTTAGTTTGTTTATCTCTTCACGAAAGCTATCTAGTGGGTGACCTGATACATAAAAACCTAAAGTCTCTTTTTCAAGTTCTAGGATAATTTTATCATCAAACTCATCTAAATTGTCTATTTTGACATCTATTGTAGTTAGTTCAGTATCATCTCCAAAAAGTGAATTTTCAGCCATCTTTTTAGCTCTATTTACCTCAGCTCCTGCTGTTACTATGGTTTCTATTTGATCTATCATGGCTTTTCTTGAGTAACCAAAGCTATCCATAGCTCCACTTTTTATAAGAGCTTCAATGACTCTTTTGTTTACTTTCCCTGTATCTATTCTTGATACAAAATCACTTAAATCTTCAAATGGTTTTTCATCTCTAGCTTCCAAAATCGAGTCTATTGCTTTGCTTCCAACTCCTTTGATAGCTCCTAATCCAAAAAGGATAGCATCTTCGTTTTTGTTATGAGATGGAGAAAAAGAAACAATAGAGTGTGTTATAGAGGGAGGGAGAAGTTTGATACCTAAGCTTTTTACTTCATCAACATATTTTACTATTTTGTCTGTATTATCTGCTTCACTTGTTAGAAGAGCTGACATAAACTCAGCAGGATAGTAGCATTTTAGATAAGAGGTTTGAAAAGTAACCATGGCATATGCTGCTGAGTGTGATTTGTTAAATCCATATCCTGCAAACTTAACAATCAAATCAAAAAGTTCTTCTGCTTTTGTTCTATCAAAGCCTTTTTTCTGTGCTCCATCTGCAAACTCGGCTTTTAGTCTATCCATCTCCTCTTTTATCTTTTTACCCATAGCACGACGAACAACATCAGCTCCACCCAAAGAGAAACCACCTATAGTTTGAACTATTTGCATAACTTGCTCTTGATATACTATAACTCCATAAGTTGGTTTCAAGATTGGTTCAAGCTCTGGGAACTCATAAGTTATCTCAGCTCTACCATGTTTTCTTTCAATAAAATCATCAAGCATCCCACTCTCCATAGGACCTGGACGATATAGGGCAAGAACAGCGATAATATCTTCAAAATTTGTTGGTTTTAATCTTTCATTTAGAGATTGCATACCATCAGATTCTATTTGAAATAGTCCTATTGTTTTACCACTTTGAATAAGTTCATATACTTTGGGGTCATCTACATCAACTCTGTCAAAATCAACTTTTTCGTTAGTCCCTTTTTCTATCAACTTTATAGCATCATCTATAACAGTTAGAGTTTTTAATCCCAAAAAATCAAATTTTATCAAGTCAACATCTTCTAAGTATTTTAGAGAGTATTGGGTTACATATTGGGCATTTTCCCCTGTTGGTTTGTATAGTGGTGCTTTGTGCCATAACTCTTCGTTACTTAAAACTACTCCAGCTGCATGCATACCTGAGTTTCTGTTTAGTCCTTCAAGTGCTAGTGAAACTTCCCACACTCTTTTTGCAAGGGCATTACTTTGTATAAGTTCTTTTATCTTTGGCTCTTTCTCGTAAGAGTCTTTTAAATTTATACCGAGTTCATCAGGGATTAGTTTTGCCATTTTATCAGCTTCAGAGTAGGGCATAGCCATAACACGAGCTACATCTCTGATAACACCTTTTGCTAAAAGTTTACCAAATGTTATAACTTGTGCGACATTGTTTCTTCCGTATTTGTTAACAACATAGTCTATCGCTTCACCTCTTCTTTTTTGGCAAAAGTCGATATCAATATCGGGCATACTTACCCTTTCAGGATTTAGAAATCTCTCAAAAAGTAGGTCGTATTTTAGTGGGTCTAAGTTTGTTATCTCTAGGGCATAAGCTACTAAACTTCCAGCAGCACTTCCCCTTCCAGGTCCAACTGGGATACCTTGCTCTTTTGAGTAGTTGATAAAGTCCCAAACTATAAGCATATATCCTGGAAAGTTCATGGTATTTATGATATTCATCTCAAAATCTAGCCTATCCCAGTAGATTTGGTGTTTTTCTTTATCTACAAGTTTAAGTCTTTTTTCTAATCCTTGTTTGCACTTGTAAACAAAAAATTCTGAATCATTATCTATATCTAAACCCTCTTTTTGGGCATACTCTTTTACAAACTTAAAGTTTGGAGGGGTTGGGTTTCCTAGTTTTATCTCTAAGTTACACTTGTCAACAATTTCTTGAGTATTTAAAAGAGCTTCTGGTATGTCGGCAAATAATTCATGCATTTGCTCGGGAGACTTTACAAAAAACTCATGTACTGAGTGTCTAAGTCTTTTTGGGTCATCAAACTCTTTATTCATAGCGATACACATAAATGCTTCATGAGCTTCGGCATAATCTTGTGATGGGTAGTGAGTGTCATTTGTAGCTATAAGCTTTATACCAGTCTCTTGAGAGAGTTTAATAACTTGAGAGTCTATGTATCTTTGATCTTCAATACCGTGTCTCATGATTTCTAGGTAAAAATCATCTCCAAAAACTTGCTTGTACTCTAAAGCTATCTCTTTTGCTCTCTCATATCCTTTTGCACCATTTTTTTTATTTCTTTCACTGTTTAGGTTAAGGTGCCAGTTTATCTCTCCTTGAAGACAAGCTGCTGAGCAGATTAGTCCTTCACAATTTTCGAAAAGTAGTTTTTTATTTATTCTTGGGTAGTAGTAAAATCCCTTAAGATAGCTTTGAGAACTTAGGTACATGAGATTTTTGTAGCCTGCTTCATTTTTTGCATAAAGGCAGAGGTGAAATCTTTGTTTTGTTGTTTTATCATCTAGTTTATCGGAGTTGTGGATATATGCTTCAAGTCCTATAATAGGTTTTATATCATTTTTTCTCATAGTAGTGTAAAAGTCTATTGCACCAAACATATTTCCATGATCAGTTATAGCAACAGAGTTCATTCCAAGTTCTTTTACTTTTTTTGCTAAATCTTTTATCTTGTTTGCACCATCAAGTAGTGAGTATTCGGTGTGAAGATGCAGGTGTGTAAATGGTATCTTGCTCAAAAGGATTCTCCTAATATAAGTAAACAATATTATATATAAAGAAGATGTATTCTCAATTAACAAAAAAGTTATCGAAATAGTTTAAAAAATCTTTTATTTTGCCGATATTAGAGATAGAAAATAAAAAGAGAGAGTTTATGATATTTGGTAAAACTAAGAGTAAAAGTATTCTTGAAGAGTTGATAAATAGTCTTTCTATACCTATGTTTTATAAGTATGAGGATACAAATAAGTATATTACTAACAGTGCTTTTGATAGTTTTTTTGGAAGTGCTAGAAAGAGTGCACTTAATACTATAAATGAACACACTTTGAGTAGTGATGAGCATTTTGAGATTGTTGTAACAAATGATATAGGACAGAAGATAAGTTCTATTGTTTATATCTCTTCATTGAGTATGGAAAGTACAGATAGGTTAGGTCTTTTAGTAGATATAAGTGATCAAAAAAGAGCTAAAGAGGCTATTAGTATTTTAAAAAATAGGTATGAATTAGCTACTCAAGGCTCCAATGAAGGACTTTGGGATTGGGAAGTAGAAAAAGATGAACTATTTATATCAGATAAATTTAGAGAACTTTTAGGTGATAATTCAACTCTTTTAAATAATTCTTTGAAATCTTTTATCTCTTTGATTGATGATGAATTTAGACCTAAATTTATAAAAAATCTTGAAGAACATCTAAATAATGATACAAAATCTTTTAAAAGTGAATTTATAATAGATATAGATGGAGATAAAAGATGGTTTTTAGCTAGAGCAAAAGCTGTTAGTGAAAATGGGAATATAAAAAGAGTAGTTGGTTTTTTAAGTGATATAAGTGATATAAAAAGAGCAGAACTAGCCCTCAAAGAGTCTCAAGAACAGTTTAAATCTTTTATGGAAAACCTTCCTTCTGGTGTTTATATAAGGGATTTGAAAGATAATATAATTTTTTCAAATAGATATATAAATAATTTTTTTGGAAAAGAGACAATAAGTGGAAAAAGTGTAAAAGAGATTTTTCATGAAAGTGAATATAAAAGAATAATAAGTGAAAATAAAAAAGTTTTAAAAGAGAGAATTTTATCAACTGAGACAAAGATGAGTGATAAGTTTGGAAATATAAAGTTTTTTCAATTAAATCAGTTTGTACTTCATAAAAATGAAAAAAAGTTAATAGGATCTATTTATACTGATATCACATCACAAAAGATGACAGAGAAAAAGTTAGATAAGTTAGCTCATTATGATCTTTTGACAAATCTTCCTAATCGTGCTTTGTTTTATGATAGTTTAAGTCATGTTGTTTCAAAAGCTAGTAGAAATAGTTCTAAAGTTGCTTTGATGTTTTTAGATCTTGATAATTTTAAAACTATAAATGATACTTTGGGTCATGATTATGGAGATATACTCCTGAAAGAGGTTGCAGTAAAGCTAAAATCAGTCCTAAGAACAGAAGATATGGTATCAAGATTGGGTGGAGATGAGTTTACTATCATACTAGATGGAATACATGACAATGTATTTCCTTCTATTGTAGCTAAAAAGATAATAGATACTCTATCAGTCCCAATAAAGCTAAAAGATGAGATGGGATATATAGGAAGCTCTATTGGTATATCTATCTATCCGGATGATACGAGAGATAAAGATGAACTTATAAAATTTGCTGATATGGCAATGTATAGAGCTAAAGAGAGTGGTAAAAATACTCATAGGTACTTTACATCTGCTATGGATAGTGAGTCAAGAGAGAAGATGGAGTTAACAAAAGATCTTCGAAATGCTATTATAAATAATGAGCTTAAATTATACTATCAACCTATTATTGATATTGATAAAGGAGTGATTGCTCTTTTTGAAGGACTGGTTAGATGGGAGCATCCAAAATATGGATTAATAACTCCAGAAAATTTTATCTCTTTGGCTGAAGAGGGTGGTTTTATGGTAAAAGTTGGTAGATGGATTTTAAGAACTGCTTGTCAAAAAATAAAATCTTTACAAGAAAATGGGTATGAAATAAAAATAGCTGTAAATGTTTCAAGCAAACAGTTAACTCAAAATCATCTTGAAGAGACAACAAAGTCTATCGTAAAAGAAACTGGTATAAAACCAGAGCTTTTAGAGTTAGAGGTTACAGAGGGCTTTTTGATGGAAAATATAAAAAAGGTAGAGGAAGTTTTAACAAATCTTAGGGATATAGGGATAGGTATATCTATTGATGATTTTGGTACAGGGTACTCTTCTTTGTCAAGACTAAAGTCATTACCTATCACAAAACTAAAAATAGATAAATCTTTTGTTGATGATATAGCAACAGAGAGTGAAGATAGAGAGATAGTTAAAGTTATTATATTACTCGCAAAAAGTTTGGGATTAGAAATAGTCGCTGAAGGTATAGAGGATAAAGAGCAGTTAAAGCTTATGCGAGATTTTGGATGTAGATTAATACAAGGGTATTATTTTTCAAAACCATTACCAAGTGAAAAAGTGGAAAAATATTTAGATAATGTTATGAAGTAGATTTGCTTTTTTCATCCACTTTTCTAACTCATCCCATTTATCTTCTTCTATCATCTTTTGCATGATGTTTAATTCATGATTAAAAGAATATATAGACTTTAAAAGATTTGATTTGTTTTGTTTAAAGATATCGCTCCACATAACTGGAGAGCTTTTAGCGATTCTTGTCATGCTTGCAAAACCAGCTCCTGACATAGCAAGGATACTTTTAGGATCTTCTTGATTTAAAACAGCATTTGCTAGTGAAAAGCTAAGTGCATGAGGTAGATGAGAAATATAGGCTGCATGAGAGTCATGAGAGGATGAGTTCATATAAAATATATTCATATTTAATTTTGTAAATATTTGTATGGCTAGCTTTTTTTGTAAATCACCACTATCTTCTAAATCGCATAATACAACAACTTTATCATCATACAAACTATCAAATGCTGCAGTTGGGCCAGTGTTTTCAGTACCAGTCATAGGGTGTGCGGCAACAAGGTTTTTTCTTATCTCTTTAGGAGTGTTTTTTACTATCTTTTCTTTTGTACTTCCTAAGTCTATGATTGTAGTAGTTTTAGATATATCTTTTAAGTTTTGCAAAGATTTTATAATAGCTTCTACCGGAATTGCTAGTATGATAATATCACTAAGTTTTACTTCATCCCAATTTTCGGCTATTTTATCTACTAAGTTTAGTTCTATTGCTTTTGAGATATGATTTTTATTGTGGTCATAACCCTTAATAGTCCAATTAGGGTAAATTTTTTTTAAACTTAGAGCAAGAGATCCACCCATCAATCCTAGTCCAATTATAGATATATTCATAAATTAACTCTTTTTTTTAAGGTTTAGGGAATTTACAATGTTAGTACATCCTAGCATTATAAATTCCCTATACTATTTTAACATTTATTAAGTTTTAATTAAAAATACTATAACATGTAAAATATTATTTTTAAAAAGGTGTTACCTATGGTAAAAAAAGAGAGACTAATGGCGAGTGGAAGTTTGATTTTGCTTGCTACTTCTTCGTTTTTGAGTGCACAAGTTATAAGCCAAGTTGAGTTTAGAGGATTAGTTCATATTTCTCCCCAGATAGCACAGGAAATAGCTGGGATAAAGCCGGGGGCAAATGTAAATGATAGAGATATAGATGTGAGTGTAAGAAAACTGTATGCTCAAAGGTATTTTGATGATATATGGGTAGAGGAAAATGGTGGAGTTTTAACTTATCATGTAAAAGAAAAGCCTGTTATTGCAAAAGTTAAGATGGAAGGTCTTAGTGATGATCAAAACAAAGCTGTTTTGAAAGCGAGTGGATTAAAAAGAGGTGACAGCTTTGATGAGAATAAGATGAATAATCTTAAAAAAGGATTAGAAAGTTCACTAGAAGCACAAGGTTACTATGATAGTGTTATAGATGTTAATAATAAAGATATAAATAAAAATGCACTTGAAACTAATATAGATGTTAGAAAAGGTGAAAATATTATCATCAAAAAAGTAAATATTATAGGTGCAAAAAAGTATTCTTATGATGATCTAAAGAGTGTTATAGCAAATAGAGCTGAGCAATCATTTGGCTGGTTTTTAGGTAGAGATGATGGAAAACTAAAAGCAAATCAACTAAAAGCTGATAGAGAAAGAATACGAGAGTTTTATCTTGAAAGAGGATATTTGGATGTAAAAGTTTCCAATCCTATCGTTAGAGCAAACTTTAGTGATTATACAGCTACTATAACTTATAAGATAGATGAAGGTAAACAGTATAAAGTAGGAACTGTGGCAGTTTTTGTTGATAATGGAGAGAGTGTTGATAAAAGTGTTAAAGAGGATATAAAACTAGAAAAGGGAAGAGTCTTTAATGTATCTAAACTTAAAAAAGATGTAAGACTACTTCAAAATTATATGTCTGATAGGGGATATGCATTTGCTCAAGTTGTTCCAGATGTAAAACAAGATAGAACAAACATGGTTGCAAATGTAACTTATATGGTAAAACCAAATAAAAAAGTATATGTTAAAAACATAACAATCTCAGGAAACTCTAGAACTATGGATAGAGTTATAAGAAGAGAGCTTTACTTTAGCGAGGGAGAGCCTTTTACCAAAAAAGATATGGATGATTCTATAGATCAGTTAAAAAGAACAGGTTTCTTTTCAGATGTACAAATTATTCCTCATCAAATATCACAAAATCAAATAGATACTTTAGTAAAAGTTAAAGAGACAAGTACAGGAAGTATCATGGGAGGATTATCTTATGGTAGTTATGATGGACTTGGTGTGAACTTAGGAGTTAGTGATAAAAACTTTTTAGGAACAGGTATCGAAGTTGGGACTAGTATAGATGCTTCTAGTAAAAGTAAAAATGGTAGTATAAACTTTTATAATCCTAGAGTATATGATAGTGAGTATAGTTTAGGTGGAAGTCTATATAAGAAAAAGTTTGATTACTATGATTATGATTCAGACTCAGTTGGTGGTAGTTTAACTTTAGGAAAAAGGATAGGAAGAAATCTTCATGCTAGTTTGGGATATGTTTATGAAAAGACTAAACTTAGTAATCTATCTGATAGTTTAAAAACTAGCCATTATTATAAAGAGGGAACAGAGATAAAAAGTGCTTTAGTTCCTGCTATTAGATTTGACAATACTGATGACTTTTATCTTCCAAGACGAGGTATGGATTTGTCTGCATCAATGGAGTATGCAGGTGCAGGTGGAGATATGAAGTACACTAAATACTCTTTTACAGGTAAGTTTTATAAAGGGCTAGAGGATGAACTTGATTATGATTTGATTGTTAGAGGAAAGGTACATGTATCTGCTATAAAAAATAGAGGTTATCTACCAGTAAATGAAAAGCTTTATCTAGGTGGTTATGGAAGTGTAAGAGGATATAAAAGTGGTACACTTTCTCCAAAAGATAGCTCTGGATCTTTGATAGGTGCTAAAAAATTAGCTACTGCTACGGTTGAGTTTAGTATTCCTCTTGTTAAGTCTATGGGCTTAAGATTTAAAACTTTTTATGATTATGGTATGACAGGAGAGAGTAGTTTTAGTGAGATAAAAAGAAGCTCTGTTGGTGCAGCACTTGAGTGGCCAAAATCTCCACTTGGAGTTCCTTTAGAAATATACTATGCTAAAGGATTAAACAGTAAAAATGGTGATAGTCTAGAAAAATGGGAATTTAGCTTAGGAGCTAGATTTTAGAGTTTGTTTTAGTAAAAGAGGATTTTTTAATCCTCTTTTACATAACTTTTTAAAATAGTCTTTAGATATGCTACATCTGAACTGTTTATGATAGTTTCATCAAATATTGTTCTTAATTTGTTTGATATAATAGTTTCAAAGTTTCTAAATAATATTAGAGATGTATTTGGAGCTTCTTTCTTTATATTATTTAAACTTTCAAAATCCAAATCACTAATCTCTTTGTCTAATAAAATAGCTTGATAGTTAAATCTCTCTAAATTAGTATAAAACTCTTTTGAAGAGTTTACTGTATCTATTTTAGAGTAGTATTGTGATAGAACTTTTTGAAATATCTTTGTTTCAACTTCACTTTTTTTGTATAGAAGAAGTTGTTTTTGTTCTAAATTTTCTTTTTTATTTTCTTTATTTGAAATAAGTTCTTTTTGATTTAGTGTGATTGAAAACTTCTTTAACATTGTGATTAGAGAGTCCTCTTTTACAGGTTTAGTTATATACTCATCCATACCTGTACTTAAATACTTCTCTTTATCGCCTTTAAGTGCATTTGCAGTTAGAGCTATTATAGGTGTGTGAGGAGTGTTGTTGATGTTTTCATACTCTATGATTTTTTTTGTAGCTTCCATACCATCTAACAGAGGCATTGCTATATCCATTAAAATCATATCAAAACTCTCTTTTAAGAAAAGCTTCACTGCTTCTTCACCATTTATAGCTTTTTTTATAGTTATGTTTGAGTATTGGTTAAAAAACTCTTCAAGGAGTTTTAGATTTACATCATTATCTTCTGCTATTAGGATTTTAAATTTTTTGTTACTCTCTTTTATTGTTTTATTTTCATGAGTGTTTTTTGCAGTAGTTGGATTAAAAGATGATAAAACTTCAACTACTTTAAAAAATCCAATAGGCTCAGTTATAGTGAAAGTATTTGAAGGAAGAGTATTTTGCTCTTGATAAAATTGACTATCTTGGATTATAAGCAGTTTCTTATCTGTTTTATTTAGATGTGAGAAGTCATTTTCCTCAAAAACTTTTTGTGGTACTACTATTAGATTTGACTCTTCAAACATAGATTTATTACTTGATATATCTTCTTTATTTACTAAAGAGGTAGATGATATAAGGTATGAAATATACTCTTTTAAGTAGTTTGATAACTCTTTAGTTTCATTATCACTTATGATTAGTGCTTTTATAATGTTAAAAGAGTTTTTATATTTGGTTGTTTTTAATGGTTGGGATTTTTTAAAGCTTAGGGTAAAGAAAAACTTTGTTCCTCTATCTTTTTTACTCTCTACTTCCAACTCTCCACCCATCAGTGTCACATAGCTTGACGATATAGTAAGTCCAAGTCCAGTGCCACCATACTTCCTTGTAATAGTAGAATCAGCTTGAGAAAAAGCATCAAATATATCACTTAGCTCATCTTTACTCATCCCAATACCATTATCTTTTACTTCAAAGTAAACTAACTCTTCTTTTGAGCTTTTGCTAGGTAGCTTTTTTATACTAACATCTATTTGTCCACCTTTTGGAGTGAATTTTAATGAATTTGATATCAGGTTTAGTAAAACTTCTTTTATCTTTAGTGGATCACCAAGGAGATAATTTTCAAAGTTAGGAAGAAGGTTTAGTGATAGATTTATCTTCTTTTTAGAGGCTTTTGCTAAAAATAGTTCTACCGAGTTTTCAAACTCTTCAATAGGAGAGAACATGATAGAATCAACTTCTATTTTTTTACTCTCTATTTTTGAAAGGTCTAAAATATTGTTAATGATTTCTAGTAAATTATCTGTATTTTTTGAAATGATATCAACATACTCTTTTTGTGTTTTATTAAGATTTGATTTTTTTAAGATATCTGTAAAACCTACTATACCGTTAATAGGTGTTCTTATCTCATGAGACATGTTGGCTAAGAAGATAGATTTAGAAGCATTGTCATTTTCAGCTTTTTGTCTATCTATTGATATTTTGTCTAAAGAGTCATCTATGATTTTATATGAATTTTTTACTCCACTTGTTGTACTTAAATCAACAGTTTTATCAAGATTACTTAGGTTTAAAACTTTTTTTAACAACAGTTTTAGGTTTGAGTTATCAAGTAGTTCATTTTTAAATCTAAAATATTTATAAAGTAAAAATAGAGATAAAAGTATCAAAAATAGAGATATTACTAGCTTTAAAAGTTTATAATTTAAACTCTTTTTTAACTCATTATTTATGTTTTTAGAAATTCTATCTATACTTTGACTAAGAAGAAAAAGTTTTTTATCTTCAAAATCTATCCACTCCTTTTGTGTGGCAGATATTATATAACCCTTTGTTAGTAGCTCTTGTTTTATTGTATTTGTCTTTTTAACTATGTTGATAAACTCTTTAGTATCAAGTGATTTTGATAGTAGTTTTTGTACTTTTTTATCAACCATACTAAGTGTTTGTGTAATATTGCTATTTTTAAAAAGTTTTATTATATATAAGTTTTCTATATCTTCACTATTTGTGTATATATTGGAGATAAAGTCCCTTTCATCAGATACAGATTTTAGTAGTATTAGAGCATCATTTAAACTGTTTGCATTTGTTTTTGTATTTATTTTATTTTTAAGATAGTTGATATATGATAGAATATCACTATTTAGTATATCATAATTAGCAAAGATTGTTTTATATGAAAGCTTATGTTCCTCTATCTCTTTTCTTTGATTTACTATTGTTTTTATATCTTTTATGAGTTTAAAGATAATACTATTTTTTTTATCTTTATTGTAGATTGTGATTAAGTTGTTTACTGCTTTATTTGTTTTGGTTGCAGCTTTTTTGTAGTTATATATAGTTTCATTTGAGTTACTAGTTAGGCTTTGTACTGCATACTTTCTTTCTTTAAAAATATCTAGCATAAACTCTTTTATTTTCTCTATTTTCTTTAAGTTGGATAAATCAGTTTTTGAGTGTTGATAATTATTGAAACTTAGTCGAAATATGTATATAGATAAAAGCATAACTATCATCACTGGGATGAAAGTTATGAGATTTAAGTTTGACTTTATCTTCATGGATTTCTCTTATATCTTAATTTTTTTAAGATTATTAATAGAGTTTATACTTTTTTGGATATTTCCTTCAATATCCTCTTTGTTTTTACTATCTATACTTTTGGCTAGTAGATTTAAGTTTTGTGAAACTGTGTCTAACTCAAGTAGATTTGAAGATGATAGAACTTTCTTTATCATAAACTTTGTACTATCAAAATCATCATGAGAGATAAACTTTTTTGCGAGAGATAAACTTTGCATTGAGTCATCTATAAAGTCATTTAGTATATCTTTTTTCTCCTCTATTGGTAAGTCGATATTTTTTAAAAATAAAGAATTTTCTACTTTATCATCTATCTCTTCAATATCATTTTTTATTTGATCTATGATAGTTGATTTTTCCTCTTTTGATAACTCCTTTGTTTTCTCTTTATGAGTATCTTTACTTTTTAGAAAGTTAAGATTTATCTCTGGTTTGGATTGCTCTTTGATCTCTTGTTGAATTTCTTTTTTGGGCTTACTTTCTTCCTCTGTTTTTAAGAAGTTAAGATTTATCTCTGGCTTTTGTTCTTCTTTAACTTCTGGTTTAATCTCCTCTTTAGGTTGACTTACTTCTTCTGTTTTAAGGAAGTTTAGATTTAGAGATGGAACTTCTTCTTTTTTTGGAGTTGGAGTTTCTACTTTTGGTTTTTCCTCTTGAGGTTGGCTTATGTTTTGATCTTCATTAGAATTTAAAAAGTTAAGATTAAAAGTAGATTTTTTTGGCTCTTCTTCAACTACTTTTTTGTCTTGGTTATCTTCTTTCTTACCTAAAAAGTTTAAGTTAAATTCAGATTTACTCTCCTTTTCTTTTAAGGGTTCTTCTTTTTTTGATATAGAAGTTACAGGAGTTTCATCTTCTACTTTTGAGTTAAAAAAATCTAAAACTATGTTACTATTTGTTTCTTTTATTTCATCTTCTTTTTTACTAATAAGTGGAGCTTTTGGCTTTTCCTCTTTTGTTTTTTCTTTCTTTAAAAAGTCTAATGAGATAGAGTTTATACTGCTTTTATCATCATCTTTTATATCTTCATTCTCCATGAAGCTTAGATTTATATCTAAATCATTTTGTTTTTTATCTTCTTTTAAATCTTTGGATTTTGTAAGCATTGAGCTTAGGTTGATTTTTGTATTTGTTATTTTAGTCTCTTCTTCTTTTGAGAGTTCTCCTAAATCTTCTAATTTAACACGATAAAGTTTTTCAATATCACAAAAATTGTTAGTAAGTTCTACCGTTATTATTTTGATTTTTACTTTTTTATACTCTTTTGCTTTATTTTGAATTATAGCTGTATCTTTGTTTGCACCACCATACAGTATAAAATCAATCCATGAGAAATTTTCAAAATCATATATATAATCATCATCTTTTACAAAAAGCTCTGCAAAATCTTTGTGATAGCTATCAAACTCTGTAATATCACTAAAACCAAATCTATTTAACTCTTTGTTACTTGCTCCTAAAAATTTATAATTTTCATCATATAGTATCAACTCTTACTCCTTAAGTTTTAAAGCTCCTTTTTTACCGATAACTTTTTCAAGTTCTTTTAAAGAAGCATTTTTAATATTTTCAAATGTCCCAAAGTAATCGATGAGTTTCTTTACAGTTGCTTCACCGATACCTTTTTTGTTTAAAAGAGATAGTTTTTTATCCTCTTTTAACTTTTGCTTTTTGAAAAAAGTGATAGCAAATCTATGGGCTTCATCTCTTATGTTTTGTATAAAGTGTAGCCTTTTATCCTCAGTTGAGAGCTTAAACTCTCCATCTTTGGAAAAGATTATATCTTTAGCTCTTCCTTTTGCCCTCATTGACTTGCTATCTCTTTTTTCTTTAGCAATTGCAACTATATCGACAAAAAGCTTTTTTTGTTTAACTAATTTTTGTGCTAATTTCCAAAGAGTTTCTCCTCCATCTATAACCCAAAGATTTGGAAGAGGATTTTTTTCTAAATCTTCTAGTCTTCTTGTTAGCATCTCTTTCATTTGATCATATTCATTAAGTGCAGTTAAGTTGTAGTGGCGATAGTTTTGTTTTATAAACTTTTCTTCCCAGTAAACCAAACTTCCTACTTTTGCACTTCCTATCATGTGCGAGTTATCATATCCTTCAAGTGTATATGGGATTTGTTCTAGTCCCAATAGTTCTTTTATCTCTTTAAGGGTATTGTCATCTTTGCTAGAATTTAATCGTAAAATCTCTTTTGCATTTGTAAGTGCGAGAGTGGTTAACCTTTTTTTATCTCCAATTTTTGGGACTTTAATAATTGTTTTTTTATTATACTTCTTTTCTATAAGCACTTCAATTTCTTCTATTTGATTAAACTTTGATGCTATAAGTATCTCTTTTGGAACAAATGGTAACTCTTTTTGATAGTGGTTTAAAAGCATAGTTTTGTAGAGTTCATCATGGTCAAATCCAAACTCACTTTTGAAAATATGATGGTCACTTGAGACTACTTTTCCATCTCTGACAAAGATTTTAACTCCTACAGCTTTGTTTGACTGAGTTAATACTCCAAATATATCAAAATCCTCTAGTTTAGCCAAATCAATAGTGTTTAGTTGCATAGAGTTTTTTATCTTTACTATTCTATCTCTAAGGGTTGAAGCCTCTTCAAAGAGTAACTCCTCTGAGTAGTAAAGCATCTTTTCTTCAAGTTTTGAAGTTAGTTTTTGTTTGTTAAGTATATATTTTGTTGCTTCATCTACTATTTTTTTATACTCCTTCTCACTTACAAGATTTTCACAAGGAGCGAGACATCTTTTTATCTGAAAGAAAAGGCACTTTTTCCCCTCTCTCAGACAACTTTTTTTTTGAACTAAAGGGAAGATTTCATATATGGAGTCGAGGATATCTTTTGCACCACTTACAAATGGACCAAAGTATTTTATATTTTTGCCTTTTATAACTCTTCTTGTTATCTCAAATCTTGGATACTTTTGGTTTAAATCTATATAGATATAAGGATAAGTTTTATCATCTCTAAGAAGGATGTTATACTTTGGTTTTAGTTGTTTTATAAGTGAGTTTTCTAAGATTAGGGCATCTTGTTCACTATCTACTACTATATACTCTAAATTTTCAACCTCTGTTATCATTTTATAGATTCTTGGGCTTAGATTTGAAGAGGGGGAGAGTGTAGGAGTAAAGTTAAAGTAGCTTTTTACTCTGTTTTTTAAAACTTTTGCTTTTCCTATATATAGGAGTCTTCCGTTTTTATCGAAGTATTGGTAAATCCCAGGTTTGGTTGGGAGGTTTTTTAGTTTAGTTAGAAGAGATTTCATCTTTTATTTGTAAAAAAAGTTTTTGTAGTTTTTTGTTTTTGGTTAGGATTTTAAAGTTGGCATTTGAGAGTTCTTTGTAAAAAAGTTTTTTTTGGATTTTCTTTTTTTCTCTTGGTTTGTTTGAAACAAAGAATTTTATATCTGAAATATCCTGCATATCATGACAAGAGGGGTCAATAGTTTTAACTTGTTTTAATAGAGTCTTTAGAAAATTAACCTTATAATGAAACTCCATCTTAAGTCCTGGATGGTTTAAAACAAAAAATAGGGTTTGATTTTTAGTGTAGGTAAATAGGACGGCATTTTTTAAATGTGGTGGTAAAAGTTTAACTACTTTATCAAAACACTTTTTTTGTGTAATCTTTTTAAATTGAGGTTTTGAAATAATATGAGAAATAATTTGATTAACGGTCTTCATGTAGTTATTATAGCAGTAGTAATATTTAACTTTGTTGGTTGTGGATATAAGACCCCTCCTGTTTATGTTAAGACAAAAGTAGTAGTTCATGATAGATAGAAATATATATGATGTGATAGTTATAGGCTCGGGAATAGCTGGGTTAAATGTAGCAAATAGTTTAAGAGATAAAAAAGTTTTAGTAGTTTGTAAAGAAAACTCTTGGGATTGTAATACTTTTTATGCACAAGGTGGTATAGCAGTGCCAGTTGATGAGAGTGATATAAACTCTCATATTGAAGATACTATTAGTGCTGGAGCTGGACTTTGCGATAGAAAAGCTGTTAGAGTTTTATGTGAAGATGGGTTGAGAGCTGTTAGAGATTTGATAGATAGAGGTTGTCCTTTTGATAGAAATGAAAAAGGAGAAATTTTATATACAAAAGAGGCAGCTCATAGTAGAAACAGGATTATTCACTCGGGAGGAGATGCAACTGGACGAGAAGTGCATAGGTTTTTGATGAGTGAAAATAAATCTGGATTACTTTATAACTCAACTGTAACAGAGCTTTTAATAGAGGATGATATATGTCATGGAGTTAGAGTTTGGCATAATAATGAGCTTAGAAACTACTATGCAAAAGCAGTTGTGATAGCTAGTGGTGGAGTTGGTAGTATCTATGAGTATCATACAAATTCTAAAACTATTAGTGGAGAGCTTCAAGGGATATGTTTAGAAAAAGGGTTGGAACTTAGAGATATGCAGATGATGCAGTTTCATCCTACTGTTTTTATACACTCTTTGGGAGCTAGAAAACAGCTTTTGACTGAGGCACTCAGAGGTGAGGGAGCTCATATCGTTGATGCAGATGGAAAGAGATTTTTGTTTGAGTATGATGATAGAGGAGAGCTTAGTCCTAGGAGTTTGGTTAGTAGGGCAATATTTGAGCATAAAAAGAAGAGTGGTAAAGAGGTTTATTTGGATTTAAGTATGTTTGATAAAGAGTTCTTTAAAAAGAGATTTCCAACTATTTACTTTAACTTAAAAGATTTGGGTTATAACCTGCCTGAGGATAGAGTACCTATATCTCCTGCATTTCACTATGCTATGGGTGGTATAAAGACAGATTTAGATGGAAGAGTAAGTGGCATGAAAAACTTATATGCAGTAGGAGAAGTGGCAAATACTAGAGTGCATGGTGCAAATCGTTTGGCTTCAAATTCACTTTTGGAAGGGCTTGTTTTTTCAAAAAGAGCAGTTGAAAATATAAAAAAAGAGAAATTTGATTTTGAAATAAAAGAGTTTGATTTAAAAGAGGAGACTTTAATAAAAAGTGGAGATAAAGAGATAAAAAATGAGCTAAGAAAACTGATGTGGGAGAGTGCAGGTATAGTTAGAAGTAGGGCGAAGTTGGAAAATACTCTTATAAAGATAGATTCGTTTTTAGATAGAGATATTGGTAAATTTTTAAAACTAAGGCTTAAAACCTCAAGAAATATCGTAAAAAGTACGATATACCAAAAAGAGTCCTTAGGGGCTTGTTATATTATAGATTAAGGAAAGTGTATGAGAGTATTTTTAATATTGGCATTAATGCTAGGAATGTTGTTTGCGAATGAAGGTGGAGAGGTAGTTCATAGTGTTGATCTGAGTTCTACTTGGGTAGGATTTTTAAGTTTAGCTATATTTGTTATAGCTTACTATTTTATTGCTACTGAAGAGAAGTATCATATCAATAAATCAAAACCAGCTTTGTTCGCTGGTACATTTTTATTTATGCTTATTGGTCTTTATTATGCGATGCATGGAATGGATACAAACTTGCTTCATGAAGAGGTAGCTCATCTTATTTTAGAGATTGCAGAGATATTTTTCTTCCTTTTCGTTGCGATGACTTATATCGAGACTTTGATAGAAAGAAGAGTTTTTGAAGCACTAAAGTATAAACTTGTTTCAAAAGGTTACAGTTATAAAAAACTGTTTTGGTTAACAGGTCTTTTAGCATTTTTTATCTCTCCTATTGCAGATAACATGACAACAGCTTTGATACTTTCAACTGTACTTTTAACTATAGACAAAGAAAAACCTGCCTTTTTAGTACCTGGGGCTATAAATATAGTGGTTGCAGCAAATGCTGGTGGTGCTTGGAGTCCATTTGGAGATATCACAACTTTGATGGCTTGGACTGCAAATAAAGGTGAGTTCGTGGACTTTTTATATCTTTTTGTACCATCTATTGTTGGTTGGTTAGTAACTGCTTATCTACTTAGTTTATCAGTACCAAAAGGAGAGCCTGATTTTGATGCTTCAACAGAGGAAAAGCCAAAGATAAAACCAGGTGGAGAGATAACGATATATCTAGGAGTTTTTACTATCGCTTGTGCTGTTTTAGGACATCAGTTTTTTGGACTTCCAGCTACATGGGGCATGATGTTTGGACTGAGTCTTCTAAAACTTTACTCTTATACTCAAAAAAGAAAAGGTACTAAGGGATTTGATATATATGCTAGTATGAGACTTATTGAAAATGATACTTTACTTTTCTTTTTTGGTATATTAGCTGCTGTTGGAGCTTTACACTTTTTAGGATATCTTTCATATATCACAAAACTATATGATGTGATAGGTTCAACTGCAGGAAATGTAGGAGTTGGGTTTTTATCAGCGATAGTTGACAATGTTCCAGTTATGAGTGCAATCTTAAAAGCAGATCCTAACATGGGAATAGACCAATGGCTTTTAGTTACTATGACAGCTGGAATAGGAGGAAGTCTTATCAGCTTTGGTAGTGCAGCTGGAGTTGGAGTTATGGGAAGAATGAGAGGGATATATACTTTTGCATCTCACATAAAACTAGCTTGGACTGTGCTAGCTGGATATATAGTATCTTTGATACTTTGGTATGTTCAGTTTGAGGTTATGGGGTTATATTAAAAACTAAGTAGGATTTTCCTACTTTTGTTTTCTATTCTTAACCCAACCTTAATAAAAAAACAACTAAAAAAAATTAACACCCCATTAAAACATAAATGCTAACATTTAAAAAATCACCCAAAAAGGGCTCTGTCATGAAACAAACCACAACCACTAAATGGGGGAGAATAAGCTCATAAAACTAGCTCTAATATTAATAACTACC
>JALVVR010000065.1 GCA_027023305.1 Campylobacterales bacterium | reverse complement strand
CACCTTTTGGAAAAGTGGGGGCAGTAGCTATGAGTTCATCTGGCAGGTCGTAGTAGTATGAGCTTACTTTTAGAGGATCGAGGTTTGACATAAAGATTATCCTTTGGTATAATTTGGAGATTTTATCAAAAGTCTTTTAAAAAGTTAGGAGTTTGTGATGACTGAGTTGTTAGAGAGTGCATTTGAAAGGGCATCTAAAATGCCAGAAATAGAGCAAAATATATTTGCGAAGTTTATGTTAGAAGAGTTAGAGTCTGAAAAAAAGTGGGATAGAGCATTTGCCAATAGTGAAGATGTTTTGGCAAAACTTGCGAGTGAAGCTTTAGGTGATTTTGAAAATAATAAATGTGAGATTGTCAAATAGAAATGATATCATTTATTAATGATAGGTTTAAAAAATCTTATAAAAAGTTATCTAAAACAGAAAAAGAGTTAGCCCAAAAGCAATATAAACTTTTTAAAGAAAATCCATACCATCCAAGCTTGCATTTTAAAAGAGTTCATTCTAATATGCCTATCTATTCTGTAAGGGTTGATAGAAATATTTGAGATTACTCATCCCCTTCTTCCTCCTCATCCTCTTTATAAGGATTTGTTAGTTTTGCTATAAATATAGAAAGAGCATACAGAAGTATCATAGGTCCAGCCATCAAAAACTGAGTTAAGACATCTGGTGGAGTAAGCAATGCCGATACTAAAAAGATAACTACAAGTGCATATCTAAAGAAGTCTTTTAGAGTTTTATCTGTAACAAGTCCGATAGATGCTAGGAAAAATGTTATAACAGGAAGCTCAAATGCAAGTCCAAATCCAAGGATTAGTTTTGTAAAAAAGCTAACATACTCTCCGATACTCGGAAGTGCTGTGAAAAGTTGTGAGCCAAAGTTTACTAAAAATGTAAATCCAAAAGGGACTACTACATAGTATGCAAAAGCTCCTCCACTTATGAACATGAAAGTAGCACCAAATACAAAAGGAAAGACCATTTTCTTTTCATTGTCATAAAGACCAGGGGCTACAAAAAGCCATATTTGCCAAAATATCATAGGAAGTGAGGCTATGAAGCCTGTGAAAAAAGATACTTTAAGAGCTGTAAAAAAAGGCTCTTGAAGTTTTGTAAAGACTACTGAACTTCCCTTTGGCAGGACTGCAGTTAGAGGCGAAGTCATCCACTCAAGTATTGGTTGCCATACTGAAAACATTACAAAAAACATCACTAAAACAGTGATTACTGAGATACCGAGTCTTTTTCTTAGTTCTACTAGATGGGGTTTTATATCACTAAACATCTTTATCCTCTAACTTTTTCTTTTTAGACTTTTTTTTCTTTTTTTTGGGTTTTGGTTTTTCTAACTCTTCATCTTCATCAGTTAGAAGAGTTTCTTTATGTATAGAGTTAAACTCCTCATATATGTCATCTAGTTTAGTTAAGCTTGCTTCTTCTTTAACATCATCTACTACATCAGTTACAGAAGAGGTTAGTTGTCTTTTGTAGTTTAGGGCTTCTTCTCTTAGCTCTTTTATCTGT
>JALVVR010000064.1 GCA_027023305.1 Campylobacterales bacterium | reverse complement strand
TTATCAAGTTCTACTAAATCCACCATTCTAGGATAATCATTCCACCTCTGAATAGAAGAGGCAGAGAAGATTAACTCTAGAAGTTTTGGATTTAACATTTGTTACTATCTATCTCTATGATTGTGTGAACATTTCCACGAGGATTAAAATCAGCCGTAACTTTTAAGGTTTTAGGTTTTAGCTTACTTTGAAGCAAGTCATATATCTCATTTGCACTATCTTCATGACTTATATATCTTTTTGAAAAAGAGTTTATATATAGTTTTATAGCCTTTAACTCTGCTACAAACTCATCAGGTATATACTCCACATAAATAGTAGCAAAATCAGGATATCCACTTCTAGGACACATACACATAAACTCAGGCAGAGTTACTTTTATAGTGTAGTTTTTTTTGTTTTTGTTTGGCCAGATTTCAAAATCTTTCTCTACATCAAATTCTAATATCTCTTTTTCACCATACTTCATGATTACACATCCAAATGTTTAACATCTTTAGCATGAGCTTGGATAAAGTTTCGTCTAGGCTCAACTTCATCACCCATAAATAGTGTAAATGTATCACTAGCAATCTCACCATCTTCGATAGCTATCTTTAAAAGTCTTCTGTTCGTAGGATCCATAGTTGTCTCCCACAACTGTTCAGGATTCATCTCTCCAAGTCCTTTATATCTTTGGATATATGCACCTTTTTTAGCATTTTTCTCTACATCATCAAGCATTTGCAAAAGCTCTTTGTTAGTTATCTCTATATCTCTCTCTGCTATCTTACTATTTATATAAACAGCTTCTGTGTAAAGTGGAGATGTGAAAAGATTGTCATCTATTTTTATCTCTTCAAGCCCATTTGATGTTTGGATATATAAGTGAACTACCTCTTCATCTACGATTTTGTTTAAGATATTATACCCTAAAGATAAAACATACTCTTCAACTTTTTTATAAAGTTCTTCACCTCTTAGAGATATGATATCTGGATTTTCTATCAAGTGTTGTACTACTTCTATAACATGAAATCTTTTCTCTAACTCTTTTAAAACACCTCTATATGCAGATATGATTTTAAACAAATCTGCCAAGTCATTTTTTCCCATACCTTCAAACTCAAAGCTATCTATACCATTTTCTATCAAAAACTCATTCATAGCTTTATCATCTTTTAGGTATATCTCTTTTTTCCCTTTTTTGTATCTGTAAAGTGGTGGTTGAGCTAGATAAACATATCCATTTTCGATAACAGGTCTTAAAAATCTAAACAAAAATGTCAAAAGAAGAGTTTGTATATGACTACCATCAACATCAGCATCCGTCATGACAATAATCTTATGATATCTTAGTTTTTCTTCGTTAAACTCTTCTCCTATACCACATCCAAGAGCTGTTATGATATTTGTAATTTCTTCTGATTTTAGGATTTTATCAATTCTACTTTTTTCAACATTTAAAATCTTACCTTTTAGTGGAAGTATCGCTTGAAAAACTCTATCACGACCCTGTTTAGCACTTCCTCCCGCACTATCTCCCTCCACTAGAT
>JALVVR010000063.1 GCA_027023305.1 Campylobacterales bacterium | reverse complement strand
ATCCAGCTCCAGTACCTATATCTAAAACTTTTTTTACATCTTTTTTAAATCTATCAAAAGGATATAAAGAGTCATTAACATGAAACATAACCTCATCTTTTGTTTTAGAGCCAGTTAGTTTGTGTGTTTTGTTGTACTTTAGTAGTAATTCTATGTATTTATCGTAAATCATAACAAGATTATAACCAAATGTATTAAAAAATATTCCTTTTTAGCCGATATAGGTCTAAGACTAAAAATATTAAGGAGAAAATGTGTTTTCATTTGCAAAAGAAAAAACTACTAAAGATGGGATTCATGATAGAGAGCTAGAGGCTTTAAGAAGAGAAAACGAGGCTCTTAAGAGAGAAGTAGAGAGTTTAAAAAGTAGCTCATCAGCTTGTGAAGTTCAAGTAGGTAAAGATGATAAGTTGAGAGAAATCTTGGCAGTTTTGTTAGAGAGTTATGAAGATGGAGTTACATTTTTACAATCAACTATAGAAGAGAATTTAGAAAATCTTGAAGAGGTAAATAAAGAAAATGGAGAAACAACTAGTAAGATTTTGACTATAAATAATGATACTCAAAGTATAGTAACTTCTGTAGAAAACATCCAACAATACACTTCACAACTAAGTGATGATTCGCAAAGTCTAAACGATAGTGTTATGTCTATAGCTCAAATCATAAACCTTATAAAAGATATATCAGACCAAACAAACTTACTAGCACTAAATGCTGCTATCGAAGCAGCAAGAGCAGGTGAGCATGGAAGAGGATTTGCAGTAGTTGCTGATGAGGTTAGAAAACTAGCAGAGAGAACACAAAAAGCAACTCAAGAGGTCGAGATAAACATAAGTGGACTAAAACAAAACTCAAACAACATGATAGAGATAAGTGAAACTTTCAACAATGAATCTGCAAATATCTTAAATATCCTAGATAATTTTAGAGAAGATATAGACTATGTAGTTTCCAATACTGCAGAGATAACTAAAAAGACACAATCTATAACAAATCAAATCCAAGTAAGCAATGGAAAAGTAGATCATATACATCTAAAACTAAAAGCATATCAAGGACTTTTTGATGGGAAAGCATTAGAAGTTGTTGATCATACAAGTTGTAGATTTGTAAATTGGTTTAGTAAACTTTCTGCAAATGAACTTAAAGATTCCAAAAGTGAAGTAAAAAAGATAAATCAATATCATAAAAATGTTCATGATAAGATTTTTGAAGTTATGGATAGTGTAAAAAGAAGTAAGACAGATAGTGTGCTTGATACTTTAAGAGACATGGAAAACTCTTCAAAAGTAGGTTTTGAAACACTCTTAGAAACTGTAAAAAAAATATAAGGAGATATATATGAAAAATATGTCTATAAAGATGAAGTTGTTGATACTTTCACTAGTACCACTTTTGATGCTAGGTTTCTTAACAGTAGATCAAGCTATGAGTGGATATGAGTATAAACAAAAGTTGGCAAAAACTAGTGAGTTAGTAGAACTTAGTAAAAAGATATCTCTGATGATACATGAAACTCAAAAAGAGAGAGGTGCAAGTGCTGGATATGTAGGAAGT
>JALVVR010000062.1 GCA_027023305.1 Campylobacterales bacterium | reverse complement strand
GTAAGTAAAAGTATATATCATAGGTATAAAAGAAGAAGATGGAAAAGTTGTTCCTATGCCAGGTGGGGATTTTATTGTGCCAAAAGGGTGTAGGCTTTTGCTTATAGGAAGTAGTGAAAACATAAGACTTGCTAGAAAAGTGATAAGAAAAAAACAGAAACCAAAAGAGATGGGAATAGTATGAGTTTTACAATAATACCAAAAAAAAATGGACTTGAAAATGTAGAGGGATTTTTCTTTGATGGAAAATGTGCAGGTTTTAAAAAAGATGAGCCAGATGTAGGGTTTATCTATAGTGATACCTCTTGCAGAGTAAGTGCAGTTTTTACTACAAATAGATTTGCTGCTGCTCCTATAAAACACTTTAAAAACTATGGAGAAAACTTTGAGACAAACTTCATACTTTTAAACTCAAAAAATGCAAATGCTATGACAGGACAAAAAGGGGTAGAGGATATAGGTGATATTCTTTCAAGTGTTGATTTACCTCTAAAAAATCCTATCATGAGTTCAACTGGAGTTATAGGTTATAGATTAGATAAAGAGAAGTTTCAAAAAGTTATAAAAGAGTTTGATTTTTCTACTAAAAATAGTGATGCACTAGCAAGAGCTATCATGACAACTGATAGTTTCAAAAAAGAGATAGCACTTGAAGTAACTTTGAGTGATGGTAAAAAGTTTAACATAGCTGCTATCGCTAAAGGAGCTGGTATGATAAACCCAGCTATGGCAACTATGCTTTGCTTTGTACTAACAGATAGTGATATACCTAAAGAGGATATGGATAAGTTGTTACAAGGTGGAGTAGAAGAGAGTTTTAACAAAATCTCAGTAGATGGAGATACCTCTACAAATGATACAGTTATGCTTTTAACCTCAGCAAAAAATCCTTATAGTAAAGAAGCATTTAAAGAGGCGATTAACTTTATACTCTTTGAGCTATCGCAAATGATACTAAGAGATGGAGAGGGAGCAAACAAAGTAGTAGCATTTGAAGTAAATAGTGCAAAAAGTGATGAAGAAGCAATAAAGGCTAGTAAGGCTCTTTCAAACTCACTTTTAGTAAAAACTGCTCTTTTTGGAGAGGATCCAAACTGGGGAAGGATAGCATCTACTATCGGAGCGAGTGGGATTGAGTGTGATGAAGAGAGTTTAGAGATATACTATGATGATCTGCTTATCTATGGAAAAGATAGAAGAGAGCTAGATAGCCAGACAGAGGAAAAAGCTTATCAAATCATGAAACAAGACAGCTTTAAAATAACTTGTAACCTAAATCTAGGGCAGGGTAGTTATACTTCTTATGGATGTGATTTAAGTTATGAATATGTAAAAATAAATGCAGAGTATAGGACTTAAAATTTATCAATAGTTTGATATAATATGAGCTACCAAATTAAGGAGAAAACATGTTACATGAATACAGAGATATAATCTCAAAACTAAAACAAGAAAATGCACACTTTGCAAAAATCTTTGAAAAACACAATGAATTAGACGACAAAATAGCTGAGATAGAAGCTGGAAGAGAACATTCAAGTGATAGTGAACTTGAAACTATGAA
>JALVVR010000061.1 GCA_027023305.1 Campylobacterales bacterium | reverse complement strand
GAGTCTAGTTTATAAGAGAGAGCGATGAGAGCTGAAAAGTTAGTAGAAGGAAGCTCACTATCCTCTCCATCTGGTAGATACTGCTCTTTTAAAGCAAGGGCAATCTTTTCATCAATCCCCTCCTCTATTGCATAGTAGTATCCCATAAGACCTTGAAGTTCTGTAAATTCATAAACCATATCTGTAACAAGATCTGCTTTTGATAACATAACTGCTTGTTCAACTTTTACTTTATCATCCACCTTATACTTGTCATTTAAGTAGAGTGCTATATCTTTTTCTCTAAGCTCTTTATCATACATACTTCCTAGTTCATTCATAAAAACTATTGATTTTAGAGGCTCTGGATTTAGTGGATTTTTTAAATCATTTTCCCAAAAGAACATCGCATCACTGAGTCTCGCACGAAGAACTTTTTGATTTCCTGCTATAATAAGGCTTAAATCATCACTTATAGAGTTTGTAACTACTATAAAGTTGTTTGAAAGTTTTTTATCTTTATAAACTGGAAAGTATCTTTGATGCTCTTTCATGCTAGTAATAATCACTTCTGGTGGAAGTGTTAAAAACTCTTTATCAAACTCACCAAAAGCTGAGTTTGGATACTCAGTAATAGCAACAACCTCTGCTAAAAGCTCTTCATCAAGTTCAATAGTACAAGAGTACTCTTTTTCTAGCTTTTTAAACTGAGAGAGTATTATCTGTTCTCTTTTTTGTGAATCATATATAACTTTTCCATTATCTAAAAGTTTAAAAAACTCTTCTGGAGTACTATACTTTTTAGGCTCATAAGATATAGTTCTATGAAGATATGTAAAATCCCCACTCTTTACTCCAAAGCTCTCAAACTCTAAAAACTCACTACCTAAAAGTACAGTTATCCACCTGATAGGTCTAATAAAACTATCTTTATTATTTCCCCACCTCATGGACTTTCCAAACTCAAGAGATTTTAAAAACTCTTCGACTATTTTTGGAAGTATCTTTGATGAACTCTCTCCTTTTATCTCCTTTTCGTAACACAAAACCTCTTTATTGCCTTTTTGGCATTTTGAAATTTCACTTATATCAACCCCACACTTTTTAGCAAATCCTAATGCTGCTGGAGTTGGTTTATCATCTTTAAAAGCGATACTTACAGGTGCACCATAAAGAGTCTGTTTTATATCATCTTGTTTTAGTTTAAAACTTTTATGAGAAAAGATCAATCTTCTAGGGGTATAAAAAAACTCACAATCACTATATAAGTTATAGTTTTTTAGTATTTTGCTCCATTTATCTTTTATATTTGGTAATTCTTTTAAAAACGGTATAGCGGGAAGCTCTTCCACACCTATCTCAACTAAAAGAGAATCTGTCATGATTTGCCTTTTTATTTGTAGTCGCATGATTTTATCAAATTTGGGTTAAAAAAAGATTTTTAAAAATTTTTTATTTATTTAATATTTTTTTAAGCAAAGCAAAGATATAATCCTAACTCAATTTAGCAAGGGTCTATAGCTCAGTTGGTTAGAGCACTCGGCTCATAACCGAGTGGTCCCAGGTTCGAATCCTGGTGGACCCACCAACTTCAAATC
>JALVVR010000060.1:1133-1582 GCA_027023305.1 Campylobacterales bacterium | reverse complement strand
TTATTTGAAGTTCACCCCTACCACTTACTTTAAAACTTCCTTCACCACTACTCTCATACTTCATAGCAATATTTGTTTGCATCTCAGCTTCAAGTCTCTCTACTATCTTATTAGAAGTTACATATTTTCCCTCTGTTCCAGCAAGTGGAGAGTCATTTACACTAAATACAACAGATATTGTTGGCTCTTCTATATGTAGAGGATCAAGTGCTATAGGATTGTTTGGATCTGCTAGAGTATCACCTACATCTAAAGTTTCAAATCCAGCAACAGCAACTATATCACCACTGTTTGCCTCATCTATGTCTATCCTATCAAGTCCTAAAAATCCTATAAGTTTAGAAATTCTACCATTTACTTTTTCACCATCAGCCTTTATCAAAGTAACTGCTTGGTTTTTCTTAATAGTTCCGTTAAAGATTCTAGCGATTCCTATCTTCCCTACAAAG
>JALVVR010000060.1:0-1123 GCA_027023305.1 Campylobacterales bacterium | reverse complement strand
GGTCTATGTCCAAGTTCAAGTGCTTTTTTTACAACAAACTTAGTTTGAGGCATAACACCCTCTTGTGCATCAACAAGAAGAAGTACTGAGTCAACCATCTTTAAAACCCTCTCAACTTCTCCACCAAAGTCAGCATGGCCGGGAGTATCTATGATGTTTATCTTATAGTCTTTATATGTGATTGCTGTATTTTTAGAAAGTATTGTGATACCTCTCTCTTTTTCCAAGTCATTGCTATCCATAACTCTTTCATCTACTTTTTTATGCTCATCAAATGTTCCTGATTGCTTTAAAAGCTCATCTACTAGTGTAGTTTTTCCATGATCAACATGGGCAATAACTGCTATATTTCTTATCTCTTTCATCTATTGTTTATCCTAAATGTTTATTTTTCGCGATTATAGCTAACTAAACTGATTTTATGAAAGAGTGGTTTTTGGAACATATCTTGCTATCACTTTACAAAGTAAATAAAAAATAGGATTTTGTATGAATGCAACACTTTTAGATACACAAGTAAATACAAAAGATATTAAATCTTTAGTAAAAGATATTAAAGATATTCAAGAAAATAGTGATGGTGACTTTTTTGAAAATATTTTAAAAACTCTATTATCTGGTATAGATGATGATAAAACAAAGAACTTTTTGTTAGAAAAGTTTTTAAATTCACCAAAAGATTTAGAAAATTTTGAAGAACTTGACAAGATGCTTTCTACCTTTTCAAAAGGGGAGTTAAAACTAGATAGTGACGATGAAAGCTCTAAAATAGGTGAGGTTTTAGTAGAAGATTTGTTAAAACTATCTTTCATGATAAAAAACAATATTGATGTAAAAGACTTTAAAACTGACTCTAAAGAGTTAAAAATGTGTTGTCAAAACAAAGATGTAGTTGCAGAGTTTAAAGATGCAAAAAATATAAAAGATTTACTACAAGTTGCAAAAAAGCATGATATAAAAGTCAAGAGTTTTGAGTTTTTTAAAGAAGAGTTAGCACTAAATCCAACAGATCAAAAATCAATCCAAACTATAAAGAGTGCAGATGTTTTTAAACTGATAGAAAACAAACTTCAAAATAGTAAAGAAAATCTGATAAAAACACTAAAAGAGGATAAAACAACAG
>JALVVR010000059.1 GCA_027023305.1 Campylobacterales bacterium | reverse complement strand
CTATTAAGGGAGCTATTGAGTTGCGCGCTAAATACTTTAGTGGTTTTTTCAAAAGAGTTGGTTGCTTCGGTAAACTCCTCTATGCTCTTTTGGATTCTGTTTTGTGCATCAAGAGCAGTAGTGCTTCTATCTATCTCATGGAGTGTTCTTCGAAGTTCTTCTGAAGTCTCTTGAAGTGTTCCTGAAATAAGTGCAAAATTTTTGAGATGTTGTTCATTAATCTCTTTTAAAAAGTTGATGTTAAATGTCTCTTTAAGTGCATCAATAAATCTATTTTCTCTAAGAGTATGTTGTGTATATTCATAGATAGTCAGCTCCTCTTTGCTCCAGACATTAGGTGTGAAATCTGCAATAATATTATAGAAGTAGTACTCTATTTTACTTAGACCTCTTTTTTCAAAGTATGTCCAAATAAGTGAGAGTAAAATACCATAAATAGAAGCAAAAAATGCACTCCCTACTCCACTGAGTAGAAGAGAGATTTCATGATCAAGTGCTTCGGTATCTGTAACAGAGAAGTTTGGTATAGAGATAGTGATTGGTCTCCACATAGAACCGTTTATAGGATACTTCAAGATGGTGGAGTATGTGGAAGACAATCAACTATGGGACAACATGTAAATGAATGTTTAAATCGTCCTTCTATTGGAGTTGGACAGCCAGGTCATAGAGCTTGGGTTGGAGTCTATTTCAAAAAAGGAAGTTCAACTCAACTTCAAACAAATATAGGTTATCAAGTAGGTTCAAGAGAATCAGCAACTCCTCACAGTCATCTTATATATAATCAATACACAAGTAGCATACGAGAGGCTGGACTAGAAAGATTTACAGGTGTAGTAACTGGTGTTAGTTCAACTGATGAGCATACTTATAACCAATCAATGATACTTCAACATATAGCAAAAATAATGCAAAACGAAGATAGTGCTAGTGTTGAAGCACTTTTGAAAAAAGCAGTTGATATAGTACCTCAAAATACAGATGCTTGGTATCAGTTAGCACTTTACTATGCATCCAAAGATGAACCTCAAAAGATCATATCGCTCGCAAAAGAGTATAGAGATAAAGACTTTTTCTTTGAACCAAGCAGTAGAAAAGGTGCTGCAAACTTAAAAGTAGTTACAGGTAAAAACATAGCTTTTACAATCCTAAAAGCTCCTAGTATAGATGAAGGTAAAGGTGATAAAGCTCAGTGGGGAATGCAACAGTTATGGGATTATTTAGATAACTATGAAGAAAATCAAAGATCACTTAGAAGTTATCGTAATCAAAACAGATACTTAGCAAAATACTATTTGAAAAAGCTAAACGATGAAAGTGGTTTTGATAGAGCAGTAGAAGATCTGTTTGATAGATTTTTAAACAACAGTTATAGTGGCAGTTGTCTGAGTGATTATTTTAGAGGTGTAGATTTTGCTGATAGCAATAAAACTAAGTTATTTGATAGCTTACAAAATTTAACCGATACTGCACAGATTAGTGATAGTTTAAGAAGTACGATTTATAAAGATATTTTAGCTAGAAACTTGTCAACACCTCTTGCCCAACCTATTGTAAATGATATTTGTATAGATAGTAACTTAAGCAAGTGCCAAAGTTTACAAATCTTTGAACTAAATGCAAAAGCACTATATATAAC
>JALVVR010000058.1 GCA_027023305.1 Campylobacterales bacterium | reverse complement strand
ACTTAAAAATGGATGTAGAAAAGATAAAAAAAGCTCTTTTAACTCTTCCTCAAGTAGAACATAGATTACAAAAGATAGAAGCTGGAGGAAAACTTATCATAGATGATAGTTTTAACGGAAACTTTGAAGGTATGAGTGCTTCTTATGATTTAGCATCACTTCATGATGGAAGAAAAGTTATCATAACTCCAGGTATCGTAGAAAGCACTCAAGATGCAAATGAAAAGTTAGCTAAAAAGATAGATAAGATTTTTGATTTAGTCATCATAACAGGTGAGTTAAACAGAGAAGTTTTAGATAAAAATATCACAAATACTAAAAAAATTATTTTAAAAGATAAATCAAATATCGAACAACTTTTAGCAAAAGAAACAAAAGAGGGAGATTTAATCCTCTTTTCAAATGATGCTCCTAGTTTTATATAAAGGATAGATTTTGGCTGTAAATTGGCATGTAAAGTTAAGAAGAGAAGTAGCAAAAAATATAAATCAAACTTTAGCAAAACTATTTACAAAAAAACAAAACTCCTCTCCCTTGCCAAAAGAGAAAATAAAAAAAATCTTAATAATAAGAATGAACTATCGAATAGGAAACATAATCTTTCAAACTCCACTTATAAATGCTATAAGTGAGATTTTTCCAAATGCAAAGATAGACTTTATTTTAGGAGCTCCTTACATCACCCCACTTATAGAGGGTATGCCAAACATAAACAAAGTTTACTCTTTTGACAGAAAACTTTTAACAAAACCTTTAAAAGCTCTAAAACTAATAAAAGAGATAAATCAAAATAGCTACGATTTAACCATTACTTCAAACTTAGGCTCATCAAGTGATAAAATAGCAACCCTTTTAGTAAAAGCACCATACAAAGTAGGTTTTTATGAGAAAAATCAATATTTACCAGTTACACATAGTACAGAAGTTATAAACAACTTCAACGGACTGCATGAAGCCCTAAAACCTTTAGAGTTAGTAAAAGTATTTGGAGAAAATCCAAACACTTTTGAAAGAGAGTTAAACTTAAAAGTAGAAAAAACAACTAAAACCAATGTTATAGGTATTTTTAGAGATGCTAGAGGAGAAAAAAAGTTTGAAAACTCCTTTTGGCAAAACCTAATAGATGAGTTAAAAATACTTGATAATGATTTAGAGTTTATAGACATCCTAGACCCTAACAATAAAACTCCACTAAATAGTTCCATAAAAACCATGAGTGAAAAAAATTTGAGAGATTTAGCTAGAAATATTTCATCTTTAAAAGCCTTCATTTGTGCAGATACAGGTCCTATGCACTTAGCATCTGCAACAAAAACACCAACAATAGCTCTTTTTAAAGCTACCTCACCCACTCTATATGGAACTTTAGGAAAGCATGACTTATCTCTTGTAACTAAAGATTTAGATATAAAATCTCTAGCTAGAGAGATAAATACTCACTTAAAAACTATTTAAAAGCTCCCAACATTCCCTTTAAAGTAGCTTGTAAATCAGCTGGATAAATTATTATCTTAGAATTTTCACTTTTACTCATCTTTTCTAGTGAGTTTACATATCTATCTCCAAGTAAAAACATAGCTGGAAGCTCTTTATCTGCTATCTTATCACTTATCATCTCTATAGCCTGAGCAGATGCATCAGCTAAAGCCACTTGAGCCTCTGCCTCTTTTTTTG
>JALVVR010000057.1 GCA_027023305.1 Campylobacterales bacterium | reverse complement strand
TATCATGAAAGAGTGAGCAGGGTTTGCCCTAGTTGTAAAAGTGAGGATTTAAGTGTAAATCGTGTAGGAACTGCTGAGATAACAAATGTCTTAAGTGAGATATTTAGTGAAAAAAAGATAGCTCAGTTTGATAAAGATACAGTTTCTACACAAAGAAAGTTAAACTCGATTTTAAAAGATTTTGCTGAGAAAAAGATAGATATACTTGTTGGAACTCAAATGCTTTCAAAGGGTCATGATTATCATGATGTAAAGTTAGTAGTTGTTTTTGATATAGATACTATTTTAAATATGGCTGATTTTAGGTCAAGGTGGAGAGCTATGAGTTTGCTTTTGCAAGTGAGTGGAAGAGTTGGTAGAAAGGGAAGTGGTGAGATAGTAGTACAAAGCTCAAACAAAGAGTTTTTTGAAAGTTATTTGGATGATTTTGAAGAATTTTTAAAAGATGAAGCCCAGTTTAGCAAAGAACTTTATCCTCCATATAAAAAGCTTTTAAAAGTTTTGATAGCACATAAAGATAGACAAAAAGCCTTAAATCTTTTAGAAGAAGTACAACAAAGAGTAAATAGTTTTGATTTAAAAGATATAGAAGTTGTTGGTTTTGGAGAAGCTCCGATAAGTAGGATTGCTGGAAAGTATAGGTTTCAAGCACTATTTAGAAGCCCCTCATCGAGGGAACTTCTAAAGCTGTCTCATTATCTAAATATACAAGGAGTTGAAATAGATATCGATCCAGTTAACTTTGCCTAGAAGTGGTAAGTTAAGTATGCTTGGATTTCATTGTCACTAGCAGTTGCATCTTTTTGAACATTTACCAAAGCAAGTGATGTATCTAGTTTTCCAAAAGATTTATCAAATGTCAAAGTTGTCTCTTTTGTTACTATCTCAGCTGTTTTTGAGTGTGTATAATAAAGAGATGAATTTACTACATCAAAGTCATAACTTGCAGTAAGAGTATATGCTTTTGTATCTGATGCAGCAACAGTACCAACCATCCACCATGCATCTGTATATAGTTTAGATTGTGCACCACCTACATTTACAAAATCTTGTCCATCTTTACTAACTGTTGAGTAAGCAGCACTTAATCCTATACCACTTATACTTCCAGCAACTTTTATCGCAGATGCTGTTCCAGTATCTCCTGTATTTGGATTTCTTGTTGCTAATTGTATACCATAGTCAAGTCCCATATATTTTGTATCAGCTTGTAACCAACCTACTTTTGCAGCATGAGCTACATCAAAAGCCCAAGCTTGTAAAGTTGTATCAGCCAAAGATTTATTTACGATACCAAATGCATATGCTCCATCTTTTGTTCCAAAATCTTTAAATGAAGATTCCTCTGAATAATAGTTTACAGTTAAACCACCAGTATTACTTTTATCAACATATGCAGCTACTAGAGTAGTTTTTGGGAAATATGTATTTGCTAAAACTACTGAATCATAAGTGTTTGGAGCTATGTTCCACTGTTCGCTAAATACCATAGGAGTATCAAGTTGTTGACGACCTATAATCATAGTTGTATTTGCAAATGGATTAAAAGTTAAGTTTAATGTATCTAGCCAAATTGCATCTTTGTTGCTTGCATCAGAAGGTGATGCTTGATGAGTTATCCAACTTCCACTTTTAGAATTAAAATTTGAAACTGCTGTTAATCCCCAGTTGATTACTGGATTAAAGCTGTTATCTATCTTAATCTCACTTTTTAAACTACCTGCAACATCAAAAAGATTATTTTCTTTTTTGTTAAAATTTTGTCCACCACTATTTACTGCACTATAAAAAAGTTTAGCATCTCCACTATACTTCACACTACCAGCAAATGCTGCTGAACTTAAAACCGATATAGCTACTAAACTTAAAGCTATTTTTTTCATATTTTCTCCCTTTGAATTTTATGAACTACTAGTCTAACATAGTTTTATATTTTTATTTAACATATTAGTGATTAATTTTTATACAGTTTTTTATCATGAAAGATATTTTATTTTTTTAACAAAATATGAAAATTTAACTTTTTAGTCAAAAAATCCTAAAAAAAATTTACTTTTTCCCGATACTTTAGATAAGAAATGGATAATGAAAGGCAAAAGATGAATATTTGGATTTTAAGTGCGATAATATTAAGTATAGTGGTGATTTCTAAACTAATAGCTAAAAAAACTTCATCAGTTGATGTTGTTTGGCTTATAATTTTTGGAGCAATTTTTGCAAATCTGGGACTTCTTCCATCTCACAATGAAACTTTAGAGATTATAGGTGAGTGGGGAATAGTTTTTATTATGTTTGCTTTAGGATTTGATGAGGATTTGAGTCATTTTAAAGATGGACTTTTTAGAAGTTGGGGAATAGCTGTTTTTGGAGCTATATTCCCATTTTTAGGGGCTTACTATGTAGCGATTTATTTTGGATACTCATCAAATGAAGCTATGCTTTGGGGGCTTACTATGACTGCGACTGCTGTTAGTTTAACAATGGTTAGTCTAAGAAATGAAAACTTGCATAAAACAAAAGCTGCTACTGGGATCATGACAGCTGCAGTTGTAGATGATGTTTTATCTTTGATAGGAGTTGCGATAGTTATACCAATCGTTTTGGCAAGTAGTTCTATTAAAGGTGGTGGAGTTGATCCGTTTGCTATCTTAGTTATACTTTTTAAAGTAGTTGCTTTTTTTACTATTGTTATAATATTAGGACTATTTGCTTTTCCTGGGATTGCTCCTAAAAAGTTACCACAAAATCCAAGCCTTTGGCAAATGGCAGATTTTTATGTCGCAAAGATTTTCAAATACTTTCAAATCAAAGATTTAATCTTAGCATATCGTGGTGAGTTTACTCCTTTAATCATGATAAGTATAGCTATGACTTTGGGGGCAATTGCATATATGTTTGGTTTCCATCCAGCTATTGGGGCATATTTGGCAGGGTTATTTTTGAAAAAAGAGTATTTTATATTTGATACAAAGGTGGAGAGAAGAAGAGATCAGCATTTTATAAGATCAAAAAGTGTTGTTGACCATATAGCTTTTAGTGTTTTTGGACCTATCTTTTTTGTAAATCTAGGAACAAAAATCAACTTTGATATATCACTTTTTAAAGAAGCAATGCCCATGATATTAACTCTTTTTATAGTTATATTTATTTTTCAAGTACTATCTGCTTCTATTAGTGCTAAGTTTACAGGAGGATACAGCACTAACGAGTCTATCATGATAGGATTTGGTATGCTTGGTAGAGCTGAGCTTGCTTTTGTGGTTATAAATTTAGCTTTTAGTGAACATCACCTTATAAATAGTGTTCAGTTTTTTGCACTTGTCATGACAATATTTTTGCTAAATATTTCTGTACCCTTGGCTATAAAGTGGTATAAACCTTACTTTTTAAAGGAGGAAATTTCCTCCAAAAAAGCTAGTTTATCTTAGTTTACAGATAAAACAGTAGTCTTTTTAGACTCTGCTTTTATCTTTGAGTAGAGTTTTTCACACTCATTTTTTTGCTCTTTTAACTCTTTGTCACTCGGGATTTGATACTTAAAAGGGATTATCCTTTTATGAGTTATATATGCTTCAAGACGACTTGATGTATTTAATACTTTTGATTTGAACTCAGCTTTTTCTTCAAGCTCTTTTTCTACATCCACATCAGAGTGTTTATAGATGATATAGTCCCTACAAGTATATACTTGCAAAAGTTGTTTATCTAGTTTGAGATGTATATTTTTACTTGTTTGTTTTGGAAGAGTTAAGATTTGTTGTAACTTTTTTGCAGCTTCCAAAAACATGATTTTTTGAAACTCATCATCTTTGTATTTATCTTTTATATAGTTTTCTACATCATCTCGCACCATATTTTTATTTATATCGCTACCTGCTAATGTTTGAGATTTGTTTTGATTTAACTCTATCATGGTTTGTAAATCTTTTGCCCACTGATCATAATCAAAAACACTACCTGCAAACAAGCAACTACAAACTATCGCCAAACTGCTAACTATCTTTTTCATGACATTCTCCATATCTTTTATAAAACTAGTATATAGAAAATTTTAGAATAAGCATAGGTTTTTAACCTTTTTAGTTATATATTTTTTACTTTTGTTACCTTTTTATCCACTTAAAATAAAATATAACTAAAAAAGACAAGAAAAGCTAAAGTTTATCTGAGTTTTTTCTTTATTGTTTTAGAGAGTTTTATCAATGATGATGCCTTTTCTTGTGAAAATCCTCTTCTATCTTCTACTATCACATCAGCAATGTTTTTTGCAAATTCTTCTTCAAACTCTTTTCCATTTTTATTTGCAGAGGTTGAGTAAAGAAAATCAAAATCTTTTAAAAACTTTTCATGAAGTCCATCTTTTATGACTCTTATAGCTTTGTTATTTGGGTAGATAAAGGTGGTTTTTTTAGTTCTTCTTACTGTTTTTTTATGCTTTTTAGGAACTCTAGCTAAGTTTTTTAGAGTTTTAAAGGTAGTAGTTGTTAGTAAAAATGGTTTATTATTTCTTGGTTTTATCTTTTGTAACTCTTCTTTTTTATCAGATAAAAAGCCCACCGTTGTATCGGTTTGGGCTAAATATATCATTTGGGCTCCTTTATATAATATATATAGCCCATAGAAAGTAAAGAAAGCATAAGATTTTGTAAAGAAAAATTTGAAGGACTACCCATAGGTAATTCGAAAATTTTTTTTGCAAAAGATTGTGCTTTCTTTACTTTCCCATTGGGCTTTACAAGTTTGCCCACATGTTTCGTTACAACTCTTCGACTATGCTTTGGCATGGTCTTCATCGTTGTGCCTCACCTATGAACAAACTTGTAAAGCTATGGGCTATATATATTATATAAAGGAGCCCATAAGATAGTCTTGAAGAGCTTTCACATCTATATCATCTGAGTTTTTAAGCTCTTTTATAGCAAGTATTGTAGCTCTTGCAGCAGCTATGGTTGTAAAGTAAGGGATACTTTGAGTGATAACTCTTTGTCTTATGATTTTTGCATCATCTTTACTAGCTTGGGAATCACTTGTGTTTATCACTATCGCTATGTCATTGTTTCTTATATCATCTTCGATATTTGGACGACCTTCACTTATTTTTAAAACTTTAGTCGCTTTTATATTCGCATCATCTAAAGCCTTAAAAGTTCCACTTGTTGCTACTATTTCAAATCCTAACTCTATAAATCCACTTGCAACTTCAACAGCAAACTCTTTGTCTAAATCCATCAAGGAGATAAATACTTTTCCACTTGTTGGGATGATGTTTGAGCTTGCGGTTTGACTTTTTGCAAAAGAGATTCCAAAGTTTTGGCTTATACCCATAACTTCACCTGTACTTTTCATCTCAGGACCTAGTATAACATCAGCACCACTTAGTTTTTTGAAAGGAAAAACTGCTTCTTTTACACAAACATGATTTCTTACACTAGGTTTTAGTATGCCATTACTCTCACTTAGTACTCCAAACTTGTCATAAAAGTTAAGTGCTTCTTTTAAATCTCCTTGATACATAACTCTTGTTGCAACTTTTGCCATAGGGATACCAGTAGCTTTACTCACAAAAGGAACTGTTCTACTAGCTCTTGGATTTACCTCTATCATGTAGATTTCATTTTGGTAGATTGCATATTGGATATTCATAAGTCCTTTTATACCAAGTCCTAAAGCTATCTCTTTTGTTTTTTGTTCGATTTCATTTTGAAGTTTATCTGAGATTGAGAGTGGAGGAAGTGAACAAGCACTATCCCCTGAGTGGATACCAGCTTCTTCGATATGTTGCATGATGGCACCGATATAAACATCTTTACCATCACTTATAGCATCTACATCTACCTCTATCGCTCTATCTAAAAACTTATCTAGTAAAACGGGGGAATCATTGCTAACACTTACTGCTTCGTCCATGTATTGGTTTAGTTCATTGTCACTATAAACTATCCTCATAGCTCTTCCACCTAGCACATAACTTGGTCTAACTAAAACTGGATAGCCTATCTCATTTGCTTTTATAAGGGCTTCTTCTTTTGTAGTTGCAGTTGCATTGTTTGGTTGATTTATACCGATTTTTGTGATAAATGCAGAAAATCTTTCTCTATCCTCAGCCATATCTATGACATCAGCAGTAGTTCCTATAATCTTCGCACCTATTTTTGTAAGTCCTTGTGAGAGTTTCAGAGGTGTTTGTCCTCCAAAGTGAACTATCACACCATCTGGATTTTCTTTTTCTATCACAGATCTTACTCTCTCAAAATCTATCGGTTCAAAGTAGAGTATATCACTTGTGTCATAGTCAGTAGAAACTGTTTCTGGGTTACAATTATACATGATTGATTTTATACCCATATCTTTAAGGGCATATGCTGCATGAACACAACAGTAGTCAAACTCTATACCCTGACCTATTCTGTTTGGTCCACCACCGATGATTAAAACTTTTTTATCATCATTAATATTATCTGATTTTTCTATGTCACTGATAGGAGTAGTTGAGTAAAGATAAGGAGTTAGGGCTTTAAACTCAGCTGCACAAGTATCAACTTCGTTATACTCTAACTCTACATTTAATTCTTTTTTAGCTTTATATACTTCTTCACTACTAATACCTAAGAGTTTAGCTATGAAATTATCGCTAAATCCAGAAGCTTTAGCTTCTCTTAAATAGTCTTTATCTTTTAAAACATCTTTTGTTAAGTTCTTTTCAAACTCTATTATCTCTTCTATTTGGTATAAAAACCATCTATCAATCTGACAAAGCTCAAAAACTTCATCAACACTCTTTCCTCTTCTAAAGGCTTCTGCTACATATAAAGCTCGTCTATCATTTGGTCTTCTTATCTCTTTTTCTAAAGTTGTATCATCTAAGTCAACTTTTTCAAAACCATCTAAATCAATCTCTAGTGAGCATAGTGCTTTTTGAAATGACTCTTTGAAAGTTCTTCCTATACTCATAACTTCTCCAACACTTTTCATAGAAGTTGTTAAAGTTGAGTCTGCACAAGGAAATTTTTCAAAAGTAAATCTTGGAATTTTAGTAACTATGTAGTCAATAACTGGCTCAAATGAAGCTGGAGTTCCTGTGATGTCATTTGTTATCTCATCAAGAGTAAATCCAACTGCCAACATAGTCGCAACTTTTGCGATAGGATAGCCAGTGGCTTTACTTGCAAGGGCTGAACTTCTACTAACTCTAGGGTTCATTTCTATAACCGTCATTCTGCCATCTTTTGGATTTATGGAAAACTGTACATTACTTCCACCTGTATCTACACCTATCTCTCTTAAGATTTTAAAAGAAGCATTTCTCATGTGTTGATACTCTTTATCTGTCAATGTAAGAGCTGGAGCAACTGTTATACTATCTCCAGTATGTACTCCCATTGGGTCAAAGTTTTCTATGGAACAAACGATTATACAGTTATCAGCACTATCTCTGATAACCTCCATCTCATACTCTTTCCAACCTAGAAGTGACTCTTCTATAAGTATCTCACTTATAGGACTTGCTTCAAGCCCAGCTGAAGCTAGGGCTTTATACTCATCTATGTTATAAGCAACTCCACTTCCTCCACCTGCTAGTGTAAAAGATGCTCTTATAATAAGTGGGAAGCCTATCTCTTTAGCTGCTTGAATAGCTTCATCTAAGTTATAAGCATATTTACTTTTAGGCAGATCCATACCTATCTTTATCATCGCTTCTTTAAAAGCTTGTCTATCTTCACCTTTTTGGATAGCTTCAGGGTTTGCACCTAAAAATTTTATACCATCAAGCATACCTTTTTCGTGCATACTCATAGCAACATTTAAGGCAGTTTGTCCTCCCATAGTAGGTAGGATTGCATCAATTTTTTCTTTTTTTATAATTTTAGATATAACTTCTTCATTTATCGGTTCTATATATGTTCTATCTGCAAACTCTGGGTCTGTCATGATAGTAGCTGGATTTGAGTTTATAAGGATTACTTTATAACCTAACTCTTTTAATGTTTTTGCAGCTTGAGTTCCTGAGTAGTCAAACTCACAAGCTTGTCCTATGATTATCGGTCCTGCACCTATTAGAAGTATGTTTTTTATATCTGTTCTTTTTGGCATTTTTCCCCACTTAGTAAGTAAATTTTTTTATTGTATCGAAATTAGTTTATAGAAGTTTTTATATCTGGATCAATAGCATAAAAATAGGTTGCTTTAGTAGGAATAATATATGGTTTTACCACAGCTTCATTGTAAAGTTCTTTTTCTCTCACCTCCATAACTCTTCCAATCTTAACACCCTCTATAAATATCCCATCTTTACCACTTGTAACAACTTCATCACCTACTTTAACGATAGATGTTTTTTGTATATATTTGATAATCAAATTAGTATTATTTCCAAAGATAACACCTTGTGCTTTAAAATCACCAATATAAACTGAGAGTGCAACTTCAGGATCAAGTTCAAGAATAGCTAGAGGTAAGTTATCTTGTTGTTTAACTATTCCTGCTACATATCCTTTATACAAAAGTCCATATATTTTATTTTTATCAAAATCCTTAAAATCTAACCATAGCTTTGTGTAATTTCCTAACTTTTCAAAGGAAATAGTTCTTACTAAATATAGCGATTCATGATGATAGTTTAGATTTGTCTCTTTTAATAGTTTTTTTAGTTTCAGTGATAAAGAGTTAGAGATAAGAGCTTTTGGTTCTAACTCTTTTACTTCTTTTTCTAACTCTTCTATTTTTTTAGCTTGATTTATGTAGGCATTGTATTTATTTTTTATATTATCACTACTAGTTACATAAGCTATTTTTATATTATTTGAAAAACCTAGTACCTTATCTCTAAAAGACGGTACTAATTTTATAGATACTAGTAGCAATAAAGTCACTAGAAGTAAAAATAATAGTTTACTTTTAATCATCTAATTGTAATTGTTTTAAAAGATCCATTTCTTCAAGCATTTTACCAGTTCCTTTTGCAACTGCTAAAAGTGGTTCTTCAGAGATATAAACTGGAAGTTTTACAACAGAGCTTAGATAGTGATCAAGTCCTCTTAGAAGTGATCCTCCTCCAGTTAGAACAATTCCATTTTCAACTATATCTCCAGCTAAATCTGGTGGCATAACCTCTAACACTTCTTTTAGAGCTTGAACTATTTCTTTAAGAGACTCTGAAAGTGCTTCATTTACATGTTTACTTGTTATATCTATCCTTTTTAAAAGTCCAGTTACTTGATCTCTACCTTTTATAGACATAGAAAGTTCTTCATCTAAAGCCATGGCTGTTCCTATGGTTATCTTTATTTCTTCTCCACTTCTCTCACCTATAAGTAAGTTAAACTTTCTTTTTACATAATCGATTATTGATTGGTCAAACTTATCTCCACCAACCCTTATAGACTTACTTAAAACCAATCCTCTAAGACTTACAACTCCTATCTCAGTAGTACCACCACCTATATCTATAACCATGTTTCCTTGAGGGTCATTTATAGGTAGACCAGCTCCAATAGCTGCTGCTTTTGGTTCTTCTATAAGTAAAACTTCTCTAGCTCCTGCATTCATAGCTGAAGTTTTTACTGCTTTTCTTTCAACTTGTGTAAGTCCATAAGGAACACAGATGATAATACGAGGTCTTATAAAAGAGCTTCTATTGTGAGCTTTTTTGATAAAGTATCTTATCATCTCTTCTGTTATCTCAAAATCAGCTATAACACCCTCTTTCAGTGGTCTTATAGCTTGGATACTCTCAGGAGTTTTACCTATCATCTCTTTAGCTTCTCTACCAACTGCTAGAAGTTTTCTTCTACCACCTCTGGTCATTTGCACAGCTACTACTGAAGGTTCATTTATAACTATACCTTTACCTCTTGCTATTACGATAGTATTTGCTGTTCCTAAATCTATCGCCAAATCATTTGAAAAAATTCCAAGTATTTTATTTATTATCATTATGCACTCTTTTTTAAATTTTTTGAATATATCGGTTTTGCACCTTTTGTAATAACTTCCTCAGAGATTATCACTTTATAGCCACCAAGTTCTGGAAGTTCATACATGATATCTAGCATGTTTTCTTCCATGATTGTCCTAAGCCCTCTAGCTCCTGTTTTTCTCTTAAGAGCAAGTTCAGCTATACTTAATAATGCACCTTCCTCAAACTCTAGCTCTACATCGTCAATAGCAAAAAGTTTTTTATACTGCTTGATGATAGAGTTCTTAGGCTCAGTTAAAATCTTTACCATATCCTCTTTTGAGATTTTGCTTAAAGTTGCAAAAGCATGAAGTCTTCCTATAAGCTCAGGTATCAAACCATAACTTACTAAATCATCAGGCTCTACAAGCTCGTAAATCTCATCATTTTCTTTTTCACCTCTTTTTTCTTGGTTGAAACCTAGAGTGTTGTTACCGATTCTTCTTTTTATAATATCATCAAGTCCATCAAAAGCTCCACCACAGATAAAAAGGATATTTGATGTATCTATTTGTGAAAAATCTTGATTTGGATGTTTTCTTCCACCTTTTGGAGAGATATTTACCATACTTCCCTCTATAATCTTTAGAAGTGCTTGTTGAACTCCCTCTCCTGAAACATCTCTAGTTATAGATCTGTTTTCTCCCATACGAGCGATTTTATCTATCTCATCTATAAAGATTATCCCTTGTTCTGCTTTTTTTACATCTCCATCAGCTACTTGAAGAAGTCTTGTAAGTATGTTTTCAACATCTTCACCTACATATCCAGCTTCAGTTAAACTTGTTGCATCTGCTATGGCGATAGGAACATTTAAAAACTTAGCTAGTGTTTGAGCCATCAAAGTTTTACCACTTCCAGTTGGTCCTATGAAAAGAACATTAGATTTTTGGATTTGTGTATCGTCATTTTTAACTTCGTGTTGCTTGAAAATTCTTTTATAGTGGTTATAAACACTAACTGCAAAAACTTTTTTAGCATCATCTTGCCCAATAACATAGTCATCTAAAACTTTTTTCAACTCTTTTGGGGTATAAAGTCTTATATCTTCATCTAACTCAGTACTTTTTTCTGGCTCTTCTATATCTCCAAAAAAGATTTTGTATGCAGATATAACACAATTTTCACAAATATAAACATTTTCTCCAGCTAGTAGCCTATTATCTATATCTTCATTTACTCCACAAAAACTACATATTTTTGACATCATTTTTCCTCTCGTATGGTATTCCTCTTTTATTTTCTATGATAAACTTGCAAAACTGTTTTACTCTTTTATTTGTTGCAATTTCATATAGAGTTTTGGCAACATCTTTGTGCCCTTTATCACTTCTAAAAACTTCTTTAAAAGCAAGTTTTAACTCACTCATATCCTCTTTTGAAAAATTTCTTCTAAGCCCTATAGTATTTAAACTTCTTACTTTTGCTCTGTTACCCTCTGCTAAACAAAATGGTGGTATATCTTGTGCAACTGCTCCACCACCACCTATCATGGCATACTCACCAAGTCTAACAAACTGATGAACAGGAGTTGAACCACCTATGATTACATGGTCTTCGACTATCACATGTCCAGCCACCATTGATTGGTTTACCATTATTACATTATTTCCTATTTTAGCATCATGAGCTACATGAGTTGAACCCATAAAGAGGTTATTGTCTCCTATGAGAGTAACTCCCTCATCTTTTAGAGTTCCTGGATTTATTAAAACATTTTCTCTTATAGTGTTGTTTTTTCCTATTATTAGTTTTACCTCATCACCATCTTTATATGAGATGTCTTGAGGAACAGTTCCTATCGCAGAAAATGGAAAAATCTTTGTCCTCTCTCCGATAGTTGTATCCCCATCTACTACAACATGAGATACTAGATAAACTCCATTTGCTAACTTTACATTTTTAGAAACTGTACAAAATGCACCTATATAGACATCATCACCTATAACAGCTCCATCTTCTATTATAGCAGTGGGGTGAATAAAACTCATTTATTATTTGTCCACTATCATAGCTTTTAGTTCAGCTTCTGTTGTCAGTTTTCCATCTATATAAGCTTCACCTTTAAAAATCCAAATATTTCCACGATGTTTTATAACATTTACTTTATACTCTAACTTATCTCCTGGTTTTACTGGAGCTCTAAACTTACACTTATCTATGCTCATAAAGTAAACAACTTTGTTTTGAGCATCTGCTTGTTCTTCTTCACTTAAGCTTTTAAAAGCCAAAACTCCACCAGCTTGTGCCATACCTTCGACTATCATAACTCCTGGGTATATAGGGTGTCCTGGGAAATGTCCTTGAAAAACATTTTCACTTATAGATACATTTTTATAAGCATCTATAAACTCTCCACTTTTTATCTCTAAAACTCTATCTATAAGTAAAAAGGGGTATCTGTGTGGTAGTATTTCTTGGATTTGTGTAACATCTAATGTCATAAAGCTTTACCTTTTGTAAAAATTTCGTCTATTCTACCCTAAAAAGATTAAATTTTCTTTTACATCTTCATATAGTTTATAGTCGATAAAAAGCTCATATTTAGCCATTTGGTTAATATCTTCAACTATGATTATTGTATTTAATGAGTAAAAATTATTATCTATTTTATTTCTTAAGATTACCTCTTCATCAAAAGATATTGGGTTATATAAAAGCTCTTTGATATTTTTGTAGTTTTTGTTAAGTAGTTTGTTAAAGTTTGCTATTGTTATAAGCTTTATATTTTCCCTATTTGCAAAGTAAATATCTTGTATATTTTTTTCTATTTTAAATTTTACAGATTTTCTTTTAGTTGTAGAATATAGTAATATGGATGATGGAACTACTTTTTTATCCTCTTTTAAAAATCCTCTTAAAAGACGATAGTTTAAAAAGTTTTCTCTTACTATCTCATAAGGCTTTTTAGTTATGTATCTTTTTTCATAAAGTTCTATCCTGCTTTCTAAAGAATTTGGTAAAACTTGTTTGTTTAAGGGAAAGATGAGTTCATCTAAAAGTTTTTTTTGTTCCTCTCTTTGACGAGAGAGTCCATATATGCATCCACAATAGTTTTGATGATAAAGTTTCTCATCTTTTGCCATCTTAAACTGTTCCTGAGTTCCTCCACCCACTCGAAAATCAACTGTTAAAAACTCTACACCCTCTTTTTTAGCTATAGCTTCTCCACTTTTTTTAAGCTGTAAGATGGACTTTTTAGGACTTGTTAAAAGTGTAGTTGTTAGAAACTCAGCTCCAAGCTCTTTAGCTTTTATCGCACTTACTTCTAGTCTTCTATCAAAGCAGATAGAACATCTAGCTCCTTTTTCTGGCTCATCTTCATATCCTTTTACCACATCAAGCCACTTTATAAAGTCATACTCCCCCTCATAAAGCTCTATACTTAAAATCTCACAACTTCTTTTTACATCTAAAAGTCTTAGATAGTATTCACTATATGGGTGAATATTTGGGTCATAAAAAAAGCCTACCAACTTCTCTTTTGGGTAGGCAAGTTGTAGTTTTTGTAGAAAAAAGTGGCTATCTACTGAGCAACAGATATGAACAAGTATCAACTTTTTAGCTCTGCTAATCTCTCTTTTACTTTTTCGACATGACCTTTTACTCTAACTTTATTCCAAATTTCAGCAATATTACCATCTGGATTTATCAAAAATGTCGTTCTAACAACTCCCATATACTCTCTTCCACACATCTTTTTAAGTTGCCAAACTCCATACTCTTCACAAAGTTTTTTATCTTCATCACTTAAAAGTGTGATATCAAGCTCTTTTTTCTCGATAAAGTTTCTATGCTTTTTAGGACTATCAGGACTAACTCCTAGCACTACTGCATCTAAATCTTCAAAAGCTGGTACATTTGCTGTAAAATCACAAGCTTCAGTTGTACATCCTGGGGTGTTGTCTTTTGGATAAAAGTATAAAACTATCCATTTTCCTTTTATATCTCTTAGGCAAACTTCATTTTCATCTTGATTTGGTAAGCAAAACTCAGGTGCTTTTGTTCCTATTTCTAACATTTAACTTCCTCTTTTTGTTTTTTTGACTATAATACAAAAAAAATATTAATAGGTAATTTCATGAAAAGTATATTTAGAGAGTATGACATAAGAGGAATATATGAGCAAGAATTAAATGAAGATATAGTTAAAAAGATAGGTTACTTTTTAGGACTTAAAATAAAAGAGGTGGGAGATTTTGTAGCAGTCGGATATGATGCAAGAGTTCACTCTCCAATACTTGCAGGGTGGCTTACTAGTGGCTTTAATAAAGCTGGAGTTAAAGTTTTAAACATGGGGCTTGTAGCAACTCCTGTTAACTATTTTTCTAACTATGAAACTTTTCAAGGAGTAACACCAAGTGCCTCAGTTATGATAACAGGTTCACATAACCCACCCGAGTACAATGGATTTAAAATAACTTTAGATAAAAAACCTTTTTTTAGTGATGATATATACTCACTAGGGGATGAGATAATAGCTAGTGATATATATATAGAAGATGATGAGTTTTCAGAATTTATAGAAGCAAAACAGAGATATATAGAGTACATGATAAAAGAATTTAAAGGCTTAAAAGGTTTAGATAAAAAGTTGATATTTGACTGTGGAAATGGTGTGGCTAGTGTTGTTTTAGAAGATATACTAAAAGGAATTGGACTAGATTTTAAGGGAATGTATTGTGAACCAGATGGAACATTTCCAAACCATCATCCAGATCCAAGTGTTGAGGAAAATCTAAAAGATATAAAAGAGAAACTAAAAGGAGAGTTTGAACTTGGATTTGCCTATGATGGAGATGCAGATAGGATTGCAGTTTTAACTAAAGAATATAACATAAAAGGTGATGAGTTAGCTTTGATTTTTGCAAAAACTATGCAAAACCCAACCGTTATCGGAGAAGTAAAATGCTCACAAGTGATGTATGATGAGATAAACAAAATAGGTCGTGCCATCATGTACAAAACAGGTCATTCAAACTTAAAAGTAAAAATAAAAGAACTTGATGCGACTCTTGCTGCTGAAGTTAGTGGTCATATCTTTTTCAATGATAGATACTTTGGCTATGACGATGCTATTTATGCTACTTTTAGAGTTTTAGAGTTAGTTAAAAATGGTATAGATTTGGATGAAGAGATGAATAAAATCCCTAAAACTTACTCAACTGATGAGATAAAAGTAAAAACTAGTGAAGAAGAGAAGTTTGCTCATATAGATAGGATAAAAGAGACTCTAAAAAACCCACCATCTTCCTTTCCAGCTATAAAAGAGATAGTTGATGTTGATGGAGTTAGAGTTATCTTTGAAAATGGATGGGGGTTGGTAAGAGCATCAAATACAACTCCAGTACTTGTTACAAGATTTGAAGCAACTGATGAGGAGAGTTTGAAGGTTTATCAAGAAAGTTTAGAAAAACTTATAATAAAGAGTAAGTAATCCTACCTCCAAATTTTAAGGAGGTGTGCAATCTACAAGGAGGAGATAGGACTTAATAGTAGGTCTATTAGATAACCAAATATAAGTTTTGATTATCTAATTATAGCTAGAAAAGTAAATGGATAGTAATAGTGGCTGATTATTTTTTGAACAATTTATCTAATTGTTTTTCATCATGGATATAATCTGTAGATTTTATTACCTTGTTGTCTAAGTGAAGTATCATGATACCCTCTTTGTTTTCATCTAAAGATTTTGAAATCTTTTTGTCATAAATCAAAAGTACTGGAAATTTACTCTTTTTTAAATCTTTTAGTATAAACATATTTCTTATCACAACAGGTACTTTAGAAATATCTGCTATGAAGTATGCATGATTTTGTTCTAGCAAAGAGGGATTGTGTTTTTTTAAGTATTCTCTAACTGTATGTCCATCTTTTTTTACAAAAGCTACAACTATCAACTTTGTATCTGAACTTAGTGAGTGAGATTTGTCAAACTGGTCAGGTAACTTAAAGTCTATGGTTTGGTTATCTTTTGAGAAATAGTATTTTGATGAGTCATAGTTATCTTTTGAGTTTAAAAACACAACTACACCACCGACAACTAATAAGATTAAAATAATTGAAATGATTTTTTTCATGAAAGTCCTTTTTTGATACAAATTGTATCTAAAGTTGTTAATAAGAGGTAAATAATTAATCTCATAAGTTTTTATTATAGTTATTATGTTACAATTTTGAAAACTATGAGGAAAATCTGTGTATAATTACCAATATTTCTTTGATATTTATGAGTGGAGCGATGAAGCAAAAAATTATCTTGATGAAATTTGCTCAAAATATGACTTAGAATACTTCATAGAAAAAAACTTTTTAAATGAAAAAGAGATTGCCATAAACTTTAGAGGGCAAAAAAAAGATTTAGATAGGTTTGAGTTTAAGTTTATCAAAGAGTTTTCATATGTATTAAAAGTAGAAGACTTTACAAAAACGAGTACTTGTATCACTCCCATGATACTAAAAGACAACAGCGATTTTGATGTGCAAAGCTGTAGCTTTAACTTATATACCAAGAAGAAAAAAATTATTTCACTAGATATAAAAAGTGAGTTTATAAAACTTATAAAAGCTAGTAAAGTAGGACTTATAAGAAATGTAAATGGCTACTACTTAGTAGCCATTGCCACCAAGAGTAAGCCAGTTAAAACTGTTAGAGAACTTTTAAATCTTCCTACGAAAACCCTCCCTCTTTTGATAAAGAATACAACTTTAGCAAAGTATGCAAATATCAGTAAAAAAGAAGATGAGTTACTAAACAGTGATATAAAACCTATGCTTAGAGTCAAAAAGAGACAACTTCATAGATTAGAAAAAGTGAAAAATGCACCTGTTGGAGTAGTAACTTTTAACAACTTTTAACAACTTTTATGAACTGAAACTACCAAAAAACTCCTTTGAAGAGCTGTTAGCTCATGAGGTCAACCAACCTATGATTTTTTATAAAGTCAAGGATAATGATATAGATAGATTAGTAGATGATATAGACTTTTTGGTTAATGCTCCTAAGAGTTTTATAGATTATCCAGATAGTTTTATACAAAAACTTTATGGAAAAGATATGATTTTAAGTGCTGGTTTTGGGTTAGTACCACTTAGTATCAAGCTTCCTAAAAAGATAGAAAATGAGTGTTTTAGTATTTATGGTAATAGTATTGCAATAGCTAAAAATGATGAGATACTCTGCTCATGCAATATAAAAAAGAGAGATTTTTTCAACATAAACAACTTCAAAAGTGATTGTCAAATAGAGCTTAAAGAGAAGAGTTATCTATCTATTTTACATAGATATCTTAGTGGTTTTGAAGAAGCTTTGGTCTTTGAGTTTCAAAATGATAGTGCAAAAATTTTAGAGTATAAAGATGGTGATTTTTCTCTTTTATATGAACTTGAAAACAGTATTTCAAAACTTTTTGATAATACTTTTGATAAAGAGATAAACTATAAAAATGAAGCACAGCTTATGGCAGAATCTAAGTATGAGATATGTCATGAAGATATATATGAGTACGAGAAAAAAAATAAAACTATAAAGATTGTAACTGAAAAAGATATAGCAAATAATCTAAAAGGCTCGGCTATCATAAATACTCTATCTAAAGTAGTTACCGACATCATTGAAGAACATAACACAAACATAGTCCTATGTGGTGAAATCTTTGAAAACAAAAACTTAACTGAAAATATCATAGAGCAAATGGATGATAATGATATAACTTACTTCATAAGTGATAACATCCCACTAAACAGTAGTGTAAACTCAATGGGTGCTTTGCTTGACTTTTATCTAAATAACTGATATAATCACCGTCCTTTATCTGGGAGTGACTTGGCTTCGACAGGGGTAAGGTAGGTTTAGACTGCATGTAGTCTTTGAAAGACTATAAACTATCTCGTTAATTATAAACGCAAACAATACAAATTATACTCCTGCTTTCGCAAAAGCTGCGTAGGCACATATAGGAGGCTCTTGGCTAGTGATGCTCTCTAGCTGGATTTTCAAGGGCTAACCTTCAGAGAGCTTAGTTTTAGGAAGTGATTGTCCCTAAAATGAAATCAAATCTTGGTCTTGTGTAACTTTGCGAGTTGTGTGAAACAAGATGACGACAAACAGCTCTTCTAAGCATGTAGAGGTCTAAACTAGCCTATCTTTGGACTGGGGTTCGATTCCCCACACTTCCACCAGATTTAAAAATATTACTCTTGACTTTTTCAAAAAATCTAGTTAGAATAATACTTTGGTATTACAAAGGAGCAAAACATGACAATTCCTGTAAAAGAGACTACTAGTATAAAACTAGATAAAGAAATAAAAGAGAGTGCAAAAAAAATTTTTAAAGAACTTGGTCTTACGATGGGAGAAGCTGTAAATATATTTTTAAACCAAGTTACACTTCATAAAGGCTTACCATTTGAAGTAAAAATACCAAATGAAGATACAAAAAATGCTATCAATGATGCTAGAAAAGGTATAAATATGCAAACAACCTCTTTAGAAGATATGATAAAAGAGAAAAATGCTTAAAGTAAAAAGACATAAACTTTTTATAAAAGATTTTAGAAATATAAAATTTAGTGACCAACATTTTACAAAGTTTGTATCATATATTTCAAAATTGATAGAAAAGCAACCTCTTCCAAAAGAAGCGTTAGACCATGCATTAAGTGGAGATTTGCTCGTTATTTATTTGATTGATGATGATACATTAAATCTTATCCGTATAGGTTCTCACTCTCAACTTTTTAAATAGAGTACACTTAAAAGCCCTAAATTTTAGGGTACATAAAAATTTACAAAGAGGCAATCACATGAAAACAGTACTAATCACAGGTGGAAACAAAGGCATAGGACTAGAACTTACCAAGCTATTTTTAGAGTTAAAATATCATATTGTCGTAATAGCTAGAGATTTTACAGATTTTGCTTACAAAAGTGATATAAAGTGCATAGAGTATGACTTAGTTGATACAGAAAAAATTCCTGAACTTATCGCATCTCTTGGACATATAGATATTCTTATTAACAATGCAGGTGTTATGTATTCTCTCCCTTATAACAACTATCCTCATGACAAGATAAATAATATGTTAAAACTAAATCTTGAAGCACCTATCAAACTTATAGAAGAGTGTGTAAAAGCAGGAGCAGTAAGAGTTGTTAATAATGCCTCTATCGCAGGTCAAATAGGACATCCAGATGTATGGTATGGAGCTACTAAAGCTGGATTGATAAATGCAACTAAAAGTTTTGCCAAAATATTTAACGGAAAAGTAGTTATAAATGCAGTAGCCCCAAGCCCAGTAGAAACTGATATGCTAGAGAGTATTCCTCTTGAAAGAAGAGAGGCATTTTTAAAAACAGTTGTAACAAATCGTTTTGCCACAGCCAAAGAGATAGCAAAAACTATCTTTTGGTTAGCCACTGAGTCACCTGAGTATATCAATGGTACTACTTTAGATATAAACAGTGGTTCATATCTAAGATAAAGCTCATGACACTAACAGAAGTAACAAACCTAAATATCCCCTCTTTACAAATCTACCGACAACTAAGAGACAATGCCGTAACAAAAGACAACAGTTTTATCGCTGATAGTCCAAAAGTGGTTTCTATGCTTCTTCAAACAAATATCGAAGTTAGAAGTATTTTAGCAACCAAAAAGTTTTATGATGAACACAGAACTTTGATAGAAAGTAAAAATATCCCCTCGATTTATGTTGCAGATAAAACTGTCATGAAAGAAATAGTAGGACATAACATCCATCACGGTGTCATGATGCACGGGATTCGCCCCTCTCAAACTCCACTCGAGGAGATGGGAAATCACATCATCATGCTAGAAAATATCACTAAAAATGAAAATGTAGGAGCTATTGCTAGGTCTGCAGCTGCACTTGAGGTTGACTCACTTATCATCTCAGGAAAAAGCCCTCACCCCTTTGGAAGAAAAGCACTTCGTGTATCTATGGGATATGTAAGTCAACTAAAGATAGATACTTATCATGATATCTACTCCACTATAGAAAAACTAAAATCTTTAGGCTATAAAGTATTCGCTGCAGAAATCACAAAAGATGCAACCCCACTACAAAAAGTAAAAGTACCCAAAAAATGGGTTTTACTGATGGGAGATGAACATGCAGGGATTTCAGAAAATATACTCAAAATCTGTAATGAAACAGTCATGATAGAAATTTCCCCTATGGTAAAAAGTTTGAATGTAGCAGTAGCAAGTTCTCTGATGATGTATCATTTTAAAAACTCTAGTTTAAAGGAAAGTTGATGGAGGATTTATGAAAAAGTTTAAAAAAAATTAACCAAGTGGAAAATTTTCTGATTTACTAAATCAAGGTGATATGTACAGTCTATTGAACTAAAAATATGTCTATTAGTTCATTGTATTAAACTTATCACAAAACCTCAGACCTTCCCCAAATCATCATACCTTATAAACCTTCTCAAATCCTCCTGCATATCTTCATCCAAACTATCCCAAATCATCTTTTTTTCTGCACTTCTTTTTGGATCTTCTATTTTGTGTTTTTTTATATCTCTTATGAGGTAATGGTATCTAACCATCTTTTTTGTGTACCCACTTATAAAGTTCCAGTTTTTTATGATTTGATAACTTTTTTCCTCATGGTCGGTAAATGACCACTCACCTGTTACGACATCCTCTTCATCTTGATAAGCGACAAATGGTTTTCCTATATCGTGTAAAAGTGCTGAGGGGAGGAGTTTGTAATCTTTGTTTTTTACAGTGTGATAAAGAACCTTTAGAGTGTGAACAAGTACTCCATGTCGGTGGTACTTGTTTTGTTTGAAAAAAAGAGTTAGTAAAAATGGCTTAGAAAAGACTTTGTTCAAAACTTACTTTCTCTCCTACTTTATAGTCTCTGTCTTTTATCTCTAAAACTTGTTTTTCAACTGAGAGTAGAGCTTTTTTATCTGTTATTTTTAAAATCTCTCCTTGTAGGGTTTTTGAAGAAAACATTTCGCTAGCTCTTTTATCATCAACAACTTTTCCTTTGTCTATCAAAACAACTCTATCTGACATCTTTGCTATCTCACTTTTATCATGAGAGATCATCAAAGTAGTAGTTTTAAACTCTCTATGAAGTGCCAAGACATCATCTTGAAGTTTAGTTCTCATCACAGCATCCAAAGCAGAAAAAGCTTCATCTAAAAGTAGTATCTTTGGTTTTTTCATCAAAGCTCTACAAATACTAACTCTTTGTTTTTGCCCTCCACTTAGTGAGTTTGGATATCTGTTTTTCAGTTCACTAAGTTCAGTCATAGAAAGCAGTTTATCAGATAAGTTTTTATCTTTGTTTACAAAAAGTAGATTTTGCTCAACACTCATGTTAGGAAATAGTGCATAATCTTGAAAAACAAACCCCATCTTCCTTTTTTGGGGAGGTAAGCTAAAGTTTTTATCTAGCCAAACTTCTTTATCTACAACTATTTTCCCATCTGCAACTTCCAGTCCAGCTAAAATCCTTAAAATTGTAGTCTTTCCACTTCCACTAGCTCCACTTAAAGATATAAATTCACCTTTGTTTAAATCCAAATCTATTTTTAGTAACATCTCTCCATCTGATCCGATTAATGGCTTTTGAAAATCTAACTTCATATACTAAACTTTTTGTTGTGTTGTTTGTTAAAAATATATACTCCAAAAAGTATCACAAAACTTATAACTAACATAATAGCACTATAAATATTTGCCATATGATAATCCATCTCTTCGACAAGCTCATATATAGCAACTGATGCAACTTTAGTCTCACCAGGGATACTTCCACCAACCATCAAAACTACTCCGAACTCTCCAACAGTATGAGCAAAAGTGATGATAATAGCAGTTATCAAAGATGGTTTTATGTTTGGAAGTGCAACTCTTAGGATAGTTTGGTGAACATTTTTCCCACTTAGATAACTAGCCTCTATCATGTTTTTGTTCAAGTTCTCATATGCACTCTGAATAGGTTGAATCATAAAAGGAAATGAGTAAAAACAACTTGCAACAACAAGCCCCCAAAAGCTAAATACCAGCTTTAAGTTAAAAAACTCAGCAAAAAATCCTCCAACGGGTGATTTATCAGATAAAACTACAAGTATATAAAATCCTAAAACTGAGGGTGGTAAGACTATTGGAAGTGCAGTAATCGCCTCAATAAGAGGCTTAAATCTTGACTTTGTTTGAGATAAAAACCATCCAAAAGGAACACCTATAAAAAAGAGTATAGCTGTTGTAATAAATGCTAACTTAAAAGATAGTATAAAAGGAGTAAAATCTATATTCAAGGTAGTGTGTATCCATACTTTTTAAGTATCTTTTTTGCATCATCACTTAGCATAAAGTCATAAAATGCTTTTGCTTCTTTGTTATCTTTAAGTAGTACCATACCTTGTGATATGGGATTGTAGGTTTTTGGATCTATATCTATCCAGTTTTTACCCTTTACAAAGCCTTTTAGTTTAGGAGAAAAGATAGTTGATTTTGCTATAAATCCTATATCAGAGGCATTTAGAGTATAGATAACAGTCTGTCCGATAGACTCACCAAATATAAACTTGTTCTTCACTCTATCATATAGTTTTAAACTCTTTAGTACCTCAACAGTAGCCTTTCCATAAGGAGCTAGTTTAGGGTTTGCAACTGCTATCTTTTTTATATTTTCATCTGTGATAATATCTATACCTTTTGAAAAATCTCTTTTCTTTGGACTTAAAAGTATCAAACTACCCTTCGCATAAACAACTGGCTTTGTTTTTGCCAAACCATCTTTATACAAAGCTTCAGGATACTTCATATTTGCTGACATAAATATATCAAAATCAGCTCCATGTCTTATTTGAGCAGTTAGTTTTCCACTTCCACTTATAGTTGTAAGTACCTTTATATCTGGATGAGTTTTGTTAAACTCTTGTTTTAGTTCATCTATCGCATAAGTAACATTTGCAGCCAATGAAACCTTTATGACACTTGAGAAAAGTGAAGAGGCAATAAGAAACAAAATAGCTAAAGCTTTTGTCATGAAAAAACCTTTTTTGTTTTATTATACACTTTTTTGTTATAATATTTGTAGATTAAGGAGTTTTTATGAGTATCCATACAAACAAATACGAAAAAAAAGTAACAATAAACACGATAAAAAATCTAAAAAACAAAGAGCCAATAGTCATGATAACTGCCTATGATGCTCTGTTTGCAAATCTTTTTGACAGCTCAGTTGAGATGATACTTGTTGGAGATAGTCTGAACATGAGTTTTTTAGGTGAGAGTGATACTCTAAGTGCAAATCTTTCTCAGATGATATACCACACAAAAGCAGTTTGTGCAGGGGCTAAAAACTCTATGGTGGTGTTAGATATGCCTTTTGGTAGCTACAACACAAAAGAGGAGGCTCTAACAAATGCAGTTAGAGTTTACAAAGAGTGTGATGCTAGTGCTGTAAAGGTTGAGGGTGGAAAAGATAGAGCTTTTATCATAGAACACTTAGTAAAAAACTCTATCGCAGTAGTCGGACATATAGGTTTAATGCCTCAATATGTAAGAGCTGAGGGTGGCTACAAGGTTAGAAGAGATAAAGAGGATTTAAAAGCTCTGCTCGAAGATGCAAAGGCTATCGAGAAAGCTGGAGCATTTGCTCTTGTGATAGAGGGAGTAAAAAGTGAGTTTGCAAAAGAGATAACAAAATCAGTTTCTATCCCAACTATCGGTATAGGTGCAGGAGCTGATACTGACGGACAAGTTTTGGTTTGGAGTGATATGTTTGGATTTTTTGAAGAGTTTAAACCAAAGTTTGTAAAAAGATACCTTGAGGGTGCAAAACTTATAAGAGATGGACTTGATAGCTATATAGATGAAGTAAAGCAGAGAAAATTCCCTTCAAGTGAGTATGAGTACTAATGAGAAATATTTCAAATTGAAATATTTCTATGTTTATTAGAAAAAATTAGCTAGAATAAGTTTCAAAATATTGAGAAGGTAAAGGTATGAATGGAGTATCACTTTTTGCTAATGTAGGGATTGCAGAAACTTATATAAAAAAACATGGTATTGATATTGTAGTGGCAAATGAACTTTTAGAAAAAAGAGCAAAATTTTATAGAGAAAATCATCCTGACTGTAACATGATAGAAGGAGATATAACAGATAAAAATATATTTAACAATGTTTTAAGTGAAGCTAGAGAGAAAAACTGTGAGTTTTTATTGGCAACTCCACCTTGTCAAGGCATGAGTGTTGCTGGTAAAATGAGAAAAAATGACCCAAGAAATTCACTAATAAAATATGTTATTGATTTTATTAAATTACTACAACCAAAACATATTTTGATAGAAAATGTTCCAGGTATTTTAAAAACCTTTGTTGAACTAAATGGTAAAAAAATTAAAATAGTTGATTATATTAAAGATGAATTAGAAGTATTGGGTTATTTTATAAATTATAACATTGTCGATACTGCTGATTATGATACTCCTCAAACTAGGAAAAGAGCAATTTTTTTAATATCTAAAAATAACAAATGGGATTTTCCACAAAAAAATAAAAAAATTACCGTCAAAGAAGCGATAGGAGAACTACCATCTTTAGAAAGTAGTGAAAAATCTAATATCAAATATCATTATGCAAAAAAACATAATGATAGGCATATATTATGGTTAAAACATACTCCAACAGGAAAAACAGCATTAGACAATAAAATATATTTCCCACAAAAAGAAAATGGAGATAAAATTAAGGGGTACTCTACTACATATAAGAGGATAGAGTGGGATAAACCAGCACCAACTATAACTATGGCAAATGGCTCTGTTTCATCTCAAAATAATGTTCACCCAGGAAGATTAAAAGAGGATGGAACATATTCTGATGCTAGAGTTTTAACACTTAAAGAGATATTTATCTTAACAGGACTTCCAGATGATTGGCAACCTCCTCTCTGGGCTAGTGATAACTTGATAAGACAAGTTATAGGAGAGGGAGTTCCTCCTAAACTAATAGATAACTTATTAAAAACTATGCCTAAAAATAGTAAAGCAGTTAACAATAAAAATCTTGGAGGATTATTTGAAACGACTGGATGAAATGGAATTTACAGAAATATCAAATATTTATAAAAATTTTACAAAAGATATTTTGACTATTAGTTTATTTGATAAAATAAGTAAGGATTATGAAGAAAAATATTTAAAATTCATGAAGTTCATAGATGATGGTTATAAATTAAAAGGTGGAACTTTAGGTAGAGGAGAATTAAAGTACTCAAGAAATATAATTTATGGTTGGTTTTTAGAAAAGATAATTTTAGAGATAATTTCACAAAACAGTATGATAAGAAATATAGATTTTTCGGGTGATGATGGGAATCATAATTTTTTTATAAACAAAGATGGAAAGATTGAAATAATGGGAGTAAAAAGTACAATTCCTGATTTTTTAATAGAATTTCATGATGTTAAAAAATTATTAATAGAGTTAAAATCAGCTGCAAGAGAACTTTTTACAATAAAAAAGGGAAATGTAAAATCACTTTCAAAATCTGCAGCATTTGAAAAAATACCTACTTCTATTATCATGATAGATTTAGTTAATGGAACTTTTGAGATAAAAAATCTAAAATATTTTATTAATTTACAACCATTTGTAAATCATGCGATGGAAGGTCAACTTTGTTATGATTTTCCAAGACCAACAAAAAACATAAAAGATTTAATCTCGGAAGATTTTTATCAATATGTAGATGATGATATTTTTGATTTTGAAATTGTAAAAAAGTATTTAGTATTAGCAAAATCTTCTTTAAATAAACCAAAAAAAGGCAAAGCACAAGAGTTAAAAAAATATACAACTATTATAAATAAAAAGATAAGAGTAGAAGAGTTAGATGAAGAATTAATATTATCACAAGAAGATTATATTAATAAAATTTCTAAAATAAAAACTCAATATCCAGATGTAGAAAAATCTTGGAATGAGTTAGATAAAAAGCTAGATAGTTTATTAGAGTTTCAAAGATAAATCATGGAAAAACGAGTAGTAGAAGTAGAAAAGTTTAGTTTTGAAGATAGCTATGAGGTAACTTTAAGACCTAGTAGTTTTGATGAGTATATAGGGCAAGAGAAGATTAAAAAAAATCTTCAAGTTTTTATAAAAGCTGCTAAAAAAAGAGGTGAAGTTTTAGACCATGTACTCTTTTTTGGACCTCCTGGGCTTGGAAAGACTACTCTAGCAAACATAATCTCAACTGAGATGGGAGCAAACATGAAAACTACAGCTGCTCCGATGATAGAAAAGAGTGGGGATTTGGCTGCGATACTGACAAATCTTGAAGAGGGAGATATACTTTTTATAGATGAGATTCACAGACTCTCCCCTGCTATCGAAGAGATACTATATCCTGCGATGGAGGATTTTAGACTTGATATCATCATAGGAAGTGGTCCTGCTGCACAAACTATAAAGCTTGATTTACCAAAGTTTACTTTGATAGGAGCAACAACTAGAGCTGGTATGATAAGCTCTCCTCTAAGAGATAGATTTGGTATGCACTTTCGTATGCAGTTTTATACTAGGAGTGAGTTAGCAACTATCATAAAAAGGGCTTCCACGAAGTTAAACAAACCTTGTCTTAATGATGCATCAGCTGAGTTATCAAAGAGAAGTAGAGGAACTCCAAGGATTGCTTTGAGATTGCTTAAAAGAGTTAGAGATTTTGCCGATGTGGAGGATATGGAGAGTATTGAGCTTGGAATTGCTAAGTTTGCTTTGGATGAGCTTGGGGTTGATGATAGAGGATTTGATGAAATGGATTTAAAACTTATCAATCTTTTGATAGAATCTCGTGGAAAACCGATAGGCTTGGGAACAATAGCAGCAACTTTGAGTGAAGATGAGGGTACTATCGAAGATGTGATAGAGCCATACTTAATCGCTAATGGATATATAGAAAAAACAGCGAGAGGGAGAGTAGCAACTCCAAAATGCTATGATGTTTTTAAACTCTCTCCTCCTAGTTTAGAAAAAGGACTTTTTGATGAATAATAAAAGAGGATTTCTATTTGGCCTTTTTTTAGCAGTACTTTACTTTGTATGGTATCTTTATAAACCATTTTTGATGCCTATTGCCATAGCTTCACTTTTAGCAATAGCTACAAGTAACCTATATATTTGGCTTGATAAAAAGTATAAAAGAGCTTTGATAAAAACTATAATCTTAACTATTATCTTAACTATTATCTTTTTCGTACCTATGTTTTATGCGATAAATGCAATAAGTCATGTAGCTAATAACTTTGATATAGAGATGGTGAAAAAGATAGTTGGATTAAAAAAACAACTTGTTTTACCTGAGTATTTAGGATTTGCAAAACCATATATAAAGGAAGTCTTAGCAAGTATAAATGTTGCAAACCTTACAAATAACTTTTTTAAATTTACAGGGCTTATTTTAAAAGGAAGTGCAAACTTTGTAAAAGACATGATAGCTATCCTAATTTTTTACTTTTTTATAAATCTTTATGGGAAACAACTCATAGAGTATCTAAAAGATATACTTCCATTTGAAAAAAACAGCTCCTTTTTTACTGAAATATCAAGTGTCATGAACTTAGTCTTTTACTCTACTTTGATAACAGCTATTTTTGAGGGGGCATTATTTTCTATTATATCTATGATTTATGGATATAACGGACTCTTTTTAGGAGTTCTTTATGGATTTGCATCACTTATACCAGTTGTTGGTGGACTTCTGCTTTGGCTACCACTTGCACTTTACCAATACTCAACTGGTGACCACTTTGGAGCTGGTGTTATAGCTATTTATTCGGTAGTAGTTATCTCCTTTTTTGCAGATACTTTGATAAAGCCTGTTATAATCGACTATGTAAATGAAAAAGCTATGAAAACTCCATCAAATATAAGCTCTTTAGTTATCTTTTTTGCTATGCTTGCAGGGATTAGCAGTTTTGGATTTTGGGGTGTTATTATCGGTCCTGCAATCACAACTTTTTTCATATCATTTTTAAAAATCTATCATAAGGTACTTCATGAAGAGGATTAGTTTTTTATTGGTTTTATTGGTTTCTTTTAGTTTTGGAGATGTTGCTCTTTTAAAAAACAAAGTTTCAAATGGAAGGTGCTTTTTACTAAAGTCAGATACAAGTGGTTATGTAGCATTTAGTGGTAAAAGATATAAATTTTTCCCAACTATTTTAGATAAGTCTTATGCTTACTATGCGATAGTACCTGTAAACTACTATACTAAACCTCATAGTGATAAACTTGTAACAGTAACATTTGAAGATGAAGAGAAAAAATATAAAACTTTTAGAGTTAAAATCACAGATGGTAAATACAAAAGTGAGAGATTGAGAGTAAATCCTAAAAAAGCTCACTTTTCAAAGCAAGCGAAGATAAGAATAGCTAGAGAATACAAAGAGGCTCAAAAGATTTATAACACTATCACTCCTGAAGCTTTTTGGGATAGACCTTTTATCTTTCCTATGACAACAAAGATAACAAGCCCTTTTGGTACAAAAAGACTCTTTAACGGTTCACTAAAAAGTTATCATTCAGGTACAGACTTTAGAGCAAAAACAGGTACACCTATTGTCAGTGCAAATGATGGGCAAGTAGTCTTAGTAAAAAAACGATTTTTTGCTGGAAACTCTGTTTTAGTAAACTATGGAGAGGGTATATATCTGGGATATTTTCATATGAGTAGATTCAAAGTAAAAAAAGGTGATTTTGTAAAACAAGGTCAAGTTTTAGGACTCTCAGGAGCAACAGGAAGAGTTACCGGACCACACTTACACCTTGGTGCAAAAGTATGGGGAGTACAAGTTGACCCTATGCAGTTAATAGAGCTTTTAAATCAAATATAAAGGTAACTAATGGACATCTTTCAATCAATAATCCTAAGCATAATAGAAGGCTTCACAGAGTTTTTACCTATCTCATCAACAGGACACATGATAGTAGCATCTAAGTTTATAGGAGTAGCTCAAAGTGATACAAACAAAGCTTTTGAAGTTATCATACAATTAGCTGCAATTTTGGCAGTAGTGGCAAACTATAAAGAAAAGTTTACATTTAAGCATATAAATCTTTGGATAAAACTTTTTATAGCATTTCTACCTATTGCAGTAATTGGACTTCTGTTTTCACACCAAATCAAAGAACTTTTTACTGTTAAAACAGTGGCTATCATGTTTATAGTGGGGGGAGTAGTATTTCTTATCCAAGAGTTCTTTTACAACAAAACCTCTCATGATACAAAAGATGTAGAGGATGTTACATACAAACAAGCTTCCATCATAGGAATTGCACAAGTTTTTGCACTCATACCTGGAACTAGTAGAGCAGGAAGTACGATAGTAGGGGCACTTTTAAGTGGTCTTGATAGAAAAGCTGCTGCTGAGTTCTCTTTTCTTTTGGCATTCCCTGTAATGCTAGCAGCTAGTGGATATGACTTTTTAAAGCATTATCATGAGTTTTCAAATCAAAACTTTTTAGCTTTAGGAGTTGGATTTGTTGTGGCTTTTATAGTGGCTTTTTTGACTATGAAGCTTTTTATCAAGTTTTTAGAAAAGTTTACATTTAACTTTTTTGG
>JALVVR010000056.1 GCA_027023305.1 Campylobacterales bacterium | reverse complement strand
TTATTTATCTCTACAGTTGTCTTATAGGTAGCAACATCTTTTAATTTTATAGCTTTTATCATAACTACACACTCACAACTTCATCAATATCAGCTTGTTTCAGTACCTGTATAGCATTAGTCTTTAAAACACTATCTTTAAAACTTCCATCTTTGAAGACTACTCTTGCATGGCGTTTTTTCTTCTCTTCATCGTAAATCACTTGCTCTTTGATAAACTCGGCTATTTTTTCAACTACATTTATAGTTACCTCATCATCAAGGCAGACTACCAATGCACCGAATCCTATGTTATAGACTATTTTATTTTCTATCTCCATCTCTTCTATAGGGAGGGTTAAGTCTAAGCCGTATTTTAGGATGATTTCATAGAGTAGGTCTTGGCTTGTTCTATCTTCTTTTATGTTATCTACTGCATCTAGTAAGTTTTGTTCTAGGTTTTCAAAGTCGCTATCCCACTCTTTTATATTTGAGTTATCTAGTTTATAGACTTTAAAACCTATGTCTAAATGGCTTAAATCTTTATCGCTGTTATCTTCTACTATCTTTTTACCTGCTCTTCTGATTCTCTCTTTTCCTATCTCACAGATGTTTTTATATCCTGCTTTGTAGGCTTCACTTTTTTCATCTGTTGGCTCTGGGATTTGGACACAGATATATTTTCTATTTCCTTTATCTTCTGCGTTTAGTTGCATCACTGCATGGGCTGTTGTGGCTGAACCTGAGAAGAAGTCTAAGATAATTTCTTTTTCTGAAAAAAGTGATTTTACAAAATTTTTAATTAATAAAGTTGGTTTAGTGTAATCAAAAAAATCCGATGAACCTAATAATTCTAATTGTTCTTTATCACTTTCTTGATTATCTCCCCATTCTAATAATAAATCTGTTATAGATTTTCTTTTACCTAAATCTTCTTTTGAAACATCTCTTCTTAATCCAAAATTTTTACTAATAAACAATAAATCTTCTTCTATAAATTTATCTATATTTTCTTGAGTATTTAGAAATCTTGCTATTACTTTTACTTCATTGATTGTTTTTCCATCTTTATAAAAAACATCATTTTTATACTCAATAGTCATAGTTTTTATTTTATATTTCCCAGCTCTTATAACACCTTCATTTCCTAATTTAATTCTAACCCCTACTTTAAATATTCTTTCACTTTCTGAATTAGAAATATTTATAACTTTCTTTGTAGTATCTGTCGTTCCTTCTATAGATAATTTTTCCAAATTAGTTTTATTTTTAGCAAAAATTATAATATATTCCATAACACCAGCAATATGTGTAGCAAGATAACTTGGTTGTTTTTTTTTCTTCCATTTTAATTCTCCTACAAAATTATCCTCTCCAAAAATCTCATCACAAAGTTTTCTAAGGTTTGCTACTTCATTATCATCTATGCTTATAAAAATAACCCCATCATCTTTCAGTAAATTTCTAGCTAACTTTAGTCTAGGGTACATCATAGAGAGCCAATCACTATGATACCTTCCATTTGTATCGGCATTTACACTTAGCTTGTTACCCTCACTATCTACTTGATTTGTCACTTCAAGGTAGTTTTTTATATTGTCTTTGAAGTTGTCTTTATATACAAAATCTTTACCAGTATTGTACGGTGGGTCTATGTATATCATCTTCACTTGTTTGTGGTAAGATTTTTGTAGAAGTTTTAACACCTCTAGGTTATCGCCCTCTATGTAGAGGTTTTGTGTAGTGTCCCAATCTTTAGACTCCTCTTTACAGGGTCTTAGTGTTCCAGTAGATGGCGTTTGAGCAATTTTTTTGGCATTTTGTTTACCGTTCCATGTGAAGTTGTATCTCTCATTTTCATCATCGCTAAAGTTACCCAACTCCTCTTGAAGCTTTTCAAGGTTGATTTTGCCTTCGCTAAACACTTCAGGAAACAGCTCTTTGAGTTGTTCTATGTTTTGCTCTTTTATATCTAAACTCTTACCATCTAACTTTTTCATATTTTTTACCTCTTGAAATTTTAACTTTTTTATGATATACTTTTTTTACAATTCGCCGAAAGGCACACCCACTTTTTTTTAAGTGGGAATAATCATCTTCATTATTTTCTCTTGTACTGTTTTAAAATCTTCAACATTCATTTTACCAATTTTATCTGTAATTCTTTTTTTACTAAAAGTTCTAAGCTGTAAAATCATAGCACTATTTTTATGAATACCTTTTTTTGAACTATATTCAAAAGTATGAAAATAATCATCATTTTTAAGTGTAGAAGTGATTGGAATACCTACAAATAAGTCATGTGTAAGTTGCCTCACTACAAGAACAGGTCTTGAAAACACCTCACCCTTTCCATACTCTTCATCACCAATATTTTGTCCGATTTTAACCCAAAATATTTCTCTTGGTTTAATTCCCAATTTTCTTTTATAAATATTGGTTTGTTTTTTAACTTCATTCCATTCATCATACTTTTTCATCTACAACTCACTTTTCAACTCTTTACTCTCAACTATTTCCAACGGTGGAAGTGGCAATACTCCCATGATTTCAGCTAGTAAAACTGAACTATCCTCTCCAAAACTGTGTGCAGATGGAGTTATCACTCTGTTGTCATCTAGGATTCTTATCTGCTCTTTTTTAACTGTTGAGAGAACTTGTGGGCTATGTGTCGTTACTATAAACTGCATAAGTGGAAATGCCTTCATCATATCTGTTAAAACAGTTTGTTGCCATTTTGGATGCAAGTGCATATCTATCTCATCTATTAGGATGATTCCTGATGTCTCTTTTGGAGCATTTTGCAAGTGAGGGTTTAGTTTTATAGTTCTATAGGCTATATCTGCTACTAAGCCTATCATACTTCTTATACCATCACTGAGTTGAGTAACTGATAGTTCTCCATGTTCGTCATGATCCATAATGATTGCTTTTGCTTTTTGTCTATAGACTATATCTTTCCAGCCACTATTGTTGTATATAACCTCATTTACAGCTTCTTGGATAGCTTTTCGCATAGTTGTAAATTCATTTTTTGGTAAGTTTATATACTCTTTTTCTATTGCTTCTATCTTCATTTCAAGTTCTGATTTGCAAATATATTCATACCAAGTTTTAAAAGATTTATAACTAGAGTATGAATCTAAACAATCAATGTATCCACTTAATCTACTAGTTTCATTGTTCTTTTTATCAAAAGTGCGTCTCCCTTGAGCCCAAAGTCTTCCTGTGCCGTAATATGAAATCAGGGGTAGATTTGTTTTTTTTCCATGAGATACAAGTTCACTGATTTTTTTACCATAGGCTATTAACTGTTTAGTATCTTTAGAAGTAAGAGAAGATTTTGGTTTCTTATATTCTCTAATCCATTCTGCAAAATTATCATCTATATATCCACTTGCTTTAACGACAAGTGGATACTTCTCTTCCATCTCATTACTTTGTGTATCTCTAGCTTTAAATTTTCGTACATCATCTCTAGTTAATCTTACTCCGTTAGCTAATCCTGTAGCATTAACAAATGTACCAAATGAAGCAGAAATAGCATCTAGTATAGCTGTTTTACCTTTTCCATTGGTAGCTACTAAAACAGTTAATCGTTCATCAAATGAGATACTGAAATCTTCAAATGCACGATAATTATCTAAATACAGTGTATTGATTTTTAGTAATTTACTACTCATAATTTTCCTTTTAACTCTTCCAGTCTGTTTTGTGATTTTTTAAGCTCAATATTTAGATTTACTTTTGCTCTTATATCATCTTCTTTTTTTATCTTTGAAATTGTATTATTTATGGCTGTTTGTAGCTCTTGTATCTGATTTAATATCTCTTTTGTATCCTCTTTTTGTCCTAATATACCACTAAATTTTGAAGCATTAAAAGAGATGATTAGTTTTTCATAGCTTTTGTAAAAATCATAAAAGTTCGTAAATGGATGTTTTTTTATTTCAAGTGCATCTAAAAACTCAGATTCTAGCTCTGTAGGGTTTTGCAAATCTATCCAGCTTGTAAAGTGTGACTCTTCAGCTACCAGTTTAGTGCTGTCTGCTTTACTTACTCTTTTTGGTGTGATGTTTAGAGACATGGCATTGTCATGTTGAAAAATAAGGATAATAGGCTTTTGAAAGATAGTTTGTATTATGCTTGAGATCTGTTTGATTTTCTCTTTTGAAGTAAGCTCTATAACCATAACATAAACTTCTATGTATTTTCTCTGCTCATCTTCGTATTTTGAGATGTTAATTTTTGACTGGTTTAGAATGTAGTGTAGTATGATAGTTTTTGTATAGTTTTTTAAAAGTTTCTTATCATTTACTTTTAAAGGGTGCTTCTCTAGTAGGTATGTTTTTAGTTTTTTGGTAGCTTTGGCACTTGCAGGAATATTGAAGTACTCAAGTATCTGTTTCATTACTTAATCACCAAGTATGATATAAGCTCAAATTCACTTGAAATTAGCTCACCACTACTTTTGAAGCTTGTCTCATCTAAGCCAAAAAGTGACTCAACATCATCTTCCTCTTTTTTACCTAAAATGCTGTTTACTGCTACTTGAAGTTTTGAAGTATAGTTGCTCATATCTTTGTAATTATCTGTATCATTTTCAAAAAGTTTTACTGCTTCATCTATCGCTTTATCACTGCCCATACAAAGGTTCTTATAAATGTCTAATATAGTTTTTGCATTTGAAAAGCCTAGTTTCAGTTCGTTATTTTCATCTACATAAACTAGATAGTAAGGCTCTAGTGAGTAGTTTTCAGACTTAATATCATTGTCAAGCAATCTTAAGCAAAATATTACACCTTTAGATATACTAGAGTTTTGAGAATTTAATACTACACTATGGATACCTCTAAGGCTTTTCTTTAAACTCTCTTCATTATCTTTTAGATACCCCGTCAAGTCCATTTTAAAGTCATTTAGTGTTAAATCTGTTATGGAGATACCACCACTTACATCTTCTAAATCTATAACTGTCTCTTGTAGGGCTTTTAACTGTTTCGCTCTGTATGATAAGTCATTCATTTCTTTAGAATTATTTGTGTCTATGATATTCTCTTCACCTGTTGCAGATACATCTAATAACACCATTCTACCACTTACACGACTCTCTAAGTTGATATACTCATCTAGTTCCATGTTAGCCCAAAAGTTTACTAACTGAATAGTATCATTTGTAGAACCAAGTCTATCTATTCGCCCAAATCTTTGTATGATTCGTACAGGATTCCAATGTATATCATAGTTTATAAGATAATCACAATCTTGTAAGTTTTGCCCCTCACTGATACAGTCTGTTGCTATAAGTATATCTATTTCTTTTGTCGCACGAGAGTCTATCTTATCTCTACTTTTGGATACAGGGGAGAAGTGAGTAAGCAGAGAGTTTAAATCTCTGTTTTTTGTCTCAAGTGTAGTTTTGTTTGTGCCACCACCAGTTATAAGACAACTCTCAACTCCAAACTCCTCTTTTGCCCACTTGTTAATATGTTGGTAAAGATACCCAGCTGTATCTGCAAAGGCTGTGAATATTATCACTTTTTTGTTGTTAGGATTAAAAGGGTTGTTGATTTTTTGAGATATATTCTCTTTTAAAACTTTTAGTTTATTGTCTCTTGAAGCATCTACTTCTAAAGAGTCTGCAAGTAGAGTCTCTAGCTTCTCTAAATCATTCTCTAAATCTTGTTTCCATCGTATCTTATCAACATCACAGAGTAAAACTTTTACCTTGTTTCCTATAAGTTGTGAAGCATAAGCATCGCTCTCTATATCTACATCAATATTAGTTGCCTCTTCATAGCTACTGTTACTATGGTTGTTTATTAGGTCTATGATATTTTGATTTGTATCTATTAGTTTTATAAGAGTGAGAGAAAAAGAGTTTATAGAGCTTTCCATTCTTTTTAGTAGATTTACTCTCATCAAGTGTATAAGAGAGTTTTCTCTATCTATTTGTTTAAATACTCTACCATTTCCTAAGTCAATATCATACTTTTTAGCATACTCTTCTTGCTTGTGTGGATATACATATTTTAAAGGACTGTATGCTGATAGTGTCATTCTTCTTATGGTTTTATTTATCTCGCTAAGTGGTGGAAAACTATTTTTTATATCTATATCTGGTTTTAATGTTATTGGTCTGTTTCTTTGTGGAAACTTCCCTATATCTGTAGTGTCATAATATTTCTCTATATGCTTTCTACTTCGTGCTATAGTTACTAAATCTAGTAGTTTAAAATAATCAAAATTTAGACTATCTAAAAGCTTTGTAGTAGTTCTGCTTTTTTCATCTAGGTTCATCCAGCTATTAAACTTCATTTGTGATTTTCGCAATGTTTGTTCTATAGATTTGATACCTTGTGAGTCAAAAGCACCATCATTTGCTTCGGTGATAAACGCTACTTGATTTTTTAAATCGTTAAGTTTATTGTTTACAGGTGTGGCACTAAGCATTAAAACTTTTGTTTTAACACCTTTTTGTAGTACATCTTCTAGTAGTCTTGCATATCTTGATTTAGTTTTCTTCTTCTTATTTGTTGTGCCACTATTTCTAAAGTTGTGGGATTCATCTATCACGATTAAATCGTAATTTTCCCAGTTAAGTGTTTCAAGATTTATCTCACCACTCATTCCCTTAGTTCTAGTTAAATCCGTATGGTTAAGTACATCATAGTTAAATCTATCATCTGCTAAAATGTTTCTCTTGTCATTGACTGTATAGATAGACCAGTTCTCTCTCAGCTTTTTAGGGGCTAAAACTAAAACTCTATCGTTTCTAAGTTCATAGTATTTTATAACCGCAAGTGCTTCAAAAGTTTTACCAAGTCCTACACTATCAGCTATGATACAACCATTGTATTTTTCAAGCTTATCTATAGCACCTAAAACTCCATCTCTTTGGAAGTTATAGAGTTTATTCCATACTAGAGTATCTTTAAAACCTGTCTTTGTACGGATAATTTTATCCTCGTCTAGTTCTCCTATAAACTCTTTAAAAATATTGTAAAGTGTAAGGAAGTATAAAAACTGAGGGGATTTATCTTCATAAAGTTCTTCAAGGCTATGAAGTATCTTATCTTTAATCTCATGAACCATACTTTTGTTGTTCCAAATCTCATCAAATGTAGATAAAAAACTCTCTGTTGTCTCTCTATCTTGAACTAAAGTATTCATAGCAAAAGAGTTAGAATGTGTGTAGCCAAGACCAACGGAAGAAAAGTTTGAACTCCCTTGTATAGCAGTAGATTGTTTTGCATTGTCAATATGATAAAGATTAAAAGGGATAATGCCTTTCGTGTTAACCTCTTTTATCTCTACTTTTTGTTTTATCCAGTTAGCACACTCTTTGGCAATAGATACCTGTTGCATAGAGTTTTTAAATGTAACTTCTTCATCTACCCCAAACAGAGGGTTATTGACATAATTGTTTTGGTAAATAGGTGCTGTAAAGAGTAATTGTAACTCTTTGAGATTCATAAGCTCTTTTTTTAGCTCTTTAAAAGCATAAATGGTAAAATAAGCTGAAATGATAGATAGCTTACTATTGGCAGTGATATTTTGCTTTAAAACATCTCCAACATTTCCATTTTTCTTATTGTCTATTAGCACCTTTTTTTATCCTTTACCATTGGTATAATAGTTTACCATTTGTATTGTTTAATTTGACTTAATTAAAAAAACGGGGGTTTGAAAATTTATCTTTTTTGATAATTCACCAAATAATAATCAACTAAATTCAGCTTCAAACTTTTACTCAATCCTCGATGCAAACTTATCATATTTTTCATG
>JALVVR010000055.1:511-1680 GCA_027023305.1 Campylobacterales bacterium | reverse complement strand
GTATTTGGATCTATAACATTTTGTTTATACTCACTTGATTGTTCATCAAAAAGTTCATAACATGGGATACTTGCTACATTTGCTTTTATCCCTGCTTTTTCAAGGTGACAAGCAGCTTTCAGACAAGGCATTAGTTCACTACCACTAGCAATCAGGGTAACTGTAGCTTCTTCTCTTTTTTTGACTAAGTATCCACCTTTGCTTACCTCTCCAAAATCTCTTTTATCTTTTAAAGTATCAAGTTTTTGACGACTTAGTACAAATCCACTAGGAGCATTTAGTTTTAAAGCCACCTTCCAACACTCTATATTTTCAGTTGCATCTGCTGGACGGAAAGTATAAAAATTTGGTATAGCTCTAAACTGACTTAACTGCTCTATAGGTTGGTGAGTTGGTCCATCTTCTCCAACTCCTATACTATCATGAGTCCATATAAAAAAGTTTCTTATGCCACTTAGAGCTGCTATTCTAACTGCTGGTTTTAAGTAGTCGCTAAATACAAAAAAAGTTGCATTGTAAACCATCAAAGTTCCGTATAGGTTCATGGCATTTGTGATAGCTCCCATTGAGTGTTCTCTGATACCAAAGTGCATATTTCTTCCGTTTGGAAAATCTCCCATGTTGTTTAGTACAGTTTTGTTTGATGGTCCTAAATCCGCACTTCCTCCAACAAGTCCAGGGATTGCTTTTGCTATAGCATTTAGGACTTTTCCATTGCTATCTCTTGTGGCAACTCCACTTCCCGCTTCAAAAGTTGGCCACTCTATCTTGTCAAAGTTTGGATTTAGTAAAGCTTCTAGGGCTGCATTTTGTTCTTTTAGTGGTAAATCTAACTGTAATTTTTCCCATTGTCTTTCATATAATTCACCATTTTGCACTGCCTCTAAAAACTGCTCTTTTACATCATCTGGTACAAAAAACTTTTTATCAGGATCAAACCCTGCTCTTTTTTTAGACTCTCTTATCTCATCCTCTCCAAGAGGTGCTCCATGAGTATGAGGACTTCCTTCAAGTGTAGCACTACCTTTTGCGATAGTCGTTTCAGCTATGATTAAAACTGGTTTTTCTTGTTTTTGACTTATCCCTGATAGTACTAAATCGATTTGATTATAGTCATGACCATCTATTCTAAATACTTTCCAACCCTGAGCTTCAAATCTTAGCTTTAC
>JALVVR010000055.1:0-501 GCA_027023305.1 Campylobacterales bacterium | reverse complement strand
ACATCTTCACTCCAAGCTACACTTGTATCACCTTCAATAGTTATGTTGTTTGAATCATAGATAAGAACTAAGTTATCAAGCTTTTGATGTCCTGCAAGTGCACAGGCTTCATAGCTTATACCCTCTTGTAAATCTCCATCTCCACAAAGACAGTACACTTTATGGTCTATTAGTTTTGCACTCTCTGAGTTTAGGACATTTGCTGAGTATTTTGAAGCTAGAGAAAATCCTACTGCATTCGCAACTCCTTGCCCTAGAGGTCCAGTTGTTATCTCAACTCCTGGCACTTCTTCGTACTCTGGGTGCCCTGGAGTTTTACTTCCTACTTTTCTAAAATTTTTCAAATCCTCTAGCGAAATATCATAACCTAAAAGATGATAGTATGAGTAAATAAGGCTACTCGCATGTCCACCACTAAACACAAGTCTATCTCTGTTTAACCACTTTGGATTTTTTGGGTTGTGTTTTAAATGATAGCTTAAAACTGTTACTATATCAGCT
>JALVVR010000054.1 GCA_027023305.1 Campylobacterales bacterium | reverse complement strand
GTGCTTTTTTTATAACCTTTTCTCTTATATCATCTGGAACATTTTTAAAACTACTACTAAAAAAATCTTTTGCTTTATACCCCAAAGCCAAAGCAGTTGCCTTTGCAGTTGTAGTTCCACTAGGAGTGGATTCTCCTATGATTATATAATCCTCTTTAGTTTTGTAGTTTTTACCAAACTTATGACCCTTTTTAAACACTTTTCTAGCATCAAAACTTTTATCTTTCGAGATATTAACTGATGGCTTTATCCCAAACTCAAAAATATCAAAAAATTCCAAATCAGGCTTAACCTCTAACCCTAAATCCAAAAAAGAGATATTTGAAAATGGCTTCAAAAGATGAATCCCACGAGTGATAAGAGCAGGAGTTGGCACTCCCTTTGGAGTCATAGCAACATCCCCAAGACTTCTAACCTCTCCAACTGCCAAAAACTCACTATCTAAAGTAGGTGTTAGATATATTTTGCCAGGAATCCCAGCTTGTGTTATACCATCTATGTTTGAAGTTTTAGTATTACAAAGAGCGAGTAAAAACTCTGCTCTTTTTCCTCTTAGACTCTCTATAAAATCTTTGTTTTTTGTTATTGTTTTTATCATTAGACTACTTCTTAAAAATGAACAAATGTTCATGCATTATAAGTAAAAAATTATACTCTTTACTTTTATTTACCCAAAAACCTGTTGCTTTACAATTATGCTGATGTTTTATAATATCCTCTTTTAAACTAAATCCCACTTTTAAAAATCTCTCCATCACTTTGTAAGCTAAAGGTTGATACATCTTGTTTCGTCTAGTATCCCCTATCAAAATAGCACAAAAACTTCCATCTTTTAAAACTCTATAAAACTCTTTTGCTACCTTCTCCATTTCATCGCAAAACTCATCTAAATCATGAATATTTGATAAATCCTCTTCAATCTTTTTATCTGAGTATTTTATAATATCAACATATGGAGGATGGTTTAGTATAAAGTCTATACTTTCATCTTTTAACATATCTAGTTTTCTACTATCGTTTAGTTCTATTTTTATTTTAGGATTATATTCACTTTCAAAATCTATCGCTTTTTTTGTTAAATCTATTGCATCAGGATTTATATCAAGAGCTAATAAATTCCTATTTAAAAGTTTACACTCAATCGCAGTCGTCCCACCTCCAACCATAGGATCTAATAAAAAATCCCCCTCTTTTGAGTATCTTAAAATCAAGTTTCTTACAACTTCTGGAGCCCAGTTTCCACGATATTTACTGTTATGAGTTGCCCATTTACCTCTTCTAGCAAAACTCCAAACGGTAGTACATTCTTGTTCAAAGTTTTCGGGGTTAAGTTGTTTAATCTTTTGCATAATACAAAATGCCAAATCTATTGTTTTCTAAAGAAAAATCTATATAGTTAATATTTTTTATAAAATCCTTAAATTTGCCATGATTGTTAAACTCTATAAAATTAATATCTCTTAATTCTTCTGATTCTACATCTTTATCTTTTTTTGTAAAATAATAGTCCCAATTTATATCTCCACACATTATAAAACTATCCATAATATCAGATGAAACTTCATCTGGATCAGCTATATAAACTTTTTTAAAAAACATTAATTATCCTTATGTTTTAAAGAGATATCTACCTCAAGCCCTAAATAATCTAAAATCTTTAACAAAGTTTTATTTTTCATATTTGAACTTCTTATCGCTTGATAAAAATGAGATCTTTCAAGTTTTAATGCCCTATAAACATCGCTTGTTTTTAAACCTCTTTTTAAAAGCTCTATCTTTATCTCTTTTTCTAACATAATAATAACCTAAAATTCCTTAATTGTATATAAATTAATATACAAAATAAACTTTTTTATATACATATTTCTTTTAAAATCCCATTTTTTAACATATGCAAATTTACAACATAATCATTATGATTAAAGGTCTCTTCAAGTGGATTTAGTGCAGTTAGCCACCCTTTACCATCAGTAATCCATATAAAATCTATATTTTGATTTTTTAAAAGATCATACAAGGTTTGATACTCTCCAGCTGTTGCTTTAAGCTTAGAGCCACCACCACTATAAAAATTTACTTCTATTAAAAAAAGCTTTTTTGTAGTTTTATTAAATAATGCAAAATCAAATCTACGACTATTTTTATCTATCTCTATCGTATAGTTAAAATTTTCTTTAATTCTCTTTTTCGTAGCTTGTTCAATATATGTAAAATCTGCATTTTCTTGGCAAAAATTACTCAGATAATTAGATACAATATTTTCCATAATCGTACCTGTTCTATTTTTTCTAGCATTTGTATCAAAACCAACCTCTACACCAAAACAATAATCAACTAAATTTTTAATAAATCTATTTTGAAATATATCTTTTAAACCACTTTCTCTAAAAAATGTTAATAACTCTTTTTCTATATTTTCATTAATTTCATCGTAAAAAATATACTTTTTATTTTCTGCTACCAATGTATCCATATTTGTAATAACAGATGTATCACTTAATTTATCTTTTCTAACTGCGATAAGCAGAGGTAGAGCTTGTCTTGTTTTTGGATATTCGTTGATTAGTTTTATAAACTCTTCTTCGATATTATCAACACCAATTAAAGAGTTTAAAATATTGAGTTCAACTTTTACTTTTTCAACATTTAACTTTACTTTTTTAAAATCCGTAAAATAATCCCATGTAAAAATAGAGTCTTGAAATGTGTTTTTTAGGGTATTAAAATCAAACATTTTTTAATCCATTATAAAACATTGTTCTTCCTGAAAAATTCCAATAAGTTATGTCCTGTTCTATAAATAGCCATTTAATTACCTTTAATAGTGTTTCATATTCAACACCATCAATATATTTATTATTTAATGATTGAAACTGATTTTCTTTTAATAAGATAGATGGTTCTTCACAATAATAAATTTTATCTATAGCTATTTGCATTAAGTTAAAATCTGTTACATTAGTTATTTTAATTAAATTTAAAGGATGAAAAATACTATCATGTCTTGGTGTGTGAGTTAAACGATTTTGATTTTTTTTTGTTGGTGCTTTAAAATTATACTTTTTAACATTTACAGTAAAATCAAAACCCTTATTTAAATAAGCAGGTCTTTGTAAATATATAATTTCATCATTTAATGTTTTTTCCATACAATATATTACTCTTGTAGAATCTAAACCTTTCCCTTGACCAGCTCTCTCAGATTTAAATAAATCAACAATATTGTCTCTTATTTTTTTTCTATCTTGTTCAAAATTATCAGAATTATTTTGTATAAATATTCCTACTTTATCAATTAATTCAAAATCTTCTCTTAATTCATTGCAATTCAATTTTTGTTCCTCACTAAAACTTCATTTACTTTCCCTCGACCACTACTCTTACTATTTATAAATCTATTTGCATTTACAATTTTTATATCATACTTTTTATACAAATCTTTAATAAACTCAGTATCAGAATTACTTTGAACTACATTAACACCTTTATCAGATAACTTGTCAAAAACTTCAAAAAGTTCAAATTGTTCATCTTCTAAAAAGCAGTTGCTATCATAGGATGTAAAACTTGAAGTGGCATTTAAGGGATAATATGGTGGATCAAAATAGACTAAATCATTTTTTTTAACATCTTTTACAATCTCTTTAAATGATTGTTGCAAAATGTTCGCATTTTGCAAAGCTTTACTTGCATTAAGAATTGTTACCTCATCAACAATATTTGGTTTTTTATAACTTCCTATTGGAGTGTTAAAATATCCTTTTTTATTTACACGATAAAGGCCATTAAAACAAGTTTTATTTAGATATATAAATCTTGTTGCTTTTTCAAGGCTTGATAGATTTTTATAATCCTCTTCTCTATCTAACTCTCTAATTTGATAATAAAACTCTTTTGAGTGTTCTTTTTTATAGTGTTTTAAATTTTCTATCAATTTATTAGGAGTATTTTTCACTACTTGATATACATTTATAAGTTCACTATTTATATCTGATAAAATTACCTTTTTATCTTCCAATAAACCTTGTGAAAAAAGTTCAAAAAACACAGCCCCACCACCTAAAAAAGGTTCATGGTAGTTTTCAAACTCTTGTGGAAAAAGTGGTAATATTTGCTCTAACAATCCCCTTTTACCCCCAACCCATTTTATAAATGGTTGGTATTTAATCATTTCAAGCTTTCCGACACTTATAGTCATAAAATTACCTTATTATTTATCATGACAATATCTTATCAAAAAACCCTTTGCATACAAATATTTTATCATGATAAAGTATAATATCACTAAAAAAGGATAAACAACATGCAAGATCAAACAATAACAAAAAGAGTAACATTTATAGCTAAAGAAGGTTCAGAAGATAAGATGAAAGAGCTTTTATCAGCTATGGTAAAACCCAGTAAAGCTGAAGATGGTTGTCTGTTTTACGAAATAGTTCAATACAAAGAAAATCCTAGAAAGTTTATGGCAGTTGAGACTTGGAGAGATGAAAAGGCTCTCGATGGACATAAAGCCTCAGCTCACTACAAAGTTTATAAAAGCAGTTATGAGCCATTTTGTGAAGATAAATATACTGATGAACTTATAGTTTTAGGTTAATTTGATGGATAATCTTTTTAACGATTTAAGTCTTAGAGTATTTACCTCAAACCTTTTAGGACAAAGCAGTTACTTAGTACTTCATGGAGGGGGAAATACCTCTGTAAAGATAGATGATATACTCTATGTTAAGGGAAGTGGTTGGGATTTAGTGAGTATCAAAAAGGAGGGATTTGCTCCTGTAAAGCTAGATGCTTTACTAGATATGGCAAAGCTAGAAACACTAAGCGATAGTGATATGGTAAGACTTCAAAAAGATGCCATGACAGACAAATCTGCCCCAAATCCTTCAGTAGAAGCAATCTTACATGCCATCATACCTTTTAACTTTGTTGACCACACTCATGCAGACTCAATAGTAACTATCACAAACTCAAAAAATGGCAAAGAAATCATAAAAAAACTTTTTCCAAACTTTTTGATAGTTCCCTATGTTATGCCTGGGTTTATCTTGGCTAAAACTATATATCAGATGAGCAAGGAGTTAGACTGGGAGAGTTGTGAGGGGATTATCTTGGAAAACCATGGGATTTTTACATTTGATGATGATGCTAAAAACTCTTATGACAAGATGATAGATGCAGTAAACAAAGCTGAAAAGTTTTTAAAAGAGAACACTAGCTTAAATCTTTCAGATATAAAAGCAAAAGAGTTTGATATAGAAAAGCTAAAAACTTTGGTATCAAAAGAAAAAGGGTATGAAGTAGCAACAGTTTTAAACAGCTCCAACTTAGCCCTAAACTACTCAAAACTCCCTATCCAAAATCTAACCAAAGGAGTCTTAACACCTGAGCATATCATAAGGACTAAACGAGTTCCACTTGTTATAAAAAATGGTGATGACATAAAAACAAATCTAGCAAAATATATCAAAGACTATAAAGAGTATTTTAACACTTTCTCAAAAGATGAAATCATGCTTAATCCTGCTCCAAACTATGTAGTGATAGAGAATGTAGGAATTGTAAGTTTTGGCAAAAATGAAAAAGAGGAAAATATCATAAATGATATAATAACCCATACCATGGAAGCTGTATTAAGGGCTGATTGTTTAGGTGGATATGAGTCTATATCTTTGAAAGATAGCTTTGATATGGAGTATTGGGAGCTAGAACAAGCAAAATTAAGGAAGTAAAATGAAATATCTTTTAGCCATAGATGCAGGAACAGGAAGCATAAGAGCCGTTCTTTTTGACCTAGAAGGAAATCAAATCTCCATATCACAAAGAGAGTGGACACATCTAAGTGAAGATGAAGTCCCAAATAGTATGAGCTTTGATTATGAAAAAAACTGGCTCTTAGCAAAAGAGTGTATTAAAGAGGTTTTAATAGATGTAAATCCTCAAGATATTTTAGCTCTTAGCAGTACCTCCATGAGAGAGGGAATAGTCTTGTATGACAAAGATGGCAAAGAGCTTTGGGCAGTGGCAAATGTCGATGCAAGAGCAGATAATGAGGTAAAATACCTAAAAAAGAACTTTCCAAATATCGAAGAGAAGTTTTACAAAAAATCAGGACAAACTTTCGCTCTTGGAGCCTTGCCTAGACTCTTATGGCTAAAAAACAACCAACCAAAGACTTACGAAAAAGTAGCTCATATTTCCATGATAGGAGATTGGATACTCTACAAACTAAGTGGAATCTTAGCAAGTGATCCAAGCAATGGTGGGACAACAGGAGTTTTTAACCTCAAAAAAAGAGATTGGCAACCTAGCATGGCTAAAAAGATAGGTTTAAAAGATGATATTTTCCCACCTTGCTTTGAAGTGGGAGAGGTTTTAGGAACTGTTAGTCAAGAGGCAAGTTCTCAAACAGGACTAAGTACCAAAACAAAAGTCGTGATGGGTGGAGGAGATGTTCAACTCGGCTCAGCTGGTCTTGGAGTGGTAGATGTTGGAGATGTAGCGATACTAGGTGGAAGTTTTTGGCAACAGATAGTAAATATCCCATCTACTACAAAACCTCCTAAAAAGATGGATATAAGAGTAAATCCTCATGTCATAGAAAATGAGTCCCAAGCTGAGGGGATTACATTTTTTAGTGGACTTGTTATGAGGTGGTTTAGAGATGCTTTTTGTCAAGAAGAGATAAAAGAAGCAAAAGAAAAAGGTTGTGATACATATACTCTACTTGAAGAAAAAGCAAAACAAATCCCACTAGGCTCAAATGGCATAATCCCCATCTTTAGTGATGTCATGAATTATAAAAAGTGGTATCATGCCTCTCCTAGCTTTTTAAATCTCTCCATCGACCCTACTGTTTGTAACAAAGCATCTATGTTTAGAAGTCTGCAAGAAAATGCAGCAATAGTTTCCTATCTAAACATAAAAAAAATAGAAAAGTTTACAAACTTAAAAGTAAAAACTATAACCTTTGCAGGAGGAGCAAGTAAAGGAGAGCTTTGGTGTCAAATCCTCTCAGATGTAACAGGATGTAAAGTAAAGGTGCCAAAAGTAACCGAAGCTACAGCTTTGGGAGCAGTCATGAGTGCAGGAGTTGGAGCTGGAGTTTATAAGAGTCTAAAAGATGCAAGTAAAAAACTTGTCTCTTGGGAAAAAGAGTATATACCAAACAAACAAAACCATCAAGCTTATAAAAAACTAGCTAAAAAGTGGAAAAAAATTTATAAAGAACAGTTAAAGTTGGTAGATAAAGGATTAACAACCTCTATGTGGAAAGCCCCTGGAATGTAGCTTTCCAATCCCTTCCATCCAAAAACCGAGTAACTGAGTAATAAAGTCTAGCAAACTTCACATACTCTAAAAACTTCTTTTTACTTATATCTACCCCATACTCTCTTAAAGCCTCATCCTCATCACATCCAAAAGAGAAAACCACAACTGCCAAATCAAAGTAAAAATCCCCCTCACATGCCTCACTAAAGTCATAAACTCCACTTAAATTTTTACCTAAAAACTTAGCATTATCAGGAAATAAATCTCCATGGATTATCCCATCATCTTTTAGCTCTATATCTATACTTTCAAAGGCTTTTCTAAACTCATCATGACAACTCTTTTCAATCAACTCTTTTAATCTTTTCTTTGTAAAAAGTTTTCTGTTTTTAGTAGTTTTACCTCTAGTTTTATCATGAAGCTTTTTTAAAAACCTCACTACCTCTAAAGGATACTCATCACTGCTTTTCCCCTCTATCTGAGTAAATATGACTGCATATCTACCTTTTATCTCAAACTCTTTTACAACTTTTGGAACACTAAGCCCATCCAAAAGTGAGAGTATATAAACCTCATCACACCACTTTTCAT
>JALVVR010000053.1 GCA_027023305.1 Campylobacterales bacterium | reverse complement strand
ACATGATATACAAAAAAATATAACTGAACTTGATGGGTTTATAACTGATATGGCAGAAAATAAAAACTTTTCTAAAGAGGTAGAAATAACAAGCAAAGATGAGTTTGGAAAAATCCAAGAGTCTTTATCAAACCTTATGAAGTCTTTAAAAGATGCTATAAATGAAGCAAAACAAGGTGCTAGTGCAAATGATGGCATAGCAAACTCAATAGTAGAAAATTTTGAAGAGATTTCACAAAATATCCAAAAAGAGACAGGTGCTGTGAAACTAGTAACAAACAGTTCAAGTCAACTTCAAGAGATGTTAAATGAAACTAAAGAAGAGAGTACAGTTACTAAACAAAAAGTAACAGAGGCAAAAACAAGAATAGAAAGTGCAAAAAAAGTAATCCTTCAAACTATGAATCAAGTTGAGTTAAACTCTCAAAGTGAGCACGAGATAGCAGATAAACTAAACCAGCTAAGTAGTGAAGCTGAGCAAGTAAAAAATGTACTTTCTATCATAGGAGATATAGCAGAACAAACAAATCTACTAGCACTAAATGCAGCTATAGAAGCAGCAAGAGCTGGAGAGCATGGAAGAGGATTTGCAGTCGTTGCTGATGAAGTTAGACAACTAGCAGAGAGAACTCAAAAATCACTAGTAGAGATAAATGCAACTATAAGTGTGATAGTACAATCAATCCTAGATGCAAGTGGTGCTATGAATAACAACATAGAAAACATAGAAAAACTACTTGTAAATAGTGAAAAAGTCCAAGGTGAGATGGAAGAAATCCAAGAAAATATGGATAGTGTTTATGGTGCGATAGACACAACAAACGAAGCTATAGAGACTTCAACAAAAACTATGAAAACTTTTGAAGAACACTTGAAAGAGGTTATAACAATAGCTGATGACAATGATAGCAAAATCAAAATTACTGAAGATGTAACAAGCCAAATAAACTCTACTTCAAAAAGACTTATTGAGTCTTTAGGACAGTTTAGAACTTAAAAAGTTAGAGGAGATGTTTCATCTTCTCTTTCTTAACCTTTAAATACTCCTCATTATGAGGATTTTCTCCCACTTTTATAGGTAGTCTTTCTACTATCTCTATATCCTCTAGACTCTCTATCTTTGCAGGGTTGTTTGTAAGGAGTTTTATCTTTTTTATATCAAAGTAGTCTAGTATATACTCAACCATTTCATAAGTTCTCTCATCATCACTAAATCCTAGCTGATGATTTGCTTCTACTGTGTCAAGTCCAGTGTCTTGCAGAGCATAGGCATTTACTTTGTTTAAAAGTCCTATATTTCTGCCCTCTTGTCTAAGATAGATTACCATTCCACCCTCTTGGTTGATGGTGTCAAGTGCGAAGTCTAGTTGCTCACCACAATCACATTTTAAACTACTTAGTGCATCTCCTGTTAGGCACTCGCTGTGAACTCTAACTATAGGAGTGTTATTTAGTGGCTCTTTAAAGATGACAAGATGCTCTTTATCTGCTTGTTTGAAAGATTGTATCTTGAAATTTCCGTGTTTTGTTGGTAGATTTGCTACTTTTGATATAGATATATTACTTAACATGAGGCGAATTATATATAATTTTGCTAAAATAAAGGTTTTTCAATAAGGATAGAAGGGATTTTAAATGTTTAAGAGATTTAGAAGATTGAGAATAAACCCAGTTTTGAGAGATTTACTAACTGAGACTAAACTAAGTACAGATGATTTTATATACCCTCTTT
>JALVVR010000052.1 GCA_027023305.1 Campylobacterales bacterium | reverse complement strand
TCCCACTTTTTTTGCAGGAAAAATCCACAAAATACTCTCCATCTTCCAAACTTAAACTAGAAGAGTGAAACTCTGTTTTTTTAGTTTTTTTATTAAAGTCATTTTTCAAAGTCGCTTTTTTATACTTCAGCTTTCCATCAAGTCCCATCATACTTCTTATCAAAGGTATAACATAGAGTATAAAAGTTACAGTAGAGCTATATGGAAATCCAGGAAGTGCCACTATAAACTTCTTTCCTATTTTGACTATTTTGATGTGTTGTCCTGGCTTTAGTATTACTCCTTTTGTTATATACTCAGGTTCATCTAACTCACTTAAGATACTCTTTACAAAGTCATAGTCTCCAACACTCACTCCACCAGTAGTTACTACTATATCACTTTTAGATAGTAGATTTTGCATAGCATCTTTTATAGCATCTTTATCATCTCCTACTAAAGAGTGCCTTACAACTCTAGCTCCCTCTTTTTTAGCTAAAGACTCCAACACAAACTGATTTGAGCTTCTTATTTGAGATTTTTTTGTTTGAACCTCTCCAACATCAAGTATTTCACTACCCGTGCTTAAAATCCCAACTGTTGGACTGACATAAACTTCAACTTGAGAGATATTTAAACTAGCCATTACCCCTATATCAGCAAAGTTTAGCTTTGTTCCTGCCTTTATCAAAACTTCGCCCTCTTTAAAATTCTCTCCTACCTCTCGAACATTTTTACCAAAGCTAACCTCCTCTTTGATAACTATATAACCATCCTCTATCTCTACCAACTCGATAGGTATCAAAGTATCAGAACCTTTTGGCATCAAACTTCCTGTAAAAGTTTTGATACAAGTTCCTCCTATAACCTCATCCTCTACATCACTTCCAGCTGGATTATCTCCTAAGATTTTTATCTTTCCTAAACTTAAATCCTCATGTTTTATAGCATAACCATCCATCGCAGATGTTGGATATGCCGGAGAGTTAAAAGAGGCTACTATATCAGTTGCTAAAACTCTGTTTATCGCATCACTTAAAAAAACCATCTCTTTTAAAGTTGGCTTCTCAAAAGAACTTTTTAAAGCCTCCACAGACTCATCAAATGGTACAAACTTCATGACAATACCCCGCTATTTTCCAGTTTTGCTCCTCGCTCCTTAACAAAAACTCTTTTCCCATCTTTTAAATCATACTTCCAAATAGGAGCATTTGCTTTAAAATCCTCTACAAACTTATCAATCATCTCTAGTGATACTCTTCTTTTAGGAGAAGATATAGCACACATAAAAGAGCTCTCAAAAAGCTTTACATCTCCTATTGAGTGAGCCATATAAACCTCAGCCTTTACTTTCTTTAACTCCTCTTGCCACTTTAAAAACCACTTTTTTAATATAGGCTCATATATATCAAAGCTAAGCCCATCAATATCATCTTCATCCCTAACTATCCCAACAAAGGTTATCAAAGCTCCATAGTTTTTATCTTTTACTAAGTCAAACCATCTGTTTTGGATCGACTTTACATCTAAGTTTCCATTGTGTAGTTCTAGCATATTTGCTCCGTTTTCTATTTTATTTTGAAAAACTTTTAGTTTTTCTAACTGTAAATCTATTTCGCTTCGCTCGCTACGATTTACTCTATTGTCCCAGTCCGCTTTATATGTTCGCCACTAAATTCCTTGAATTTAGGGCTCACATAGATAAAGCGACAGGCTAACAGGAAAAAACAACAAGCAGTTGTTGTTTTTTCAGTGTTAGCCACCACAAACCGGAGGAAGT
>JALVVR010000051.1 GCA_027023305.1 Campylobacterales bacterium | reverse complement strand
AGCATCACTGATAGCATTTATCAGCATAGATTTACCAACATTTGGTTGTCCTGCTAATACTGCTGTTATTTTTTGCATTTAACTTACCTTATATATTTTATCAAATAAAAATGAAAATCATTTTCAATAAGATGAAATTGTAGAGTATTTTTTCTTAAGAACTACTTAGAAAGTAGTATCTTTATCCTATCTTTATCACTTGGATGAGATGCCCAAAAGTTTGATATTGAACTATTTGTATCATGACCGTATTTTTTCTCTATTTTGATAAAAAAGTCAGCTAAATGTTTAGGATCTTTGTTGTGTGAAAGCATAAGTTTTTTAGCATATCCATCAGCTTCACTCTCATACTCTCTTGAAAATTTAGCATTTATCACACTTCCTACTATACCACCAATACTACTAGATATATCTCCAGTAAAATATCCCAACAATACACCAACAAGTGAACTTTTTGCTATAAGTTGCATAGAGTGATTTAACTCAACATGACCCTTTTCATGAGATAAAACCCCATAAATCATATCATCATCTCCATCTGCAAACTTAACTAACCCATCAAGTATCACAACCTCTCCATCAGGCAAGGCAAAGGCATTTATTCCCATACCTTTTCTAAAGTGAAGTTTGTATTTTGGAGAGTTATCTGTGAGGTTTTTAAACATCTTTGTTATCTCATCTTTTCTTTTTTTAGTTAGGTTGCTATCTGTTAAAAGATATTTATCAAGATTGTGTAGAGTTGTTTGTGAGATAGTTTGTTTTAAAGAGTAGGGTGTATTTTTTGCAAAAAACTTTGCACTTATGTCCAATCCTACAGTTAAGTAGAGTATCACAACTCCTACTATAGCCACAACTGAGATGATAGCAAACTTATAACTGTTTTCAAGCTTGAAGGCAAGTTGAGATTTGTTTGAGTGAAGTTTTATAGCTTTGTCTATCTTATCATTGTCATGTGAGTGTAGAACTGTGCCATCTTCACAAGTTATAATTCTATGAGTATTTCCAACTCTTGAGGAGATTTTAAGAGAGTCAAAAGATAAGACTTTTTCCACATCATCACTTATAACAACCTTTCCAGCATCTAAAAACTCTACTTTTACACTTTTTGCTTGAGAGCTTTCTTTGCTATAAAGTTTCGCTACTATTTCTATCATCTATATACCTATATCTATATCAAAAAGATCTTCTGCTTCATCTCCAAAAGCTTCCTCATCAGTAACTTCATCAGCTAAAAATATATTTTCGTCAGGACAATCTATATAAAAGTTTTCACACTTATACTTTGTAACTCTAACCTTTGCCCAAGGAGTTAAAAGTCCAAGTGATAGTATCATGGCTATCCAGTTTATGAAGTAGATTTTTGCTAACTCTAACTCTTTTAGAGTGCTAGAAAACTTTACATTTTCAAGATAGGTTTTGTCCCATATATAATTTTTTGTATAGCTTTCAAAAAGAGCTTTATAATAGGACATATATAGTAACAATATTGCATAAAAAAGTATAAAAAATAAAGCTTTAGAAATCATACCAGTTAGACCATATTTTACAATAAGTCCCATAACAGATGTCAATAAACCTATAGTTCCAAATATCAATCCTACAAATAGGATGTACCAACCCAACATTTTTAAAAATATGATATAGATACTTTTAGTTTCAGCTTTATAATTAAACATATGTTTTCCATATGAGGCTTGATTTGCTATTAATGCTTTAAATTTATTGTATGTGTAAGGAAAAGCTAAAAAGAGTGTTACAGTATTTAGTAAAGCATGAAT
>JALVVR010000050.1 GCA_027023305.1 Campylobacterales bacterium | reverse complement strand
CAAATATAGCATATTTTACTTCTATGATAGCAGTAACAAATATCTTGATGGCTATGGTTTTAACATTTTTGACTCTTTTTCTTTTAAACTCTTTTGTTTCTAAGCCTTTAAAAGATTTGATAAAAGTTATTAAAAGCTTATCCAATGGAGATAGAGATTTGGGTAGAAGAGTCCCTGTAAAATCACAAGATGAACTAGGTGAAATAGCAAAAGATTTTAATACCTATTTAGATGGTATAGAAAATAACTACAATGCAGATAGAGAGTTTATCAAAGAGGCTGGGAAGACTATAAACAGAGTGAAGCTTGGATGGTTTAAAGAAAAAATCACAGCTACTACTTCAAGCAAAAGTCTTTCAAGCTTTAAAGATAGTGTAAATGACATGATAGAGGAGAGTGACAAAAAGTTTGAAATCATATTTAAAGCTTTAAACAGATACAAAAATCATAACTATAAAGATAAACTAAAACTAGAAAAGATAGAAAAAGATGGAGCTTATGATAAACTAGTTCACCATATAAATGACCTTAGAGATGTAATAACTGATATGTTAAAAGAGAGTAAAAAAAGTGGAAGAGAGCTTGATAGAACTAGTGATATACTTTTAGAAAATGTAGCCATCATAAGTAAAAAAGCAAATAGTAGTGAAAATATGCTAAGTGAAGCAAATATTTCACTAAAAGAGATAACTAAAAATATAGAAACTAACAACAAGAACTCTGTTTTGATGTCAAAAATCTCAGATGATGTTATGAAAAAAGCAAATGATGGAGAACTTCTAGCAACTAAAACTGCTGAGTCTATGGATGAGATAAACAAAGAGGTAGAGGATATAAATGAAGCGATAACTCTTATCGATCAAATAGCTTTTCAAACAAATATCCTAAGTTTAAATGCAGCAGTAGAAGCTGCTACTGCTGGAGAAGCTGGAAAAGGATTTGCGGTTGTTGCTAGTGAAGTTAGAAATCTTGCTTCAAAGTCAAGTGAAGCTGCAACACTGATAAAAGAGCTTTTAGAAAATGCTTCTAAAAAAACCACAACAGGTAAAGAGACTGCTTACAAGATGATAGATGACTATAAAAAACTAAATCAAGATATTTTAAATAGTAGTGAGTATATAAAAGATATAGAAATAAATTCTCATAAACAATCAGACTCTATAGATGGTATAAACTCGATCATAGCAAAAGTTACAAAACAAGTTAAAGAAAACTATGAGATGTCAAAGATAACAAAAGAGGTAGCAATCGAAACTGATTTAAAAGCTAAAGAAGTCCTAAAAAAAGTGGATGAAAAAGAGTTTGAAGGTAAGGAGCTGTTATAAGAAGGCTAGTTTGGCTTTCTTATAACTTTGATATTTGCTTCAGATTTTTTTTTCTCAAAAAACTCTATAAGTTTGGCTTGTTGTCTTTCATTTACATAAGCTCCAAACAGCTTAGGCTTTACACTCTCATAAGCTATATGTTTTTGATGTTTTTTCAAAACCATAAAAGCAACATATCTTCCCTGACCTATGTTTAAGATAGGAGTATAGTGACCTTTTTTTGTTTTAAGAAGTACCTCAGCTAGTTGAGGTGGAACAGCATTTAGAGGGACACTTGTTCTACCTTCGCTTACTTGGTCTATCGGAAAAGCTGGTGTTCTTAGTTTTGTTCTTAATCTCTCTTTATCTAGTGAAACATACTGGATAACATCTACTTTTGTAGGAGTATTTAACTCACTTGAGTGCAAATCATAAAATCTTTTGAGATCCTCTTCGGTAGGTTTATCTATAGATGAAGATAGGAT
>JALVVR010000049.1 GCA_027023305.1 Campylobacterales bacterium | reverse complement strand
GATAGTAGCTGAAGGAAGTTTCCCTCTATTGTCATTTTTTATTTTTTTCTTCTTTGATGAGTATTTAACTATAGATGAGATAGATAGATTTTCTTTTAAGTTATATTTATAGTATCCTTTTGCGAGAATAGGAGATATGAGAGTTAATTCATCATTGTTATTTTTACCTCTGGTGTATGATAAGTTAAAGTAAATCAAATCTTTTGAAGTTATATTTCCTTTGTATTCAAACTCAAAGCCATATAGATTGTTTGTTTTATCATTGTTTATATATTGGTTGTTTGGTGTGAAGTTATGAATTTGATTTTTATTTATAGTGTAGAAAATAGTAGTTTGTATAAAGTTGTTTAAAGAAAAGTTTTTTATATGAGTTAGTTCATATGTTTTAATCTTTTCTGCTTTTAAATTTTTGTTTCCAACTCTAGCTTTGTTATTTAGTACATATATCTCCTGCCAAGATGGAGTTCTGTGTGATGAAGAGAATAAAAACTTATAGATATTGCTATCTTTTTTGTCATATACTAGTGAAAAGTTTGGTTCAACTACTGCTTTTATGTGGGAGTTTTTTTCATATCTTAATCCATAGGAGAGATTTAAGTTTTTGTTGTATTGGAGTATATCTGAAGCTTTTAAAATAAATGTTTTTCTTTTTGCATTTTTATCAAAAAATGGATAAGTATCGGTGTAGTCAACTATCCCAACTCCAGTGTCTCTGTTTGTTAGGGTGGAGTAAACTTTAGTAGTTTTTGCTTTTGATATATAGTAACTTAATCTTATGAGGTGATCTTTTATATTTTTTATTTTTAAAGATGAAGAGTGATAAATCAAATATTGCTCACCTATCAGGGTTGAGTATATTCCGTTTGGAAAAGTTACTTTTTGTGTAGGATTACTTAGTTTTGGAAGCTCTATTCCATTAGGTGCTAGTTTTCCATATGTTTTCATAGAGTTTATATTTTTACCAAATTTGATAGAGAGTTCATAATCTATAAAATCTTTGTTATAAGATATTTGAAGATAGTGATTTGGAAATTTTAGATAGTTATACTCATGTGAGGGGATGAAGTTGTATGCAAAAGCAGTTCCTTGAGTATGGTTGTAAACTCTTCCTAAAATAGTAAAATCTTTATATTTTATCTTTGTTCCAAAACAGAATTCTCTTAAATATAGTGGTACATCTGCTGGGGATGAGAGGTGTCGGTTGTCTATATTGTACCAAGGAGTTTTATAGCTCAAAACTCCAGAGGCTAAACCATCACTATTTACATGAACGGTTTTTTCATCTCTTTTATAGAAAAAGTCAGTAAAGATTTTAAAATCATCTTTTTTATATGATTTTGTAAAACCTAGCTCTTTATCTTGATAAGAACCAAATCTAGTAAAAACTGAGTTTTTATTCATATCTTCACTATATGTGATAACTCTGATTGAACCTGCATAAGAGGCTGTATCATCAGAGTTTATATTTCCTGGTCCTCTTATAACTTCTATTCTTTTTATTATATCTATTGGCATAGATAAAAACTCTCCATATCCATCTATTGAGATATTGTTTACCAAAACATCATCTATGAAAAGTTTTGATTGCCCATAAGATGTTGGATTTGAACCTCTGAAAATAGCAGTTTTATAGTAGAGATTATCACTTGCTATATCTATATTTGGTACAAGTCTTAAAGCCTCTTCTAAAGTTGTAACTCCTAACTCTTTTAACTCTTTTTGGTTTAATACTGAGATTATGTATGGTTGATAGTGTTCATTTTCTTTTGTTTTTGTTGCAAAGGAAGTATATGTTTTTAGTGAGGATTGTACATCTTTTAAAATATCTAACTTTGTA
>JALVVR010000048.1:47578-321632 GCA_027023305.1 Campylobacterales bacterium | reverse complement strand
TTATCAACCAAGGCAGTTGCTAAATCTTTGTTTAAAGAAAGAGTTATTGCATTTGTTAAACCTATTTGTCTTTTTTTATCTACACTTTTTTGAAGTTGATTTTGTAGATCAATCATCTCTTTTTTGATAGTACTTTTCTCTATATCATTTGCCCTTTTTTGGATCCAAATTGCTGGTGCGATTATCAAAACAATAGCTACTAAAGAGTTTACTAAAAACACTTTTTTTGAAATTGTCATGTTCTTCATTTTTATATCCTTTTTATGTATCGTTAAGGCTATATCGGTAAGGGGGGAGGGAAATCTTTAATTTTTTTTATTTTGGGTAATCATGATAAAATAGAGTTTTAATATATTAAGGACTTATCATGAACATAGATAAAGAGAGATTTATAACTGGTGGGATTTTGATAGCAGTTGTTACGATAGTAGCTTGGATAGATAGCTTTTTTTTAACTTGGGTATTTTTAGGTGTGGCTTTTATGTTTGCTTTTTATGAAGCTATGAAGTTGTATAGAGTGGAAGATAATAAAATGTATGCTTATGCTGGACTTCTGTGGCTTATTGCATTTTTCTATCCAAATCCTGATGATTTGATATTTGTTGCTTTAGTGGTTGCTATTTCTTATATGCTATATCAGGGAAAAGTTGAAGTTAAGGATTTTTATCCACTTTTGTATCCTACTACATCTTTTTTATTTTTGTTAGCACTTTATAAAGGCTTTGGGATAGAGGCTCTTGTTTGGCTTACTATAGTTGTAGCCTTGACTGATACAGGGGCTTATTTTACAGGAAAAGCGATAGGAAAAAGAAAGTTTAACTCTATTTCACCTAAAAAAACTTGGGAGGGTGTTATAGGTGGGGTTATATTGGCATCAATCTTTGGTGCTTGGTATGGTAGTGGATTTGTAAGTTTTTCACTAGCATTTTTTATCTCTGCTTTGGTTTCAATCTCTTCAGTATATGGAGATCTTTATGAGAGTTTTCTAAAAAGGAGTGCTGGGGTAAAAGATAGTGGCTCAGTTCTCCCTGGACATGGGGGAGTTTTAGATAGAGTTGATGGCTTTATGTTTGCTAGTGTTATGATGGTAGTAATGCTGAGAGGTTTAGCTTGATACTGCTTGGAAGTACGGGAAGTATAGGGGTAAACACACTAAAAGTAGCTAAAAAACATAACATAAAAGTAGAAGTTTTAAGTGCTGGAAGAAATATAACTCTTTTAAATGAGCAAATAAAAGAGTTTTCTCCAAAGTATGTAGTAATTCAAGATAAAGTAGATGTAAATAATATAAATCATGACAAAGTTTTCTTTGGAGAAGAGGGAATTTTAGAAGTTTTAAATCTTTCAACTTCTTCTTTGGTAGTAAACTCTTTGGTTGGATTTGCTGGGCTTAGACCAACTTTAGAAGCTCTTAGACTTGATAAAAAATTAGCTTTAGCAAACAAAGAGTCTTTGGTAGTAGCTGGGGAGTTTATAGATACTTCAAAAATAACACCTATTGATAGTGAGCATTTTGGACTTTGGTATCTTTTAAGTGATAAAGAGATAAGTTCGATGACTATCACAGCAAGTGGTGGAAGTTTTAGAGATACTCCACTTGATAGACTTAAAAATGTATCTGTAAAAGAAGCACTAAACCACCCAAACTGGTCTATGGGAAAAAAGATAACAATAGACAGTGCAACTATGGTAAACAAACTTTTTGAACTACTGGAGGCTAGATGGCTTTTTGACACAACAAATCTTGATGCTGTTATAGAGACTAAATCCATCATTCATGCACTTATAAACTTTAAAGATGGAAGCTCAACTGCTCACATAGCTGGGGTTGATATGAAGCTTCCTATCTCTTATGCTGTACTCGACAAGGTAAATGAGGAGATTTTAAAACCGATAGATTTGCTTGAAGTAGGGAGTTTGGAGTTTAGAAAGATAGAAGAGGATAGATATCCTATCTGGGCTATAAAAGATTTACTTTTGAAATCTCCTCACCTTGGGGTAGTGGTAAATGCTTCAAATGAAGTAGCTATTGAGAAGTTTTTTAGTTCAGATATTAGCTTTTTGGATATATCAACTACTATTTTAAAGGCTTTGGAGAAGTTTAGGGATTATAGAGCTTCAAGTGTTGAGGAGCTTTTTGAGATTGACAAAGAGGTGAGAAAGTTTTGCAACTTTTAGAACTTTTGTATGAAAGAGAGTTTAAAAAACTTAGCCTTTTTAGAAGAAAGTTATCTTTATATAAGGATGACAAAGTACTACTTTGTGGAGCAAAACAGAGTGGAAAAAGTTTTTTAGTTTATGATTATTTATCTAACGAAGCTTATGGAAGTTATCTTTATATAGATTTTAGTGATTTTAGAATAGAGGGAATAAGTAAGAAAAAGTTAGAAAAGTTTATAGAACAAAAAAACATCACTACTTTAGTTTTAGATAACTTTGACTTTAGTTTTACTCCACCAAATGTTTTAAAAACTATAGTTGTCTCTACAAAAAAGGAGTTTTTAGAGGGATTTAGGACTAAAGTATTGTTCCCTTTGGATTTTGAAGAGTTCATGTTATTTGAAAAAAAGTTTGTTAGTGAGCAAATATCTTTTAACAACTTTACTTTGATAGGAAGCTATCCTTTTGTAGCAGTTGGAGCAAAAGAGGAGTATGAACATAGATATAGACTACTTTTAAAAAGCTTGGTTAGTGATGAGGTGGAATTTTTTATCTTAAAAACACTTGCTTTAAAACAGGCTACAAAAGTTAGCAAACTTGGACTCTTTAAAGAGATAAAAGAGGAGATTAAAATCTCAAAAGATAGGTTTTATGAAGTACTAGATAGATTTAGTGATGAGTTTTTAGTAAGTTTTTTGGAAAAGTATGAAAAAAACTCTCACTCTAAAAAAGTATTTGTTATAGATTTTGCAACTAGAGGAGTTTTAAGCTATGAAAAAGACTTTGTAAAAAGACTAGAGAGTATAGTTTTCTTAGAGCTTTTTAAAAGAGAGGAAAAAGTCTTTTATAGTGATAGTTTTGATTTAGTTATACCAAACAAAGAACAAGCTATCTCCATAACTCCATTTTTACCAGATGGAATGTTGAAAACTAAGCTAAATATGATGGTAGTTCATGCTCTAAGACTTGGACTAAAAAAGATAACTCTCATAACTTTAGAGCCATCTTTTTCATATACAAATGCAGGAGTAACCTGTGAAGCAATCCCATTTTGGGAGTTTGCTAGTAGAGGTTAAAACTTCCAAACAAATGACATACTTGTATAGTCTTGAGTTTTGTCTTTTCCATTTAGTCCATCAAACTCACTAGTTCTAAAAATCCTTGAGATAGCTAATTTTAGCTTTTTATTTATCTTGTATTTTATAGCAAAATCACTCTCTGTTGCATCTTTTTGAGTTTTTGCTAAAGATGATTTACTATATTTTGCACTTGTTGCTATAAGTAGTAGTTTTTTTGTAGGCTTATACTTTGCTATTATTTTATATGCTTTTACATCTGGTCTGTAAGCATTTCTACTGTATTTACTACTCGTATATGCTGGATCTCCTCCCCAAGTGTTCATGATTTGTTTGTCATTACTTTTATTGTATGCAAGAGTTAGCATTAGATTTTTGTACTTTATACCTGCTTTTGCTCCAAAAAGTGTTGGTGTTCCACTTAAGCCCTCTATCTTTTGAGTTAAGAACTGTGCACCTATCATAGCTTTTATATTTTTTTGTAATTTATACTTTTTTATAAAATCAACATATACCATATTTGCTACATCTTGTGCATAATAATCCCATGCTTGAATAGTTGTGTTTTTAAAAGATTTGTTGATAAGTCCTGCTATCGCTAACCCACCTATGTTTTTCTCAGCTCCACCTATGATACCAAAGTTTGTAAACTCTCCTCTTCTGATAGGTAACATAGCAGAAGGTAAAGTTAAACTTGTACTAGCTATCGTTGGTTCTTCTTCGTCTGTACTATTTACTTTTATACTTCCAGCATTTCCTTTTTTCTCGCTTATCTTACCCCACTCTGATATAGCTCTTGCTCCATAAGCCATTCTTGTGATATAGCCAGCTGTTACAGTAGTCTTTTTTAGAAGCTTGTTAGTTGACAATACTAAACCTTCATATAAATCAGGAACAGTTGAAGTAGCATTTTTTGTCATAGGAGTATTCAACTCAAAGTGTCCAGCACGAGCTTTTATAAAGTTATTTTTATAATCTATATAAATATCTTGAAAATCCTGTTTGCTCTCTATAGCACTAGCATCTGTAGTGCCTTTTCCCATAAACATACCTTTAGCAACTTTCTCATCATCACCAGTTTTTGTAAAACTTGTATCACCTACTGTATAAGCTGAAATCTTGAAACTAAATCCATTTACTCTTTTTGTTTTATATCCTAGGTTTAAGTAGTAAACACTTCCTGTTGTTGAGTCATATCCATTGTGTTTACCTTTTAAAGCATGTGCTAATTTTAATTTTCCTGTAAATTTTCCTGTATTTGCATATGCAAAATTTGCTAATGCACTTACAATAGCTAAAGAACCAAGTATCTTACCTATTTTCATTATTTTACCTTTAAATTTAATATCTTATATGTATTATCGGAGGCTCTAAAAAATACTTTAATTTTTTTAGAAAAAACTTTAGAAAAAATTTAATATATCACTATATTAAATTTAACATTGCTTACAAAAGTAACATTATTATTTTATTTTAGATTAAAAGTTAAATAAAATAGACTTTTATTTTTAAATGTGTTATCATTTCTTTAACAAAAAAAGGATATACGATGAAAAAAATATTTTTAATATTAGCTATTTTATTTACACTTACAAGTATAGGTTTTGCAGATGAGATGATAGGAGACTGTGAAAGTATAGAGATGGAGTGTATAGGAACAAGTTTATGGTGTGAAGCAGGTGAAGTTATATAGTTGAGTAGTTTGCATAAGGAAATCCTTATGCAAACTCTAGTTCTTCTTCTGTTTGAGTTTTATTTTGTGTTTGATACTCTTGTACTATCAAATCAAAAACATCAAAAAGCTCTATGGTAGCCTTTTCAGAACTTGAAAAATATTCTATGATTTTGTTATAGTTATCATGAACAGTATCATTTTTAAGAAATTCTATTGCACTGTTAACATTTGAATGTACCTTTACATGAGGTTCTTTTATCTTTGTAAAACTAGTTAAATCTCCTATAGTTTTTTTACCTTCTCCTTTTAACCATTTTCCAAAATCACAAGTTTCACTTGTTTTTATAATTATATTTTTATCTTCATTGATTATTGTATTGTAATTTTTAAGTTTATCTAGTAGATGAGAAATCTTAGTTTGACTAAGTTTTGTTGATAGTGCTACTGATGAAGACTCAGATTTTATGTTGTTGATATTATTTATTAGATTTTCAAATGACATTTTAAAGTTTTCTAAGTTATCGATTGAGCCACTTGATGCTTTTTGAGCTTTTATGGTTGCATCATTCATGTTTGAACTGTTTTGTTTTAGTACATTTATATTCAGTTCGATATCAGTTGTTGCTTTTTGTGTTCTCTCTGCTAGTTTTCTAACTTCATCAGCAACTACGGCAAATCCTCTACCATGTTCACCTGCTCTTGCTGCTTCTATCGCTGCATTTAGTGCTAGTAGATTTGTTTGATCTGATATATCTTTGATTAATAATATAATTTGACCTATCTCTTCAACACTTCTAACAAGATTTTCTGTGTCATCTTGACTTTGAACTAATACTTCATTGACATGAGTTACAGAGTTGATGATATTTTCTGTACTTTCTGATATTTTATCTATATTTTTCGTTGTTTCAGTGCTAATATTTCCAACATTTGAAAGAATCTCTAGATTAGTTTTAAAACTATGTTGAAGATGAGTTAGATTTTTTGTACTACCTTTTGACATTTGTGTTACTAAAGTAACTATTTTACTGTTTTTTTCCATCTCTTGTTGTGATTTTTTTAAGTTTTCTTCACTTGTAAGTAGATGTCTTTTTGCTTCATCAGTTGCCACTGATACATGACTTAGTATAGTATCAACAGAATCACCTAGTTCTGTTAACTCATCACCTTGAGTTTTGTTTTTGTTTGTAGTGATTTTATTTGAGCTTATTATCTTTTGTACTCTGCTATTGATTGAGTTTATAGAGTTTAAAATATTTTTTCTTATTAAAAATAAAAAGATATTTACTATCAAAAATAATCCTAATCCCATAGCCATCGTTCTTGTTTGATTTGCTGTAAGATATGAAGCAAAATGACTTTGGAGTTTATTATTTAGAGCTTTTTTTGTTTTTAGCATATTATTTAGTTTAAATTTAACAGGTTTCCAATACTTAATCCTTGTAACAAGTTGATTTTTATCTATAGGTTCTCCATTAATTAGTTTTTTATACACTTTATTTGAATAATTTACAAAATCAATATAGTTATCTTTTAATATTGTATTATATTCAGGATTCAGATTTTCTAATTTTGATTTAAAAGTATTTAGAGAATTTATAGCTTTTGTCATACTTTTTTTAGCTGTTTTATTTAGTGGATTTATGTAAACAACACTCGAAGAGCTTATAAATGCTAAACCATTTACTTTTACTGAGTTGAGTAAGTTTTGTTCTTGTGCTACTTTTTGTGCCTCTGCATACTGTTTTACTATACTGTTACTTGCATTATAATTTTCTATTATCAAGCTCGTTATACCAAATACAACAATCATGATTAAAACCATGAATTTCTTTGCGATTGTTAAATTTTTTAACATCTTTTCCCCTTTTCTATGTTCTTAATACATAATCGACATTAAAATAAAAAAACTTTAGAGGAAAGTGAAGTTTTTTTTTAATTTATCTTTCTATGTAGGTTACTGAAACACTACATCATCTCTCTTTATAGACTTCATGATATCTTCCTCCGTTGTTACACCTAAAAAAGTGTTTATCACTCTTCCTTGTCTATTGATAAGCATCATAAAAGGTATCATTCCACCCCATCTAGGCTCAACATATCTAGCAAACTTATCTAAATCATAAGCATAAGTAAATGGTACTACTGGATAATTTATACCATTTTCAAAGATATAATCATCAAGCCTATCGTTAGTTAACTCATCCATATGAACACCAACTACTTTTATAAAAGGATTATCTTTTTGTATAATCTTAAGATGAGAGGTTTCATAGTAGCAAGTAGGACATCTATATCCAAAAAATTCCAATATCACATATTTATTTGGATAATCTTTAAATAAAATATTTTTATCATTTATCTTAACACTAAGAGATTTACCATTGTTGTTTAAAACAGGTAGGGATATATCTTTTGCATAAATAAAACTAACCAAAAAGGCTACTAAAACTAAAACTTTTCTCATGATAAATCCTTTTATTGTTATTATAGTACAATAACAATAAAATAGTAAAGGAGTAAAGTGAAACTAACACATTTAGACCAAAATGATAGACCAAAGATGGTAGATGTTACAAAAAAGGACGATACAACTAGGGTGGCAGTTGCAAGTGGGCAAATTTGTATGAGTCAAAAGGCATATGACATGATAGTGTCAAATCAAACTAAAAAAGGACCTGTTTTACAAACTGCAGTTATAGCAGCTATTCTGGGAGCTAAACAAACAAGTACTCTTATCCCTATGTGTCATCCTTTGATGTTAACTAGTGTTAACACTGATGTGATAGAGTTACCAAAATTACCAGGATTTGAGCTTCAAGTAACTGCAAAACTTACAGGTAAAACTGGAGTAGAAATGGAAGCACTAACTGGAGTAAGTGTAGGACTTCTAACCATATATGATATGGCAAAAGCGATAGATAAAACTATGGTTATAAGTGAAGTAAAACTTTTAAGTAAAGATGGAGGGAAAAGTGGTAGATTTGAGCGATAAAAAAGTAGAGATAACATATCCAACACTATGGCCATATAAGGTCATAATAAACTCTCATTGCAAAATTCATCATGTAATAAAAAATGTACTTGGTGAGAGAGAGTTCAAAGTAGAAAACTCAAACCAAAGTAAAAGCAAAACTTATGAGAGCTATAAAGTAACGATTTTAGTACATAGCGATGATGATAGGGTAACTATTTTTGAAGAGTTAAAAAAAGAAGACTGTGTAAAGATAGTACTATGAAAAAAACTCTAAAAGATTTATATGGAAGCTGGATACTCTTCTTTCACTACTTAAAGTGGCCTATAGTTTTGGGACTTCCTATTCTATACCTAGAACTAGATTATAAGCAAAATATTATCATGAACATTTTATGGATTTACTGTTTATATCTAGTGATAGTTAGTTTAAAAGATATGTATCAAAATAGAGGCAAACCAAAAAGTTGTGGTGGTAGTTGTAGGTGATGGAGAGAGTATATAATCTCTCCATTTTTTATAGTTAAACCTCTTCTATCAAAGCATCTAACTTTTCAAAAAGCTCATAACTTGCTTCTTCCATCTCTTTAAAGTTTTCTATTATTTTTGGTGTAACTTCTTGAGTTAGAGCTTGGTTTGTCATCTCTATATTTACATTTGCACTCTTATGAACTCTTGAGTGAGGGGCTAGTATATCTTTAAAAGTTTTGCTTTTTCCAAAAACTTTAATACCTTCTTCTTTATACCATTTTCCAAAAGTACAATCATTATGATTTATCTGTGTAGAAACTTTTCCATCTTCATTTAAAATTTTATGATATGAATCAGCTTTAAAGATGATATGCTGACCTTTTGTTATAGTCATATGATTTAGTAGTTTTATCTTTTCTGCTATATGAGCAGTTGTATTTGCAAGAGTATTAAACTCAGTCATGACATTTTTAAACTCTTCTACTGATTCGTTTGATTGCATAGCTAGTTTGTTTACACTTTCTGAGTTTGCTTGTATTTCATTTGTCTCTTGAGAGAGAGTTTGCATAGTAATAGCTATCTCACTTGTTGCTTTTTGAGTTCTTTCAGCTAGTTTTCTAACCTCATCTGCAACTACAGCAAATCCTCTTCCATGTTCACCTGCACGAGCTGCTTCTATAGCTGCATTTAGTGCTAGTAGGTTTGTTTGATCTGCTATATCTTTTATTAGGTTGACTACAGAAGTTACTTCACTTGTTCTCTCGGTAAGTCCTTCTATAGAAGCGTTTACATCATGGATAAGCTCTATCATACTGTTTAACTGATCTGCCACCTCTACTGTTGAAGTTTCAACTTCACTAGCTTTAGTTGCAGTTTTTGTGGAGTAGTCATATATTTTTTCTGATTCATGTGAAGCTCTTTGTAAATCTTCATTTATTACACTCATAGATTTACTAATACCACCACTTATTTTATCAAACTCAAAAGCTAGATCAGATTTTAGTTTTGCTTCATTTGCTTTAGATATAGCTTCTACTCCTTGTGAAACTGCAGAACAACTCTCTTTGAAAGTACCTTTTAGTCCTTGACAAAATACTTTTCTATGCATTTTACCTTCACTTGCCATTCTAACAGATGTGTTAGTATTTCTCATTAGAGATTCCATTTGATCTAACATGTTGTTGATATTCCAAGCTGTTTTTGCTAGAGGGTCTTTGGGATCTATACCTGTTATTCTCTCTTCTAATCTTCCTTCTCCAGCCTCACTTGTAACAAAATCTATCTTTTTTTGTAACTCACTAACTGTTTTGGATGGCGATAATAAACTCATCATAACTAACTCCTTTTTCTTTTAATAAATCCATTAAGTATTTTGTAGAAGATTCCATACCTCCACTTTTTTCAATTTCAAGCATCTTTTGATAGAGTGTTTTTATAGTTTCTAAAGCTCTTGGATTTGGTTTTATCCTCACTGAGTAATAACCTATGATATTTCCTCTCTCATCATAAGAAGGAGTTATATTTGCATAAACCCAATAGTACCCGCCATCAAAACTTTTGTTTTTTACATAAGCAAATATCTCTTGCCCACTTTGAACTCTCTCCCATAGAAGTTTAAAAACTGCTTTTGGCATATCTGGATGTCTTACTATATTGTGAGGTTTGCCTAAAAGCTCGCTCTCTGTTGCCCCTGCCATATCCATAAAGATTTCATTACAGTATGTTATCTTTCCTTTTGTATCTGTTTTAGAAACGATAAAGTCATCTTCAGCCATAACTTTTTCATAACTACTTTGCATAGCTACACTCATGATTTCTCCCTTTTTATTGTTTGTGTGATAATATATCGGTTATTAAAAAAAAATATTTAGGAAAGTTTATGCTAAAAGATGGATTTGGTAGAAATGTTGATTATCTTCGTATCTCAGTAACTGAAAGATGTAACTTTAGATGTCAATACTGTATGCCAGATAAACCCTTTTCTTGGGTTCCAAAAGAGAATCTACTCTCTTTTGAAGATATGTTTTTATTTGTGAAAGCTAGTATTGATGAGGGTATAAATAAGATAAGAATAACTGGTGGAGAGCCACTTTTGAGAGAGGATTTGGATAGGTTTATAAAAATGATAAGCTCATATGCTCCTGATGTTGACCTAGCTTTAACTACAAATGCCTACTTGCTACCAAAAGTAGCAGACAAGCTAAAAGATGCAGGGTTAAAGAGGATAAATATCTCTTTAGATTCCCTAAAACCAGAGGTTGCACAAAAAATTTCTCAAAAAGATGTTTTAAAAAATGTTCTTGATGGTATAGAGAAAGCCTTGGAAGTTGGACTTAAAGTCAAGATAAACATGGTTCCTTTAAAAGGTATAAATGAAGATGAAATAGTTGATATACTTGATTTTTGTAAAAGTCGAGGGGTTGAGGTTAGATTTATAGAGTATATGGAAAATGCTAGTGCAAAAGCAGGGCTCAAAGGACTTTTGGGAAAAGAGATACTAGAACATATAAAGAAAAAGTACAAAATAAAAAAACTTGGTAGATTTGGAAGTAGTCCTAGTTTTAGTTATGAACTTGAAGATGGATATAGATTTGGAATGATAGATCCTCATAAACACGACTTTTGTGAGAGTTGTAACCGAATAAGACTTACAGCTGAGGGCTTTTTGATACCTTGTCTTTACTTTGAAGATGCTATGAGTATCAAAGAGGCTGTTGAAAAAAAAGATATGCAAAAAGCAGTTGAAGTTTTAAAAGAAGTACTTAAAAACAAACCTGAGAAAAACAAGTGGGATGAAGAGGGGAGTGAAACTTCTAGTAGGGCATTTTATGAAACTGGAGGATGAGTTATACTTAGTTGAGAGTTTTTACTCCATACAAGGAGAGGGTAGGTTTGCTGGAAGACCATCTATTTTTTTAAGATTTGGTGGGTGTAACCTAAACTGTTTTGGATTTGGTGTACAGCTTACTTCTCCAAAAGATGGCTCTAAACTTTTGGGATGTGATAGCATAAGAGCTACAAATAGGGAACACTTTTTAAAAAGTTGGAAAAAGATAAAAAATTCAAAAGAACTTTTAAATGAAGTAGAAAAATACATAAATACAACTTGCAAACCAGACATAGTCATAACAGGAGGAGAGCCACTTCTTCATCACAAAAAACAAATCTTTTTAGAGACGATAACAAAACTGATAAAAGATGGCTTTCGTATCACGATAGAGACAAATGCAACTTTTAAGATAGACTTTGAAATCTATCCTATATATAAAGAGGTAACATTTTCTATGAGTGTAAAGCTAAAAAATAGTGGTGAAACAAAAGAGAAAAGGATAAATCAAAAAGCTATAAAAGATATAGCGACAAATACAAAAAATAGCTTTTTTAAGTTTGTCCTAAGTAAAAACTCACTTTGCGAAGAAGAGATAAAAGATATAACAAAAGATTTAAATATCCCAATCTTTTGTATGCCAATGGGCTCAACCTCAAAAGAGTTAGCCAAAAATGACAAAGCCGTAGCATCATTTTGCATAAAAAACTGTTATAATTATGTAGATAGGATGCACATAAGGCTTTGGGATAATGAGGAGGGGAGATAATTATGATAATCCGAAAACTTTTCAAGTTTGAAAATGCACACATTGTTAGAAACTGTTCTACTGATAGATGTAAGTTTAACATACACGGACATAGTTACAAAGTAGAGGTTTTATTGGAGTCAAACTATCTTGACAATGGACAGATGGTTTATGATTTTGGGCTTTTTAAGACTTATATAAAAGATTTGATAGAGAGTTTTGATCACTCTATCGCACTTTGGAGTGGGGATGATAAAGAGTATATAAAAGACATGAAAAAACACTCTTTAAGGTGGGTGGAGCTTCCAGTTTCTCCATCAGCTGAACAGTTTAGTAGAGTTATATTTTTGATGGTAGAAAAAGTTTTACAAAAGACTTCTTTTAACAATGGTGAAAGAGAAGTAAAAGTAAACTCTATCATAGTTCATGAAACTGATACTGGATATGCTCAGTGCTTTTTGAAAGATGCTCACTCTTCTCTTATGGGTAAGATTGAGTTAAAAGAGATAGTTTTTAGTGAGCAGATTAGAAACGAGTGGAGTAAAAAGAATCTTTGGGAAAAACTTTTGATACAAGATTCACAATTAATTTAGGATTATTTGATATAATCCATCGTCTAAAAAAACATAAGGAGAAAACATGAAAAAAGGTTTAATATTATCAGCAGTTGTTGCTACACTACTTTTTAGTGGATGTGATAAAGCTAAAGATGCTGTAAATACAGTAAAAGAAAAAACAGCAGAGGTTGCAACTCATGCAACTGAGGCTACTAAAGAAGTAGCAAGTAAAGCAGTTGAAAGTACAAAAGAGGTTGCATCAAATGCAGTAGATAGTGCTAAAGAAGCAGCATCAGCAACAGTTGAAAAAGCAGCTGAAAAAACTAAAGAGGTAGCTACTAAGGCAGTTGAAAGCACAAAAGAAGCAGCAACAGCTGAGAAAGCTAATGAGAGTGCATCAGCAACAGTAGAAAAAGCAAAAGAAGCAGTAGCTGCTCCAAAAGCAGATGGGAAGGCATTATTTACAGTATGTGCTGGTTGTCATGGACAAAAAGCTGAGAAAAAAGCTCTAGGTCAAAGTCAAGTTATCGCTGGTTGGGATGCTGCTAAAATTGAAAATGCACTTAAAGGTTATAAAGCTGGAACTTATGGAAAAGCTATGAAAGGTGTTATGCAAGGTCAAGCTGCAAAACTTGATGATGCTAAAATAAAAGCACTAGCAGAGTATATTTCTACTTTAAAATAATCACTTTTTATAAGATGGGGGAACTCATCTTATAAAGGAACTCAAAAGTCCTAAAATTCCTCCAAAAACTCCACCCCAAACAACAAGCCAACCTAAATGTTCATTCATAAGTTTTAAAAGCATATCTTTAACCATTGTAGGACTTAATTCATCTAATCTTTTTTGAACTATGTTGTCTATCTTTTGAACTAAATCATCAGAAAATGTGGAGCTTTTTAAAAATCTATCTAATTCATTTTTAAATTCATCAGATTTTACTATCTTTACTATGGAGGATTTTAGTTTTTTAGTAAACGGTTCTTTAAGTCCATCAAGAGCTGATACTCCACCTATGAGATTTAATACTGAAGAGAGTTTTGATTCACTAACTGCACTAATCATTGCTTCAAAAGCTGAGGAAAAATCAAATTTTTCTATCAATGGAGCTAACTCTATCTTTTTTTCTTCACTATTTAAAAACTCTTCTATCCTTTTCTTTGTAAAAAACTCATTTAGTATAAGCTCTTTTATAGATAGTTTTAACTCTTCAAACTTTAGTTCTATAATCCCTGAACCATAAAAAAATGGAACTTTGTTAAAAAGCATATGTATTGCTATCTGGTTTGTAAGGCTTCCTGAGAGTGCGAAAGCACCAGTTAAATAAAGGTGGTTTGAAATGGTAGAGGGAGTAAAAAAAGAGCTAGCAACTACCGAAGTAGCTACTATGTTTGTTAAAAGCTCTTTTTTCATTTATTTTTTAAAAGTATTGTAAACTCTTTGCAAGTCTTCATACTCTATATCACTGTTTTCTGTGATAAAAGCAATAGCTTCATAAGCATCATCATCTGTAATCTCTAGTGCTTCTTCCAAAAGTGAAGCTAGTGAATCATCATCCATTTCTATAGGATCTATCTCACTAAGTTTTCCAAGTAATTCTAATTCTTCAACTGTCATTTTTTTCTCCAATTATAAATTTTACTAATACAATAAAAGTAAATTTTGCGAATTTTACATAAAATATCTTAAGATATTCTTAGATATGATATATAATCAAATGATTTTAACATTTTGGAGTTTTTGTGATTTTAAGTATAGAAAGTAGTTGTGATGATAGCTCGATAGCTATAACAGATATTAAAACAAAAGAGATAATTTTTCATAAAAAAATCTCCCAAGAGATAGATCACTCAAAGTACGGAGGAGTAGTTCCAGAACTAGCTGCTAGACTTCATGCTAAGGCACTTCCAGCTATCTTGGAGCAGACAGAAAGCTACTTTAAAAATCTAAAAGCAATAGCTGTAACAAATGCTCCAGGACTTTCTGTAACCTTGCTTGAAGGAGTTACTATGGCAAAAGCACTTAGTATTTCTTTAAACCTTCCACTTATAGCAGTAAATCATCTCCACGGACATATTTACTCACTTTTTATCGAAAAAGAAACAAAGTTTCCACTTCTTGTGCTTTTAGTCTCTGGTGGACATACTCAAGTTATAAAGGCAAAAGGGTATAAAGATTTTGAAATCTTAGCTAGTACTATGGATGATAGTTTTGGTGAAAGTTTTGACAAAGTATCTAAGATGTTAGGCTTAGATTACCCTGGTGGTCCTGTTATAGAAAAGATGGCAAAAGAGGGCGATGAAGGTAGATTTGAGTTTACAGTTCCACTTATAAACTCTCCTTTGATAGCATTTAGTTACTCAGGACTTAAAAATCAAGTAAGATTAAAGATAGAAGAGTTAGGAGAACTTAGTTACCAAGATAAGTGTGATATATCAGCATCTTTTCAAAAAGTAGCAACAAAACATCTTTTGCACAAACTAAAGAAGATTTTTGAAAAAGAAACTATAAAAGAGTTTGCGATAGTTGGTGGAGCTAGTGCAAATCTTTACTTAAGAAAAAAGATAGAAGAACTTTGCAGTAAATATAACAAGAACCTAAACTTAGCACCTTTGGAGTTTTGCTCAGATAATGCTGTCATGATAGGAAGATGTGCTATTGATGGATATAAAAAAGATGATTTTACAACTTTTGAAAAGTTGGATATAATGGCAAGAATAAAGTAAATAAGGAAAATTATGAGTAAAGAGAAGTTTGAAGAAAGTGTTAGAAATATACTCCAAATTATAGGTGAAGACCCAAACAGAGAGGGACTTATAAAAACACCTGAGAGAGTTTTTAAAGCCTTTGAATTCATGACAAAAGGTTACAAACAAAACCCTCAAGAGATACTAAATGAAGCTCTTTTTACAAGTAGCAACGATGAAATGGTTTTGATAAAAGATATAGAGTTTTACTCTATGTGTGAACATCACTTACTTCCTATCATAGGTAGAGCTCATGTAGCTTATATACCAAATGGAAAAGTAGTAGGACTTTCAAAGATACCAAGAATGGTAGAGGTATTTGCAAGAAGACTACAAATTCAAGAACAATTAACAGAGCAAATAGCAGATGCAATAACAGAAGTGATTGAGCCAAAAGGTGTGGGAGTTGTTATCCAAGCAAGGCATATGTGTATGGAGATGCGAGGAGTTGAAAAGGTAAACTCAGTTACTACAACTTCAGCACTTAGAGGTATGTTTAGACAAAGAGATACTAGAAGTGAATTTTTAAACTTTATAAATTCACATAATGGAGCTAAATATTGACTTTATCTGCTATCAAAGATAAACTAAAACAAAAAGAGATAAAAGAGATAACCTTTGGCAAAGTTATCTCTATCAATGCTTCAAATATAGAAATAAATGGACTTGATACAAGTATTGGAGATATTATCAAGATAAAAGCTAGCAATGGACAAGAAAAACTATCTATGGTAACAGCATTAAAAGAAGATTTTTTGATAGTAAGTCCTTTTGATTTTGTAGAAGGTATTAAGATAGGAGATAATGCTTATATAGAAAATAATAACTTACAAATTCCCGTAGGAGATGCAATTTTAGGAAGAGTTGTTGATCCTCTCATGAAGCCTGTAGATGGCAAAGGAGATATATATACAACTTCCTATAAACCTATCATAGAACCTCCTATTGAAGCTATGAAAAGAGGTTTGATAGAAGAAAAGTTTAGTGTAGGAGTAAAAGCGATAGATGGACTCTTAACTACTGGAGTTGGGCAAAAAGTTGGAATATTTGCTGGAAGTGGAGTTGGAAAATCAACTTTGATGGGAATGATAGTAAGAGGAAGTGAAGCACCTATAAAAGTAGTTGCTCTTATAGGAGAAAGAGGTAGGGAAGTTCCTGAGTTTATAGAGAAAAACCTTGGTGGAGATTTGACAAACACAGTTGTGGTGGTTGCTACTAGTGATGATAGTTCTTTGATGAGAAAATACGGAGCTTTTTCAGCTATAAGTGTTGCAGAGTATTTTAAAAATCAAGGTCGGGATGTTTTGTTTATCATGGATTCTGTTACTAGATTTGCCATGGCTCAAAGAGAGATTGGTTTGGCTCTTGGAGAGCCTCCAACTTCAAAAGGTTATCCACCATCATCTTTAACTTTGTTAGCTCAACTTATGGAAAGAGCTGGAAAAGAGGAGGGCAAGGGAAGTATCACAGCTTTTTTTACAGTCTTGATAGAGGGAGATGATATGAGCGACCCAATAGCAGATCAAAGTCGTTCAATCCTAGATGGACATATAGTTTTAAGTAGAGAGATGACAGACTTTGGTATATATCCACCTATAAATATCCTAAACTCAGCTTCAAGGGTGATGGGAGATGTAACAACAAAAGAGCATGGAGAGAGTGCAAGAAAGTTTAAAAGGATGTTTTCACTTCTTAAAGAAAATGAAGTTTTGATAAGAATAGGAGCTTATGAAAAAGGAAATGATAAAGAACTCGATGAAGCAATAGAGAAAAAAGAAGCAATGGAAGAGTTTTTAAAACAAGCTCCTGATGAGGTTGTGGACTTTGATAAAACGGTAGAAATACTTAAAAGTTTTTAATCTTTAATCTGATAAAATGACAATATCTTGTCAAAAGGAGTTTTTATGCAACCACTTTTATATTCCCAAGCTAGAAACAATCTAAGAGAGATTATCAACAAAGTATGTGATGATTTTGATGAGTATATAGTAACTACAAAAGATAACAAATCAGCTGTTATACTATCTTATGAAGAGTATAGTGCTATGAAAGAAACTATGTATCTACTCTCTTCAAAAAAAAACAGAGATAGACTTAACGAAGCTGTTGAACAGATAGAAAATCTAAAATTTGTAAAAAAAGATATAGAAGTATGATAGTAGGCTTTGCTGATAAAGGCTGGGAGGATTATCAGTATTGGGTACAAAATGATAAAAAAATTTTAAAAAGACTAAACCTACTTTTACAAGATATAAAACGAAATCCTTATGATAGTCAAGGAGTGGGAAAACCTGAACAACTCAAAGGAAACTATCAGGGATATTTTTCAAGAAGAATAACATCTGAACATAGGCTGGTATATAAAATCATAGATGATATTATTGTAGTGGCACAGTGTCGGTTTCATTATTAACCTGAATTTACATCTCTTATATAAAACCTAAGAACTTTATTAGGATATTTTTTTATCAAACTTTCATAAACTTCTCTGTCCTTTTCTCCACTATCTCCAAACATTACCCATTTCATATTAGGATATAGTTGTATCAGTTTTTCTATCTTTTGTGTTTTATATTTGTATTGGTTGGTTAGCGGGTCTTTGTTGCTACCGTGAGATTTTTTGAGTATTAAGATATGTTTTGGAAAGTGATGATAGTTTAGAAATCCCTCTATTGGGTTAAAAAGTTGTTGAGGAGAGCCTGATAGTATAAATAGAGGAGTTGGTAAGTTTTTAGGATTTTTTGAAAGTATTTTTTTTAATCTATCTTTTATGCCTTTTACAAGTTCTCTTTGTTTGTAGTTTTTAAAGATTGTGTTGTAGGCAAGTTTTAACTTGTTAGTAACATTTGATATCACTATCGTATCATCAAAATCGCAAACGATACCTATCATTTTTTTATCTATGATGGTTGCTTTTGCATCGTGAATATAGGAAGTATCTTTTATCTTTAGCTTGATAGGATAGTAGCTAGTTTTTAAGCTTTTCTTTAAAGTTACATCAAACTGAAAATACCCCTCAAAATCACTTCTTACTTGAAACTTTTCATGATTTATATCTAGTTTAACTATTTTGTTTTTTATTTCATCATTTACAAACTCTTTAGCTCGTCTATAAAGGTTTTGAAAAAAGTTATCTGATTTTTTTACCTTATTAAACTCTTTTTTATGAAGTAGTCTTCCTTGTATGATAACTTCATGAGAGTTGCCATAACTATTATATATTTGTATGTTATCATCTGCATATATATTTATCATGACGGAAAGTAAAGCAGATATTAAAAGTCTAAGGAGCATATTAATCCTTCTTTTATTTTTAAAAAGGACAGTATAACATATTCATAATTTTTCATTCTGATTTCATTTTTGCTTTATAAACTTCTTTATCAAAAAAAAGGATAAAATTTATTTATGAAAATATTAATCATAGAAGATGATGAAGATATCCTTTCATTTATACAAAGAGGATTTGAAGAGGATAGTTATATTGTCGATACTGCACTTGATGGAAGAGATGGAGAGTATTTAGCAACTCTCAACTCCTATGATGTGATAATAACAGATTGGATGTTGTCATTTAAAAGTGGCATTGAGATTATCAAATCTTTACGAGAAAAAAATATCACTACACCTGTTATTATGCTGAGTGCAAAAGGGGAGATAGAAGATAAAATCAAAGGTTTAAGGTATGGTGCAGATGATTATATTGCAAAACCTTTTTCATTTGCAGAACTTATAGCAAGAGTTGAATCACTGCATCGTAGAAATATATCTAAAGGGCTTAATTTGATAACACTTGGCACTCTTAGTATCAATACAGATACAAAAACAGTGATAAAAGAGTCTCAAGTTATCAAACTTACTGCCAAAGAGTATGAACTCTTACTATTTCTTATAAAAAATAAAAATGGCTATGTATCTAACCGTATGATAGAGGAACAACTTTGGAACAATCAAGAGTATATCAACTCCAATGTTATACAAGTTACTATCTATCATTTGAGAAAAAAGCTTGGTAAAGAGTTGATAAAAAGTAATCGTGGATTGGGATATAAGATTGAAATTTAAATCTTTAAAAACTCGTGTACTTGTTTGGTTTGGAAGTGTTGCTTTTGTTGTTTTATCTCTTTTTGCACTCTCATTTAACTACTTTATAAATCGTAGTATAGACAATAATATAAAACTCAAACTACAACTTATAGCTCACAATTACAAAAAATATATGCAAATGCAAAATATCGGTATAGCTATTATAAGAAGTGGTAAAGTTCAAAATAAAAATAGTACATTTGATTTGAAAGATTATCAACAGTATTTATACAAAAAAGAAAATTTTTTTATCATAACTCATAAAAATGATGATGATTATATCGATGCACTCTACATTTTTAAACAAGGGAAGAATCGAATTTTTGTTTATAAAAAAAATATCGATAACAAAATAGAAAATTTTCAAGATACGATTCTTAATATTATTCCTATTTTGCTCATAATATTTATCTTTTTAGCAGCTAAGATGATAGATAAAATACTTTTGCCGATAAATAAACTAAGAGATGCTACCAAAGATATAACTATTACAAAATTTACTGAAGAGTTGGAAGTTCCAAAAAAGGATGATGAGATACGGGATTTGGTAATTTCTTTTAATGAGATGATAAAACGGATAAAAGAGGGAGTGGAACTTTTAGATAGATTTAACTCCGATGTATCTCATGAACTAAAGAGTCCACTCACTGTTATTCAAGGAGAGATAGAGATAACTCTTAGAAAGTTAAGAGAACCAAAAGAGTATGAAAAATCACTTAAAATTATCCAAAAACAGAGTCAACAGATTGAACTTATAGTAAAACAACTACTGCTTTTAACAAAATATTCAAAAGAAAATATCAAAAAATCATTTGAAAAGTGTTCTTTAGATTCCCTGCTCATAGAAGTTATAGATAAATTTCAAAATCAACTACAAGAAAAAAGTATAAAGCTACATCTTAACAAAATAGAACCTATTATCATAAATGCAAACTCTATCCTTATAAAATCTATCTTTATCAATATTATCGATAATGCCATAAAATATACACCCAAAAATAAAAATATCTTTGTTTCCCTTTATCAAGATACTAAAATCCATTTTATAGTCAAAGATGAAGGTATAGGAATAGATAAAAAACATTTACCTAAGATAATGGAGAGATTTTATAGAGTTGATAAATCAAGAAATAAAAAAATCCATGGATTTGGATTGGGACTTAGTATAGTAAAAAACAGTGTTTTGATACACAATGGAGAGATAAAAATAGACTCAATACCAAATAAAGGAACAATAGTTCATATAGTTTTTTAAGCTATCCTATCCACCAAAAGTTTAAAGTACTCCCTAGACCAAAAATCAAGCTTTCCCCTATCTTTGATAAAAACTTGCACCTCTTGTTTTGCTTTTTCAATATCTAAATCATCTATCTTGTTTTTTAAAAGCTCTTTTAACACTTCAACTGTAAGCTCATCATTTTTACTAAAGTCTTCACTCTCAACCATCCTCTCTTTTAAATGCTCAAGATTTACTTTCACTCCTCTTTTTACATACCACTCAAAATCATACCAATCACGACCCTTTACTCTTCTTTTCCAGTTTCTAAACAAAAGAGCATGAAGTTTTCCAGCATACAGATTTGGCAGAGTCATAGATATGATGTTAAATGTTGTTGGTAAAAGTAGGGTATGTGAAGAGGTTTGAAACTTTAGAGGTGGATTTGTATCTACTTCAAACTTTATCTTTAGTTTTTTACCACTATGCACACCATCAAGTATATTTGACAGATCTTCTATCTGTATGTCAAGTGTATGGATAGATGTATCATTTTTTAAAAATGCTGATTCTATATTGGTGAGTGATGATTTGTCTTTTTTGTTAAGAGTGATTTTTATACCGAGTGCTTCAAACTCATCTACTATAAAAGGAAAATAACTCTCTATATCAAAGTTTTTTTCTTTTTGTAACAAAGAAAAGTCCAAATCCTCTGAAAATCTATCCAATCCATGTATGATTCTAAGAGCTGTACCTCCATAAAAAGTAGCCTTTTGAAAAAAACCACCACGAGATAGTCCTAAAAGTGCTATCTCTTGAAAAACCTCTTTGAGTGCATTTATCAAATCATCTTCACTGTTTATCTCATACTTTGATAGCATCTGTTCTATGATATTCACTTAGTTATCTCCTCTAATAGTTTGTATAAAAAGAGTATTCTTCTTGATTTTGAAATCTGATAGTATTGTTTGACTAAATCCATATCAAACTCTAAAAGTTCATCCATATCAACTCTCAAGTCCTCTTGCAAAAAAGTTTTCATCTCTTTTTTTGAAGCTATCCTTAATCCTTTAGTTGCATATACTTTATCACAAAGGGCTTTTAATGGTGATGCAATCATAAAGTTTCCACTTTTGGTTGAAATTATCTCAACTCCCAAGCTATAAAGGCTTTTATCAATATGACGATAACTAAACATACCGATAGGAGTTTTGAAAGTTTTAGATCTTTTTGTAGTAGCAGATGTTATCTCTTCTACTCTCTCAGGTATAAGACCGTGATAATACAGTGCATAATCATAAGAGATATATGATGGACCTAGTAGATTGTTTGCTATGATTTCTTTTGAGATAAGAGTTTTTATAAAAGGAGAGTTATATATATAAAAACCTTTTTTTAAAGAGGTTAAAAGTCCTTTTTTCTTCATATAGTTTATCTTGTCATTGATAAACTTGTAACCACTTTGAGTAAGTAAACTTTTTAAAGTAGCATAATCTACAAATAAAGTTTTTTGTAAAGCTTTTTCTATAAACTCATCCAAAATATATCCTTTATGTACTATAAATAGGAATTATTTCTATTATATATGCAAAATTGTATAATATTTATTATTAAAGCAAAGAATAAACTTTTTCATTTTCATTTCATTCAAAAGCTATAAGATTGATACTTAACACAAAGAATAGGAAAAAATATGAATAAAAAAATCCTTTTATTTTTAATAATAACAATCACAGTTCATGCTAATATATTAAACTTCTATAAAGATGCATTACAAACTATCTCTTTTGACGATAGTTTGATGTTGCAAAATAAGTTGGATACTCTTAATATGAAAATAAATGAGCAAAAAAGATTTATTAATATGGATATAAGTTTAACTCATAGCAAAACTAAAGCAAAGTTTTTACCATCTTATTTTAATACTACCGATTTTAGTATCATGAATAAAGTGGATATTTTTGGAAAAAGTGTTGAAAAAATCCATCTTTTAAAACTCAAAATAAAAGAACATGGCTATTTATCACAAATAGAGCAAGAGCATCTTTTTATAAATCTACTAAACTTAATAACAATATATCAAGAAAACAGAGAGAAACTAAGCTTATATGAAAAAGCATATAAAAATCTAAATACTCTCTTAAACTCTACCAAAAAAGCTCAAAAGTTAGGAGTTATTTCAAATCTTGAATTAGTAAGGATGACAAATAATCTAACTCTTATAAAAACACAATTCTTGCAAATAAAAGAAGTTATCACTTTTATGAAAAAGCAACTAAGGCTATATGCCCCTCACTCTAAAATCCCAAAACTATCCTTTGTAAAAGTACATAGTAGTTTAAAATCATTTTTAAAACACTCTCCAAAGTTAAAACTTTATGATAATAAAACAAATCAATCTAAAATAAAAATCCAAGAGGCAAAACAGAGTTGGAAACCTGATGCCCTAATAGGTCTGAATAAACAATTTAACAATGACCAAACAGCAAATGGGGATAATTATAGTTTGAGTGTAGGAGTAGGTTTTCATTTTGACAATAGTTTAAACAAATCAATAGAGTTAAAAAAGATAGAGTTACTAAAACTGCAATCCACAAAAACAACTCTTTTGATAAAAAGAAAATCCCAATACTTTTCATATAAGTCGAAATACGATTTAGCAAAAAACTCTTACTTTGCTATAAAAAAAGATTTAAAAGATACAAATAAAATATTTATAGAGATACAAAAAGCTTATTTGCAACGATTTATAGATTTAAACAGTTACTTACAAACTCTTAGCGAAATAATTACAACTAAAGAAAGAGAGATCGATGCAAAATATCAAATGATACAAAATGCAACTATTTTAAACTACCTTTCAAGTGGAGTAATTTTTCATGACTAATAAAATGGAAACAATCTTACATTGTCATGATATTGTAAAGATTTATGATGATGGAGAGTTAAAAGTAAAAGTTTTGCAAGGAATTACTCTTGATGTTTATAAGGGTGAACTTCTTATGCTTGTAGGACCTTCAGGATGTGGAAAAACTACTTTTGTCTCTGTTGTTACTGGATTACTTGGATTTGAGGCTGGAGAGTGTAAAGTTTTGGGAAGAGATTTGTCAAAGATGAGTGATGAAGAGAAAACTACCTTTAGAGGAAAAGAGATAGGTTTTGTTTTTCAAGCATTTAATCTCATACCAGCACTGAGTGCAATTGAAAATATAGCTCTTCCTCTCACTATATTTGGTACCGATAAAAAAGAAGCACTCTCTCGCTCTTTAAAAATATTAAAAGCAGTTGGCTTAGAAGGCAAAGAAAACTTTTTACCAGGAAATTTAAGTGGAGGACAACAACAAAAAGTTGCCATAGCAAGGGCTTTGGTACATAACCCAACATTAGTGATTTGTGACGAACCAACAAGTAGTTTGGATCATAAATCAGGACAGATGGTAATGGAGCTTTTAACAAAACTGATAAAGGAAAAGAACATGACTATGATAGTAGTTACTCATGATAATAGGATATACAAATATGCAGATAGGATAGCTTATATGGAAGATGGAAAGATTAAAAAGATAGAGGAAGTTTCAAAATGAAAAGATTTTTTATACTAATATTTTTATCATTGATAGGTTTAAGTATAGCGATAGTAGTGATATTTTATGGAGATAAATCAAAAACATCAGATACAGTAGCTTTACCCACTATAAAACTTCCTTTTAACTCTTTTATAGCAGGAACAGGAGTTATAGAAGCAGGAAGTAAAAATATCACTCTTGGCAGTAGTGTTACTGGAGTTGTAAAAAAAGTTTATGTTCAAAGTGGAGATAAAATCAAAAAAGGAGAGTTGCTATTTGAGATAGATGATAGTTTAGTAAAAGCGAAACTGTTAAGTGCCAAACATCGATTTGACTTGATAGAGAGTTTAAAAAAAATATTCCCAAACTTAGTAACAAAAGAGAAATATTTAAAAATAAAAGATGACTTTTATCAACTACAAGAAAAAGCAAAACTTTATAAGATTTACTCTCCAATAGATGGAAAAGTTTTAAGTTGTGATATAAGTAAAGGAAGCTTTTTTGATAAAAATTCTAAAGCTCTTGTGATAGGAAGCAAGGAGTTAAATGTAAAAGTCAGTATAAATGAGTTTGATATATCAAAGTTCAAAGCTGGTTTAAAAGCTGTTGCTTATATAAGGGGAGACAATACCAAAAAGATAGATTTGGATTATCTTTATACGATTCCTTATGTCAAACCAAAAACAACTCTTACAGGAAGTCCAACTGAGAGGACTGATACAAGAGTTTTGCAAATTGTATATCATATAAAAGATACAAATCAACTACCACTATATGTAGGGGAAGAGTTGAATGTATTTATAAAAATAGCAAAAGAGTAAAGATGTTTGAAGTTGCCATAAAAATGCTTATGCATGATAAAACTAAATTTATAGGTCTTTTTATCGGCATAGGTTTTACTGCTTTTTTAGTAACATTTGCTTTTGCATATTTTGCAGGTTTTATGACAAGAGGTTTTGCACTTGTGAGTGAAAATCCATCAGCAGATATTTGGGTCATGGATAGTGCAGAAAACTCTACTGAGGCTACTATCAACTTGAGTGATTCTTCCTTGCCTTTGGTTAAAAGTGTGAAAGGGGTAAATTATGCTATACCTCTTTATCTTGGAGATGTTACTGCGAGATTTCCAAATGGACACTTTCAATCTTTTCAAATCATAGGTGTAGATGATGCAACACTTAGTGGAACTCCACTTCCAACAAACAAACTTGGAGCAAAAATCTTGCATATGCCCCAAAGTATTATCGTAGATAGTGGTGGTACAAGTGGTAAGCTACAAACTCCTATAAATAAAAAAGATATGTGGGCTTATGATGGAGTTCATCTCAACTCTCCAACAAGAAAACTAAGATATGGCGATGAACTTTTGATAAATGATAAAAGAGTAGTTGTAAGAGGAGTATCTAAAACTATACCAAGATTTCCACCCCGACCACTTATCTACACAACACAAAGCAATTTTAAAAGATTAATACCTGGAGAAAAGAGATATATAACTTTTATTTTAGTAAGAGTTCAAAAAGGATTTTCCCCTAAAATTGTAGCCCAAAATATAACAAAACAAACAAGGCTTAAAGCTATAACAAGTGATGAGTTTAAAAAAGAGAGTGTTATCTGGTATCTTATAAATTCAGAAGATGTAGGCGATATGGTAAATATGGTTATACTTGCTATGATAGTAGGTTTTGGAGTAACAGGTATCATGCTTTATATGTTTACTTATGAAAATTTAAAACAGTATGCAGTATTAAAAGCGATGGGAGCTAATAACTCTCAACTTATCAAGATGGTTTTTACTCAAGCATTTGCAGGAGTGATTATAGGAAGTGGGATAGGGATTGGAGTTTGTGCTATTATAGGAGAGAGTATAGCAAGTGTAGATTTTCCATTTCGTCTGATGTGGTTTGCCCCACTACTTGGATTTTTGGGAGTTTTGATAGTCAGTATAACTGCAGCTTTTTTTAGTGTAAAACCTATCTTAAAAATGGAAGTAGGAGTTGTCTTTGCTGGAAGATAAATATGATAAAAAGGAAATCTCATGATAAACAAAAACATAATAGCTTTAGGATTTGTAAGTTTTTTTACTGATTTAGCATCAGCTGTTGTTACTTCTGTTTTGCCTTTATATATAGTGTATGTGCTAGGGGAGGGTGTTGACAAACTTGGATTTGTTGTAGGAATTGCTACTTTTGTCTCTTATGGATTTAGATTTGTTTTTGGGTATTTTAGTGATAAGTACCAAATAGTGAAGCCTTTTGTAGTAAGTGGCTATCTTTTATCGGCAGTTACTAAACCCTTACTTTACTTTGCTTCATCTTGGATTAGCATCGCTGGACTTAGGGGACTTGAGAGAGTTGGAAAAGCTGTAAGAAGTGCCTCTAAAGATAGTCTTATATCTGCATATTCAGATAAAAAAAAGAGTGGTAAAACTTTTGGTTTTCATAAGACTATGGATATAGCTGGTGAACTTATGGGAAGTATTATTGCTTTTATGGTTTTGTTTTATTTTGGACATTCTAAAGAAGTTTTTACAAACCTTTTTGCTTTCACTCTAATACCTGGAATAATATCAGTTATAATAGTTATGTTTTTTGTAAAAGATACTCCATCTAAGAAAAAGCAAACCTCTAAACTATCTTTGAAAGATGATATAAATCTACTTCCTATTTTGCTAATCTTTTTTGCATTTACATTTTTTATGTTTAATGATTCATTTTTTTTGATAAAAGCAAAAGAAGCTGGATACTCACTTGCATATATCCCTCTTTTAGTTATAGTTTTAAATCTTACTCAAACGGTTTTAAGTTACTTTTTTGGGTTAAAGATAGATAAACTTGGAGCTAAAAAAGTACTTTTAATCTCATTTATTTTTGGAATAATCTCTATTGGATTTTTATATTTTGATTTAATTATATTAGGTTTTGTAACTTTAGGAGTATTTTTGGTTGCTAGTGTAAATACTATAAGAGCATATATCTCAAAAAATGCTAAAAACAAAGGAACTCTATTTGGAGTATTTTATGCTGGTGTTGCAATAAGTGGTGCTTTGGGAGCTGTTTTTACAGGTATGATTTGGAAATATTTTGGACAAGATGTTGCTACTCTTATCTCGCTTGTAGCTTTAGTTATTATTGGATTTTTATTTTTTATTTTTAGAAGAAAAAATTAACTCTTTTTTTTCTTCTTATTTTTTTTATTTTCACTAGAAAATTTTATCAAATCCTCAGTTGTTACTACACTTTCAGGTAGATTTTTCAAGCACTCTTCTAAAACTTTTCCAGCACTTACTGCATCAGCATAAGCTCTGTGGTGTTCACCTATGTCTATGTTTAAAAACTCTCTTAAAAATGCAAGTCCGTGTTTTGGGGCTTCTATCGTTTTTCTTGATAAGTCAACTGTACAAAATCTTCTGTTTAGTAACTCTTCAAGTCCAACTACTTTCATAGAATCTGAAATAAATCCATAATCAAACTTTACATTGTGAGCAACAAAAACATCATCTTTTAAAAATAGTTTAAAGTCTTGTAAAACTTTTTTTAGTGAGGGAGCACCTTTTAAGTCTTCTTTTGTGATATTTGTAAGTCTTGTTATAGCTGGAGGTATGAAATCGGCATATATGTATGATTCAAATCTATCTATTATCTCTCCATCTTTTATCTTGACTGCACCTATTTCTATGATTTGATTTTTTATAGGGGAGTTTCCATTTGTTTCTATATCAACAATACAGTATGTTTCATCTTTAAAGTTATGCTTTTTTGTCTTAAGATAAACTTTGTCACCATCTTCCTTCACAGGAAGCCCTAAAAAGTTTAAAGTTTCACAATCAACTTCTATATCATAGTGTTGAGAGAGTCTATTTAAACACTTTTTAAACTCATCTTTTGGGAGTTCATCTTTTTCTAACTTTTTTATCAAGTTATCAAATTTTTCCATTTTTTGCCATTTCTATAAAGTTTTTAAGCTTGATTGTATCTTTTTTACCTTTAGTTTTTTCCACTCCACTACTTACATCTACTCCATAAAAGCCTTTATTTAACACTTGGCTTAAATTATTTTCATTTAATCCACCAGCTAAAATGATTTTTGAAGTGTCTATATCTTTAAACCAATCTAGCTTAACTCTCTTTCCTTCTCCCCCATAACTTTCCACAAAAGCATCTACTATTCTATACTCATCACTATATTTTAGTAAATCTTCTTTGTTTTTAGCTCTTACTACTTTGAGATAGGGGAAGTCAATGTCATGATAGAACTGAGTATCAGCTTCAAAGTGTATTTGTGCAAGTGTTATTTGGCTTTGTTTTGTCATCTCTTTTGTTTCGTGAGAGTTTGTATTTACAAAAAGCCCTACTTTTTCTACAAATGGAGGTAGCTTTTGTATGATTTTTTTAGTCTCAGCTGGAGTTATAAATCTTGGAGATTTTTCATAAAAAACAAATCCTAAAGCATCAGCACCAAAATCTATAGCATTTTTTGCATCCTCATAATTTGTTATTCCACATATTTTAACTCTCATGTAAACTCCTTTATGTTAAATTATACATTATAAAACAAAAAGGTTTAAGGTGGATTTTCTATCACTAGATTTCAGAGACCCTTTATATGGTGTTCTTATTCTGTTTGGAATTGTTGCTATTATCTATGTATCTAACTATTGGGCTAGATTTGTGAAAAAAAGAGATGATGAACATGATATAGAAAAATTTGTGAAAACTTTTGAAAAGTCATCATCTTTTAGTGAATACAAACAGATGATACAAAAGCAAAATCTTCCTACGGAGTCTATTGTTTTGATGGCTTTGTCTTATGATAAAAGTGGGGAGTATGAAAAGTCTATTGAGATTTACTCTACACTTTTAAAGACTATCTTTGATGAAAAACAAAAGCGAAGTATTTTAACTTTGCTTGGTAAGACTTACTATAAAGCTGGTTTTTTGTATAAGTCAAAAGATATATTTATGACAACTTTAAAGATTTATCCAAAAAATGAAGAAGCTTTAACTTATCTTGTATCTATTCATGAGAGTTTGAGGGAGTATGACCAAGCCATAGAGATATTAAAAGTTTTGGAAAATATCAATGGTGATATGAGTGAGAAAAAGCTTTATTTTAATATCTTGACAATACTTCATGATAAAGAGTTGTCAAATCAAGAAAAAATTGCAAAAGTAACTAATTTAGGGGTTGATAAAAAGATAGTACAAAGAAAGTTGTTTGAGTTTATCATAGTAAATAACCTACCACTTGATGAGTCTGTTTTAAAAGACTTTGATTTTAAAAATATTATAGATTTGATTTGGGAGGGTGATAGTGAACTTTTTTCAAAAGAGCTTATAAAAAACAATACTCTTTTAAGTGAAGTATTTACTGCTAAAGGAAAGTTAAAGCTTACAGATAAAAGTGACAGTTTTGAGTTAAATACTCTTATAAAACTTCAATCTGTGGGAGATAACTCAGCTGATTTGACATTTACTTATAGTTGCCAAAAGTGTAAAAATGTCTTTCCACTATATTTTTATAGATGTCCAGTTTGCAAAAACATAAACTCAGCATCTGTAGAAACAACATTAACAAGAAGAGAGTATGAAACAGGTTCATTTGTATAGCGACGGTTCATCACTGGGAAATCCAGGATTTGGTGGGTATTGTGCAGTTTTAAAGTTTGGAGAACATCAAAAAATAGTTAGTGGAGCTGATGCAAATGTAACAAATAACCAAATGGAACTTAAAGCTGTTATAGAAGGGCTTAAAGCTTTAAAAGAACCCTGTGAGGTAGAGATAACTAGTGATAGTAATTATGTTGTAAAAGCTATAAATGAGTGGCTTAAAAACTGGATCAAGAAAAATTTTAAAGGTGTGAAGAACCCTGAGCTTTGGAAAGAGTTTTTAGAGGTTTCAGCACCTCATAAACTAAAAGCAAATTGGGTAAAAGGTCATGCAGGGCATAAAGAAAATGAACTTTGTGATACAATAGCAAGAGAAGAAGCAACAAGGCTAAAAGATGGGAAATAATTTAAACTTTTCAAAACTAGAAGAAGTGTTAGGATATAAATTTAAAAATAAAGGGTTAGTGCTAGAAGCTTTGACACACAAGAGTTGTAAAAAATCATACAACAATGAGAGGTTAGAATTTTTAGGTGATGCTGTACTTGATTTGGTAGTTGGAGAGTATCTTTTTAACAAGTTTCCACAAACGGCAGAGGGAAATCTCTCAAAACTAAGAGCTTCACTTGTAAATGAAAAGGGTTTTGAAAAGTTGGCAAAACTTTTAAACTTAGGTATTTATATTCAAATCTCCCAAGCTGAAGAGAACAATAAAGGAAGACACAAAGCTTCTATTCTAGCAAATGCTTTTGAAGCTATAATGGGATGTATATATCTTGAAAGTGGACTTGATGAGGTAAAAAGTATAGTTTTAAGACTTTTTGATAAAGAGTATCCTAAGATTGACTTAGAATCTGTTTTTAAAGATTATAAAACAACCCTACAAGAGTTAACTCAAGCAAGATATGGTGTTATACCAAAATATGAAGTCATAAAAGCAACTGGACCTGACCACAACAAAGAGTTTACGATAGAATTAAGTATTGATGGAAAAGTTTGGGGAAGTGGAAAGGGAAAAAGTAAAAAAGAAGCTCAACAAGATGTAGCCAAAAAAGTGATATCTATATTAAAGGAAAGAGATGAATAGTTTTGGACAGAGATTTAAGTTTACTACCTTTGGGGAGTCTCATGGAAAAGCTATTGGGTGTGTTGTAGATGGAGTTCCAGCTGGTATAAAGATAGATGAAAAGTTTATTCAAAAAGAATTAGATAGAAGAAAACCAGGTGGAGAGTATGCCACTAAGCGAAAAGAAGATGATAAAGTAGAGATTTTAAGTGGAGTTTTTGAAGGACAAAGTACAGGAACTCCTATCGCTATGGTTATCTTTAATACAAATCAAAAGAGTAAAGATTACTCGAACATAAAAGATTTGTTTCGTCCTGGACATGCTGATTTTACATACTTTCATAAGTATGGTATAAGAGATTATCGAGGTGGTGGGCGAAGTAGTGCTAGAGAAACTGCATCGAGAGTTGCTGCTGGAGCTATTGCAAAGCTAATTTTAAAAGAGCTTGATATAGAGGTAATGAGTGGTGTTAGTGCAATAGATGGCATAACTGTTGAGAACTTAGACTATGAGTATGCAAAAAAGAGTGAGATTTATTGCCTTGATAAAGATGTGGATGAGATTTGTAAACAAAGAGTTGTTGATGCTAGAGATTCTCATGACTCAATAGGTGGTATAGTTTCTGTTAAGATAAAAAACTCTCCCATAGGACTTGGAGAACCAATATACTATAAAATGGACTCAATCTTAGCTGATGCCATGATGAGTATAAATGGTACAAAAGCTATAGAAATAGGAGAAGGAACTCACAGTGCAAATCTAAGAGGTAGTCAAAATAATGACCAGATTTCAAAAGATGGCTTTTTATCAAATAACAGTGGTGGAATACTTGGTGGCATCACAAATGGAGATGATATAGATTTGAAAGTTTATTTTAAACCAACTCCATCTATCTTTAAACCTTTAAAGACCATAGATACCAAAGGTGAGGAGCAAATCTTAGAGCTTAAAGGAAGACATGACCCTTGTATAGCTATAAGAGGAAGTATAGTAGCTGAAGCTATGGCAAGTGTTGTTATGGCTGATATGTTGCTTTTAAATCTTGGAAGAGACATAAAAAGTGTTAAGTTAGCTTACTCAAAATAATAATCACTTCAATATACTTTATAATGTAATTTTTATATTAATTTTTAGTTAATCACTCTGCTTTTTTGACGATATACCTGTTAGGAAAAAGAAAAATTAGGAAAATGTAAATACATGAAAAATATTTTAAAAGATATATCCTTAACTAAAAAAGTAGCTTTGTTTACATACTTGATAGTTTTTGGGTTTATACTTCTTATCGGTTTTGATGCTTTTTTTGATGAAGTTGATACGAAAAAATATAAATATATTCATCTAGCTATGGATATAGTGGCATCAACTATAGTTATATTGATGGGCTATAATATAATCCAAAGTTTCAAAAAGTTGATTTATGACTTAAATGAAAGTGTAAATGAAAAAACTAGAGAACTTAGAAAACTAAACAAAGAGTTAGAAGATAAAGTAAAACTAGAAGTTGAGCAAAACAGACAAAAAGATAAAATCATGTATCAACACTCAAGATTAGCTTCTATGGGTGAGATGGTAGGGAATATAGCTCACCAGTGGAGACAACCACTTAACTCACTTAGTATTATCATCCAAAGTTTTGGCATAAAAAACATGAGAGGACAGTTGAGTGATGAGTTTATAGAAAAACAAGTTAATGAGGGTATAAGAATCTCAAACACTATGAGTAAAACAATAGATGATTTTAGAAATTTCTTTAATCCTAACAAATCAAAAGAGTACTTTAACTTAAAAGATACTATAAATGAAACACTAAAATTTGCACAAGAGAAGGACATAGAAATAACACTAAATTGCAAAGAGGATATAAATATCTTTGGATACAAAAACGAGTTTACACAAGTTATACTAAATCTTTTAAACAACTCTGTTGACCAATTTAACAAAATAAAAGGAAAATATGATAAAAAAGTTCTTATTGATGTTAAAAGAAAAAATGACATACAGCAAATCAACTTTATAGATAATGCTGGAGGTATAAAAGAAGAAATTATGGAGAAGATATTTGATCCATACTTTACAACTAAGCATCAATCAGTAGGAACAGGTATTGGACTTTTTATGAGTAGGCAGATAATCCAAAAACAGATGAAAGGTGAAATGAATGCGACAAATATAGAGTTAAACTTTGACCATAACTCATATAAATGTGCAAAATTTGAAATCTTACTTCCAATCTTTCAAACAAATGTAAAAAAGATAGATGGAAAACTATCTATAGCTTGAGATTAAGCTTAAGATTAAGCTTAAAATTCAATAAATTCTCAAACTTTCCTTAAAAAAATATAATTTTTTTAAAAATTATTTACTTAAAAAAAGTTATATTTTTCCCATAAAATAGGCTTTTAGTAAAATATTTTAAACAAATTCATAAAAAAATTGCATATTTTGTTCTACTTTTATTAAAGTTTTATTAAATTTTAGATATAGTTTCAAAATAAAGAAACAAATCAGGAGTGTATGATGGATTTAAATAGCTTAAAAGATATAGAACTTTTATATGTTGAAGATGATAAGGATGTGTTAGGACAAACAAAGTTAATCTTAGATGACTTTGTAAAAAATGTTTCCGTAGCAAATAATGGAGAAGAAGCGATTGAGCTTTTAAAAGAAAAAAAGTTTGACATAATAGTAGCTGATATAAATATGCCTAAAATGAATGGTATAGAAATGATAAAAGCTATAAAACAAGATATGCAAATAGATATACCTTGTATTATCACAACTGCTCATACTGATACAGAGTATTTACTAGATGCTATCAACTTAAAAGTAGATGGATACATAGTAAAACCTATAAATATAAAAGATTTGATAAATACTATCTATAATGTAATGCTACCTATCATACAAAAAAAGCAAATAGAGGGATGTGCTCATGTAGTTGAGTCTCTTTCAGCACTAGTTGGAGGTAAAAAGATAGAAATACTACAATTTATCATCAGTAACTTAGATGAAGAAAAAATCTTTTATGGTTCATATCAAGATATCATGGAAGCACTAGATGTTAGTAAACCAACAGTTGTAAATATGTTTAAACAGTTGATAAGTGCAGGGATTTTAGAAAAAATAAAAAATAAAGTTTATAGATTTAAAAGAGCTGATTTGATTTCATAAGTAGGTGCGAAAATTCGCACCTACTCTTTTATGACTTTTTAACAAACTCTTGTTTTAGTTTTATAGATCCAACACCTGTAACTTTACAGTCAATATTATGTCCATCATCACCCTCAACTAGTCTGATACCTTTTATCTTAGTACCAACTTTGATACCTGATGAACTTCCTTTAACTTTTAAATCTTTAATTACAGTTACAGAATCACCATCTTGTAAGATATTGCCATTAGCATCTTTTACTACAAGTGCTACTTCCTCTTGTACTTCATTTGGATTCCACTCATATCCACAATCAGGACAGATAATCATAGAGCCATCTTCATAGGTATATTCATAACCACATTTCGGACAGTTTGGTAAGTTTTCCATTGTTTTCCTTTATTAAATTTTTAGGATTATAGCAGAAAGTTATTGTATTTTGCTATCATGCAAAGAAAATTTAAAAGGAAAAACATGAAAAAATTGTTATTTTTAGTTGCATTAGCAATCTCTCTTTTTGCTTCAAATCCACAAGCTATTATACATACAAATAAAGGAGATATAACATTAGAATTATATCCAAAAATTGCACCCCTTGCAGTCAAAAACTTTATTGCTCTTTCACAAAAAGGATACTACAAAGGAACTATCTTTCATAGAGTTATAAAAGGTTTCATGATTCAAGGTGGAGATCCAACCGGAACAGGAATGGGTGGAAAAAGTATCTATGGAAAAGAATTTAAAAATGAATATGCTCCAAATGTTACTTTTGACAAATCAGGTATATTAGCTATGGCAAACAAAGGTTCAAATACAAATGGAAGTCAGTTTTTCATAACAGTAGCTCCAACTCCTTGGCTAAATGGTGGATATACAATCTTTGGAAGTGTTATAAATGGTTTCGATACTGTTTTAAAAATAAGCACTACAAAAACAGGAGCTATGGATAAACCTTTAGAAAATCAAGTTATAAAAAGTATAGAGATTAAGAAATAGGCTAAATTAAGCCTATTTCTTCTAGTATGGGAGTTATCTTCTTAGATATCTGCATAAGTTCATTTGCAAAAGTACCCTCTGCTTTATCCTCTAAAAGCCACTCATCTATCTTTTTTATAGTATTTGTTTTTTCACTCTCTTCTAAATCTTTATGATTTTTCACTTTTTGTTTTAACTCTTCTAATTTTTTCTTCATATTAATTCCTTTCTATAACTAGAGTTGATTTCGTCTCAGTAAGCTTATAAAACTTGCCATCCTTATCAAACTCTATTATACCATGAGCATTATGTTTTCCACTTGAAAAATAATCAAATGTACAACTATTATCATGACACTTTAAAGTGTCATTTCTTTTATTATCAATAATAAAATTTTGATTTGTCGGACGAATATCTATTGCAGTTTTTAGTGCAAATAGTATCTTCTTTTTATCAGTTCTATATTTTGCATCTTTTATATTTGGCTTGTTTGTATCATAAAAGACATAAAAATCTTTGCCTAGTAGCATCTTTACTATAGGGTTTGAGACTTTTGCTTTTAAATAGTTTTGAGAAAGTGTACTTAGAGTTTCTATCTTACCTAATGTGATACCTTTGTATTTTATATCATAGCTACTAGCTTGTAGGGATAAACTTATAAGTATAAATAATATAATTTTTTTCATGACATATCCTTTTATTTTTAACTATGATATATGTAAATAGTAAAAAAGTTGTGGATTAACTTCTATCAAAAAATGATGTTAAAGAACCACTATCTTTTGAAGACTCTTCTTCTTTTGTAGAAAATGCTCCTAAGTTCATAAGCTTTTCATATCTTTTTTCTAGCCTCTCTTTACTACTCAATGATCCAAGCTCTTTAACTTGTTCTAAAAAGTATCTTTTAAGTACATCTGCAGCACCTTTTTTATTTCTGTGTCCACCAACAAGAGGTTCATTTATAACATCATCTACTAGATTTAACTCTTTTAAATCCTCTGCAGTTATTTTTAGTGCTTTTGTAGCTTGTTTTTGTTTTGCTGGATCATTCCATAAAATAGCTGCACACCCTTCAGGAGATATAACACTAAAAACTGAGTATCTCATCATAGCTAACTTATCAGCTACTCCGATGGCTAAAGCTCCTCCACTTCCACCTTCTCCTATAACGATAGAAATTGTTATAGTATCTATATCACTAAGTTCAAAAAGATTTTTAGCTATTGCTTCACTTTGTCCTCTCTCTTCTGCTCCAAGCCCAGGATATGCACCCGGAGTGTCTATCAAGAAAAGAACTGGAATTTTAAATTTTTCAGCAAGTCTTGCAACTCTTAATGCTTTTCTATATCCATCAGGATGAGGCATACCAAAGTTTCTTTTTAGTTTATTTTTAGTTCCTCGTCCCTTTTGTTCACCTATGATGATAGTAGTCATACCCTCTATCTCACCTATGTAGCAAACAATAGCTGGATCATCACTAAAAAGCCTATCTCCATGAAGCTCATAAGAGTTATCTAAAATAGCTCTTATATAATCAAGTGCATAAGGTCTTTCTGGATGACGAGCAAGTTGAAGTTTTTGATAATCACTAAGGTTTTTAAAAGTTTTTGCAACCTCTTTTTCTAAGTTTTCTTCTAAAATCCTAACAGCATCATCATCCCCTCTGCTTTTTGCAGATTGAATATCCAAGTCTATCTGTTCAATCGGTTTTTCAAAATCTAAATAAGTTGCCATTTTTTACCTATATTTTTTTAAGTATTATACAACCGTTAGTACCACCAAATCCAAAAGAGTTACTCATGATAGTAGTTATCTCTTGTTTTTTAGCACCATTAGTTACATAGTCTAAATCACAGTTTTCATCTACAGTTTGATAGTTTATAGTAGGAGGTACAACTCCATCTCTAATAGCCATTATAGATATGATAGCTTCTATCGCTCCTGCTGCTCCTAAACAGTGTCCTATTTGCCCTTTTGTTGAGCTTACAAGTGGAATATCACTTCCAAAAAGCTCTTTTATCGCTGCTGTTTCATTTTTGTCATTTGCTGGTGTACTTGTTCCGTGAGCATTTATATAGTCTATTTTTGGCTCACCTGCCATTTTATATGCAGCTCTCATAGCTCTTAAAGGTCCATCCATAACAGGAGTTGTTATATGATTTGCATCTCCACTCTCTCCAAAACCTATAACTTCAGCATAGATATTTGCTCCTCTTTTCCTTGCACTTTCATACTCTTCAAGAACTAGTGCTCCAGCACCTTCTCCCATAACAAAACCATCTCTATCGGCATCAAAAGGACGAGAAGCTGTTTTTGGATCATCATTTCTAGTTGATAGTGCTTTCATAGCAGCAAATCCACCAACTCCTACATCACATATAGCAGCTTCAGCACCAACTACTAGCATCTTATCTGCTCCACCTAACATAATGGTTTTACTAGCATTACTTATGGCATGAGTACTAGCTGCACATGCCGTTACATCTGATAGGTTTGGTCCTTTTATCTTAAAGTCTATCGCTACAAATCCACCAAGCATGTTTACCAAAGCTGAGGGGATAAAAAATGGAGATATTCTTCTTGGGCCTCTGTTTGCACTTATAATTGCATTTTTTTCTATGTTTGTAAGCCCACCTATACCAGATGCACTTGCGATACCAAATCTCTCTTCATCATACTCACCCTCTTTTAGTCCTGAATCTTGCATAGCTTCATGAGCTGCCTTTATACCTAACTGTATAAATCTATCTGCTTTTTTTACCTCTTTTGGATGCATAACAGTTGCAGGATCAAAATCTTTTACTTCCCCAGCTATTTTTACAGAGTGATTTGTTGTATCAAAATGTGTTATCAAATCTATTCCACATTCACCCTCTACAATAGCTTTAAATGAACTTTCTTTATCATGACCCAAGCTATTTATCATCCCTATCCCAGTTACAACCACTCTTTTCAAAACAACTCCTTAAATATCTTTTAGAATATATAGTAATAACAATATATTTTAAAAAATATCTAAGAGGAAAAATCCTCTATAGATATTTTTATTTGTGATCTTCTACATATTTTACTGCATCACCAACAGTAGCAATAGCTTCTGCCTCACTATCTGGGATTTCTATATCAAATTTTTCTTCAAGAGCCATAACTAGTTCAACTACATCAAGACTATCAGCTCCTAAATCTTCATCAAATTTAGAATCCTCTTTTACTTCATCTGCATTTACACTTAGTTGTTCAACAACTACTTCTTTTACATCATCAATTAATGCCATATTTTCTCCTTATAATTTTTGCTCCTTATGTTAACATAAGTTATTTAAAGATTTATTTTATTTAAGTCAACTTTTTAATATTTATCTCTCTTCAAACCTAAGTTCTAGCCCACTATCAGTCATGACAAAGCCATTTATTACTATTTTTCCCTCATGAACTTTATTGTGATGTTCTTTACATAGTGGGATTAAGTTGTATTTGTGATTTTTGTCAAAGTGTGAATTTTCATGATTAAATAGTGATTGAGCCTTTATATGATGAACATCATCAACAGGCTTTTGACAAAGTGCACATTTTGTTAAGTATAGATTTTTGTTGTATTTGCTTTTTTTCTTTTGTTTTAGACTCTCTACCTTTGAAAAATCACTACTTAGAGTTTTTCTTATGTTATATGCTTCATCTAAAAACTCTTTGTCAAGGTGTAAGGATTTTGCAAACTCTAGTCCATAAAGCGAGCTACCACTTCCAAGCTCTAAATTTCGGTTGTAGATAAGTTTGTCACTCTCTTCATCATAAGTTACTCCAAGGTGTAAAAAGGCTAACTTTTTTATAGAGTGTATATCTTTTAAATCTGTTAGTTGATGTAGATGAGTTGCAAAGATGAAAAAGCTCTCAAGTTTTATAAGTTTTTTTATGGCACTTGCTACTATCGCTAAGGCTGAACGAGTCTCAGTTCCATGACATATCTCATCTCCTAAAACTAGGGAATGTTTATTTGCCCTATTAAATATATTTTTAAGCTCTAACATCTCAACTGCAAAAGTTGAAAGACCTTTATATAAGTTATCACTAGAAACTACACGAGTAAATATTTTATCAAATACTGTAAATCTTATCTCTTTTGCTGGTACAAAAAATCCTGCCTGAGCCAAGATAACTGCTATACCAACACTTTTCATGAGTGAACTTTTTCCACTAGAGTTTATACCATATAAAAGCATACCTTTTAACTCTTCTATCTCTAAATCTGCCAAGATTGTATCGTTTTGTTTTTTACCAAAAAATAGACTGTTTGGGATAAAGATACCATTTTCCTCTCTTGATTCTATGATAGGATGTCTAAGTTCCAAAACTTCAAAAAATGGCTCATCACTTTTTGGAAGTAGGGTAGGTTTTACATAGTTATATCTTTTAGCACAACTAGCACTACTTATAGCTACATCCAGATCTCCGATGTACTCTATGAGTTGCTCTAAAAGATGAGAGTAATCTCTATCCATACTCTCCAAACTTTCGCCATATCTTTTCTTTACCAAAGAAATCATCTTTACTTGGTTTGAGATATAGTTTGAGGAGATTTCATCAAAAAGTGTAGAGTAGATTTTGATGGAGTTTTTTAGTTTTTTGATGGAAAAGTCTTTAAAAAAGTAGTGATTATCCTCAAATGAGATAAATGAGTTATAAAACTCTTCTTCTATCATAGCAAATCTGTTTTTAGTCATAGAGATAAAGTAACCCTCACTCTCTAAAAAGCCAACTGTTGCGAACTCACCTTTTCTATCATTAAACATAGAGTTTATCTTGGAAGCTATAGTTTCTATCTTGTAAAGCTCCATCTTTTGTTCACTCTCTAAAGTATCTATTAGTGGATAAACTCCCTCTTTGAAAAGGTTAGAGTTGATTTGATTTTGAGAAAGTTTTGCACAAGTTTCTAGCTTGTATGTAGTATCTAAGACTTGTATAAAATCATCAAGGTTTTTTGATAATGAAGTATTGTTTTGAAGTTTATCTAAGGTCAAAATCTCTTTTACTGAAAGAAGTGAGTTATACAGATAAGTTAACTCAAAAGGATGCAGTTTTTGAAGTTTTATCCGTCTTAAAATCCTTTCCAAGTCATATATCTGTTTTAGCAGGTTTTCAAAAGTTTTATACTTTTCCAAAAGGCTTTCAACTCTTTGAAACCTCTCCTCTAAGATTTTCAAATCACAAATAGGATTAAGTAATCTCTCTTTTAAAACTCTCTTTCCAATAGCTGTTGAAGTTTGAGAGATAAGCGAAAGAACTGTTTTTTTAGAGCTATCTTTTGAAATGATTTCTAGCTGTTCAAGGGCATTGTTACCAAGATAGACAAATTTATCAGCTACTAAAAACTTTGGTTTATACATCTTTTGTAAAAGTACACTGTCATGCTCGATGATAAAATCGCAAAGTAAAGCCAAACTTTCAGTAGCATATGGATATCTCTCCAAGTCAAGATACTCTATCGGAGATAGTATGGATTCTATGTTATAGACTGATTTAAAAAGTTCATTTTGGTAAGAGATTTTCAGTCTGCATGAGTTTATGGTGTAGTGGTAATTGTTTTTTACTTCCAAATAATTTAAAAGCCAATTTTCATCTATTTCTCGATTAATCAAAGTTATCAAAAGCTCACTTGTTTGGTATGTTTGAAGTAGAGTAAAAAGTTCATCTAAAGCAAATGTTCTATCATCACTGGTTGAGTGGATTTCATTTACCATAGTTTTTCCGGTTGTTACATCTATGGCAGAATAACCTACTGAGTAGATACCTGAGTTTTTATCTATGATTATAGATGCTATATTGTTTTCATTTGGCTCATTTACATAATCAAAGTTAGTACCTGGAGAGATGATTGAGGAGATATATCTTTGAACTTGTGGTGGCTCTCCTTTTTGTTTTACTAAGATGATAGTATATTTTTTAGTTTGGATTATACGGTTTAGGTATCTTTCTACCGAAACTGAAGGGACTCCTGCTAGAAGTGGGTTTTGGATAGAGTTTTCTATGATTGATTTGTTTTTTCTTGTTAGTTGGATATTTAAAAGTTCACTTATTTCTTTTGCTTTTCCAATCTTGTCTTTTTCATTGTTGACTTCATAAACTTCAAAAAAAGAGCCTATCTCCATCAAAACTAGGGTATCTTTGCCATATCTGTTTTCAAAATAAGTTTGTAGGTCAAAATAAATCTCTGTTAAAAGTTTATCTTTTTGTTCTAGGATGTTTTTGGCTTGTACAATGTGAGTATTCATGAAATCATTGTACAAAAAAATCTATAAGTTTTTCCTCTTTTAACTCCAAATCTTTAATCCAAAGCTTTTTATCTTTTAGCTCATTTTCACCTATGATTGCACAATATCTTGCATTTGCCTTATCTGCACCTTTTAAGTGAGCTTTTAGGGATTTTTTCTCATAAGATATATTTACTTTTTTCTCTTTTCTAAACTGAGTTGCTTGTTTGAAAAGTTCATTTATAGCTTCTTCATCCATAGCTCCAAAGTAGTAACCCTCTCTTGTAGTTTGTGGGGTTTCTATCATATCAAGTAATCTTTCTATACCTATCGCAAATCCGATAGCTGGAGTTGTTTTCCCATCTAAAAACTCTACCAATCTATCATATCTGCCACCACCTGCAACTGCATTTTGAGCACCTAAATCTCCACTAACAAACTCAAAAGCAGTTTTGTTGTAGTAGTCAAGTCCTCTTACTAAGTTTGAGTCTATCTCATACTTTATATCTAAGCTTTCAAGCATAGAAGTTAGTGTTTCAAAATCACTTTTACAACTTTCACATAGTGAATCTTTTATCCTAGGTAAATCTTTTATAAGCTCTTGACAATTTTGATTTTTACAGTCAAAAACCCTTATAGGATTTGTATCCTTTCTTCTTTGGCAATCTTCACATAATCCATCTATCAAAGATAGTTTTGATTTTAAGTCATCTCTGTAACTTGGCATACAATCCTTGCATCCAAGAGAGTTTAGTTTTAAAGTATAGTTTATCTCAAAAAAGTCAAGTATCTCTTTTATCATTTGGATTATAGAAACATCTTCATAAGCACTCTCTTCACCAAAACTCTCTACTCCAAACTGATGAAACTGTCTTAGTCTTCCTTTTTGAGGTCTTTCGTATCTAAACATAGCTCCATGATAAAAAAATCTATACTTTTGACCTTGTGTTTTATCTAACTTATGCTCTACAAAACTTCTAACAACTCCAGCAGTCCCCTCTGGTCTAAGGCAGACATTATTTCCACCTTTGTCGGTAAACTGATACATCTCTTTACCAACTATATCACTGCTCTCTCCAACACTTCTTTTAAAAAGTGCAGTCTCTTCTAAAATAGGAGTTTCTATAAATTCAAAACCGTATTTTTTAACTATATCAGTTGTGTTTTTTATAAAATAGTTATACTTTTGGCTCATAGGAGATATCGTATCTTTCATTCCTCTCAGTGCTTTTATCATAGGAGTCCTTTTATCTGTTTTCGTATATCTTCTATCTGGTTTGAAGAGTCTATTAAATGATATTTTATATCCAAATTTTCTAAAACTTTTATCATATTTTCTTGTACTTTTAAAAGATAATCCAAACCTCTTTTTTCTATACTATCTTCTTTTTTTTCTCCCATTCTCTCTTGGATTAGGGATTTGTTTGTTTTAAAAAGTATAACTTTATCGGGTAAATTATCTTCAAGAGCAAACTTGTTTAGAGTTAGTAAAAAATCCAAATCAAGGTTAGGGTGGTTAGTGAGGGCATAAGCTATGCCAGATATAAAACCTCTATCACTTATGATAAGTTTGTCTAAGTTTGGTTCTATTATCTTCTTATAGTGTTCAGCTCGGTCAGCTAAAAACAAAAAAAGCTCAGCTCTAAAAGAACTAAGCCCTTTATGTAAAAGTATATCTCTTAAACTCTGCCCGATAGAAGTTCCACCAGGTTCTTTTGTGTATATAGCATGAGGCAAAGATTGTTTTAGTAACTCTATCTGTGTAGTTTTACCACTTGTATCAACTCCCTCAAAAACTATGTACATTTATTTAATAGTAGCCTTACTTCTCAACTCTTTTATAGTTTTTTCAGCCCAAAGTCCAAGTTTTTGTTGTACCATCATCTTTTTAAGATTGTCTTTTACTTCACTAAACTTTGGAGTTCCTGCTTTTCTTTTGTTTACAACATAAGTGATATTATATACACCTTGAACTTCTATAGGTTTTTTTACTAAAGAGTTTGCTTTCATAGAATAAAGTTTTTTGAAAACATCAGCTGGAAAAGCATTTTTTGGAAGCCATCCAAGATATCCTCTTTGTTTCATTTTTTTAGCGATTTTCATCAAAGTTGCTGCTTTGTTTTTACTCTTTTTGATTTGTTTAAAAATCTGCTCAGCCTCTTTTTTATCTTTTGTCGCAATACTTGCTATCTCTACACTCTCAGGGAACTTGAACTTAGCTTTGTTTTTGTTAAAAAACTCTTTTGCTTCTTTGTCACTAACTTTTGTTTTTTGAGCCTTTTTTGCAAACATAAACTTAGTTGCTATCGAGCCTTTGATATTGTCTATCTGCTCTTTTGTTAAGTCTTTTTTAGTTTTTGCTTTATAAGCTTTTTGTATAGAATCTACTTGAGCTTTTGCTATCTTTTGAAACTTTTTATCTTTTGAAATACCACCTTTAGTTAAAGCATAGTTTGACAAAAGATACTCATTTATAAGTTGATTTTTTACAGCTTCTTTTTTTGTGTCATCAAGCTTGTTAAAAGTAGGAACTATATCTTCAGTTATCGCATGACCATTTACAGTAACTATTGTATTTGAAGCGAAAACTATACTAGTTGCTAATGCTAAAATAGCTAATATTTTTTTCATTAATTTATCCTTAAAAATTTTTTGTAGTTTATCAAAACCGACTTAATATTATAACTATATCGTTAACAAATCGTGAATTATGACTTAATTATTTAGATTTTATCGATTTTAGATAAACTGAAAGTGAAATCAATAGCATAGATAAAGCACCTATTATATAGACGGCATTTATCAGCTTACTAGGATCTATCATCGCAAATTTAAATACTAACATAAGAGATTCTATGGCTAAAGCTATGATGATAGAGCCTAAAAATCTAACCATAGTTTTATGTATATCATCAACAGCTTGTTTTTTGTGATGTCCTAAAACTTCTTCTTCAAATATCGCTTTTACCAAATCAAAAATAGCCAAAGAAAGAGTTAGCAAAATAGTAGCTTCGAACATTTCTTTGATATCTATGTTATTGATATTTAATCCATGACCTAAAAATCCTTGGATACTTTTTGCAAAAAGTAAAACAGCTATTGCTAAAAGTGCTAATGAAAAAGAGGCATAAGCTACTTTTGTAAACTTTCCAAATACTGAATCTACAGAACTTGGATGTATCATTTGTAAAATATGTTCTAGTGAAATATCTATACAAACTATATATAAAAGTTCATTTTTTTCATTGTAGATTGGATATGAGGCAGTTACTACCATAGTATTTCCAAGAAGTGATGGATATGGATTTGTTAAAACACATCTTTTTTCTCTAACTGCTCTATAATAATATGCACGATCTAATCTATTTTTACCCAATCCTTTATCTTTGAATTTTAGATTGATACTTGTATTTTTTGTGATTTGCTCACCCTTAGGGTTTAAAACATATATAGCTTCATATCTCGTGATATTTTTTTTAAGTTTTTTTATGGAAGATTGTATATTGTCTAGTGAAATATTGTTTGTTTTATTCGGTAAATTTCTTGATAAAAGATAGCAAAAGTATGCCCTAGCCTTGGTTCTAATCTCTGCAAATTCTTGAATTTCTTTTATAACCATACTAAACTCCTATATTAAACTTTTTTCCATCTCTTCAGGTTTTTCTAGTCCCATAAGTTTTAAAACAGTTGGAGCTATATTGTAAAGTCCACCATCTTTAACTTTTTTTACATCATCATCTAAAACAAAACAAAAGACATCATTTGTAGTATGTTGAGTAAATGGTTTTCCACTCTCACTTTTCATCTGTTCACAGTTTCCATGATCACTTGTTAAGATAAGTGAGTAACCTTCTTGTTTTGCTACTTCTATTATCTTTCCTATTTCTGCATCTACTGTTTGCACAGCTGTGATACTTGCATCTATATCTCCAGTATGTCCTACCATATCTCCGTTTGCAAAGTTTACTACTACAAACTCATACCCCTCTTTGATGGCTTTTGTTACTGCTTCGCCAACTTTTGGAGCATTCATTTGTGGTTGTAAATCATAAGTTTTTACATCAGGAGAGGGTATCAAAACTCTAGTTTCATTTATAAATGGCTCTTCAACCCCTCCGTTTAAAAAGAATGTTACATGTGCATACTTTTCTGTTTCTGCTGTATGAAACTGTCTAAGTCCTGCTTGGCTTATAACATCTGCTAAAACATTTTGAGGAAGCTCCTCTTTGAAAAGTACCGGTAGGCTAAAATCTTTGCTATATTCAGTCATAGTTGCAATATTTAGTTTTTTATGTTTTTTTTCAAATTCACCAAAGTTTGGATTTGAAAGCACTTCAACAATCTCTCTTACTCTATCACTTCTAAAGTTTGCAAAGATTATCCCATCTCCATTTTCTAAACCATCATATCCTTCAAAAGCAGTAGGAAGTAAAAATTCATCACTTCTATCAGCTTTGTATTCTTGCTCAACATAACCACTAGGACTTAGTGTAGTTTTAGGATATGCAGAATCTATAGCTAAAAATCCTTTTTCAACTCTATCCCATCTTTTATCTCTATCCATAGTGTAGTATCTTCCACCTATGGTTGCTATCTTTACATCTGGGATATTTTTTTGTAACTCTTCAATATAGATTTGAGCTGATTTTGGTGGTACATCTCTACCATCAGTTGTGAGGTGTAGATATACTTCTTTACCACTCTGTTTTGCAATTTTAGCTAAAGCCATGATATGTTCTATATGAGAGTGAACTCCTCCATCACTCAAAAGTCCTACTATGTGAAGCTTTTTTGAGTTTGTTACTATCTCTTTTAGAGCTAGATTATCTTTTAGAGTATCATCTTCTATAGCTTTTGTTATCTTTACTAAGTTTTGATATAAAATCCTACCACTTCCGATAGTCATATGTCCTACTTCACTATTCCCCATCTGTCCCTTTGGAAGTCCTACACTAAGTCCTGAAGTTTTTATCAAAGAGTTAGGAGTAGATTTAAAAAGTTTTTCATAAGTTGGTTTGTTTGCTTTACAAAAGGCATTATCCTCACAAATACTACTATATCCTATCCCATCAGTTATAACTAATACTACTTTTTTTCTCACTATCATTTTCCTAAAGTTTTTTTCATTATAATCGATGTTGTCTTATATAATACAACTTAGGAAACTATATGCTTTATTATTTATATGAAGTTTTTCATATCAACTTGTTTCAATACATAACCGTGCGAGCTGGAATTGCATTTTTTTTAGCTTTTTCATTTTCTATGTTTATATTTCCAAGATTTATAGAGTGGCTTAAAAATAAAAAAACTAATCAACCTATATATGAGTTAGCTCCTGAAGCTCATCAAAAGAAATCTTCAACACCTACGATGGGAGGAGTTGTTTTTGTCATGACAACTATTGTAGTATCTTTACTTACTATAAAACTCTCTAGTATATATGCAATAGGTGGGATTTTAACACTTCTACTTTTTGTGGCTATTGGTATAAAAGATGATTATGACAAAATAACAAATAACTCAAATCAAGCTGGACTTACATCAAGAAAAAAAATGTTTTTACAGATAATAGCATCTTTCATGATAGGTATGTTTTTATATTTAAACTCTTTTCCTACAAACTTATATATACCATTTTATAAGTTTCCACTATATGATATGCACTTTTTTGCTGTTTTATTTTGGATTTTTGTTTTTGTTGCAACTTCAAATGCAGTAAATCTAACAGATGGACTTGATGGATTAGCTACTGTTCCTAGCATATTTTCGATAGCAACTTTGGGTACATTTGCTTATTTTATAGGTCATGCAATTTTGAGTAAATATTTGCTTTTACCTAACATAAAAGGAGTGGGTGAAGTTGTTATAGTAGCTTCTGCTCTCATAGGCTCTCTATCTGCTTTTCTTTGGTACAATGCACATCCAGCTGAGGTTTTTATGGGAGATAGTGGGAGTTTGGCTCTTGGAGGATTTATAGCTTACCTAGCAGTAGTAACTAAAAATGAAATACTTCTTATTTTAGTAGGTTTTGTTTTTGTGATGGAAACTGTTTCAGTGATACTCCAAGTTGGAAGTTATAAGACTAGAAAAAAGAGGATTTTCAAAATGGCTCCTATTCACCATCACTTTGAGATAAAAGGGTGGGCTGAAAATAAAATAATAGTAAGATTTTGGCTAATGGCATTTTTATCAAATCTTTTAGCTCTAATCTCACTAAAACTAAGGTAACTTCATGAGAGTATCACTTTTTGGATATGGTATAACTACAAAGGCAATAGCCGAGAAGTTAGGAAATTGTCAAATCTTTGATGATAGTTTTAATGGCTTTGCAGTTGATAAAAAGAGTGGAAATGAGTTTTTGCAAAGTGATATGTTTGATCCAGATAAAAGTGATATAGAGGTAACAAGTCCAGGAATCCCTCCGTCAAATCCTCTTATACAAAAAGCAAAAAATCTAGTTAGTGAGTATGACTTTTTTTATGATGATATGCCTTATAGTATTTGGATAAGTGGGACAAATGGAAAGACTACCTCAACGGCTATGATAGAGTTTTTACTAAAAAAAAGAGGAGCAGTTGCAGGGGGAAATATAGGAACTCCACTAGCAAATCTAGATAAAAATGCTTCTATATGGATACTAGAAACTAGCTCTTTTACTCTTCACTATACAAACAAGGCAAAACCAAATCTTTATATACTTCTTCCTATAAGTGATGACCATACTTCATGGCACGGAAGTTTTAGTGAGTATGAAAAAGCTAAACTAAAACCTATACAAAGCCTAAAAGAGGGAGAGATAGCAATAGTTCCTAAAAAGTATGCTTCACTAAAAACTGATGGCTTTTTGATAGGATATGAAAATGCTGAGGATTTGGCAAAAGAGTTTGATATAGAGTTAGATAAGATAAAGTTTAGTGATCCTTTCTTGACTGATGCTTCACTTGCTTCGGCAGTTACAAAGATACTCTTTGATGAGGTTGATTATGAAAAAATAAACTCATTTTCTATAGGAGAACATAGAGTAGAAAAGGTTAAAGACAAAAAAGGAAGAGTTTGGATAAATGACTCAAAAGCTACAAACTTAGATGCAACCTTGGCAGCTGTAAAAGGCCTAAAAGATAAAGAGATATTTTTGATTTTAGGTGGAGATGATAAGGGTGCAGATTTAAAACCACTTTTTGAAAACTTACCTAAAAATGTATCTATATTTACCATAGGTGTAAATGAGGAAAAACTAAACAACCTTGCATCCTCTCATGATATAAAATCAACACCTTGTCAAAATCTTCAAAATGCAGTAAAAACAATATCAAAAATCTTTACAAATAATAATCAAGTAGCCCTGCTATCTCCAGCTGCTGCAAGTTTTGATCAGTTTAAATCTTATGCTGATAGGGGAAATAAGTTTAAAGAGTTTGTTGAGAAAATTTAATTTTTAAAAGAATGGTGCGGATGAGAGGACTTGAACCTCCACACCGTGAGGCACCAGATCCTAAGTCTGGCGTGTATACCAATTTCACCACATCCGCACAAAAAAGTAAGGTGATTATAACTTCTTCACCTTAAAAAAGTGGTACGCCCGTCAGGATTCGAACCTGAGACCCTCGCCTTAGAAGGGCGATGCTCTATCCAGCTGAGCTACGAGCGCACAGTTTAACAATAGTATAAAAATAAGTGGCACGCTCGATAGGAGTCGAACCTATAACCTACAGATCCGAAGTCTGTTGCTCTATCCAATTGAGCCACGAGCGCCTCGTCTGCTACTTTGGCAATGGGGTGGATGACGGGATTCGAACCCGCGACCCCCAGTGCCACAAACTGGTGTTCTAACCAACTGAACTACACCCACCATATATCAGGTCTTATTTTTATAATTTTAAAATGGTCGGAGTGAAAGGATTCGAACCTTCGACCCCCTGGTCCCAAACCAGGTGCGCTAACCAGGCTGCGCTACACTCCGAAACAACCTCAGAGCAAATCAATCGCTTTGAGGTTGAGATAATACCTTAAAAACCTTAAAATGTCAAGAGTTTTTTGCTTAAATTTTAAAAATTATTTTCCAAACTCTACAAGTCCCTCAGTTGGGCTACTTGCAGTGGCAAAAGGTCTTTTTAAAATTCTTCCAGCTTCAAAACTTTTTCTTCCAGCTTGTACTGCTAATTTCATAGCTTCTGCCATCAAAACTGGATTTTGAGCTTGAGCGATAGCAGTATTTGTTAAAACTCCATCAGCTCCTATCTCCATAGCTATACTTGCATCACTTGCACATCCTATTCCTGCATCTACTATAACGGGAACTTGAACAGCTTCTTTTACAAAAAGGACATTGTATCTGTTTTGGACACCTAAGCCACTTCCTATAGGTGCAGCTAGTGGCATAACTGCAGCTGCTCCAGCATCTTCTAGTCTTTTTGCCATGATAGGGTCATCATTTGTATATGCCATAACAGTAAAGCCCTCTTTTGCTAAAACTTTTGTAGCCTCTAATGTAGCCATAACATCAGGATAAAGAGTTTTTGCAGTATCTCCTATAACTTCCATTTTTATTATGTCTATGCCAGTTGCTTCTCTTACCATTCTAAAAAGAGTTATCGCATCTTGGGCTGTTGTACATCCTGCACTATTTGGTAAAATCTGTACATTTGTATCTTTAAAATAATCCATCAAGTTTTCTTCATCAGGATTTGTTATGTTTACTCTTCTTACAGCTACTGTTATCATGCTTGATTCGCTAGCTAGTGTTGCATCTCTTGTTGTTTTAAAGTCTGGATACTTTCCACTACCTACTATCAATCTACTTGAAAATTCATATTTTCCCACTTTTAAAATATCACTCATATTTTTCCCCTAAATATTTTAGTATCGCTTTTGGATACAAAGAGTATTCTATCTCATGTATCCTTTTTTCAAACTCAGTAAAGTTCATATCTTCTTTTTTGAAGCTTTTTTGTAGGAGGATCTCTCCACCATCAAGTTCACTTGTTACATCATGAACACTCACTCCGGCCTCTTTTATATCACTTTCAAAACTTCTTTCTATAGCCTTTGCACCTTTGAAGTGAGGTAAAAGTGAAGGGTGGATGTTTATAGACTTTATATTGTCTGTAAAAGTATGGGTTAAAATCCTCATAAAACCAGCTAGAACTACTAAATCTAGATTATCTTTTTTAAGCTCACTTACTAACTCTTTATCAAAATCTTCTCTGCTATTAAAGTTTTTATTATCTACTATTATTGTTGGGATATTGTATTTTTTAGCTCTTTTTATGCCATTTGCATTTGAGTTATTTGTGATGGTTTTTACTACTTTTATCTTTTTATCATGAAGAGTTTTTATGATGTTTTCCATATTTGTTCCCTCCCCACTAAAGAGGATAGCTATCTTTTTCAAAGAGTTTGTATCCCTTTTATGATGTCTCTAGGGTTTAGAGCATAGTTGTTTTTAGTAAAGTTTTTAAGTGAAAGTGTATGTGCTAAACTTCCACTTATCGCTGAGTTGATTGTAGAGTATCCTTGAGCTAAAAGTGAGGCTATGAGTCCTGCTAGTATATCTCCACTTCCACCTTTGCTAAGGATATTTGAGCCAAAAGTGTTTATATAGATAGTTTCATTTTGTGCTATCAGGGTATTTGCACCTTTTAAAAGTAAAACTACATCTTTATACTTTTTACTAAACTCTCTTGCATAGAAAAATCTTCTTTTTTGTATCTCTTCTACTGAAACTTTACCAAATCCGCATATTTCTAAAAGTGCACTAAATTCTTTTGGATGAGGAGTTAAAACTATCTCTTTTTTGCTAGTTAGTAACTTTTTTATAATATCTCTGTAAAACAAATCAGCATCTATCAAAAGAGGGTAATCCCCATCAAATAGAAACTTTTTTAGATACTCATCATCATACATGTTTCCAAGTCCCATACCGATAGCAAGGGCAGTTGTTTTTTGAGGAACTTGACAACTGTTCATGATATGACAAGGTGTTTGGTAGTTTTCATTTTCTACTATAGTAACCAAACCACTTCCAAAGGCAAATCCAGCCTCACTACTCAAAAGTGCTGCACCAAGTTTTTTACCAGCTACGACTGAAAGATGTCCAAAAGAGCCTTTGTTTGTGTCTTGTTTATCTCTAAAAGGAAGTTTCATATCACTCTCTTCAAGTAGATAAGTTTTACTACTAGTTTGATAAATCTCTTCACTAACTCCTAGGTTTGCTACTTTTATCTCACCTACTAAATCTTTTTTAGAGTCTAAAAACATCTCCTCTTTATATGCACCCATAGTTACAGTAACATCAGATTTAAAATCTCCAGTTGGCATATCACATGCTATTTTGAAAGCATCTTTTCGGTTAAGTTTTTTTATAGTTTCTTTTATCTCACTACTTAACTCTCTGTTTAATCCACTTCCAAACAGAGCTTCTACAACTACATCAAACTCTCCTTCACAATTTTGAACTAGCTCTACACCTATCTTTTTAGCTCTATCAAGTTGAAGTTTTGCCATAGGGGACTTTACATCAAGTGGAAGGTATAATTTTACATCTTTTTGTTTATGAAGAATACGAGCTAAAGTTATACCATCTGCACCATTATTTCCAAGTCCACTGGCTATGAGGATGGTTTTTGCTTCTTTTGGGATAACATGAGCCAATCCTAAAGCAGCATTTTCCATCAATATATCTTCTGTTAATCCATGCTCTTCATAACATCTTTTATCTAAACTATCAACCTCTTTAAATACTTTTTTCATCACTTCATCCTAAATGAAAGAGCCTCCAAAAGGTGCTCTTTTTTTATCGTCTCACTATCATCTAAATCAGCGATAGTTCGAGAAACTTTTTTTATGTTGTTTATAGCTCGTTGGCTAAGTTCAAATCGTATTATAGCATTATTTAAGATATTTTCTAAATCATCATCAAGGAAACAAAATTTTAAAATCTCACTATCACTTAGCTTTCCATTTAACTCTTTTTGCTCTCTTTGCTTTTGTTTTGTAAAAGCTTTTAGTATCATTTCTTGCATCTGCTTTGAAGATAGTGAAGGTTTATCTTTTAGGTCTATTTCTTCCATTTGGACATAAAGCTCTATCCTATCAAGTAGTGGGGAGCTTAGTTTGTTTTTATATCTTTTTATCTCAACTTCATTGCATTTACACTCTTTAGTTTTACTAAGCAAGTTTCCACAAGGGCAAGGATTCATAGCTGATATAAACAAAAACTTTGTTTGATACTCAATCTTGTCTTTAGTTCTTGAAACTAGAATTTTATGGTCTTGTAAAGGTTCTCTTAAACTCTCCAAAACACTTTTTTGAAAATAAGTAATCTCATCAAAGAAAAGGACAGAATTATTTGCTAAAGCTACCTCACCAATAGCCCTGTTTGCTCCTCCAAAGATACTAGAACGACTGGCTGTATGATGAGGACTTCTAAACTCTCTTAGAGGAGTAAACTCTACCTCTTTAAGGCTGAGTGCATCAAGATTTGCTTTTTCTAAAATCTCTTCTAAGCTCATAGGTGGAAGTATATATCTTATCCTTTTTGCACACATACTCTTTCCACATCCTGGACTTCCCTCAAAGAGTATGTTGTGAAATCCTGCTGATGATATTAAAGAGGCTCTTTTTGCTCTCTCTTGCCCTTTTATATCCAAAAAGTCTTCACTAAACTCCTCTAAGTAGTAGTACTTTTTATCAGCTATCTCTATACTTTTGTATTCAAAGTTAGCTTTTGTTTTTATAGGTTTGATACTATCTTCTTTGAAGCTTTCTATCACTTCTTTTAAGTTTTCAAAACAGACTATATTTAGGTTTGGTATCTTAGATATTTTTTCAAAACTCTCTTTAGGGATTATGACTGTTTTATCTTTCAAGTTTTGAGATAGGGATAATATAATAGGAAAGATTAAAGATGTATCTTTTAAACTTCCATCAAGCCCAAGTTCACCAAATGCTACATAGTTTGAAAACTCTATCTCTTCTTTATAAAGAGCTATCAACAAAGCTATAGGCAAATCAAAGTGAGTTCCCTCTTTTTTTATATCTGATGGAGATAGATTTACTACGAGTTTTTGTGGGGGAAATTTGTACTTTATATGACTAAGGGATGCTTTTACTCTCTCAGCTGATTCTTTGACTGAGGTTTGAGCCATTCCATATATACCAAAAGATGGCAGGGATCTGATAAAAGAGACTTCTACTTCAACTTCTCTTACATTAAGACCCAAGATAGTAGCACATAAAATTTTCTTCATGATACTACTTCTTTTTTAGCTTTTTTTTCCACTCTTTTTCAAATTTTTTTCTTTTTAAAAATGAAAGTTTTTCTATAAAAAGATGACCATTTAAGTGATCTGTTTCATGTTGAAAAGCTATAGCCATAAGTCCATCATACTCTTTTATATGTTCCTTGCCTTCTCTATCAAAGAAACTGACTTTTATATGCTCTGCTCTTTTTACATCATCATAATACTCTGGAACACTAAGGCACCCTTCTTGATAGGTTGTTTCCCCATCCATCTCTAAGATTTTTGGGTTTATGACTTCTATCAAGTCTTCTTTAAACTGTTTTTCTTCATCTTCTCTAACTAAGTTTATGATAAGAGCTTGTAAATCTATACCTATCTGAATAGCTGCTAATCCTATACCATTTTTGGCAATCATAGTTTCATACATATCATCCAAAAGAGTATGAAGTTTTTCATCAAACTCTTTTATCTCTTTTGATACAAGCTTTAGTCTTTTATCTGGATAAACTACTATTTCTCTTATCATTTTATAAGACCCTTGATAACATCACTTATAACTTCATCAACACTCATGTTTGATTTCATTTCTATTATAGAAGTATCTATACGAGCTTGGATAGGAGTTGAATCAATAATAAAGTTTGAAAATGACACAAAGTTTTTTATGCTATCTACTGCTTTTTGGGCATTGTCATAATTTGTATGTTTTAAAAGTAGTAAAAAGATACCATTTTCATAGTGAGCTAAAACATCACTTCTTCTTAAACGATTTAATATGATTTTAGCAATAGTTTTTATAACGATATCTTTATCACTGTTTAGTTTTATATTTTTTAGTACATCACTGTTTATGTTAAAAGCTATAACACTATTTGTGTATTCTAGATTTTTTAGATTTTTAAGTTCATTTTGAATAGCTTCAAAAAGATATTTTTTGTTATAAACTCCATATTTTTTATCAAAGATAGATTCTTTGTTGAAATCTTTCATAACTTCTGCTAATTCTAGGTACTCTGATTTTACTTTATTTTGTTCACTCTCTAGTGAATTTAAAGCTTGTGATATTTTTGCATCAAAAGCATTTATATTTGTAGAAGTAGGGTTTTTACTAAGTTCACTACTTTTGTTTTTTATAAAAGATTTTATTTTATTTATCTTTGTATAGCTAGTATTTATATCTTCTAAAAGTTGTTTAGTTTTATCATAGCTGTTGTTTAAGTATATATCAACTTTTTGCATATACTCTTTTTCTAACTCTTGGGTATTTTCTAAGTTTAAGACTTCTTCCATAGAGGCTTTTTGAGCAGGAGATTTTTCTAATAACATCTTTTCAAAGTAGTTGAGATAGTTAGATGGAGATGGTAAAACTTCATCTTTTTTCATCTTTTCTAAAACTTGTTTAGCAAAAATATTAATGTTTTGAAACTTCTTTTTTTGTTCCATGTTTTTACCACCTACTTCTAGTTTTTTCTCTTCTTCTTTTGTTCCACTTAGAACTTTACCTGAGCTATCTATCTTGTAAAGTCCCATAACACTTATAAGCTTCTAGTTAATACTTTATCTATGAGTCCATACTCCATAGCTTCCTTGGCACTCATAAAAAAGTCTCTCTCTGTATCAGCTTGAAGTTTCTCTAAAGGTTGACCTGTTTGAGATGAAAGGATTCCATTTAATTCATCTTTCATTCTTTGTATCTCTTTAGCTTGGATTTGTATATCTGTTGCTTGTCCTTGAGCTCCACCTAGGGGCTGATGTATCATAACACGAGCATGAGGAAGAGCATATCTCTTTCCTTTTGCTCCAGAACTTAGTAAAAATGCCCCCATAGATGCAGCTTGACCTATACAGATAGTGCAAACATCAGGTTTTATGTAGTTCATGGTATCAAACATACTCATACCACTTGTTATAACACCACCTGGAGAGTTTATGTATAAAAATATATCTTTATCTGGATCTTCAGCTTCTAAGAAAAGAAGTTGAGCAACTACTGTTGAAGCAACAGCATCATTTACTTCTCCACTAAGCATGATGATTCTGTCTTTTAGAAGTCTTGAGTATATATCATAACTTCTCTCTCCTCGTCCTGTTTTTTCTACTACTATTGGAACATAACTCAATTTAATATCCTTAATTTATTATTTTGACTCTCTTTTTTCATCAAAAAGTTTGTTAAACAATCTGTCCTCAACGATTGCCATCTTAACAGCTGGTAGTAATCCTTGATCTTCATAACTTTTCAACATCTCTTGTGGATTTTGTCCCATTTGTAAAGCTTCAAAGTAAAGTGTTTGCATAACTTCTTGGTCATTTACCTCAACACCTTCAAGTTTAGCTAACTCATCTACAAGGAAAGTTATCTTTACACTATCACTTGCTTCTTTCCTAAACTCTTCTCTTTTAGCTTTATAACTCTCTTCATCCTCAGAGAACTTTTTGATCTCTTCTTCTTTCATATCAGATAAAACTCTTCTAAATGCTATATCCATCTCTTGTTCTACTATAGATTTTGGTAAATCTATCTCAAACTTTTCAACTAGAGCATCAACATACTTTGGCTTGATATCATCACCATATATAGGTGCTAATTTTTCAGCTAAAAGTTGTTTTTCAACTCTTTCTTCTAACATCTCAATAGTAGGTTTTTCTTCATTTGGAAGAAGTTGTTTTAAAGTCTCATCACTTATATCGTCAGAAATCTTTTTTTCTTGAATCTCATGAAGTGTAACTTTGAAAACTGCTTCTTTTTCTGCTAAATCTTTTGCACCATATTCTGCTGGGAAAGTTACTTTTACATCTCTATTTTCTCCAACTTTCATACCTACCATACCATCTTCAAATCCAGGGATAAAACTACCACTTCCTATCTCTAAAAGATGCCCCTCAGCTTTTCCACCTTCAAATGCTTTATCATCAACAAATCCTTCAAAATCAATCAATGCAAAATCACCTTTTTGAAGCTCATCTCTATCTTCTACTTTACTCATAGAAGCTACTGATTTTAGCATACTGTTAATCTTCTCTTTTACATCATCTTTAGAAATTTCAGGAGTTTCAATCTCCGGAATTAACTCTTTATAGCCATCTAGTTTTATCTCTGGTTTTGTAGCAACACTTAGGCTTATCTCTATCATCCCATTTTTTTCGTCAAATTTTTCAACTATTGGCTCTCCGATAAGAGTTTTTTGGTCTAGTTTTAACTCTTCAAGACCTTTTGTATAAGCTTCTCTAACAGCTTCATTTTTTGCATCTTCTGCTAGTTTATCCCCATATCTTTTTTTAACAACTGCAACTGGAACTTTCCCTTTTCTAAAACCAGGTACATCCATACTTTTCGCAGCTTCTTTTGCAAATTTTTCTACATTTGATTCTATTGTTTTAGAGTCTATAGTGGCATCTATCTGTGCATTTGCACTATCTATCTTCTTTGTTGTAATGTTCATTAACTTTTCCTTTGTCGTATTTAAAATTTTCGCGAGTTTAGCAAAACTTAGCTTTTAAGTGTATAATGGTTATCAATTTTAAGAGGATTTATCATGAAAGTAACAATTTTTTCCATATTAGCTTTGTTTTTAATAACTGGATGTTCAACTAAGAGTATATTTGCTAAAAAACCAGTTAAGATAGTTAACAAAAGTAAAAAAATCACAATGAAAACTAAAAAGTTTGCTTTTTCGGATACTGGATTTTATAAAAGTAATGACAAGCTTATTCAGATACAAGCTTATTCAACAGGGGTTGCAGTGGCAAATATGAAGTTTTATAAAAACAGTGATTCTGTTTGTGTAGGTTATAAATGTACAAATAGAAAGTATTTTAATGATAACTTTTTATCAAAGTATTATCCAAATAAACTCATAGTAAATATACTTTCAGCTAAACCTATCATGGGTGCAGAAAATCTAACAAAGAGTGCAGATGGATTTACTCAAAATATCAAAACAGCAGAATATGATATAACTTATAGAGTAACTTCAAACTCTATATACTTTAAAGATAGACTTAACAGAATACTTATCAAGCTAAAGGATTTATAGTATGAAGTATTTTGGAGCTCATGTAAGTGCTAGTGGTGGAGTTTTTAATGCTCCTTTAAATGCTAAAAAGATTGGGGCAAAAGCTTTTGCCCTTTTTGTAAAAAATCAAAGACAGTGGAAAGCAAAACCTTATGATGAAAAGGTGATAGAAAAGTTTAAAACAAATATATCAGATATAGGGATAAAACCTGAAATGATACTTCCTCATGATAGTTATCTTATAAATCTTGGTAGTCCAGATATAGAGCAAAGAGAAAAATCTCTCAATGCTTTTATAGATGAGGTACAAAGATGTGAGCAGTTAGGTTTGAAGCTTTTAAACTTTCATCCAGGAAGTCATCTAAAAAAGATAAGTGAAGAGGAGAGTTTGGACTTAATTGCAGAGAACATGAATAAAACTTTAGAAGTTACAAAAGATGTAACACTTGTCATAGAAAATACAGCAGGGCAGGGAAGTAATCTAGGATATAAGTTTGAACATTTAGCTTACTTGATAAACAAATCGTGTGATAAAAGTCGTGTTGGAGTTTGTATCGATACTTGTCATATGTTTGTATCTGGATATGATATAAGAGATAAAGAGAGTTATGATAGAACATGGAAAGAGTTTGATGATATAGTAGGATTTGAGTATTTAAAAGGTATGCACATAAATGACTCTTTAACTCCTTATGCTTCCAAAAAAGATAGACATCAAAGTTTAGGAAAAGGTGAGATAGGGATAGACTTTTTTAAATGGTTGGCAAATGATCCAAGAATGGACGATATACCACTTGTTTTAGAAACTATTGATGAGAGTATTTGGAAAAAGGAGATAGAACTACTATATTCTTTTGTAAAATAAATTTAAAAAATTTTCATAGTTGCCGATACTACTACTATGAAAAAGTTTATATTAATAGTAATGGTATTTTTAGGCTCTATAAGAGCTATCGAGATTGATGTTAATTATTTAGAAAGTTGTGTGGCAAATAATCCTAGTGATATTAGAGATAGGTATTTACTTGCAAAATATTTTATAAAAGAGCATAATTATACTCTTAGTAAAAAGTATTTAAGTGAGATATTAAAAGTAAAGTATCATGATAAGTTAGCTGTTAGGTTATACAAAAAAGTTAGTTTTTTATCAACTCTATCTAAAAAAACTGCAATGCCTCATGCAGATGTGAATAATCAGCTTTTAAAAGTATATAATAGTTCAGGTGATACAGAGTTTTTAGTTAGTTATGTTGGGTGTTTGCAAAATGGTGTTGATTTATATACAAATACTCACATCTTAGCAGCGAAGATTTTTTATAAAAGGAAACAGTTTAAAAAAAGCCTGCTTATACTAAATAAATTGAGAGACCAAAATAATCCTAAAATAAAAGAGTTAAAATCAAAGATAAAATTAAAAAATTATGAAAATTCTTTAGGTAAAGATCCTAAAAGTGTTGACAATTTAGTATATACTTTAAATCAAACTAATAATAAAAATCAAACAATATCAAAACTAAAATTTCTTTTGAGTAAATACCCAAATAATAATAAATTAAGACTTGCTTTAGCTCAAAATCTTTATTGGGATGGAAGGCTAAATGAAGCAAAAAATATAATACAACCTATAAAAAATTTAAACCAAACAACAAGAACTCTTTATAAAAATGTTACTAGTATTGAACAAAATAAGAAAAAGAGTGAACTTTTACAAAAAGCTCAAATATTAGCTTCCAAAAAAAGATATAAAGAAGCAATATCTAGTTATAAAAAGTATTACAGTCTTTATCATGATGTAAAGGTTTTAAAAAATATAGGGGATATATACTATTTTTATGATGATAAAAAGTTAGCAATTCCTTATCTAAAAGATTATCTTAGATTAGTTTCAAATGATGATACAGCTAGGTATCAGTTAGCATCAATATATGAAAAAAATAAAGATTATAAAAATGCAATAGTAGAGTTTTCTAAAGTAGCAAATCATCCAAATTCACTTTTATTTGATGCAAAGTATCACTATGCTTATAATCTTATGCAGACAAAAACAGATGAAAACTGGGCAAAAGCTAAAGCTACTCTTACTTCACTAACTAGAGAATTATCATACAAAAGAGATGCTAAAAGCCAAACCTTACAACACTATGTTGATTCACTTTTAGTGGCTGTGAATAAACCTATTTTAAAACCAACTAGATATAAAGATATATATCTTAGTGAGGGAAGTCATAAAATACCAGCATTTAATGATGTATTTAGTGTAAATAACATAGTTTATGCAAACAAACCAAACTCTTTAAAAAAGAGAAAATATACTAATAAAAAAAATCTATACTTAGGGATAAATAGTATCAGTGATAGTGATATAAGATACCAAAATTATAAAGTTGGTGTTGATAATTTGGCTTTAAGTAGTGGGATTAGATCAAGTATAGAAGTTAATAATTATAACTTTAAAGACTCAGTCGATAGTTTAAATGGTAGTGGAGTAACACTTGAGGCATATTCAAAAAGATTTAGTGCTGGAGTGGAGTTTTCAAAAGTTGGAAGTTTGAGTATCTTATCTCCGTATGCTAGTTTAAAAGGCTCAGTTGGTATTCATTCTTTAAGGGCAGAACTCGCTTATACAAATGGTGTATTTTTAAACTATAAAACTTGTATGGTTAAAAATAAAGTGAATGTAACTCACTTTGGTTTGAGTGATGATGTTTTGTTAGATAACCTACAGAGTGCTCATTTTGGAGTAGATTTTAACCATTATGATGATAACAATAATAATATTTTTGCACAAATGTATTTGCCATTTTTTTACAAAAAATCATCTAATATAGCTCATATTTTAGCTCTTAGTGAAAATTATGAACATAATTCTAATCTTAAAAGTTGTTCAAATCCGGTAGAAACTTATGATGTAACAAGTTTAGAATACAAACCAAGTATTGATTTTTCAAATGGAAATTTACAGTTGGGATTAAAGCCTGGATACTCTTTTAAAAGTAAAGAGAAAATCTTTTCATACTCTTTGCAGGGAAATTATAATTTTACAAGAGAGTTTATGATGAATTTGAACTGTGAACAAACAACAAGTAAATACTCTTCACAAAAAGCTACTTCATGTGGATTAAATTTTGTGCAAGATTTTGATTAGGAATGATAAATGAAAAGTATATTTAAAAGTGAAGTGTTTGCCATAGATTGTAGTGATAACTACTTTGCTATGGAGTTTTTTACTTTGTTAAATCAACGGTTAAAAACTAAGTCGTCCATCTGTATCAGTGCAAATAACTTTGATAAAGTATATGAAGATTTAGAAAAACTACCTACAAATATAAAAGATTCAAAAAAGGTAGTAAAGAGTAGTAAGTTTTTGTTTTTAAAAAATAGTTGGTTAGATAAATTTAGTGAGTATGGAGTTAAAGGGATAAGTAATGAACTTCATGAGATTATAAATAATAGCTCTTATGAAGTTGTTTTTTTAAACTCAAGTGAATTGTTTTTTGGTAAGTTTTACTCATCCCAAGTGGAAAATCTTATAGTCTCACTTATAAGTATGGTGCAATATCACAACAAAAAGATAGTGTTTTCATATAATTCACAAACAAAAAATGGATTTTTACTTCATAACTTTTTAAAAAATATTTGTGACGTTTATTATAAAAGTGAAAAATTTATGGAGGAAAACAGTTATCAAAATGAGATAGAAATATTTTTTAAAACATTAAATAATCCTAAAGTAAAGATTTCTCTTTTAAGTGATAAAGATGATTTTATCAAAGCTAATAAGTCTATTTTTTCTCATGAAGATATAGAGTTTAACACTGATAATATAGATAGTGACATAAATATTTTGATAATAAATACAAAAAAACAACTAGAACCTACAAAAATAAAAAAATTAAAAGAGCATTCAAGTTGTGCAAAACTTATATATTTTACAAATGAAAACTCTTTTCGTGAGTGTGATAAGGAGTATTATGAGCAGTTAGGTGCTGATTTACTTTTGACAAAAAACTTTGATTTTATGGAGTATATAAAGTATGTAGAGAGTCAAATAGATATAAATGTTTATACAAAAAAAGTTAAAGACTTTATGAGTCATAACTACTCCAATATAGTTACATATGAGCAACTTATTCTTCTGATTGAAAGTTTAAATCAAAATAAAATACTTTATAGTGTTTTAAGTATCAAAAATAAGTACTTAAATGAAGAGAGTAATAAACAAATAAGAAAGTATGATTTTATTCACTATAGTGATGAGAATGATAAAATATTTGTTTTGTTAAATACTACTCCTAGTAGAGGTAAAGATATACTTATGCAAAGATTTAGTCTTTTTGAAAGTATGATAAATATCCATAAAGAAGTTTCAGTATGATAAAATTATTTCTCTCTTATACTTTACTACTTGGTTTAGCAATATACTTTTTGAAAGATATGACTAATATGCCAGATTTAAATAATCCTTGGATAAAAAGTAGTGCATATTTGATTTTGATTTTCTCACTATTTGTTATTGTGAGGTATTTTTTGCTTTTACTTTTTTCTATGCTAAATCTTAGAAAAAATCTAAAAAATAATTATGAAAATTTTGATGAAGACAAAGCACCTTTTATCTCGATACTAGTTCCTTGTTTTAATGAAGAAAAGACCATAAAAAACTCTATAAAAAGCCTTATTGAACAAAATTATCCAAGATTTGAAGTTATAGTTATAGATGATGGAAGTAGTGATAATACTTACTTGATAGCAAAGAGTATGGAGTTTAATGATGGAAATAAAAGACTAAGAGTGCTAACAAAAAAAAATGCTGGAAAAGCATTAGCTTTAAACTATGGTATATCTAAAGCAAAAGGGGATTATTTTTTAGTAGTTGATGCAGATTCAAAAATCTCTAAAGATAGTTTGAAGCTCATGATAAGGTATTTTGAAAAAGATGAGAAATTAGCAGCAGTTGCTGGAAGTGTTTATGTAACAAATAGTGAAAATCTTTGGACAAATCTTCAAGCTTTAGAGTATGTACAAGGGTTAAACTTAGTCAGAAATGGACAAGCATATTTTAAACTTGTAAATATAGTTCCTGGTCCCATAGGACTTTTTAAAAAAGATGCAGTTATAAAAACTGGTCTTTATACAACAGATACATTTGCTGAAGATTGTGATCTTACTCTTAGTCTTATTGCTAAGGGATACAAGATAGAGTACGAGATAGATGCTGTCAGTTATACTGAAGCTCCTGAGAGTATTGTTGATTTGATAAAGCAGAGATATAGATGGACACGAGGGATTTTACAAGCTATACTAAAACATAAAGTAAGACTTTTTGATTTTAGTGAGCCTACTATCGCTTTTGTAATGTGGTATATGGTTTTTGAGTCAATTCTTTGGCCTATTGTTTCTATATTTGCTAACTTTTTTATAATTTTTGTAGCATTTAGTGTAGATCAGACTAAAATGCTTATTTATTGGTGGATAATATTTACAATTTTAGATATATCTGCTAGTATTTACTGTCTATCTGTTACAAAAGAGAACATGAAACTACTTTTATACTCCTTATACTATAGACTTATCTTTGTAAATATAACAAATATTGCTAAAGTATTATCATCATTTGAAGAAGTGTTTGGTATAGAGATGAACTGGGGAAAGATAGAGAGAAAGGGTAAAATATGATAGATTTTAAGCTACCAAAATTTGATTTTGATATTTTTAAATTACCTAAGTTTAATATTAATGATTTAAATATAAGTCAATATAAGCTTTCAGGTATTGATTTAGCAAAACTAGATTATATGACAGTGTTGGCTTATGCGATTATAGGTATAACAACAATAACTATGTTGTTTGGAATTTTAGCATACTCAGTTTATAAAGCTAGAGAGATTAAACGAGCTACCATGTCAAAAAAGAGTTCAGGAAGTAGTAATATCAAAGCTATTAAAAAGTACTTGTTTTTTGAGGAAAGAGAGATAATAATATGACAGCACAATTGGGTTTAAAAAAGAAAGATAATTATACTTCAATACTTTTGGTTACTATTTTAGTACTATTTTTAGTGATGTTAGGTACTTTTTATAAGATAAAAGAGGTAAGAGCTAAACAAAATCTGCTTTTACAAAATGATGAAACAAATGGTTTTGTTCTACCTCCAAATATGACTAAAAAACCTATATATCTTTGTACTTCAAAATATACAGCAAGTTATTATATGAGAAATGGTTTAAGCAAGGAAGATTATGTAAATCATATAAATAAGTTTGTGCTCCTTCTCTCCTCTATTGGTTATAATACAAATATAGTACCTCTTAGTCAAATAACTTCACTTGATAAAAACTCAATAGTATTTTTACTAGATGCCCAATCTTTGTCTGAGGATAATAAAAAAGATATTAAGAGATTTGTTCAAAATGGTGGAGCACTCTTTTTTAACTATATATCTGGATATAGAGATGGAAATGGTAAATATAGGGCTGATAAGTTTGTAAACTCTATCACTGGCCTTTCATTAACAAAAAGAGGATTTGCTGAGTTTAAAGGAGGATTAAATATAACATTAAAACTTTTGTCACCTTTTTCTACTTATTTAAATAATGGACAACTTCTTGAAGTATCAGCTTATGACAGTATTCCTTTATATAATACAAACATAAAAACAGCAGATATTTTTGCAAATGCTTATAATCAGGCAACACCTCCAACTACGAAAAACTTAGCTGATAGTATCAAAATAAATGAATCTGGTCTAGCTTGGCATGGGTATTTAGGAAAAGGGAAATGGATATATACATCTTTGCCTAGTTACTCTTTTTATGATATTAAAAAATATAGAGATGATTTTAAAAAGATGGTAGCTGGTATGATAAAGTTTTTATCTCAAAAAGCTGTAGTAGAAATGTATCCATATATAGATCAAAAGTCAGTTGTTTTTATATCAGAAGATACTGAGTATAAGTATCAAAATTTTAGAAAATTTGCAGATTTGGCATATAAGTATAAAATTCCTGTAACAGCTTTTATAGTGGCAAATATAGCTACAAGACCCCAAAATATAGAGTTAACAAAATCATTAGCTTCAAATCCTTATGTAGAGTATGCTTCTCACTCAACAACTCATACCAAAATAGTAGGGCAAAGTGAAAAATATATCATAAATGAAACTACAAACTCTAAAAAGATAATAGATAAGTTTGCAAGAGAACCGATTATAGGTTTTCGACCACCAAGAGAAGAGTTAAATGACTTGATGGAAAAACATTTGCAATCATCAGGATATTTTTATGTTCTTGGAGCAATAAAAGATTATCTTTATCCTCGTTTTGAGAAAAAATTTCCAAGACTTTTATATATCCCTAGACGAGGGACAGATGATTACTCATTTTTGGTTAATCTAGATTGGAGTCAAAGAGATATCTTAAAACAGGTTATAAAGGAGATGAAGTTTGTAACAGCACTAGATGGTATATATACTTTTTCTATGCATACCCATCTTTTTGCTTATAAATCAAATATAAATATAGTAGAAAACTTTTTTAGATACTTAAAAAAACATCCAGAGTATAAAATCTTAGATGGACGACATTTAGCTCTAAGGGTAGCTCTAAGGAAAAATATTAAGTTGAGTTACAATTTAAAAACCAATAAGGTAACCATAATAAATAACAATCCAGTAGAAATAAGAAACTTAAAAGTAAAAGTATTTGCAAAAAATCCTAAGTTAATAAGAGTTTTGCATCTTCCTGCAAATTCTACTAAAACTATAACTTTACAAGGCATATAGATGAAGATTTTTGCTTTTTTAGGGATATTTGTTTTATCTTTGTTTTCTGCAAACTATCCATTTCCACAAAATGCGGGGTATTATCATAGTGCTAAAATTACTTTATATCCTAAGAGTAAACTTGTTTCAAATGTTGAGAATTATTATGATATATGGAAAAGAGATTTTATAGTATGTAAAAGAGGGTATTGTAGAGTAGCATTTGATAAAAAAGATAAAACTTATACAGTATCTGAAGGACAAGGATATGGCATGATGATTGTAGCTATCATGGCAGGATATGATAAAGAAGCAAAAAATATTTTTGATGGTATGTATAGATTTGTAAAAGCAAATCCAAGTGATATAGTACATTCTTTTATGAATTGGAAAGTTCCTTCAACGGAAAAGGGGAAAGATAGTGCTTATGATGGAGATGCAGATATAGCTTATGCACTTTTGTTAGCTAATGCTCAATGGGGAAGTAGAGGTAAAATCAACTACTTAAAAGAGGCTAAAAAAATCATAAATGATATATCAAGATACACTATGGGGAAGGATAGTAATTTGCCACTTTTGGGAGATTGGGAAGAACAAAATGGTAAAAAATACAACCAATACACTCCTAGAACTTCAGATTTTATGCTGAGTCATTTTAGAGCTTTTTATAGGGTTACAAAAGATGAAAAATGGCTAAAAGCTATAAAAGCTTGTCAAAAAACTCTTTTAAAAATCCAAAGATTGGCACAAAATAAAACAGATTTAGTTAGTGATTTTGTAGTTATAGATAAAAGAGGATATCATACAGCTCCTAGGCATTTTTTAGAAGAGGAGGATAACTCATACTATTATAATGCTTGTAGAGTTCCGTTTCGTGTAGGACTTGATGCACTGTTAAACAATGATAAAATCTCAAGATATATAGCTTTAAAGATGACAGAGTGGATATATCAAAAATCAAATAAAAATCCTAAAAATATAAAATCAGGATACAGACTTGATGGAACTGTGATAGGAAATTATTTTTCAACTGCTTTTGTAGCACCTTTTGGAGTTGCTTCTAAGCTTAGTCCAAAATACCAAAGCTATTTAAATTCAATATATAACAAGATAAAAAACAATCATGAGAATTATTATGAAGATAGTTTAAACCTTATATCTCAACTTATCATGATAGATGCTTTTTGGGATCCTACAAGATAGTTAAACCCAAATTTGGCTTAAAAAGGAAGTATTTCCAATCCAAATGCTCTTTGAATTGCCCAAAGGGTAGCTATGATAGCAGTTATAAAAGAGAAACCTCTTAAAATAAAAACTTTGTAAAAGTTAGTTTTTCTTAAAAAGAAAAAGATAGGTAAGATAGCTAGTACTATAACAACTTGTCCACTCTCAACTCCTAAGTTAAATCCAACCAAAAGGGTTGCTAAAGAGCTTTTTTTATCAACCATATCATTTAAAACATTTGCAAATCCAAAGCCGTGTATTAGGCCAAAGAAAAATGCTACTATCCAAATTTCTCCTTTTAAAAAGTTAAAGATGTTGTTTAGAGCAGTGAAGAGGATAGAGAGAGCTATCGCTACTTCTATAAAGTTTGAATTTATCCTTACAGTATCTGTAACACTCAGAGCTAAAGTAAAAGAGTGAGCTATACTAAAAGCTGTTACTATTTTTAGTATCTCTTTTAAAACTTTTGAAAACTTTTCTATTGGTTGTAGATTTTTAGTATAAACAGCGGGTACTAAAAGCATCATCAAAAATAAAATATGATCATAACCTAACCAAATATGCCAAACTCCATCAACCCAAAACTCTTTAAACATTTGCCAAGATGATTTTCGTTTTTTTAGTTTAAAAGTTGTCTCTTCTACTCTTGGACTTAGGATGATAGGTTTTTGAGAGTTTTTTGAGAGTTTTACGAAAACTTTTTGATTTTTATCTACATCAAAAAAAAGGTTATACTTTATATGGACACTTTCTTTTGGATGGGTACAGTTTATCTTTAAAGGAAGTTTTATATAGGATTGATGTACTCTTCTATATACTTCAAAGCCTATTGGTTTTAATTTACACTCTTTTTTATCAAAGTAAACTTTTATATGGGAAAGAACTATTTTTTTAATCTCTTCTTTTTTAGCTTTTAGTTCACTCCAAGAGATGATCCCATTTTCGTTTTTATCTAGTGAAATAAACTTCTCTAAGTTGTCAGACTCAAAATCTACTAAAACTTTTGGATTTGAACTATTTATATCAAAAGTTATAAAGTTTTCTTTTAGTATATCAGCTCTTAAAAAAAGTAAAGAAAAAATTAGAAGAAAAACTATTCTCATGATTTGCTAGTAAGTTCCCATAACTGGATTTGGTTTTAAGTTTTTTTTAGTAGTTTTATACCCTTGCATTATATATCCATATGTAATACCACCTTTTAAATCATATACATTTTTATACCCCATCTGTTTATCTAAAAAGTTTCCTACGGTATTTGTTCTATGTCCTGTACGACATACTAAAATAAATGGTTGATTTTTATCTTTTATATATTTTGAAAATTTATCTAGCCAACTTCTTGCATTATACTTACCATCTGCTCCAAAAAACATTATTTTTTTACTATTCGGGATTGTACCTGTTTCTTTCCATTCACCTGGAGTTCTGATATCTATGATAACTATATTTTTTCCTAAAGTTTTTATATCTTTAAAATCTATATGTTTAAAATCTGCAAATAGACTAATAATACCTACTAATAAAAATAAAACTATTTTTTTCATAATGACTCCTTTTTATTTATATAATAGCATAATTTTACCCCATATAAAAATATTATCCATGAAATATAAATCCAAATAAGAAAAAACATAACTACACTAAAAGAGCCGTATATAGTTGAGTAAGTTTTATTATAAGTTACATAAAGGATAAACAAATACTTTGAAATGCTCCAAACTGATGAAGCTAAAAATGAGCTGATAACTGCACTTTTAGTCTTTACTAGGGTATTTGCTGATATCTTATATAGTAGAAAAAACATCATCCAAACTAAAAAATATGATAAAAATGATATATCTAAGCTAAAATACAACTTTGCTTTTACAGAGATAAATATACTAACTATAAGTCCAAAAGGGATGATTAAAGATATAAGAAGATATAAAAATATAGAGTGAAAAAAACTTCTAGGATTTACTTTAAATATCTTGTTTATGACATACTCAAAATCATCAAAAAACATAACTGATACATAGATAACAAATACTACACCAATTAGCCCTAAGTGCGAAGTGTTTGTCATGAACTTTTCTATATTTGAAGCGATAAGCTCTTGATTTGTTGGGATAATAAATGAAAAGACAAACTCTTTTACTTTTGCTAAGTAAACATCAAATATTGTAAATTTTGTAAATACAAAAAATGATAAAAGAAGTATTGGTATAAATGATAGTAAAGTATGAAAGCTAAGTGATGCACTATAATGAAACAAAGAGTGATCTATGAAAAACTCTTTGATTCTCTTTTTCACAGTCCCATTTTCCCTGGGTTTAGTATGTTGTTTGGATCAAAAGCTTTTTTGATACTTCTAAAAAGATTCATCTCAGCATCACTAAAAGCTAGGTGCATAAAAGGAGCTTTGCTAAGCCCTATCCCATGCTCTCCACTTAGAGTTCCACCAAGTTCAACTGTTATCTTAAAAATCTCTTCGATAGCTTTGTGTCCTATCTCAACTTGTTTAGGATCACTTCCATCAACCATAACATTTGTGTGAACATTTCCATCTCCAGTATGCCCAAAACAAGGAACTTTTACTCCATATTTTTTAGATACTTCACTTATCTTTCTCAAAAGCTCAGGCAAAATACTTCTTGGAACTGTTATATCTTCATTTAGTTTTTTACTTCCATAGATTGTGATAGATTGGGAAGCATTTTTTCTAGCAAACCAAAGCTCACTAGCCTCTTTATCATCTTTTGCTAGTTTAAATTCACTGCAACCGTTTTCTTTAAATACTCTTTGTATCGTTTGAAGTTGAGTTTCAAGTTCTACTTCTAAATCTCCATCAACATCAGTGATAAGTATAGCTCCAGCTTCCACTGGAAGTCCTTTTTGAAACTTCTCTTCAACTGCCCTGATGCTTAGATTATCCAAAAATTCCATAGCAACTGGAGTTACACCACTTGCCATAGTCTTAAAGACTGCATTCATCGCATCTTCAACAGTTGGAAAAACCCCCATTGCAGTTTTGCTTAGTTTTGGTTTAGAGAGAAGTTTTAGAGTTATTTCAGTAATAACTGCCAAAGTTCCCTCACTTCCTACCAAAATCCCTGGTATGTTATATCCAGCAACATCTTTGATAGTTCTTTTTCCAGCTTTTATAATCTCTCCACTAGGAAGCACAGCACGAAGAGCCATAACAAAGTCTTTAGTGATTCCATACTTGGCAGCTCGCATGCCACCTGCATTTTCACTAACATTTCCACCTATGGTAGAGTAGTGTTCACTTGCTGGGTCTGGTGGGTAAAATAATCCTACCTCTTCTACTGCATTTTGAAGGTGCATATTTACAACTCCAGGTTGAACTACTGCTACCATGTTTTCCATATCTATCTCTAGGATTTTGTTCATATGCTTTTCAAATCCTAGAACTATACCACCATTTGCAGGCAATGCTCCACCAGTAAAACCACTTCCTGCTCCTCTTGGAACTATTACTATTTTATGTTTGTTGCAGTATTTTAAAATCTCACTTACATCATTTTCATCTTTAGGAAATATAACTGCATCTGGTTCATATTTTGTTCTTGTTGCATCATAAGAATACGCTATAAGATGAGCTTTATCACTAAAAATATTTTCTTCGCCAACTATTTTAGCTAAGTTTTTAAAATGCTTTTTTGAAAACACTATTTTAGTCCTAAAAGTTTTTGATAGTAGTCATCAAACTTTTTCACTTCATCACTTCCAAGTCCGAAAAATTTTGATTTTATGTTTTTAATCCTTGTATAAAAAGGAGATTGTTTTTTTCCCTCTACGACAAACGGCATCTTTGCTATCACTTTAAAAGAAGTACAATCTACAAAGTATCCATTGTCATTTACAGCAAAAAATAAAAGTCCAAAGTCATCTGCATTACACTCTTTTCTAAAATCACTAAGTTTTGGAGCAGGATTGCTATCTTTTGCTAACTCATAAGCAAAAAGGTCAGGATGAACTACATCTAAGTTTGGAAATCTTTGTTTAAAAGAGTTAAAACTACTTTCATTTGGAACTATAGGAAGAACTCTTTTATAAAGGTAGTTAAATATAACTGTATCTCCTACTTTTGGAACTATCTTATATGATGGAAGTGCATCCATATTTAAGTCTTTATAGTAGTAAAGTTTTAGATACATATTGCCCGCATCTTTTTTTGTAACAACTGCTTTTGCTATGATAGTTCTATGCTTACTATCGTAGTTGTGTATGATGATCCCACTTGAGCCTATCTGAACCGTAGGCGAGTCAGTAACTACTGCTTGATTTCCTACAATACTTGTTATCTGTGTTTGATATGGCTCTAAAGAAAATGAGTATAGAGCTGAAGTTATCATGAATATAGAAAATAAAATCTTCTTTATCATAAGTACCACCTTTTATTAAATTTTATAAAATTATACAAAAGTTAAGTTAATAAAGACTATTTGTTTATCTTCTTTTTGTATAATCCTTTTTTTTGAAACTAAGATTTAGATTGGATTTATATTGAGATATATTAAATTATTTTTATTTTTATTACTGCTTGTGTCGCATGGAAATGCTTTTACTCTTAAAACGAATGCTGTAGAAGAGAAAAAGTGGGGAAATTCAGAAACACTTTTAAAGTTTTTGGAACAAAATGCACTGCCTTTAAAGCTCTACTATGAGTTAGATGAAGAAGATAAAAAAGTTATGCATGATATCAATATTGGAACTACTTACTACATAGCAAGGGATTGTTCAAGGGATATTTATCAAGCTGTTATACCTCTAAATGAAGAGCTTGAAGTACATATATATAAAGATATTGCAAACAAGTATAAACTAGAAATCATACCTATAAACTATACTCAAAAAATATATAAAGTAAAAATCCCTATCACTTTATCTTTTATAAACTCAATCACAAAATCTACCCATAATTACTCTCTAGCACTAAACTTACAAAGAATACTAAAGCGAAAAGTAAATTTTAAAAGACTTTCAAAGGGTGATGAAATAGCTATCATATACAAAGAAAAAACTTGGATGAATAAAAAGTTTGGAACTCAAAGAGTTTTGGCTACTTATTTTAAACATAAAAAAAGTAAAGTTTATAAGTTTTTCTATAATGGAAAATACTATGATAAGAATGCTAAAGTAACAATAAAAACTTCATCTTTTATCGTTCCTTGTAGATATAGAAGAATTAGTTCAATATTTACTAAAAAAAGATGGCATCCTATACTTCATAGATATAGACCTCATCATGGAATTGATTATGCAAATAGAGTAGGAACTCCTATTTGGGCTACTTATAATGGAGTGGTTACTTATGCTGGTTGGGTCAGAGGATATGGAAGATATATTGAGATAAGACATCCAAATGGATATCATTCAGTCTATGGTCACTTAAGTCGTATAAAAGTAAAAAATGGACAAAGAGTAAAAACTCATCAAGTTATAGGACTTATGGGAAGTTCTGGTATGAGTACAGGTCCTCACTTGCACTTTGGTATAAAAGTAAATGGCAAGTGGATAAATCCTGCAAATAAAATAGTAGTAGTAAAAAATACTCAAAGCAAACTAAGAAGAAAGATTTTAAAACAAGTTAAGAGATATAAAAGAATTTTAGATAAACTATAAGATAAATGGAGGCTTATCATGAGTGTTGCGACACATATATCCATTATAGAAGAGTTTTTAAAAGATCCTGAACATTCAAATATCTCTTTTTCTGATTTAGCAAAAACACTAAAAAGTATTTCAAAAAGTGATCACAAACTTTTTGAAAAGTATATAGAAGAGATTCCAAATGAATTTTTAGGTGATATTGCTCTTGAACTTCCTGAAAAATACTTAAAAAAGATACTTTCTAAACTACAAAAAGAAGACTTAGTTGAAATAGTTGAAGAGTTGGATAGTGATGATGCTACGGACTTAATACAAGATATAGAAGATATAGATAAAGGCAAAGCACATGAGATTTTATCTTCACTTGATAAAGAGGATCAAGATGAGATAAAAAAACTGAGAAGTTATGAAGAGAGTCAAGCTGGTGCTCATATGCAGATGGAGCTTTTTGAAGCAAATATTGACCAAAAAGTTATAGATGCGATAGAAAATCTAAAGAGATTAAAAAAGAGTGGAGAGTTAGATAATATCCATCAACTTTTTATTACTGGAACTTTTAAAAAGCTAATGTTTGTAGTTCCACTAGAAGAGCTTATACTCTTTGATTTTAACAAAACTTTTAAAGAGCAAATAAAAGGAAGAGAAGAAGATTTCAAGCCTATATTTGCTAGAGATAGTGATGATATAGAGGAAGTTGCCCAACTTTTCAAAGAGCATGATTTATCAGTTATAGCTGTTGTAGATGAACAAAATGAGTTAGTAGGTAGGATAACTTCTGATGATATATATGACATATTAGAAGAGAGTGCAACTGAGCAGATATATAACTTGGCTGGAGTTGATGATGAAGCTGAGGAAGATGAAGATATGTTTGAAGCTGGAAAAAAGAGGGGGACTTGGCTTTTTATAAATCTAATAACAGCAATACTAGCCTCTTTGGTAGTTCAGCTTTTTGACTCAACTATATCATCTTATGTAGCACTAGCAGTTTTGATGCCGATAGTAGCTTCTATGGGAGGAAATGCAGGTACTCAAACCCTAACAGTTACAGTTAGAAAACTTGCTCTTGGAGATATAGACCTTCATGATGCAAAAGGCACTATCAAAAAAGAGGTAATTTTATCTTTAGGCAATGGGCTTTTATTTGCTTTAGTGATGGGCTTTATTGCTTACTTTTGGTTTAGTGATAGCAAACTTGGTTTGGTTATAGCTGCATCGATGGTCATAAATCTTTTGTTCGCAGGATTTTTTGGAGCTATGATACCTCTACTTTTAAAAAGACTAAATATCGACCCAGCAGTTGGAAGTACAGTGATACTCACAACTATTACTGATGTTATGGGCTTTTTTAGTTTTCTTGGACTTGCAAAGATATTTTTAGTACATTAGGAAAAAGCATGATAAAGATAGAAAATATAACAGATGATTTTAAACCAAAGTTTGTAAAACCTAAACTTTTAGAGTTTAGTATAGATGATAAGAGAAGAACTTGGGAAGTTTTAGAGGTTCATGATAGTGTCTCTATACTTTTGTATCATGAAGACAAGGATGCTTTTATATTAGTAAAGCAGTTTCGTCCAGCAGTCTATCTAAAAAATCAAGACGGATACACTTATGAGCTTTGTGCAGGTATAGTTGATAAAAATACTTCTTTAAAACAGATAGCAAAAGAGGAGATTTTTGAAGAGTGTGGATATGAGGTAGAACTTAATCAAATAGAAAAAATAACAGAGTTCTACACCTCAGTAGGATTTGCTGGTGGAAAACAAACTCTTTACTATGCAAATGTAAAGCAAAACCAAAGAGTAAATAGTGGTGGAGGGATAGATGATGAAGATATAGAGGTTATCTATCTTCCTATAAGCAAAGCTAGAGAGTTTATGTTTGATGAAACAAAAGTGAGAACTCCTGGGCTTATGTTTGCTTTTGAGTGGTGGTTTAATAAGTTTTGAGTAGGAGTTTTACAAGTCCAAGAGCTTTTACTCTATGAGAAAATTCGGCTTTGATTTCATTATCAAGTTCTCCTAAAGTTTTCTCATAGCCTTTAGGCAAAAACATAGGGTCATAGCCAAAGCCATTTTCTCCTCTAGCCTCATCTATCACATTTCCATGCATCCATCCATGGACTGTATTTTCACCACTGTTTGAAACTATTGCCATACAGGCTGTGTAGTAAGCTGGGGTAGTTTTTAGTTTGTTTGCTTTTAACTCATCTATAAGTTTGTAAAGATTATCTTTATCACTTGCTTCTTCTCCTGCAAATCTTGCACTATAAATCCCTGGAATATTTCCCAAAGCTGGAACTGTTATTCCACTATCATCTGCTAAAACTATGGAGTTTAGTTTTTCTTTTTCATCAAGCTTTTCATATATTGCTTTTGCTTTTATAATTGCATTTTCTTTAAAACTTTTCCCATCTTCTATTATTTCAAATTTAGGTATTATCTCACTAAAAGCCACTACTTCAAAGTTTTGGCAAAATTCTTTTATCTCTCTTACTTTTCCTTTATTTGATGATGCTAAGATGATTTTTTTCATAAAGAGTCCTATTTAACGATTATTTAATGATATAATAATATCATAAACTAAAAAGTAGGGAATTTTTGTGGAAAATTTAAACTTAATAGCCATCATAACAATAGCATTTTTAGGCTCTTTTGGGCATTGTATAGGTATGTGTGGGGGGATAGTTCTGGCTTATACTTCTACAAAAGTAGATGAAAGCTTTTCAAAAACAAAACAAGCCTTTGCTCACTTGGCATACTCTTTTGGTAGGATTACAACATATACTATTATGGGAGCTATATTTGGATTTTTGGGAAGTGTAGTTACTTTTAATCATATAGCAAATGGAGTTTTACTTTTAGTTGCTGGAGTATTTATGCTTTTTGCTGGTCTTTCTATCATAGGAAAGATAAAGTTTTTAAACTTGCTGGAGTACTCAACTACAAAAAGTAACTGGTATCAAAGAACTTTTAGAAAACTAATCCACTCAAAATCTCTACTTAGTTTCTACTCTTTGGGACTTTTAAATGGTCTTTTACCTTGTGGATTTGTTTACTTTTTTGCAGTAACGGCAGCTAGTACTGCTAGTCCTTTATGGGGAGCAGTTGTTATGTTTATATTTGGACTTAGTACTATTCCTGCTCTTTTTTCACTTGGATTTTTTGCTAGTATCTTTTCAAAAACATCTTTCAGAGATATCATGATAAAACTAGCTTCACTTGCCGTTATAGGGTATGGACTTTTGACTATTTACTATGGATACTTATATATAAAAGACCCAAATCAAAAGGTTTATAATTGTCCTGCTTGTAAGGTTAAGAAGTAGAGATTAGATAACTCTCCACTCTAGCTTTTCACCTGCAAACATAGGAACAACTCCATCATAATCACTTGGAACTTCCCACTCCTCTTTTTTTAGAGTTATATCTTTTTTTAAGGGAATCAAGTTGTAAATCTCTCTTGCATTGTCACTTATAAAGGCTTGAAGATTATCTAACTTTCTGTGAGAGTCAAAAAGCTCTACTAGTTTTGGTAAGATTATAGGAGCTGTAAAAACTCCTGCTGCACATCCTGGAGCTTCTTTTGAGCTTTTTGGATGAGGAGCTGAGTCACTACCAAACATCACTTTTTTATCTCCACTTAGGGCGATATTTAAAAGGGCTTCCCTATCTTCTGGTCTTTTTGCGATAGGTTTACAAAAAAGATGAGGTTGTAAAAGTCCACCAGCTACATCATCTAATGTTATAAGAAGATGGTGTAAAGTTATAGTCGCATAGAGATTATCATACTTTTTAAGAGCATCAACTGAGTCTTTTGTGGTTATATGCTCCATGATGATTTTTAGATTTGGAAAAGCTTTTGCTAAAGTTTCATAAACTGGAATAAACTCTTTTTCTCTATCCATGACAAAACCATTGCTCTCTCCGTGGATACAAAGAGGGATTTGTAATTCACTCATGGCATTTAGTGTTTCTTTTAACTCATCAGTATCTATCTGGCTTACTCCACCTTCACTGTTTGTTGTGATACCTGCTGGATATAGTTTTATAGATTTTATATATTTTTTAGCCTCTTTTAAAAAGTTATAGTCATACTCTTTTTTAAAAAAAAGTGTCATGAAAGGTTCAAAATCATCATTTCCTATAGCTTTTTCTATCCTATCTCTGTATGCTTTTACATCTTCTATCGTGGCTACTGGAGGAACTAGGTTTGGCATAACAACTGCCCCTGCAAAATCTTGGGAACTCAGAGGAGCTACTATTTTTAGCATATCATCATCTCTTAAGTGTAGGTGCATATCTAGTGGTGAGTTTAGAGTAATCATACAGTTTTCCTATCTTGCAAAGTATTTTTGAATTTTATTTGGTACTGCATATACAGTATTGCTATCTTTGTACATCTCTTGAGATAAGGTAAAGACATTTTGAGATGGAGATAGTTTTAAAAGATAAGTTGTTGAACCTAAGTGTTCTGTATTTTCTATATTGTATTTTAGAAAAAATCCTTTTGGGTCAACTTCTTTTTTTAGTTTTACTATTATCTCGTTTTTGATACCTATTTTTCTGCCATCTTTTGTTTTGTAGTATTTTGTATCACTAGAATGTAAACTTCTAGTTGATGGAGTATTTATAGGTGTTAGTTCTACTTTTTTGCCATACTCGTAAAAATAGTCATTTGCACAAGCATTAAGTGTTAAAAGTATAGTTAGTGATAGTATATATTTCATTTGTTTTGTCCTTTTTTTAGTTTAAAGCATTTCCTGCATTTATTTTACCATAAGCTCGGTAGGTATCAAAACCACTTGCATTATAGTCTGCACTGGTTCCACCTATTTGATCAGTTGTTTGAGTTATCTTTTGATAGATCTCATCAAAAGTTAGATTTGGAGTTTTTGCATACATTAAGGCTATGATTCCACTTACTGTTGGAGCTGAAAAACTTGTACCTACGACATAGCTATAGTTGTTTTTATCTTGTGTAGTTAAAATACCTATATTGCTTCCACCTGGTGCTAAGATATCTATATTTGATCCATAATTTGAATAATAAGTAACATCATTTCTCTCATTTGTAGCCCCAACTCCTATGACACTAGAATCTTCACTCTCATCATCTATACCATTTTCATCTAAATTTATTTTAGTGTTGTTTGCATCTCCATTTCCACTAGCAAAAACAACAGTAATATTTGCATTTTTCATATCTTTTAACTTATTACTTAAAGTTTGGGATGTATGTTCACTTCCCCAACTACAATTTATAACTTTTGCTCCTTGATTTTTAGCATAATCAAATCCAGAAGCTATTTCTTTATCACTAGTGTTATTAAAATCAAAACTTATAAGTATTAACTCTACTTTTGGAGAGACTCCTACTATCCCAAATCCATTATCACTTGCCCCAAAAACTCCTGCTACTTCTGTTCCATGACAATTATTTCCACCCACATATGATAATCCAGTATTAACATTATATGTTTTATAGATGTTATCTCTTAAATCTTCATCACTTGTATCAAAACAATCATCTATAACAGCAACTTTTACCCCACCACCTTTATTATGTTGCCAAGCTAAGGTTAGATTTATATCTGCTCCTCTTGTAGCTTCACCGTTACTATAATAGATACTGCTTGGATTTATATTCCATTGATATTTAAAATAATCTCCCGTAGCTCCCTTCATTGTACTTCCACCACCACAACCAACAATCAAAAAAATAATCAAACTAAAAACATACTTCTTCATAAGTGGATTTTACTATAATGACCTTATGATAGAACAAAGCTCGATAGAAAACCTTAAAAATCGCCTTGATATTGTTGATGTAGTTGGGGAGTATTTGGAGCTAAAAAAGAGTGGTGCTAACTTTAAAGCAAACTGTCCTTTTCATGGAGAAAAAACACCATCTTTTGTGGTAAGTCCATCTAAGCAGATATTTCACTGTTTTGGTTGTGGAATTGGTGGAGATAGTATCAAGTTTGTGATGGAGTATGAAAAGTTAAACTACCCAGAAACGATAGAAAAACTAGCTCAAAAGTACAACATATCTCTAACTTACACAGAGGTTGATGAGTCAAAAGAGAAACAAAAAAAAATACTTGAAGAGTTAAACTACTTTTATAGAAAATACTTTGATAGGGATTTTAAAGCTAAGGAGTATATCTTTTCTCGAGGGATTTATGAGAGTACGGTAGAGAAATTTGAGATAGGTTTTGCCCCAGCTTCTCATGAGAGCCTAAATCTTTTAAAATCAAAAGGCATAAATCTAAATGAAGCCTTAGAAGTTGGAGTAGTTGCAAAAGATGAGAGTGGTAGAGCTTATGCTAGATTTACAAATCGTATAACATTTCCTATATATAACAGTGGAGGAAAGTTAGTTGGTTTTGGAGGTAGGACTATCTCAAACCACCCAGCAAAGTACATAAACTCACCTCAAAGTAAAATCTTTGACAAATCAAGACTTCTTTATGGATTTAATAAAGCTAGAAGTAGTATCTCTAAAATGGATGAAGTGATAGTTTGTGAGGGTTACTTAGATGTTATCATGCTCCATCAAGCTGGATTTACAAATGCAGTGGCTACTTTAGGAACAGCACTGACCACTTCTCATGTACCTATGCTTTTAAAAGGATCTAGCAGAGTTATTATAGCTTATGATGGAGATAAAGCTGGGATAAATGCTGCATTTAAAGCTTCTACTATGCTTTCTGCTAAGGGGGCTAAGGGTGGAGTTGTGATATTTGAAGGTGGGAAAGATCCTGCTGATATGGTAAAAGATAGCAAAGTTAAAGAGCTTAAAGAGATATTTTCAAAACCTAAGGGATTTATAGAGTTTTGTTTTGAGATCATAATCTCTAGTTTTAATCTTAACGATCCACTTCAAAAAGAGGATGCTTATAAAGAGAGTTTGAAGTATCTCTCTACTCTTTCACCACTTTTGCAAGAGGAGTATAAAGGCTATCTATCTTCACTTTTAAAGATAGATGAAAAGCTTATAAGAACTTCAAAACAAAGTAGAGATCCTCAAAACAGACTTGTTAGAAGGGAGGATACAAGTGAGCTTACTTTGATAAAAACTTTTTTAGCTCATCCAAATTTAATAGATAGTATCTTAGATACAGTTGGGGAAGATGTTTTTGTAGTACATAAGGCTGAGTTTTTAGCGATTTTAAAAGGTGAAATGGAAAATCCTTACCTTATGGAGATAGAGATAAGAGATGATATAAAAGAGCTTAGTGAAGAGGAGCTAAAAGACCAAATCTTAAAGCGACTTATCATGAAAAATAGGCAGAGATTGTCGCAAATAAAGGTAGATAGAAGTATAGAGTTTGAAAAGAAGAGTTTTTTACTTAGACGAATAAATGAAAATATAAAAAAATTACAAAAAGGGGAGTTGGTTAGTTATGAGAGCCTTAGCATTATTTAGTGGAGGACTTGATAGCATGATAAGTGTCAAGTTACTTACAGATCAGGGGATAGATGTTACTGCGATTTACATAGATGTAGGATTTGGAAGTAGTAAGGATAATAGTGAGATACTAAAAAGCAGAGCCGAAATGGTAGGAGCTGATTTTGAGATAGTAGATGCAAAGGATAACTTTGTAAAAGATATACTTTTCAACCCAAAGTATGGCTATGGAAAAAACTTTAATCCCTGCATAGATTGTCATGCAAATATGTTCAGGATAGCTTTAGGACTGCTTGAAAAGTATGATGCAAGTTTTGTCATAACTGGTGAAGTGATAGGACAAAGACCTATGAGTCAAAGAACTGATGCTATCAAAAATGTCACAAAACTAGCAGGAGATGAAGAGGGAGGTTTGATACTTCGTCCTATGAGTGCAAAGCTTATGAAGCCTACAAAACCAGAGGTAGAGGGTTGGGTAGATAGAGAGGAGCTTTTAGACATAAGTGGAAGAAGTAGAGATGTGCAACTAAACCTAGCTAAAGAGTATGGCTTTAGTGAATTTGAAAGTCCAGGTGGAGGATGTTTATTAACCCAAGAAGCTATGGCAACAAAGATAAAAGAGCATATAAAACATGAAGAGTTTATAGTAGAAGATGTAGAACTTTTAAAACATGGAAGACACCTTAGACTACCAAACGGTGCAAAACTAGTAGTAGGAAGAAATAAAGAGGACAACGAATACATATCAAAAGTAGATAATCCAAAGTACATATTCGCAAGAGCTTTAGATATATCAGGACCTTTAAGTCTTATCAATAAAGATGCAAGTGATGGGGATAAACTTTTAGCTAGTAAGATAATCCTAACTTACACAAAATCAAAAAGTGATGAGGTAGGAAAAGTGAAGTTTGGAGAAGAAGTTTTTGAGGCTAGTGCTTTTGAGAGTAAAAGTGAGGTTAGAGAGTTTTTTGTGGTTAATTAAAGGAAAAAAATGAACGGACAAAAAAGAGCAAATATAAAATCAGGACTAAAAGTAAAGATAGTCTTAAAAGAGTATCAAAGATGTGGTACTCTAACCGAAGGAGTAGTAGGTAAAATCTTGACTAACTCAGCAACTCATCCTCATGGGATAAAAGTGAGGTTGGTTAGTGGTGAAGTTGGAAGAGTGAAAGAGATACTTTAGATGAAGCTTTTTATAGATGCTGATGCTTTTCCAAATCTTTTAAAACCGATAGTTTTAAAGGCTATCAATAGAGAAAAGATTGAAACTTTAGTTGTTTCAAACAAAAAGGTTACTGTTGGCAAGAGTGAGTTTGTGGAGTATTTGATAGTAAGTCAAGGAGCAGATGAAGCTGACCATAAGATAGTAGAGATGGTTGAACAAAATGACTTGGTTATTACTGCTGATATCCCACTAGCTGATAGAGTAATAGATAAAAATGCTCATGCCATAGACCATAGAGGTGAGCTATATAGTAAAGAAAATATCAAACAATATCTAACTATGAGAAACTTCATGCAAGAGATGAGAGATGCTGGAGAGATAACTGGTGGTCCAAAACCTTTTGGAAGCAAAGATGCCCAAAACTTTGCAAACTCTTTCAATGCTTTTTTACAGAGAAAGAGTTTTTAACATCTTTCCCCTTTCCCTAAAATCAGGCATAAATTTTTCTATATAACTATAAAACTCTCTACTATGATTTGGATGAGTAAGGTGGGCTAACTCATGAAGTATGACATACTCGATAGCATCAAGAGGTTTTTTGACTAAGTGTAGGCTTAGGTTTATGTAAGCTTTTTGAGTGTTACATGAACCCCATCTGGTTTTGCTATCTCTTATGGTTAGTTTTTGGACTTTTTGATTTGTGATTTTTTCCCATGAGACTAGAAGTTTTGGAAAAATCTCCTTTGCTTTTTGTCTGTAAAACTCTTTTAAAATCTTTTGTTTTAACTCAAAATCATCAATATTTTTACTCTCTATCATGATGATTTTATCTTCTATGAAAGCTCGGTTTTTTTTACTTGTGATTAGTTTTAGTCTATATTTAAATCCCAAGTATTTAACTACATCCCCATCAACCAAATCTAACTCTTTAGGAAAAGTAGAAAGCTTTTTTTCTATCCAAGTTTTTTTACTTTCCAAAAACTCTAAAGCTCTTTTTTTAGATATAAAAATAGGGTATGTAAGTATGACTTCTTTTTGGGACTTTATTTTTATAGAGATGTTTTTAACACTTTTTCTTTTGAAAGTTATCTCTATGTTATCCATAAAGTTTTAGCCTTCTACTAAACCAAAGTGCTACTAAAAGTAGAGTAATAGTCATGATATAAACTAGATGAAAGTTAGCACCAAAATTTAAAATCACTCCACCAAGTATAGGAAACAAGTACCCAAATGATGTGAGATTTGTTTGCAAAGCTGTGTAGATAGGTCTTTTTTCTTCGGGTGCTATCTCTATGACAAGATTCATGTTTGAGTTACTAAAACCATCAAGGGCAAAGCCAAAAAGTAGAAAAACTAAGCCATAAGTATAGATATTTGTAGCAAAAAAGGCTATCAAAAAAGCTACTATCATGAGTGTGATGGAGAGTGAAAGCATCTTTTCATAATCTTTGATTTTTCTCCATAAAAATGTACTTCCTATGATACTTCCTAACATCTGAATAGTGATAAATCCTCCAAGCATCCAGCCGTTTAGTTTGAAAGATGAGTTTGCATTTAGGATTACAAATGGCATAGATAGAAGGTAGCTAAAACTTAAAAATATAGTGATGATTTGGACTTGAAGTCTTTTATCACTTTTTAGTGTAGCAAATGAGTTTTTTACAAATAGTTTAAAACTTTTTTCTTTTGTTAAAGTCTTTTCTTTCGGTGGTTCATCAACAGTGGCAAATATAAAAAAACCAATTCCCATGATAACACCACTTACCATGAAAAGATAAGCATAACTAAGTGGTGCTTGAAATTTTTCTAAAACATATCCAGCGACTACTCCACTTGCTATTGAGGCTATACTTCCAGCTACTTGTCTGTTTGCCATCGCAGTTCCACGGTAGTTTTTGGAAAAGATTTTTGCTTGAAGTTCTTTAAAGTATATAGCTCCAAATCCAGCTGTAAAAGAGAAGAAAAACAGTCCTAATCCTATGAAAAACAGAGTTAAGCTTTTGTTACTATCTCCTATAAAATAAATACTAGCTCCGATACTAAACCAACTAAGAAACCTAAAGAAAAACACCTTTCTAAGATATGGCAAAACTCTTTTATACTCTTGTGCATGAAATGCTGCATATAGTTGTATCACGATAGCCCCAACTCTTAAAAGTGATACAAAAAGCCCTACTATCATGACACTTTGGCTAAAGTGATGGATTATGAGGGGAAGTATGGTTGATGGCTCAGCTATGGTTATAGCAAGTGCTAAAAAGAAAGCATGAGAGATATTTTTGTAGTTGTTTTTTGGATTGTCTATCTTATACATCTCTTAAAACCTGTCTTTTTCTTGCCTTATCTAAGTAGAGATTTTTTAGATTTGGTATGTGGGTTGCAAACTCTCTTAAAAACCCTGGTACTTTTCGCCCCTCTACTTTTATGATATCTTCTACTATAGTATCTGCAACTAAAGTTTTATCAAAACCTTTTTCATTTGTGAGGTAGTTAAATAGTAGTTCACTAAGTCTCATCAAAGAGATTTGCCAAGTAGAGAGTGTTTGGGAGTATATCCACTCACTAAAGTGATAAAAACCATCATAAACTGTTGAGTCTTGCCAGATAAAATCTTTAGTTTTATGAAAGTTGCCACTATTATATACCAAATCCCAAAATCTTGCAAATCTTTTTAGTTTTTGAAGTTCTAAGTAGTTTATAAAGTCGTTTTGCAGTATCTCATAAGGAGGAGTTTTTGAGTAAATCATGTTGTACTTTTTATCCCATCTACTTATGGTAGTTCCAGATAGTTTTTTTAATACTCCTAGCTGGATTTCTGAGTTTGTTATCTCTTTTAAAAGGTTTAAGTTTTTTGCAAAACTCTCTATACTCTCTCCTGGAAGTCCTATGATGAGGTCAACATGAAGATGAGCATTTGTCTCTTTTTCTAAAAAGGCTATGTTTTCTCTTGCTTTTTGGATATTCATTTGACGATTGATATTTGCTAAAATCTCTTCATTTAGGCTTTGGATACCTATCTCAAGTTGTAAAGAGTGAGGTGGAAAGAGTTTTAGTTTCTCTTTTAGACGAGAGGGAAAGTTATCAGGTACTACTTCAAAATGCAAAGAGTAAGGCTCATCTTTGCTCAAGAAAAAATCCATAATCTTATTTGCATAAGCTATATTTAGGTTAAAAGTTCTATCTATAAACTTAAATCCCCTAACCCCTCTATCCCAAAGCTTTTCAAACTCACTTAAAACTTCATCTAACCCAAAATACCTAACCCTCTCATCAATAGCACTCAAACAAAACTCACACTCAAAAGGGCAACCACGACTAGCTTCTACATATATGAGTCTGTGTTCTATATCATGAGAGGTGTACTCACCATAAGGAAGTTTTATCTTTTTTGTATCTGGCATAATTGCTCTTATAACTCTTTGAGTAACCTCTTTGCCACTTAGTAGAGATTTACAAAGATGATAAAAGCTAACCTCTCCCTCTCCTTGTATGATAAAATCAGCATTTTCAAAATCCACTCTCAAAGGCAGATGTGAAACTTCCGGACCTCCTAAAACTATCTTTATATCTGGAGTTACTACTTTTAGTATATCAACTATTTTTTTTACCTGCATCGCATTCCAAATATAAACTCCTATACCTACTATTTTAGGATTTTTTAAAAGGATATTTTCTACGATAGAATCCTCATTTTCATTGATACTAAATTCTAGGATTTGACTTTTATCTTTTAACTCTTCAAGATTTGCTTTTAAGTACCTAAGCCCTAAAGAGGTATGAGAATATCTTGAGTTTACTCCAACAAGTAGTATATCACTCAAAAAGGCTTCCTTGATGTAAAGATTTTATCTTAAAAGTTTGTCTATGCTCTTTGCATCTTCCATATTTTCCTATAAGTTCTCTATGAGTTTTAGTTCCGTAACCCTTATGCTTTTCAAACTGATAGAGTGGATACTCTTTTGCTATCTCTTTCATATATCTATCTCTACTAACCTTAGCTAAAATACTAGCAGCACTAACCTCAGCTACTTTTGCATCAGCTTTTATCATAGTTTTTAGTCCTACTACTCCAAAAGTACTGTTTCCATCAAAAAGCACATCTTCATGATTTACTTCTTTTATAATCTCTACTAAAGACTCTCTTAAACAAGTAGAGATTCCTTTTTTATCTATCTCTCTAGCACTTTTAAAAACTATATGATAATCACTTGCTTTTTTAATCTTCTCAAAAAGCTCTTCTCTCTTTTTTTCACTTAACTTTTTTGAGTCATTTAACTCTTTTATCTCTTTTTTTAAAACTACACCTGCTACACAAAGAGGTCCTGCAAGTGGTCCTCTTCCTGCTTCATCTATGCCTAAAAGCAAATAAATCCTTTTTTATTTGCATTTTACTATTATTTTATAACTTTTGACTTTGTAAGTATCTCTTTTATCTCCTCGACACTCAAAACTTTTCCACTACTTATTACTTTTTCATCTACTACAAGAGCAGGAGTACTTAAAACTCCATACTCCATGATCTTAGCCAAATCATCAACTTTTTCTAACTGATAAAAACCACCTATTTGAGAAAGAGCAAGTTTTGCATTATTTTCAAGAGTGATACATTTTGAACAATTTGTACCTAAAATTTCTATTTTCATGATTGCTCTTTATCATGATGATAAATAATACTTTTATCATCATCTCTTTTATATTCACATTGAAAAGTGGTATGTGAGATATGAAACTCTTTTTTCAAACTCTCTTCTAATCTATCAAGCACTTTGTTTGACAAAGATAGAGATAAATCCTCTTTAAAGTCAAGATGAGCTTCTAAGTGTATATTTTTGTCATCAAGTTTCCAAATATGGATATGATGCAGATTTTCTATCTCTTTTTGTGTTTTGACAATGTCTATGACTTTTTGTATATCTATATCTTTTGGGGTAAACTGCATCAGTATTGAACTACTCTCTTTTAGCAATCCAAAAGAAGCCCAAATAAGATATACAGCTATAATGATAGATATAAGTGGATCAATCCAAAAAATATCAAAATAATACATCAAAACTCCACCCAAAACAACAGCTACACTTGTTAAAACATCAGTTAATAGATGTAAATATGCAGCTTTTATATTCATGTTGTCATGAGAATCATCTTTGATAAGTAGTACACTTGCACTGTTTAAAACTATACTCAAAACTCCTAGCCAAATAACTAAGTTTGAATCTATAACTTCAGGATGAAAAAACTTTTTTATAGCTTCAACAATCAAAAAAATCCCAACTCCAACTAAGATAGAAGAGTTAAAAAGTGTAGCCAAAATCTCTGCTCTTTTATAACCAAAAGTTTTTACCTCACTACTTGGATATACTGATAGTCGATTTGCCACATAAGCTATAATAAGAGCTAAAACATCGCTAAAGTTATGCAAAGCATCACTTAAAAGGGCTAAAGAACCAGATAATATACCACCGATTATTTGAGCGACTGTGATTATTATGTTTAAAACTATCGTGATAAAAAGATTTTTTCCACTAACTTCATGATGATGGTGATGTTCACTCATTTATAATTCCTAACTTTTTCAATTTCTCTACCAACTCATCTTCACTAAAAACTCCTATATGTTTTTGTATCTCTTTGCCATCTTTATCAAAGAAAATCTGAGTAGGAATCATCCTTATTTTATACTTTTGCATAACACTTTGATCTTTGTAGATATTTACAAAAAAGATATTTGCTTTTGGAAATTTACTTTTTATGCTGTATAAAACTTTTCCCATTTTTTGACACATTCTGCAACTCTCAGCCCCAAACTCTATCATCATAGGTTTATGTTTTGCAAACTCTGTTTTTACTATCTTATAAGCAGTAGATTTTAACATACCCTCATTTGCACTAAGAGTTAAAACTCCAACTAATCCTAAAACTAAAAATACTTTTTTCACAAACTCTCCTTAAAATCCAAAATTTACATAAGCTTTATATAGAAAATAAAATCCTATACCAACTAAAATCGTAGTAAACAAAATATTTACAAACTTACCAATACTAGTCAAAACTTTGTTTGAAACTATGCTTTGAGCAAAGCCTACTGAAACACCTGCTAACAAAAGCAGACTTGCATGTCCTAAAGCAAAAGCCAAAACTAAAAGGTATGAATATAGCCATCCACTCTGCTCAGCAACCATGATAATAGTAGCTAAAGGAGCAGTAGCACAAGGTGAACTAACAATCCCAAATATCAACCCTATTAAAATCGCACCATATAGTCTAAACTTGATAAACTTTTTTGCAATTTTATCTTTATCGATACTCCCAATCCATCCTAAAGAATAGGCAACTACTAAAAAAGTGGCTAGTGAAGCCAAGATATATGCCCAACTTGGAGCGATACTTAACATAAACCCTAATTTTGAAACTAAAAGCATCAATAAAGAGAAACTGATAACAATCCCCACTACAAAAAGTAGAGAAAATTTATATATAAAAACTCTTTTTTGCTTACCTTCCAAATCCTCACTCAAGGCAACAGCACTTCCAACTAAAAGTGGCAAAGTAACAATAGAGCAAGGAGCAACACTAGTTAAAGCTCCTATTATAAGTGAAGCAAATATAGCCAAAGTTCCATGAGCTTGGATATAAGAAATAAGTAACTCTTGCATAAAACTATTTATTTATAACTTTTGACCGAGATAGAGCCTCTTTTATCTCATCAACTGAAACATTACCTTCTAAAGATAGTTTAACATCTCCATCTTCACCATTAACTTTCATATCTTTGATTTTAGCTTTTGTATCATCACTCATACACTCACACTTTCCAGTAGAACAGTTTTGAACCATTGTTAAAACTGTATTTTTTTCAACAGCACCTAAAAAGTTTATCTTTACACCATTATCTACTTTACTAACCTTTTTTTCTATACTCATAGTGAACTCCTTTTTTATTTTTGGTAAAAGTACCTCTTTTATCTTTTTAAAAGTCTTTTCAAACTCTTCATATTCTTTTCCATCTGGATCAGTAAAACCTACATGAATCTTTTTGATAGGCTTCGGAAACATAGGACAACTCTCTTTTGCATGGTCACATACTGTAACAACTAAGTCAAAATCCTCATTTATTACACTATCAAGATGTTTTGAGTGATAACTATCATCCCAACATCCATTTTCTTCCAAAATTTTTTTTGCATTTGGATTTACTCTTCCACTTGGATTTACTCCACAACTTTTAGCTTCCACTCCATCAAGAAAACTATTTATCAAAGCCTCACCTATAATACTTCTGCAACTGTTACCAGTACACATAACTAAAACTTTTTTCATATCTCACAACCTTTTTTTAAACTTGGTAAGTTTATCTCTAAGTGTTTTATCTCTTGTAGAGCCTCTCTCCTAAATCTATCAAGTGGGCTTCTTATACTATAATATGCCCAAGTTCCTTTTCTCTGCACTTTCAAAAAACCAGCATCTTTTAGTATCTTTAAATGTCTTGATAGACGAGATTGTATCATCCCCAGTGAATTTTGCAAATCACAAACACAACACTCTCCATATTCATCTAAAAATCTCAAAATCAAAATTCTTGTTTCATCATTTAAAGCTGAGATAGACTTTAAAAAAACTTCCATAATTTACCTTTATTTTGTTATCTTAAGAATAGTAACTAAATAATTATTAATATATCAATATATATTGATATATTAATTTACTATTAATACATTTTATATATAATATAACCTACTTTAATATAAAAAGGACTTCTTTATGCAATTTGAAATAGAAATATTTGACAAATATTTAAAATCTTTTGATTATCAAGAGAGAAAAGATATGAAGATACAGTTGCCAAAGCTTTTTGAACTTTATGAAAAAGGTGAGGCTCAAGTGATTGACATACGATTTAATGAAGAGTATGAAGCTTGGCATATAGGCTTTGGAGATCATATACCACTTAATGAACTACCAGATAGACTCTCGGAAATAGATAAAAACAAGACTGTCATAACAATGTGTCCTCATTATGATAGAGCAGAGATCGCAAGGTTATATCTAAAACTCAAAGGCTATAATGCAAGATATTTAACTGATGGTATGCTTGGTATGGTGGATTACCTAAGAGGTGATAAAGCAAAAAACTATATGAAAAAAATCAAAGGATAAAAGATGCAAGAGTTTATAAAAAATGTAATTCCTAGTGAAATGAAAAACATGAGAATAGAGATAGATGAGTTTATTGAGTTATACAATGAAGGTAAATGTGAACTTGTTGATATCCGTGTTCCTATGGAAACAAAAGTATGGCAACTAAATTTTGGTTTAAAAATCCCAGCAAATGAACTACCTAATAGACTTGATGAGTTACCAAAAGATAAGCTTATCGTAGTTGCTTGTCCAAATACAAATCGCTCAAATATGACAAGAACTTGGCTTGCTTTACAAGGTTTTGAAGTAAAATATCTTGTAGGTGGACTTTTAGGGCTTATGGAAACTCTAAAAGGTGGTATGTCTAAAAAAATTAAAATCTAAAAAGTAGTTTATTTTGAGTACAGAATTTATTCATTATAGTATTTATTTCTTTTTAACATTAGCTCTTTCAACTTTATTTTCTATGGGTGGAGTTGGTTCGGCTATCGGGCTTGTACCTATCTTTTCTATGATGGGAGTACCTATAAACTTGGCAAAAGCCACTGGACTTTTTATCAACTCTGCTTCTACAATCACTGCTTCATTTATGAACTTCTTTCGTGGAGTTTTAGATGTCAAGTTTGCTATCCCACTTATTATCTCTATAATGATTGCAACCCCTATTGGGGCATGGATGAGTCAATATGTACAAAAAGAGATAGTAGAGTGGATGCTTGTTGCTTTTTTACTCATAAGCTCACTACTATTGATTTTTAGCAATCGAGAACAAAAAGTAGTATATAATAAAGCTTGGGTGTTGTATGTTATCGGTGCAGTGGTTGGATTGATTTCTGGGACTATTGGAGTTGGTGGTGGTTCACTTATCATGCCACTACTTATTTTGCTTGGGTTTGATGCAAAAAAAGCTGCATATGCGATAAGTTTTGTTATCCCTTTTTCTACACTTGGAGCATTTGCCACTTATCTATCTTTTGTAAAGATGGATTGGGTGATGCTTAGTGTTGTAACAGTTGCTGCTATTATTGGTGGATATGTAGGTGATTTTATCATGCATTATCGTTTAACACCAAAGCAGGTTAAAAAACTTATAGCTGTAGTTTTACTGTTACTTGCTATAAAAATGATATATAAACTTTTAGGAGTATAAGCTGTATATTATTAGTAGGCAATAATTATATTATAAACTCATACATCGCTATCACTTAATCTCTTTATTTTGATGTGCATATATTAGTATTGCTACAAAAACCCCACCTTGAACTACTCCTAAAACTACCTCTGAAACAACTGCAACCATAGCAGGAAGTGTTTGAGGTATCCAGTCTCCTGAACCTAGAGTTGTAAATGTTACAGTTGAGATATAGATTGAAGTTATAAAACTATGCTCATGGATTGCTTGTAAGTTTTGAGATAAGAGATTTGCACTCAAGTGAAAGAGTGAAAAGACATCTAAAATATTAAATAAAATCGCATAGAAGATTATGGTTATAACAGTTATTTCAAGATATAGTAAAACTATCTGCATCAAAGCTAGATGTATATGAAAGGTTGAGCGACTAAATATATAAACTGCACTATCCAAAATAGCAAATCTTGTTACAACTATATAGATAATATTTGCTATCAAAACTTCATCATGATAACTTATAAACAAGGCAGGGTTTATATGATTTAAAAAGAGTTCAAAAAGTATAGGTAGTAAAACTAAAGGTAGTATCATAAAAGCTATCTTTTCATTTATGATAAAACGATTTTTTCTATTTGTGAGTTTTTTTAACATAGTTTCTCAAATCTCTTTGTGATTTCTTCTGATTGGATTAATCCCTCTATAAATATCTCATTATCAACTATCATTGTTGGGTCTTTTGATATACCTTTTTCAACTGCTTTTAAACTATCATAAACAAAAGAAAACTTTATCCTTATAGGTAAATGTTTGATAGCACAGCTAACTCTTTTGGATAGCTTTGCACTATCGATTTTGTTACCATAAATAACTACATAATGGAGTGGGAAGGAGGAAGTTGCATTTAAAACTTCTCCCTCTTTCATCTCTTTACAAACACTATTTTCCAAAACTCTAACTCAAAAATGTATCAAATATACTTTTTGCATTTCCCATCAAAGAGCTTGAGTTTGAGTGTTTTACTATCCTTACAAGAAATGATAACTCCTCTTTTGTAACTCCCATCTTTTTAAGCATCTTTGTCTGTTCTCTCATACATTCCTCACTACCTTTAGTTAAAGCTACTGCAAGAGCTAAAAGCATAGAAGTTTTAGGGTCAAACGGGTTGTTCTCATCTTGAACACTAAACTTACTGCTCATCGCTTGTTCTACTAAAAATCTAGGATCCATTGCTTTTGCACTATTTAAACTCTCAGGTAATTCTCCCATCTTTTCTACCATCATAGATTCTACTTGTTCCGGTGTTGGTACTTTCGCCATTTTTTTTCTCCTGTTAATATAATTTTTGATGGAAAATTCCATCATCAAAGCACTCTTCTTACAGAGTGCTTCAAAGATGAAACTTTATTATAAAGCTTCTTCTATCTCATGAAGAGGATTTGTTTTTTTATTTCTTGGATCTGTGATATAAGCATAAAGTGGTACATATATCAAAGTCAAAAGTGTTCCAACTATAAGTCCACCTACGGCAACATCTGCTAAAGGAGATAATCTCTCTAATCCTACAGCTTGTTCAAGTGCGATAGGTATCATACCAGCAATCGTACCAAAAGCAGTCATCATAACAGGACGAAATCTAACTCTTACACTCTCCAATGCTGCATCAAAAGGAGTTTTCCCTTCTTTTTCATACTCTTTATAAAAGTCTATCAAAAGTACAGCATTTTTGATGATGATACCAAAAAGCAAAAGCACTCCAACCATACTCGGCATACAACTAGGTTTGTCAAAAAGCAACATTCCCCAAGAAGCTCCTATCATGGAAAGTGGTAAAACTACTATCATGATAAGTGCAAGTCGCACTGATTTGTAGATAACAACAAGTGTCATGACAAGGATTATTATCCCCAGCCCTATAGCTTTTATCATCCTTTTGAAACTGTCATTTAGTTGAGCTATATCTCCCTCTTGAGAAACTATTATGCCATCTTTATTTACGGTTTTTAGTATTTTGTTTGCATCTTCGGTTATATGAGTTACTGGTCTTTTTGCACGATAACCATTTACATCTATACTATAAAGCATTTTATCTCGTTCTATTTTAGAATATGTCAAATGCTTTTCAAATTTTGCAAAAGTCTCTAACGGTACATCTCCAACTTTTGTTTTTATTGGAAGTAGTCTTAGAGTTTGGATATTTTTTGCAAATTTTCCTTTTAGATAAAATCTAACTGGTTGCATATTCATACTCTCTAAATCTGATGCAAGAGCTACGATTTGCCCTTTTAGTGGAATTTGCATCACTATTTGAAAAGGTGTGACACCATAACTTAGGGCTTTATTTTTATCTATCTTTAGTTCATACTCACTAAAATCTTTATCCCAACTTGTAGAGATAGATGTAAGCCCTTTTAAGTTTTGAATATCTTTTGCTATCTCTTTTGCTTTCGTTGGTAGGTTTGTTAGATTTGTAGATTTTACCCTCATGTCAAGTGGAGCTTTGATTGTTGAAAGAGCTGTTGCTCCAAAGTCATAAACATCAAGTTTTTTTACTCCATTTAGTTTTGCTAACTGATCTCTAATTTTATCCTCAAGTTGCCATAAACTTGCTTTCCTTTCAAATCTATTTACTGCATTTATAGTGATAGTTGCTTCACTAGGTAGGTTTCCACTACCTAAAGATAAAACTCCAGCCTCTCCACCAAAAGCAACTGAACTCATTTTTGCCCATTTTTGTTCATGAAGCCATTTTAAAAATGGTTTTAACTTTTTCTCAGCACTATCTACACTCTCATTTGAACTAAATGCTATTTGAGCTTTTATGATACCTGTATCCATCGGAGGCATAACATCTTTTCCTATAACTGGCATGATATTTTTTAAACTCAAGATTAGTGTTCCAACTACAAGCATTGTCAAAAACATTCTTCTCAAAGCCCAAAATTTTCCATTTGAAAACTTTAAAACTCCAAGATATGGATTAACAAGTCTTCCTACTGTATTTTGGTATAGTGATTCAAACATTTTTTCTATTTTTGTCTTACCTGTACCATTTCTATAAAGCCAGACTGAAAGCTTTGGTATAAATGTGATAGATAAAAAGTAACTCACCAAAAGTGCGATAATAAGAGTTTCTATAAGTGGTCTAAAGATATGTTGTGGAAAATCTCCAACAAACATTAATGGAAACATAATAGCAATAGTTGCAGTAGTTCCTGCAAATACAGGAGAAATAACCTCTTTTGTACCATTTATAACTGCTGTTTGTAAGTCTTCACTCTCTTCAAGATGCCTTTCTATATTTTCAAGCACTACAACTGCATCATCTGTTAGCATACCAAGAGCTAAAATAATAGCCGTATATATTACTATGTTTAACTCTCCACCAGTTAACCAAATAATGGCGATAGTTGCAAAGAAAACCATAGGAATAGAAACAGCAGCAGCAAAGATAGCTCTAAAGTTTCCAAGGAAAAATAGCAACACTATCAAAGTATAAACGATAGCATCTCTTAAGGCTTCAAGCATATTTGTATTTGCAGTTTGGATAAGATCTCTTTGAGTATCACTTATTTCAAACTCTATATTTGGATATTTTTTTGCTAAAACTTTCATCTGGGCTCTTGCAGCATTTGATACACTTAGTACTGAACCACCAGGAGCTCTCTGGATTGCTAATGCGATAGCTTCTTTACCATTTCCTAGATAACCACTAGTTCTTTTTTTATAACTCCACTTAACATCAGCTATATCACTAAGTTTAACATTTGGTAAAACATTTAACTGTTTTAACTTTTCTATATTATCTTTTTCACCATAGTAAGATATTGTGTAAAAATCTCCATCTCCTTTTACAAATCCTATCGGTATATCACGATTTAGTGACATGATGGCTTTTGCTATTTTATCAAAATCCACTCCATATTTTTTTGCCTTAAAAGGATCTACTTCGATATTTATAGAGCTTTGATATCCTCCAAAAACTTCTACATTTCCGATAGAAGGGTTACTTAAAAGATATGGTTTTATGAAACTTTGAGAAATTTTTCTTATATCTTCTATGGAGATATTTTTATTTTTTGCACTTAAAGATAGTATATCAACAGGCAGTGTAAAATCCCCTACTGTGTAGATAGCTGGATTTGCATTTGGTGGTAGTTTTGCTTTTGCAATACTTAGTGCATTTGCCACATCAACTGCAGCAGCATTTAAACCTTTTGTGTACTCAAACTCAGCTTTTACAATAGAAAAGTTAGCAACATTTACACTACTTACATCTCTAACAAGACCTAGTCTTGAAACTTCCTCTTCTATCGGTTTAGAAACAGAACTTGCAACTACTTTTGCAGTAGCTCCTGGGATTTTTGTGATAACAACCACTTGGGGTCTATTTGCATCAGGAAAAAGATTTTTTGGCAGGGTTATAAGCCCTATGATACCCATCACAAAAAAACCAACTATGAGAGAATAAAGAAAATAGGGTCGTTTGTAAAAATAATCAAACATGATTTACTCCTCTACTCTCATACTTGCACCACTTAAAAGTTTTAGCATAACATCAGGTTTGGCAAGAACTAGCTTTTGTCCTTTTAAGTTTTCTTCTATAACTGCTCCTTCTTCTCCACTTTGGATTATATCTACCTTGGTTGGAACTACTTTATGATCTTTTATAAGAAGAACATAACTTTTTCCATCTTTATTCAAAATAGTATCAAATGGAAGTTTTAAAGCCTTTTTATTAAAAACGATAACACTAACTTCTATCCTCTCTCCACTTGTCATAGGAGTATTTATATATGCTTTATATTCAAAAAGTCCATGGAATGTGGAGTTTAGTGGATATAATTTGTATGCCCTATTCTCTAAGATAATACCTTTTGGGTTGATAGAACTTGGAGTTCTTACCATTAGCGAATAACCACTATTTGCACTAACACTTATGATAGGTTTTCCTGGCATTGTAGTACTACCAATATTTAAAAATGTTTTAGCTACTACACCATCTGTTGGTGAAAGAATCTTTGCATAGCTTAAGTTGTTTTCCACGGCTTTTAACTTCGCTTTTAAAGAGGAGATTTTACTCTCTTCACTTTGAAGTTGTTCTATGGAAGCACCTTGAACTTTGTATAACTCTTTTGTCCTTTTGTGAGTTTGTAAAAGATTTGATAAAGATACTTTTAGTGAAGCGATGCTTGCTTCTAAATCAGTAGTATCAACTTTTGCTATAAGTTCCCCCTTTTTTACTTTAGTTCCCCCTTTTTTTATCAAAAGAACTCTTCCAGGAATTTTAGATGAAAGAGTTACATCTTTTTCATTTTGAGCTATGGCAAGGTATGGAAGTGTAAGAACTGTATCTTTTAGTTTTGGAGTAAAACTTTTTACAACCACTTCATATCTTTTAGCTACTGGAGTTTTTGACTCACTAGCTTTTTTATGTTTTATAGCTCTAACTCCTAGAGCAACTAAGATTAAAACAGCGACTATTATAAGTATTCTTTTTTTCATTTTAGTATCCTTTTTAAATTATTTCCATATAAAACTGCTAAGTTAGATATGGTTTGAAGTTGTTTTGACTCTAAAAGATAGAGATTTGCTTTTGCAGATGAGAGTGCATCCTCATATCTTAAGTACTCTTCTTGTGTCATCCTTTGGGCTTTGTAAGCAACTTTTGCAATTTTTAGTAGTTTTTGTTGGTTTTGTACTGATTTTTTTGCAAAAGTTGTAGATTTTTCTAGTAGTGGTAGAGTTGTTTTTAGATTTTTTGCTTTAGCTCTTAGAGATAACTCTATCTTTTTAGTTTTTGCATATGATTTTTGATAATCAACCTTCGCTTTTTCTATATTTGTTAGTATTGTATCATCAAATATTGGTGCTTGCATATAAACACCTATAGAGCTGTAATCCTTGTCAATCTCTTTATCATTGTTATAAGAGTCCGTTTGATTATAGATATATTTTCCCTGTATCTTAAATGATGGATATAGTTTCTCTTTAGCTGCTTTTATACCAAGCTTATCAGCTCTTTGTTTTTGTTTTAATGGCTCAAGAGCTAGAAAATTGTTATATTTTATATTAGCCACTTTAGTGATAGTAACTGGTTTTTTTAGTTCTATGCCAGTTAACTCAAAAATTGTATTTTTAACTTCCTCTATCTTCATATCTATATCATTTGTACTTATCTCAATCTGATTTAATGCTTCATCTATCTTGTAAAGTGCAGACTCTGGAAATCTTCCCTCTTTAACTCCAAGCGAGATTGTAGTTTTACTTTTTTTGATAGACTTTCTTTTAGCTTTTAGAGCTTTTTTTAGATTTAAAAGATATTTCCAAGAACTATTTGCCCCTACTATCATGGCCTCTTTTTGGATAAAGTTTAACTTTTTTCTAGCCTTAGCTGAAAGTTTTAAATACTCTAGCTTTTCTTTTGTTGTATATAGAGATTTTACAAAAAGTGGCATCGAAAAAGTTACTCCAATCCTTGCTATATCTTGTCCAAATGGTTGTGGAATTTTTGGATTTTTAAAAGTAGCCGACTCTTTTGGGGTAACTGGCAAAAGATTGGTCGCAGAGTTAAAATGCTCATAACTTCCTATCAAATCAATCTTTGGTAAGAGTTTTGCAGTTACCAAGTATTGCCCTATTTGAGCATTTTTAACACTTAAGTTATCCAAAGTTGTAGTTGGATTTTGTTTTAGTGCTGTAAAAAGTTCAGATAAAGTTGTAGCTTGTAAACCTATACAAGCTACACTTAAAAGTATCAGTTTTTTCATATTTTCTCCCCTTGTAAGTTTTTAGTAATCATAAAAGCTAATTTGTTAGCAACTTCTTCTATACTCAGAGATGGTAAAGTATTTGCTGTAAAGTCTATCTCCTCTTTTACTCTCTTCCTGATAGGTTCAGTTGTGATAAAAGTAGAGAGTGTTGAGACAATCAAAAGTTGTATTAGCATAGGTTCTTGGCAAATTGTATGTGATTTATGTGTACACTCTTCTATTATATTTGTTAATCTTTTTGTGGTGCGAAAAAGTTGTTCTAAAACTGTTTTTGGCATAGAATCTCCACCACTAGCAAGTTCTCTTAAAAGTATGCTTGTCAAATACCTGCACTTTTTAAGCCTCATAGCATAAGCTTTTATATACTCAGCTAACTTTTTATGAGGCTCTTTTGGATGTGAGCTTTTTTCTATCGTTTCATCTGCTATCTTTTTAACACCTTCTACAAAAAGAGTTTCATACAAAGTTGCTTTATCTATGTAGTGATAATAAATAGTAGCTTTATTTACATTTGCCTCTTTTGCTAAATCATTCATGATGGTAGCAGCATACCCTTTTTCTGCAAACATCTTTTTTGCTTCATGCAAAATCAACTCTTTTTTTGTCATATCTTTTCCTAACTAACTAGTTGGTTAGGATTATAATATAAAAAAATATTTTTGTCAAGCTTATATCAAGACATATGATATAATCATAGATATTTATTCTTTGGAGATAATGATGCTTGCTTTTTCAGTTTTTTTAGTAACTTTGATTTTTATCATCTGGCAACCAAAAGGCTTACAGATAGGAACTACTGCAGTTATAGGGGCTATCATAGCTTTAGCTTTGGGAGTAGTTAGTTTTAATGATGTGGTGATTGTAACAAAGATAGTTTGGGATGCGACTTTGGCTTTTATAGGGATTATCATACTCTCAATGGTGCTTGATGAGATAGGTTTTTTTGAGTGGTCAGCTATCAAAATGGCAAAGTTAAGTGGTGGAAGTGGTAATAAAATGTTTATTTATATCCTACTACTTGGAGCTTTTGTGTCAGCACTTTTTGCAAATGATGGAGCAGCTTTGATACTAACTCCTATACTTTTAGCAAAGATGAAGTACTTAAAAATGAAACCACTGCCAATCTTTGCTTTTTTGATGGCTGGAGGATTTATCGGAGATAGTGCTTCAAATCCACTTGTTATATCAAATCTTACAAATATAGTTACAGCAGACTACTTTCATATAGGTTTTTTTGAGTATGCAAAGCAAATGTTTTTACCAAACTTGCTTAGTATAGTTGCTTCTATCATAGTTTTGTGGATATATTTTAGAAAAGATATACCTCTAAAAGTAGATGTAAAACTCTTGCCAGAAGCAAGGACAGTTATCAAAAATCAAACTCTTTTTAAACTAAGTTGGGCTTTTTTACTACTTATGATGATAGGCTACTTTATAGGAGATATATATCATCTTCCTATATCACTTTTTGCTCTTGGAGGGGCTTTAGTTTTTTTAGCCATAGCTACAAAATACAAAGCAGTAAAACCTTTTCAAACTATAAAATCAGCTCCATGGCAAGTAGTTTGGTTTAGTATAGGGCTTTATATAGTAGTTTATGGACTTAAAAATGTAGGTTTTACTGATGAGGTGGCTAGTTGGATAAAGTATTTTTCACAATACGGAGAAAAGACAACCATAGTTGCAACTGGATTTTTATCTGCAATTATTAGTGCAGTTATGAATAATATGCCTACAATCATGATAATGGATTTAGCAATAGATAAGATAGGATATGTCGGTCATGAAACTTTAGCTTATGCAAATATTTTAGGTGCAAATTTAGGACCAAAGATGACTCCTATTGGTTCACTTGCAACTCTTTTGTGGCTTCATGTTTTAGAAAAAAAGGGAGTAAAAATAGGTTGGGTAGAGTACATGAAAGTAGGGCTTGTTATCACTTCACCTGTTTTGATAGTGGCTTTGATGGGAGTTTAATTTCTACTTTTAATTCACTATTTTTTGGTTTGATTAGTTGTGATATCAAAAAATACTATAAAAGGATACATCATGTTTAAAGAGTTTAGAGAGTTTTTAATCAAAGGAAATATGGTTGATATGGCTGTAGGATTTATCTTCGGTGCAGCATTTGCAACTGTTGTAAAATCACTTGTTGCAAATATCATAATGCCACCAGTTGGTAAGTTACTTGGTAATGTTGACTTTAGTAACCTGTTTGTTGCATTGGATGGAAAAGAGTATGCCTCTTTAAAACTACTTGAAAAAGCTGGAGCACCTGCTATAAAATATGGTTTATTTATAACTGATGTTATCTCATTTGTTATACTAGGTTTTGTAATGTTTATGTTTATCAAAGCATATAACAATATGAAAAAAGCAGAGCCAGAGGCAGCACCTACAGAAAAAACTTGTTCAGAGTGTGCTATGAAAATACCAGTTGAAGCAAAAGTATGTGGATACTGTAACAACTCAGCTGTATAAATTATAGGGGGGGGAGATTACTCACTATAAGGTTTGTTAAAAAATCAAAGTGCACTCAGTTTTTGTTTTAGACTTCGTTTTATCATTTTTTGTAAATTTTTAGGGGCTATTATCCTTAGATGAGGTAACCACTTGATAATCAACTCTTCAACTTCTCTATAATTTGTAATAGTATAGTGAACTTCTATATCTCCGTTTTCAAAAGTATGTACTATCTTTTGAGAAGGTAAGTACTTCTTTTTTAAAAAGTATCTTCTTATAGGTACTGTTACTCTAAGTTTTACAACTATCTCTTCTTTACCAAAAGTTGCCCAAGGTGTTTGTATCTTTTTTAGAAAGTTTTCTACATTACTATCTATAAAAAACTGTTTTTTTGTAAACTTTACACTTTCAATCATGGTGATTCTTCTATACTCTACTGCATTATTAGAAGCTTTTATCCCTATTAGATAAAAGTTTTCATTTAAAAACACTATTTTATAGGGGTTAAAAAGTGTTTGAGTATTTTGTCTCTCTGTTTTGTACTGTATTTTTATCGTTAATCTAAATTTTATAGCATGTTCCAAGTTTTTAACTATTTCTAGATTTTCCACTCTCTCAAAAGGGCGAGATTTAAAGTCATATACACTCATAGACTTATCTATAAGAGCTTTTGTCTTATCTGAGATAAGGCTTTTCTTTTGTGTTACATCAAAAAGATTTACGATATTTGCTAATGTCATCAAATCAGTGGCATTTAGCACTTCATCTAAAAGCACTTTTTTATACCCTTGATAACACTCTCCATCTTTACTCATAAAATCTCCAAAAAGTTCTCGTATAAGTTCGAAATCTCTTCTTATAGTCCTATCACTTATCTCATACTCCTCGGCTAACCTTGTAACACAGAGTTTTTTACCATCATTTAAGAGTTTTAAGATTTCTAAAGTTCGGTATAGGCTTGACCTTTTGTTCATGATAAAAACTCCCAAATTTTTTAACGGACACTATATGTCATCAACTTATTGTAACATTTTTTTATCAAAAAATAAGGAGTCAAACATGAGACAAACAAAAACAAAAACAAACAGACAAATAAAACAAAAATATAATAGGAAAGATAATGGACAATTTAACAATTATCACTTCACAGAAAAATTGGATAGATATAAGAAGTGTTGAGGCATTAAAAAAGATTACACGATTTAAAGGTGTAAAAAAAGTAGTAGGACTGCCTGATCTTAGTGTTGGTGTTGTACCAAATGGAATGGCAGTTCTTAGTGATAGAGTTTATCCACACTTGATAGCTGGGGATATAGGTTGTGGTATGAGCCTTTTTGAAGTACCACTAAAACCAAAAAAGATAAAAGTAGAGAGATTTGCTAAGTATCTTTCAAAGATAGATAGTTTAGATGATGTTGATATTGATACTCCATATCTAGGTTATCACTTAGGAAGCATAGGCAAAGGAAATCACTTTGCAGAACTACACTTAGTAAATGAGGTAGTAAATACAACACTTTTTGAAAGATTAAGATGTAAAAAAGAGTCAATGTATCTTTTGATACACAGTGGTTCTCGTAATTTTGGGCAGATAATTTTTGACAAAGTTGCAGGAAAGTACAATCCTTCTGAAGGGTTAAGTCAAAAAGAGGCAGAAGATTATCTAGTAAATCATGACAAGGCAATAGAGTTTGCTAAACAAAGTCGACAAGAGATAGCTAGAAGATTACTAAAAGCCATAAAAGTTGAAACCTCTATCAGCACAGTAAGTGATACAGCACATAACAGCATACTTAAAACAAAATATGGATGGCTACACAGAAAAGGAGCAACTCCTACTGATAAGGGTGCAGTTATCATAGCAGGTAGCAGAGGAAGTTTGAGTTACCTAGTTGTTCCAACAGAGCATACACAAAAGTCTAACTACTCTTTAGCTCATGGAGCTGGAAGAAAATGGGAAAGAAGCTCAGCAGAAGCAAAACTAAAAAACCACTATACCAAAGCAGACTTGACTCGTACAAGTATTGGTTCTCGTGTGTTGTGCCAAGATAGTAAACTACTTTATGAAGAAGCACCTCAAGCATATAAAAATATAGATATTGTCATAAATGACTTAGTAGATGCAGGATTGGTAAAAGTAGTAGCAACTTTTTGTCCAATACTTACTTATAAGGAGTAGCAGATGTTAGTATCTATAAGTAGTGGAAATAGTGTTGAAGAGGTATGCAGAGCATTGTTTTACTTTTTAGATTGGTTAGAAGATAGATATACTTTTGAAATAGTTAAACTAGAGTATGCAAGATGTGAAGATGGATATAAATCTATACTTTTAGAAAGCAGTGATGAGGGACTTTTGGCACTTGAAGGAACATATCTTTGGAGATGTCAAAGTCCCTTTAGACCAAAACATAAAAGAAAAAATTGGTATTTTTCACTGAATATTGTTGAAAGTCAAAAGCAATTAATAGTAGACACAAAAAATGTGATATATCAAACTATGAAAAGCCCTAAAAAAGGTGGACAACATGTAAATACTACTTGTTCAGGAGTAAGAGCTATCTATGAACCTTTGGGAGTTGAAGCTATAAGTTATGATGAAAGAAGTCAGCATCTAAACAAAAAGATAGCTTTAGAGAGACTTATGCAAAAGATAGAGTTAAAAGAACAAGAAAATATTAGTGCTTTGAAAACTAAGTATTGGAAAGAAGGGAAACAGATAGAGAGAGGTAAAAGTATAAAAGTATTTGAAGGAGAGGATTTTAAGGAGGTTTTGACATGAAAATAATCTCAAAATTCCAAGACTACTATGATATAGGCATAGCTTATGGAATAGATGAAAAATTAAGGTTTGAAAGAGTAACTAAAGTAGTACAAGAAGATTGTAGATGGGGAGAGCCTTTGTCTTTCTCTATCTTTAAAAAGCAAAAGTGGTTTAAGATATGGTTGTTTTTTGATGTTGTAGGCTTTTGTGGTGAGATTTATCCTTTTATTCATGTAGAGATAGAGGGTAGTGAAAGAGATGAGTATTTTTATGATTTAGAGTCATTTGAGATTTATCTAAAAGAGCATATATCTTCAACGAAAGAAATAATGTTAGAAAACATAGGTTATAAATTTGGTTTATTTGGTAAAAAACACTCTATAACAAATATAGCTAAAGAGTACTTTAGTGAAAAGTTTTGGGAGTATAAAAAGATTTTTGAATTGTATGATGTAGCTTATTTTGTTGTTGAGTCATCAAAGTGTGTGAAAAATGATACTATAAAAGAAATGATAAAAACAATTCTTCATCCTCAGCTAAAAAAGTACAGGTTTGCTAAAATAGTGCCACCTATGGAAGCTTTTCAAAAACTTAGTATGTATTTAGGAGCACAAAGAGAAGATACAGAATTAGAGCAGATAGATGATAAGATTTTAGCTCAAGGTAAGGGATTTGACTGTTATAGTTTTAAAAAACTTCCTAAAAAAAGAGATGTTAAAAAGTGCTAAATCAAAAATAAATAACTTTCGGTCACTATATGTCCAAAAAACTTACTAAGATACTCTTAACAATATAAAAAGGAGAAAAAATGAACTTGAAAGAGTATGGATTTAATGAGATTGACCACAAAAAGTTTCAACAAACCAATACACCATATAAAATATATGCAGAACTTTTGGATGATATAACTATAAATCAGTTTTACAATGTTTTAGCAGAGCCTTATGTAACTTATGGGGCTTTGATGCCTGATTCTCATGCTGGTTATACTATGCCTATTGGTGGGGTATGTTCAGCTAAGGATATGATTGTACCTCAGTTTGTAGGATTTGATATAGGGTGTGGTATGTGTGCTTATAAGAGTGACTATACAAAAGAGCAGATAGAGAGTAAGGCAGATTTTATATATGAGCAAATCATAAAGAGAATACCTCTTGGATTTAAAAAACATAAAAATAATCAATCACTCTCTATTGAGCTTCCTAAAACAGAGTTTGCTGAGCATGTTTTAAACTCTACGGGATTAAAACAGATAGGAACTCTTGGAGGAGGAAATCACTTTATAGAGATAGGGTATGGAGCTGATGAGAGGGCTTGGATTGTTATTCACTCAGGTAGTCGAGGTTTTGGGCATAAGATAGCAACTTATTATATGAGCAAAGCTTATGAGCTTAAAAATCCTAGTGAAGGAAAGTTAGAAGCTTTAGTTACTGATTTTAAGGAGCGAAACAGAGTTTTTAAAGAGAAAAATCCAGAGGGGTTTGAAAAAGCTCTTAAAAAGTTCACTTCTAAGCAAAAGTTAGCACTTCTTAAAAAAGCTAAAGTAGATAATATCAAAGAGATTTTACCTCTTGATGTTAACTCAGAGCTTGGAAAAGAGTATATCAAAGACCAAAACTTTGCATTAGAGTTTGCTTTGGAAAACAGAAAGAGGATGATTTTTGTTATTCATGATATTTTAAATGAAGCATTTGGTGGTTCATTTGAGTTTAAGTATGATGATGAAACTAGGTTTATAAACAAAAATCACAATCATGCAGAGTATGATGAAGATAGAGGAGAGTGGATACATAGAAAAGGAGCAACTCATGCTAAAAAGGGTATGAGAGGTGTAATCCCTGGCAACATGAGAGATGGTTCTTTTGTAGTGATTGGAAAGGGGTGTGAAGACTCTCTATCTTCATCATCTCATGGAGCAGGACGAGTTATGAGTCGTAAAAAGGCTAAGGCAAATATCTCGCTAGAAAAGTTTGAAAACTCAATGCAAGGCATCAAAGGAACAGTAGATGAAAATACTTTAGATGAGTCACCTTTTGCTTATAAAGATATTTATGAAGTGATGAGGTTACAAGATGATTTGGTAGAGGTTGAAGAGCATATTAAGGTGTTGATTAATGTTAAGGATAATAGTAAATATTAGCTAAAGAGTATAGAATCGCACTTTTTAGAATACTTAGCTAAAATCCCACAACTTTTAAACATAAGGATTTTAGTTTTGATTACTTTAAAAAATTATTCAGCTCAAAATATAAAAAATGACATTTTATCAGGTATGGTTGTTGCAGTTGCACTTGTACCAGAAGCGATAGCTTTTAGTTTTATAGCTGGAGTTAGTCCACTTGTTGGGCTTTATGCAGCTTTTATTATAGGACTTATTACTTCACTTTTTGGTGGAAAACCTGGGATGATAAGTGGTGCTACTGGTAGTGTGGCAGTAGTATTTGTTGGACTTGGACTTGCAGTAAAGCAAATGTACCCAAACCTTAGTGGTGAAGAGCTTAGTGTCATGATACTTCACTACATACTTTTGACTTCTATACTTGCTGGGATTTGGCAGATTTTAGTCGGTGCTTTTAGGTTTGCTAAGTTTATCAGACTTGTTCCTCAACCAGCTCTTTTTGGATTTGTAAATGGACTTGCTATTGTGATAGCTTTAGCTCAACTTAAATTTTTAAAACCAAAAGATTTAAGTGGTATTAACTCCACATGGGAGATGATTGTAGCTTCATTTACTCAAAACTCTGAGATGTATATTATCATAGGTTTAACTATGGCTATTATGTATTTTTTACCAAAAATCACTAAGGCAATTCCTGCTGGACTTATAGCGATAGTTACTATAACAGCTGGAGTTTACTTTTTAAAAATAGATACAAAAACAGTTACTAGTTTAGCTGACATTAGTGGAGGGTTACCTCACTTTGTTATGCCAGATTCTAATCTTTTTACTTGGGAGAGCTTTAAGATGATACTTCCTTACTCTATCATAGTAGCACTTGTAGGACTTATTGAGTCTTTGCTAACTCTTTCAGTACTTGATGAGATGAGTGGAAGTAGAGGTAGTGGGAATAAAGAGGCAGTTGCTCTTGGATGTGCAAACACAACAGCTGGTCTTTTTGGAGGAATGGCAGGTTGTGCTATGATAGGGCAAAGTGTTATAAACTTCACTTCTGGAGGATTAGGAAGGCTTTCAAGTTTTACAGCTTCAGTTCTTTTGATACTTTTTGTCATCTCTTTAAGTGCTTTGATAGGTACTATACCTGTTGCTGTTTTGGTTGGGATAATGTTTATGGTAAGTATCGGAACTTTTGAGTTTAGTAGTGTAAGTAGGCTTAAATATATGCCAAAAGCTGATGCTTTTGTGTTGGTGGTTGTTACTATTATCACAGTATTTTTTGATTTAGCAGTTGCTGTTATCGCTGGGATTATTATCTCAGCACTTGTTTTTGCTTGGCAACATGCAAGAGTTTATGTAAGGACTCATGATGAGGGTAAAGATACAAAAGTATATGAGTTAGAAGGACCTTTGTTTTTTGGTTCTGTTGCATCTTTTAACGAACTATTCGATATAGAAAATGATCCAAAAAATATCATCATAGATTTTAAAAATGCAAGAGTTATGGATATAAGTGGAGTTGAAGCGATAGATGCTATAACTAAAAAGTATAAACAAAATGGTAAAACTTTACAACTAAGATATCTGAGTAAGGATTGTAAAAATCTTTTAAAAGATGCAGGTCCATACTGTTCTTATGAAGAAAATGACCCAACTTATAAAGTTGCAGCAAATATTTAGAGAAGTTTTAACTAAACTCTTATATCTAATAGGTGAGGAAGTCCGTCATCCTCATCTATATCTGACTTGTTTTTTTTAGCCATATTTATAACTGCTTTTTCCTCTTCTTCTTTTTCTCCACTACTTGTATCACTATTTTGTTTATTGTGTTCCAAATCTTCTTTTATCATGACATCTTCGTTTAAATCTGCTAAGTCTTCAATCTCTTTTTCTTTGTCATTTACGGTTGCAGCAGCTACTAGGTTTTGAAAATCTACTCTACCTTGAAAATCTAACTGCTTAGTTGCAGCAATTTGCATATTTTGGTTGACAAAGATTATATTTCCAAGTGCTGATACGGCCATTTTTTAGTCCTTTAAAACTCCTATCGTCTTATAATCAACATAGTTGACACAAAATTTTACTCCAAATTCGATTATATCAAAATTTAGAGATTTTTTACCAATCATAACTCTCTATCTTAAATCTACCATTTTTTTTACAACTCCATAAGGTAGTCTCTTGTTTACCTCTATCGTAGGTTGAAATCAATAGCTTATCTTTTATCTGTCTATTTTGGATATTATTATTATTTTTGATGTTGTTATTTATATTAAAGTACACTATGCTATCTTTCTTAAATTTCATTTCAAACAAAAAATCTATGATATTTTTACTATTGTCTTTAAATATAGTTACAGATTTTTTGGTTTTAGGGTTATAAATATTTATATTACAAGTAAACATATTTTGGGAGGACTTGATAATACTAAATCCAGAGTCTTTAGGTTTTTTTGTTATCGATTTATAATACAACCCTGTATTAATATCATAGATATTGACATCATAAATACTGTTATAACCAAATCCAGCAAATAGTGTAGTTGAAACTAAAAAAAGTATAATTAGAATTTTATTTTTCATTTTTTTCTCCTGATGGTTTACTGTTTTGATACTCTATCTCTGGATAAATCTATAAAGTCCCAGTAGAAAAAAGCAACAACCACAAACCCAAACTTTATCTTTTGCTCTAAAGTCATAGAAAACTTTTTAATCTCTCTGATATACAAAAAAATAAGCAAAATAGTAATAGCTACCATGAATAAAAATGTAAAACTTTTAGAAATTATCAAATCTTGCCAATAATCGCTTGTTTCAAATAGGGTTTTATATATCATCCAAAATCTCCAAAACAGTTGCTATACCTACAACTTTTGCACCCTCTTGTATATACCACTTTCTACCAAGAGTTAGTTTTTTAACAAGTTCAGGCCATCTCTTTAAAAAATCTACCCTGACCTCAGCACACTCTCCTGGCTTAAGATAAAATTCTTTTGACATCTCTATAAATCCTATATACATAAATCTATTTTCAATTTTGCCAAAATTATGATTAGGTCTATAACTACCTGGTCCAAATATAGGGTTGCTTCTTCCGCCATTACTTGTTGGTAGCAAACAAAGTTTTGCTTTGACAGAAATACTATTTTTCATTTTTCAACCTTTGTCAGCAATAACATTAGGCTCATTATAACAAATCTCATACTCTTTAGGGTATTTTTTCTCCCTTATCCCCATTGAAAGTTCGATATAATCAATAAGCCCATTTTTACCAAAAACAATATCAACAGGGCAGTCGTGTTCTAACTCTTTTGATTTGATAATCACAGAGTTATATCTTTTACTTTTTAAAATTTTATTGCTGAACATATCAGTATTTTCATAGAAAAAAGAAACAAAAGTCCCAACACCAGTAAACTCTCTTTCTACTTTTTGTGCTTGTTTTATAGAAGTTTGTATTACCTCTATTAATTTTGGAAATATTTTTTCAAATAGAGCTAAAATCTCTTGTTCTATCTTTAGCATAATATTCTATTTTTTGTTGTAAACTCTTCTAACTTTTGCCAAACCTCATCGCTTAGTTTAAACATATCTTCATTTAGCAATCCTAATTCTTTTAAATTATCTCTTTTCCCATAGGCTTTTGCTAAAAGTTTTACCATTTTATCTAGCCCAATATTTTCGTAACTTTTATAAAAAACCTCTATGGACATTCCATCGTTAAACTTACTTTCAAATAGATACTCAAATCTGCCATTATCTAAAATGCCTTGCACACTATAAATAGCAATAATTGTTCTATGTGGTTCATCTACATATGATATGCCTTTGCTTTTTAAGACACCCTCATATTTGTTAAAAATTTCATCTAAACTAATCATAATTGCTCTTAAAGAGTATTTGCAATTTTAATCTTATAACTTTTACCTCTATCATCAGTTGCTTTCATATATTTATCATTCTCTTCACTATTCCAAACAAAATATAAAGTGGTAATCTTTTGTAGCAAAACATCTTGTTTTAACAAAAAATTTTCTAAAATATTAGCATAATAGATTATGCTTTTTTCAATTTTGCTATTTAACATCTGTTTTGGTTCAAACTCTATATTTAACCAATCTATTTTTATATCATACCCTTTTTTATGAATTTTACCTAACTCATCGATTATATAACTATCTTCAATATAATTGATTAAACTAAAAAAGCTATGCCCAAAGTTGTGGATTGCTGAGTTTATGTTTTTGTATTTCATTTAGTACTATAATACCCATAAAGATAAAATCTACTTTTGTCTTTATATTTTATCAAAACCTTATCTTCGCTAGGTTTATGCATCTTTATTATAACATTTTTGTCTATTGGAGCTAATTTATTGTAGTCTTCCTTAGTTATCTCTAAGGTGGCTACTATCTCACCATCTCCATTTAAACTCCAGTTTTCACTCCAAGAAAGAACCCTTAAACTACTTAGGGATATATCAAAAATAGTATTGACTCTATATATTTTGCTGTTAAGTTTAAAATATAAAAATATCGATAAAGATATAAATAAAATACCAAGTAATCTAACCATATTTTATATTTACCTTTTTCACTAATATCCAATATTTAAAGTACTACTTGTCATGCTTTACCTCAAAAAGCAGTATTGCATTTAAGAAGATATTTTTTCTTTTTTTGCTGATAAAGACCCTGATGTTATCAAACTCAACTCTTACTTTGAGTGATTTGGTATTTTTTTGAAGTGTTAGCTCAGAAGGCTTTAAGTCTTCTTTTATGGTATCATACTTTTTAGAGAGATTTTTTACTAGTTCAAATAGTTTAAAAACCACCTCTTCATCTTTTCTTTTGATTTTTAAAAGCCCATCTTTTACAAAGATATAAGTATCAAGATTTTTTATATATATCTCTTTTGGTGAATCTGAAATATAGTCAAGTCTAACTAGGTAGTTAAACTCTTGTATATCTTCTGCTAGGATTTGTTTTTTTGATTTTATGATTGCATACTGATAAAATGTAGGCTCCTTTTCTTTTAGCTCTTGGTTTTTATAATCCCACTGGTAAACAAATCTAAATCCTAACTCATTAGTTGCAAAGTTTGGAAATCTCTGTGGTCTGCCACCATATAACTCATCTAGCCTTTTGTTTAAAACCTCCCACTCAAACTCTAAATCCTTTTTTTCTAGCTCTTTTCTTATCTTTTTCTCTTTTTCTTTTAAGCTTTTAAACTCGGCTACTATATTTGGATAGATGTTTTTTAGTGATTTTAAGCCAAAGTGGTTGTATAGATACTCTGTTATGCTTGAGATATTATACTTTAGTTTTAAAGATACAGGTTGCTTAGTAGCTTTTAAGTTTTTGTAGGTTTTTACTGCATTTAGTAGTCTTTTTGTTTGTGCATGTTTACTAATACTATAAGCAGATAATGCTCCTATTTGAGATATGGCTAAGATTATAGTTAAGGAGATAAAAAGCCACTTTATCTTCGCTTTTTTGAAAAATAGAAAATAGATAGAAACTCCAGCTAACCAGATACCCAAAACAAATACCATATATCGATTTATTGTCCAAGAGTAAGCATTTATTCTCATAATGATTGCTGTAAAAAGCATACCTGTTTGTAAAAGTATCCCAAGCCATACGATTTTTCTCCATCTACTCTTTTCTTTAGATAAAAATGGAGTCCAAAAAAGATAGGTTAAAATCGCCACTAATGAAAATGCAACTATAAGCCAAGCTAAAATACCTTTTGGCCAATCCATACTAATCAAAACTTTTGCAGTATATACATAAAGAATGATAAAATAAACTATGGAGAGAGGAGTAAGGATATATCTTGTAAAAAATCTCTCTATCGTGGAAGTTTTTTCTAAATTATTTGATGATAGAGGTTCTTTTGGAATTTGGGAAAGAAAGTAAGAAGTTGAAAAGACACCTATTATAAATATATTTATCATCCCAATATGCTCACCAGTTATTCTAAAGTCAAATAGTGCTTCTATAGAAAAAAGAGCAACATTTACTCCAGCTATAAGTACAAAAGTAAAAAAACCAGCTATAAAAAATGCAAATATTATCTTTTTTGCATAGTCCCAATAATCCTCATCACTTAAATTTGATTTTAAAAATGGAGTCCATAATATAGCTACAAATGATGCAACTAACAAAAAGAAGTGTTTTTGAAGATTTACACTATGCCATCGGTTTATATCTGGTAGAAAAAAGTAGTAAGAAACAAGTCCTGTAACTACAATTCCAAAAAGTATCTTGTAAATTTTACTATCAAAACTATATCTTAAAAGTTTCAAAGCAGTAAAAACAAAAAATCCAAGAGAAAATACAAGTACAAGTTTTACTAAAATCAAATTTATACCAGTAAAGTCTTTTATATGAAATTGTATAAAATAAAGTATAATAGCAGTAGCAAGCAAAGATGAAGTCATAGCTAGTGGAAATCGCTGGAAAGATTTTAGACTCTTTGTAAAAATTTCTTTTATCATGACAAACCTCTTTGGATATTTTGTTACTCTTTGACTATAGCTATCGTTTTATAATCAACATAGTTAACATTAGCTCCTTCTCTTACTTTTACATTTCTCCTTTGTGTGTAATCAACCAAATAGTTGCCCTTGTTTAGCTTTGTCAAGTTTACACAAAGTTTTGCTCCAAACTCTATTATATCTAAATTTAGAGATTTTTTACTATTTTTGATTATAACATGACTTGAGGGTATATCTTTTACATGAAGCCAAAAGTCACTAGCATTTGCTTCTTTTAGTAGTTTTATGTTGCCTTTTTGGTTTTTTCCAACTAGGATTTTGTAGTCTTGATAGAAAAAAATCTCTATATTAGAATCTATTTTTTTTCGCTTTTCATTTTTTTTCGCTTTTGGAATATATAGATTTATTTCATCTAAGCTTTTTGCATTTTCTATCATCTCTTTTAAGGATTCATAAAACTCTATTTTAGAGATTAGGTTTTCTCTTTCTATGTGGGAGTTTTTTAGTTTTTGTTTTAGTTTTTTAGCCATTTTGTATAAAAGCTCACTTGCATGAGTTGCACTTTTTGCCTCTTTTGGAAGAGTTATCAAAACCTCTTTCCCCTCAAAGTTTACAAGAGTGAACTCTTTTTCGTAAGATTTGATATTTTGAAGATTTGCCATGACTATATCTGCATCACTGTAAGCTTTTTGCATCTTTTGTTCTATCTCTTGGGGTGAGGGGATAGATTTTAAAAGGGATTGAAACTTTTTTATCTTTTTGGTTACTTGTGAGGCTTTTTGAGTCTTTATAACCTTTAGTTTTATCTCCTCTCTTTTTAGATACTCATCTTTTAAAAACTGCTCACAATCCTCTATCGTTTCATCTTTTGATTTAAACTCTCTTGGTGGTATATCTTTTAGAGTAGCTCCTACTTTTACCTCCCTAGTTGAAGTGAAGCTATCTATATGTCGAAGGGCTTCTAGGATAATTTTGTTTTCATCTGTGATTATGGCATTTGTATTTCTTCCAGTAAACTCTAGTTGTAGGATAGTTTTATGCTCTTTGTAGCCTGAGCTTTTTTTGGTATGAAACTTTAAAATCCTATTTCCATCTTCAACTTCTATCTTTTCTATAAGGGCATTTGAAAATCGTTTTTTCAAAACTATGTCAAATGGTGCAGAGTATCGCTTTAAAACTTTATAACTACTCTTCAAAAAGGCATAACTATCTCCTTTTTTTAAGTCAAAAAAGATAGCTTCATTTTTTCCAAACTCTACTTTTAAAATAGTATCTTCAACTCTATAGATAGTGTTTATCTTTTTGTGTTGCTTTAAAAAGTTTGCTACTTCTAAGAGTTGATTTCTTGTCATGAGATTACTTTAAAATTCTTGGCAGGGTTATACCTGTTTGATTTTGGTATTTACCTTTTTTATCGGCATAGTTTACTTCACAAGGCTCATCGCCTTCTAAGAAAAGAACTTGAGCTATCCCCTCGTTTGCATAGATTTTTGCAGGAAGAGGAGTTGTGTTGCTTATCTCGATAGTGATATGCCCTTCAAACCCAGGTTCAAATGGAGTAACATTTACAATAATTCCACATCTTGCATAGGTACTTTTTCCTAAACAAATCGCTAAAACATTTTTTGGCATTTTAAAGTACTCAACAGTTCTAGCTAAGGCAAAAGAGTTTGGTGGAACTATCGCTACATCAGTTTGGATATCTATAACATTTGCTTCATCAAAGTTTTTTGGATCAACTACTGTTGAGTTTACATTTGTAAAGATTTTAAACTCTCTACCAACTCTTATATCATATCCATAGCTACTAACTCCATAGCTCACAACACCACTACCAACTTGCTCTTCACAAAATGGCTCTATCATCTTGTGTTCTAGTGACATTTCTCTTATCCATTTATCAGCTTTTAGTCCCATATAAATCCCTTTTTATATAAATTAGGCTAATATACTAAAAATATACTAAAAAAATTTAGGAGAGATGATGAATCAAAAAGATATAAAAGAGATAATACAAATATTTGATGAAAGCGATGTTGCAAAGTTAAAGATAGAGAAGAAGGATTTCAGTATATCGCTTTCAAAAGAGGCAACAGTTGTTGCATCTGCTCCAGTAGTGGCACAAGCTCCAGTACCAGTTTCTGTAGCAGCACCAGTTGTTGAACAAGCAAGTGAGAGTGCACCAACACCAGTACCTTCAGGACTTACTATAAACTCTCCTATGGTTGGGACATTTTATAAAGCACCAAGCCCAGGAGCACCTGACTTTGCAAAAGTTGGAGATAGTATAAACAAAGGACAAGCTGTAGGTATCGTAGAAGCTATGAAAATCATGAATGAGATAGAGTCTGAGTTTGATTGTACTATTTTAGAGATTTTGGTTGAAGATGGACAACCTGTTGAGTTTGATACACCTCTGTTTTTAGTGGAGAAAAAATAATGTCAATAAAAAGAATCCTTATCGCAAACAGAGGTGAGATAGCCCTAAGAGCGATAAGAACTATAAAAGAGATGGGAAAAGAAGCTGTTGCTGTTTATTCTCAAGCTGACAAAGATGCTCTTTATCTAAAGTATGCAGATATGACTGTTTGTATCGGAAAAGATAGAAGTGATACAAGTTACTTAAATATCCCAGCTATCATAAGTGCAGCTGAGATGACTGAGTGTGATGCTATATTTCCAGGATATGGATTTTTGAGTGAAAATCAAGATTTTGTTGAGATATGTAAACATCACAATATCAAGTTTATAGGACCATCTGTTGAAGTTATGCAACTTATGAGTGATAAATCAAAAGCAAAAGAGGTTATGAAAAAAGCTAAAGTTCCAGTAGTTCCAGGAAGTGATGGAGCTATAGATACTCCAGAGGAAGCTATAAAACTAGCAAATGAGATGGGTTACCCTGTTATAGTAAAAGCTTCTGCTGGTGGTGGTGGAAGAGGTATGAGAAAGATAGACTGTGAAGCAGAAGTAGAAAATGCTTTTCTTTCAGCATCAAATGAAGCCCTAACAGCTTTTGGTGATGGTACGATGTATATGGAAAAGTTTATCGAAAATCCTCGTCATGTAGAAGTTCAAGTATTAGCAGATGCTCATGGAAATGTAATTCATCTAGGTGAAAGAGACTGTTCACTTCAAAGAAGACATCAAAAACTTATAGAAGAGTCTCCAGCTATGGTTTTGACTCCTGAGAAAAGAAAAGCTATACATGAAGCAGCAGTAAATGCTACAAAATATATCGGATATGAAAATGCAGGAACTTTCGAGTTTTTAGTAGATAAGCATGGGGATTTTTACTTTATGGAGATGAACACAAGACTTCAAGTTGAACATCCAGTAAGTGAGATGGTAAGTGGAGTTGATATCATAGAGTGGATGATAAAAGTTGCTGAGGGAGAAGAACTTTTTTCACAAGAGAGTATAAACTTTAGTGGGCATTCTATCGAGTGCAGGATAACTGCTGAAGACCCAGTAAAATTTCTTCCAAGTCCTGGGAAGATAACACAATGGATAATCCCTGGTGGAAGAAATGTAAGAGTTGACTCTCATGCATACTGTGGTTATACAGTTCCTCAGTACTATGACTCCATGATAGGAAAGCTTATAGTTTGGGCAGAAGATAGAGATAGAGCAATAGAAAAGATGAAAGAAGCTTTAAGAGAGTTTGAAGTAGAGGGTATAAAAACTGTTATTGATTTTCACTCTAAGATGATGGAAAACCCTGACTTTATAGAAAACAACTACGATACAAACTATCTAGGATAAAAAGATGGCAAAAGAGCATAGTTTAGATATAACTGCTGAGATTGATAAACAAGAGATGAAAAATGCAATTGAGCAAGCAAAAAAAGAGGTAGCTAGTAGGTATGACTTTAAAGGTTTAAAGGCTGATATAGACTACAATGAACAAGCAAAAACTATAACTCTAACTACTACAACTGATAACAAAGCAGAAGCTATGATGGACATAGTTGTCGCAAAGATTATAAAAAGAGGTATCAGTTCAAAAGCAGTAAATGAACACTCAAGAGAGCAAGTAGGTGGTGGAAACACTAAACTTGTTCTTACTATCAGAGATGTACTAACAAAAGAGGATTCAAAAAAGATAGTAAAAGAGATAAAAAGCAAAAAACTAAAAGTAAATGCCCAAATCCAAGGTGATGAGATAAGAATAAAAAGCAAATCCATAGATGAACTTCAAGCTGTTATGAAACTAGTTCGTGAGATGGATTTGGAGGTTGCTATCTCTTTTATCAACATGAAGTAGAGTTTTTTCTACTTCTTTATCTTCTCAATCCACTCACTAAGAGTTTTTTCAAATCCTACACCAAAACTTTCATAAAAACTCAAATCTTTTTCTAAATACTTTTGTCCCACATATCCACCAAAGTCATGAGGATATAGGTACTCAGAAGATGGTGGGCTTTTTAAGTGATTTGGAACTGTTAAAGGTGGATTGTTTTTTACATAATCTAGTGCTTGATTTATAGCTTTGTAAGATGAGTTTGATTTTGGAGATGAAGCTAAGTAAACTGTACATTGAGCTAAGATTATCCTAGCTTCTGGATAGCCTATATTTTTTACTGCAGTCAGGGTTGAAGTTGCTAAGTTTAGAGCATGAGGGTTGGCATTTCCTATATCTTCACTTGAAAATATAACTAATCTTCTAGCTATAAAATCAGCACTCTCTCCACCATCTATAAGTCTTGCTAGATAGTAAAGTGAAGCATCTATATCACTTCCTCTAAGACTTTTTATAAGTGCAGAGGCTAAGTTGTAGTGAGTATCAGAGGAGCTAACTCCATCTTTTAAAGCCTGTGGTCTAAGCTCTTTTAAAGTTTTTATATCTAAACTCTCATCAGCTTTTAAACCAAACTCTAAAAGATTTAGAAGAGCTCTTACATCTCCTGCACTACTATCTACTAGATACTCTCTTGCTTCTTTGTTTATCTCTATGCTAAACTCTTTTTCTACCCTCACAAAAAGTTTTTCAAACTCCTCTTTTTTGATAGCTTTAAACTCAAAAAGCATACTTCGACTTCTTATCCCTGAGGTTAGTGTAAAGTAAGGATTTTCTGTACTTGCTCCAAGGATTAGAGCTTCATTGCTCTCCATAGGAAGTAGGAGTACTTCTTGTTGAGTTTTTGAGAGTCTATGCACTTCGTCGATAAAGATAGTTGGTTTTATGAGTGAGTTTTTATGAGTTTTAAGTATCTTTCTTATCTCTTCTACTTTGATACTAGTAGCATCTAAAAAGTAAAAATCACTTCCAAGCTCATTTGCTATTATCTTAGCTACTGTAGTTTTTCCACATCCTGCTGGACCATAAAAAAATGAGTGAGGAAGTGAGCCTTTTTTTATCAGTTTATAAAGTGGCTTGTCTTCTGCTAATATATGAGTTTGCCCTATGACATCATCAAGTTTTTTAGGTCTGAGAGTTTGGGCTAGGTTTTGAATCACTTTTTATCTAACCCTTGTAAAAAAGTATGCAAAGAGTGATACTCTGTTTTTGTTAAAAATCTTTTTTTACCAGGAGCAATATCAAGGCTTATCCCTCCAAACTCTACTCTTTTAAGATCCATCACTTCACTTCCATAGTAGGCAAAAAATCTTCTTAGTTCTCTGTTTTTACCCTCTCTTATGGCTACTTTTAGTTTTGTAAAGCCTTTATCTTCTTTTTGGACTTTGTACCATAAAAAAGGAGCAAATTCCATAGATTTTATCTCACTTTTTTCATGAGCTCCAGCTGTTGCATCTTCGGCATAAAGTCCATTTTTCATACCTTCTTCCATACCTGCTGTGAGTTTTCCTTTTATCTTTAGGTAATAAACTCTCTCTAAAGAACTCTCCATCAAAGCTGATGCAACACTTGGTGAGTCTGTTAAAAGTATAAGTCCTTCACTAGCAAAGTCAAGTCTTCCTACTGGTAAGTAGTGGTGATATCTTTTTGATAAGTTATCAAAGATAGTCTTTCTTCCTCTATCATCTTTTTTAGTTACAAGTTCACCCTTTTGTTTGTTGTAAACTAGAACTGTAAATTCATTTTTTCTATGTACAAAACTTCCTCTTAGAAAAACTTTATCACCTCTTTTTACCTTTGTAGCAAGGTCGGTTATTACTTTTCCTTTTATCTTGACATTTCCATTTTTGATAAGTTCATCTGCTTCTCTTCTGCTGTGTCTTGTGTTGTGTGAAAGGAACTTGTTTAGTCTTATTCCATCTTCTTCTTGGCTCATTTTATCCCCATTTCTACTAAAGTATGGATATGAACCACACCTTTTATATTTTTTTGTTTATCTGTTATTACTAAGAGTTGTACTTTGTTTTGTTCTATAATCTTTAAAGCATCACTTGCTAGTAAAGTTTCATCATCTATACATTTTGGAGACAAAGTTGCATACTCTAAGATATTTGCATCAAGAGAAAAGTCATCTCTCATCATACCTCTTCTTAGGTCTCCATCACTTAAAACACCTACTAGTTTGTTTTCATTTGATATTAAAACATTTCCAAGTCTTCCCTCACTCATGATAGATATAGCATCTTTTAGGGTTGTTGATTTGTCAACTATTGGGAGATTTGAAGTTTGCATGATATCACTTAATTTTACAAAAAGTTGTTTTCCTAAGCTTCCACCTGGATGAAAAGAGGCAAAATCTTCTTTTTTAAATCCTCTTTTTTTCATCAAACAAACGGCCAAGGCATCACCTAAAGCCATAGTTAAAGTTGTAGAACTTGTAGGAGCTACTCCTAAAGGACAAGCCTCTTTTTTTACATCTATACTTAAAAATTTATCAGAGTTTTTACCTAGAGTACTCTCTTTACTTCTAGCCATACCGATAAGTGGTATGTCAAATCTTTTTATATGAGGGATTATCTTGACAAGCTCTTCACTCTCTCCTGAAAAACTTATAGCTAAAACAGAGTCTCCTTTGCTTATCATACCAAGATCACCGTGCATAGCTTCCGTTGGATGTAAGAAGAAACTACTTGTACCAGTACTAGCTAGTGTAGCAGCTATTTTACTCCCTACAAGTCCACTTTTACCAACTCCTGTAACTATGAGTTTTCCTTTTGTGTTGTAGATGATTTCTACTATTTTGTCTATATCTCCATCAAAGTTGTTTGAAGCAGAGATTAACTCATCTGCTTCTGTTTGTAAAACCTCTTTGAGTATAGCTTTAAAATTCATCTCTAACCTACATCAAAAATACAGTTGGAACTATAGTTGGATATTTTTTTAGCTTTCTGAAAACATGTTTTCTTATAATTTGTCTCATAGCTTTTTCAAGTTCTCTTTTATTGTCAAAAAGTTCAGGTTTACAGTTTATCAAAAACTGATCTATTAAGTCTTCCATCTCTTTAGAGAAAGTTTTGTCATCTTTATCAGGAACTATACCATAACTTCTAACAACTGGGTTTGAAAAGAGTTTTTTACTGTCTTTTTCTATCTGTGCTACTATCATGATAACTCCAGATTCTGCTAGATTTTGTCTATCTTCTATGACATCATTCTCTATCTTTCTGTTGATTTGGTTATCTATGTAAGTTTTACCAGTTTTTACTGAGCCTACTTTTTTGATGAATTTTGCACATACTTCTACTTGGTCGCCATCACTCATAAGAAGTATATTTTTAGGATTTACTCCACAAGCTACTGCTGTTTGTTTGTGTTTATGGATATGGTTATACTCTCCATGAACTGGTAAGAAAAACTTAGGTTTTATAAGTCTTAACATAAGTTTTTGTTCCTCTTGTGCAGCATGTCCACTTACATGAATCTCACTAAAGTCTTGATATGCAACTTTTGCACCAGCTTTTATCAAAAAATTTAGTACTCTTGAAACACTTGCTTCATTTCCTGGTATTGCTTTTGCTGAGATTATTATTTGGTCACTTGGTTTTATCTTGATGTGTCTATGTTCATCTATCGCCATACGATAAAGTGCACTCATAGTTTCACCTTGACTTCCTGTTGTAACGATAAGTACATCTTTGTCGTTATATCTACTTACTTCATGAGGGTCTATAAAGATTCTTCTATCAAGATTTATATATCCTAACTCCATAGCAATATCAAGATTTCTCTCCATACTTCTACCTATAACACATACTTTTCTGTTATATTTGATTCCATGCTCTATAGCTTGGTAAACTCTATGTATATTTGAAGAGAAAGTTGACATGATAACTCTGCCCTTTGCTTTTGAAAAAATGTTATCAAATGTAGGTCCAACAGTACTCTCACTTTTTGTAATACCAGCTTTATAAGAGTTTGTACTATCACTTAAAAGACAAAGCACCCCTTTTTCTCCATAGTAAGCAAATCTATGCAAATCAGTAGGATATCCGTCTATTGGAGTATGGTCTATCTTAAAATCTCCAGTATGAATAATAGTTCCAGCATCAGTTGTGATAGCTAGAGATGAAGCATCAATAACAGAGTGAGTTATGTGCATCCACTCTACTTCAAAATCTCCTATCTTATAAGTCTTTCTTTTTTGTACAGGTTTAAAGTAACTTTTTTCTTTTTTAAGTCCGTGTTCATCAAATTTGTTTGCTAACATTCCTAAAGGTAAAGGAGTTGCATATATAGGAAACTTAAACTGTTTAAAAAAGTATGCTACTGCTCCAATATGGTCTTCATGAGCATGTGTTATCACTATACCTTCTATTTTATCTTTTACCTTTTTGATATATGAAAAATCAGGAATAAGTATATCAACTCCATGCATATCTTCACTTGGGAAACTCATCCCAATATCTATAATGATAGCACTTGTATTTGTCTCCATAACCATGAAGTTTCCACCAATTTCACCTAGACCTCCAAGTGGAGTTATCTTTATCTTATGAGGATTGTTTTGGTTCATTTTGTTGTAACTTTGTAAGGCTCTTTGTCTTACTTGTTTGTTTGCATTTATAGCATCTTTTATATCAAGTTCCCACTGTTGGTTTCCAAGTTTTGCAGAAAATTTATTTCTTCTGTTATTGTTCTTTTTGGGTCTGTTTTGATTTGGTTGATTGCCATTCTTTGCTTGGCTATTTTGATTTTCTTGCTTGTTTTGTGCAGGTTTACTTCCCTGCTCTTTTGGTTTGTTTTCTTCTGCCATTGTTTATCCTATTATTTGAAATAATAGGTGATATTCCTTAACTGAAAGTTGGTGAGGTCTTAAAGTAGGAGATAAATTGTTTTTCTCAAAAAACTCTTTTATCTTTTTTTTATCATACCTACTTTGTAGATTTTTTGCTAAGATTTTTCTTGGAGCCACAAAAGCAGTTTTTAAAAACTTTTTAAAACTCTCAAACTCTTTTTCATCTTTAAAAAGTTCATTACAAATATAATCTTTTGTCTTTTCTATCCTCAAAATAGAAGAGGTTACTTTTGGTGGAGGATCAAAACACTCTCCTCCTACATCAAATAGTAACTCACTTTCTCCAACTAAACTAGCCAAAATACCCAAAGATGAAAACTCTTTATCCCCTACTTTCGCAGAGAACTTCAAAGCCACCTCTTTTTGTATCATGACAAGCATGCTTCTACACTTGCTGTCACCAAGTGCTTTTAAGATTATATTTGTAGCAACATAGTATGGTAGATTTGCTATAAGATGATAGTCTTCACTGTGTAAGGAATCATCCCAACACTCTAATACATCTTTACAAACTAAACTAAGTTGCCCTTTGTTTATCTCACTTTTTAAAGAGTCTTGCAAATAATCACACAACTCTAAGTCAATTTCAAAAGCTGTTATATCTTTATCTTTTTCTAACAACTTTTTTGTCAAATCACCTAAGCCAGGTCCAATCTCGATAATTTTTAGACTATCATTGGGCATCGCTTGGATGATTTTTTGTTTTATGGACTCATCTTTAAGGAAGTTTTGTCCAAATCTTTTCTTTGCTTTTATATTCATTGGGTGAGATTATAATAAAACTTTACTTAATTTTTTGTTATAGTAGGCTAAATTTATTATTAAGGATTTACTGATGAGAAGTGATATAGTAAAAAAAGGCTATCAAAGAGCACCACATAGAAGCTTGCTTAGAGCAACTGGACTTAAAGATGAAGATTTTGACAAACCATTTATCGGAGTTGCAAACTCTTTTATTGAGATTATTCCAGGGCACTTTTTCTTAAACAAATATAGTGAGATTATCAAAGATGAGATTAGAAAAAATGATTGTGTTCCGTTTGAGTTTAACACTATAGGTGTAGATGATGGTATAGCGATGGGACATGATGGTATGCTTTATAGTTTGCCAAGTCGTGAGATTATCGCAAACTCAATAGAAACAGTCATGAATGCTCATAAATTAGATGCCATGATAGCTATACCAAACTGCGACAAGATAACTCCAGGTATGATAATGGGGGCTTTAAGAGTAAATGTTCCTACTGTTTTTGTAAGTGGTGGACCTATGAAAGCTGGAGCTTTAAAAGATGGAACTAGTATAGATTTAGCTACTGCTTTTGAAGCTGTTGGACAGTTTGAGAGTGGAGAGATAGATGAGGAAAAACTAACTCAAATAGAGTGTGCAGCATGTCCTAGTGGAGGAAGTTGTTCTGGTATGTTTACAGCAAATAGTATGAATACTTTGATGGAAGCTATGGGTATAGCACTTAAAGGAAATGGAACTATTTTGGCTTTGACTCCTGAGAGAGAAGAGCTTTTAAGAAAAGCTGCTAGAAGAGTTTGCGAAATAGCAAAAAGTGAAGAACTCACAGAGAAGTTTAAAATAAGAAATATCCTAAATGATAAAGCAGTTCACAATGCCTTTGCCGTGGATATGGCGATGGGTGGAAGCTCAAATACCGTACTTCATATGTTAGCTATTGCAAAAGAAGCTGGAGTTAATTTTAATCTTGAAAACATCAATGAGATGAGTAAAAAAGTTTCTCACATAGCAAAAATATCTCCATCTCTAAGTACAGTTCATATGGAAGATATAAACAAAGCTGGTGGAGTTAGTGCTGTTATGAAAGAGCTTAACAAAAGAGGAAATATTTTAGCTACTGATAACTTGACCATTGAGGGAGAGAGTATAGGTGAGAGAATAGAAAGTTGTGAGATAAAAGATACAAATATAATCCATACCATAGACAATCCTTACTCAGAAGTTGGAGGACTTGCTATCCTTTATGGAAACTTGGCTCGTGAGGGTGCTGTTATCAAAAGTGCAGGTGTGATTCCTAGCATGAGAAAGTTTAGTGGGAAAGCTGTTTGTTTTGACTCACAAGATGAAGCTTTGAGAGGAATTGTTGGTGGAAAAGTTAAAGCTGGAGATGTGGTTGTTATAAGATATGAAGGACCAAAAGGAGGTCCAGGTATGCAAGAGATGTTAGCTCCTACAAGCCTTATCATGGGTATGGGACTTGGAGATAAAGTTGCTTTACTAACTGATGGTAGATTTAGTGGTGCAACTCATGGAGCTAGTATAGGTCATGTTTCGCCTGAAGCTGCTGAGGGTGGAGTGATAGGCCTACTTAAAGATGGAGATATTATCAACATAGATATAGATAACTACTCTTTAAGTGTTGAGCTTAGTGATGAAGAGATACAAAAGAGGAGAGATGTGTTTGAACCAAAACAAAAAGAGTTAAAAGGTAGCTGGTTAAAACAATACAGACTACTTGTAACAAATGCTAGTCAAGGTGGTGTACTGAAAACAGAATTTTAGTATAATTTTTACTAAAATAAAACTCACTTTTGCCGATATAGTTTCATACTTAAAATAAAAGGTGTTCTAGATGAAAGATAAGATATTGGAAAAAGTGGGTGCTTTCCCACCACTAGATGATACTGTAAACAAAATCATGGCTGTTTGTAATGACCCTGATGGTTCAGTTATGGAACTTGCAAAAGTTATTGAAGGTGACCCTATGACAACAGCAAATATATTAAAAGCTGCAAATTCTCCACTTTATGGCTTTAGTAGAGAGATAAAAAGTGTAGCTCAAGCTGTTTCTATTTTTGGAATGGAGACGGTAAAAGGGTTTGCATTTAGCTCATTTTTACAAAAAAAACCTGACTTAGACCTATCGCCTTATGGACTAGATACAAACAGTTTTTCGAAAATCACTCAAGAACAAAATGCTTTTATATCTAAATGGTATAGAGGTAAAAAAAAGTCTTTAGATGTACTTAGTTTGACATCTTTTTTGATGGAAATTGGAAAAATAGTTTTAGCTAGTATAGTTATAGAACATAACAAGGCTGATGAGTTTAAATCAGCAGTTTTAAAATGTAAAAATCTAAGTGAGCTTAAAGAGTTAGAAGATAATGTTTTTGGTATAACAAATGAAGAAGTTTCAGCACTTATTTTAGAAGATTGGAACTTTGACCCTAAAATGTTTAACTCACTAAAATACTTAAATAGCCCTGATTTAGCTGATGAAGATGTAAGAGCATATTCTGCATCACTTGAAGCTGTAAAATCACTGATCACTACTATATCTTTTGATAGAGAAGAGAGTTTAAATATAGCTCTTAGCATAGTTGAAAAGTACTCTTTAGATAAAGATAAATTTAATGAAGTTTACGAAAATCACTTTCAAACAGAATCTGTATAGTATATTGATATAAGATAATTTGGATTTTTTTCAAATTGTCTTAATCTTAAGCTAAATTTTATCTTCTTTATGTATAATCTCAACTCAATTACAAATGGCTTGATAGCTCAGTCGGTAGAGCAGGTGACTGAAAATCACCGTGTCGGCAGTTCGATTCTGTCTCAAGCCACCACTTTCTATATATAATTTAGCCAAGCTCCTATTCTTGATTGTTCAACTTTTATACTAGTTGGATTTCCATGACCAGTATAAACTTTTTTATCATAATCTATTTTTAAAAACTTGTTTATACTTTTTTTCATATCCTCTGGTGAAGAGTAGGGAAAATCAACTCTACCTATTGAGTTTTCAAATATAAAATCTCCACTAAACCAACTATCTTCTATCTCTATGACTGAGCATCCTGGAGTATGTCCTGCAAAGTGAATGAACTTTACTTCAAAGTCATCTATCTTAAACTCTACATCTCCATTTGGCATAACATCAGCTTTGCTTTTTGGAGTGCCTTGTGAAAATGGGTCATTTTCAAGCATAAAACAGTCATCTTTTGGGCAGTATATAGGTATATTTAACTTATCTTTTAACTCTTTGTTACTCCAAATATGGTCAAAATGTCCATGAGTGTTCAAAATAGCAATTGGATTTTTTACATGCTCTAAAACCAAAGATGTTGCACCCATTCCTGGGTCTATTATTAGCTCTTTGTTATTTTTAGAAACTATGTAGCAATTTGTTTGATATGCCCCCATAGGTTGTGATAAAATTTTCAAGTATTTCTCCTAATATAAATCTATCATGATAGTATAACAAAAAAGATTATGAGAGATAAATATGGATAAAAGTATAAAAGTGGATACTCTTGTTATAGGCTCTGGTGGGGCTGGTTTAACCTCTGCAATTTGGGCAAAAAAGAGTGGGGCTAAAGTTTTAGTAGTGAGTGAAAGTTATCCTACAAGATCCCAAACATCTATGGCTCAAGGTGGGATAAATGCAGTTTTAAGTTCCTCTGATGGAGATAGTATAGAAAAACATATAGAAGATACTTTAAAAGCATCTCATGATTTAGCAGATGAAAAGATGGTTACAAAGATGTGTGAAAATGCTCCTAAAGCTATCGAGTGGTTAGATAGTATAGGTGTTGTTTTTAGTAGGGATGATGAGGGGAATATAGCTCAAAGAAAGTTAGGTGGAACAAAGTATAACAGAGCTTGTTATTCGCAAGATTATACAGGGCTAAAAATACTTCAAACTCTATATGATAATTGCCTTAAAGAGGAGGTAGATTTTTTATATGAGCATTATTTAGTTGAACTTATTATATATGAAGGTGTTGTTGGAGGAGCAGTATTTTTAGATATAAGGAGTGGAGAGTTAAAAGAGGTTTTTGCTAAAAGTGTTGTGTTGGCAACTGGAGGCTATGCAGGGATTTATCACTCATATACTACAAATATGTACTCTTCAACTGGGGATGCGATAGCTCTTTGTATCAAACAAGGGGTTAAAGTTTCTAATCTGGATTTCATACAGTTTCATCCAACAGGACTTAAAAATTCTTCAGTACTTATAAGTGAGAGTGCTAGAGGGGCAGGTGGTAAACTTTTAAATCAGGATGGAGAGAAATTTGTAGATGAGCTTTTGCCTCGAGATAAAGTGAGCCTTGCTATTTGGGAGCAGATAGAGAGAGGAAATCAAGTCTTTTTGGATATAAGAGATCTTGGAGAGAAGTTTATAGATGAAAATCTACCTCAAGAGAGAAAACTAGCAATGTTTTATGAAAATATTGATCCCATAGATGAGCTTATACCTATCAAACCAGTTGCTCACTACTCTATGGGAGGTATCGAAGTTGATGAAAATCTAATGAGTGATGTTAAGGGACTTTTTGCAGTTGGAGAGTGTAGTGATGCAAGGGTTCACGGAGCAAATAGACTTGGTGGAAATTCACTTTTGGAAATAGTGGCTTTTGGGATGATAGTTGGTGAAAACTCAGCTTTATATGCTAAAGATAAAAGCTTAGTAGAATGTTCAACTATTGAGAGTGTTAAGAGTTATATAGATGAGATTTTTGAGTTTGATTGTCATGATAACTTTTATAAAAAAAGAGATGAGTTAGGAGAAATACTTTACTTTAAAGTGGGTATAAAAAGAGAGAAAGAAAATCTTTTGGGTGTTATGAAGTTTTTAGAAGAGTTGCCAAAGTTAGGGATTATAGATAAAAGTAAAACTTATAATAATACTTTAGTTGACTTTTTGAAGTTTAAAAACTCTCTTGTTTTGTCTAAAGAGATAGTAAATCAAGCTTTAGGGAGATTATCATGAAAATAATAGTTCAAAGATATTGTACATATAGAAAACCTGAGCCTAAAGTTGAAGTTGAGTATGAGATACCACTAGAGAGTCCTATACTTTTAGAAGCTTTAAGCTTTATAAAGATAAATATAGATCAAACTTTGACATTTGACAGTGGATGTAGAAGTGAAGTTTGTGGAAGTTGTGCAGTTAGGGTAAATGGTAGAGAGAAGCTTTCTTGTGGATATAAGTTGCAAGATGGAGATGTTATAACACCACTTTCAAAGCTTCCTATCATAAAAGATTTGGTTGTTGAGGCTGATGCTAGTTTTATGACTTTGGTAAAAACTAGAGCTTTTTTAGAAGAGCAAAAAATAGTTAAACAAACAAAAGAGGATGAGAAGTTGATAGAGAGACAGAGTGATTGTATCCTTTGTAACTCTTGCTTTAGTTCTTGTCCTGTTTTAGAAGTCAATAAAGAGTTTTTAGGACCTTTTACCTTAACTAGAGTTTTAAGATATACGAATGATAAAAGATGTGAAGATGAAAAGCAAAAGATAGATTTAGTTCAACAAAATGGTATTTGGGATTGTACTCTTTGTGGAGAATGTAGTGCAGTTTGTCCTCAAAATATAGATCCAAAGATGGATATTATGAACTTAAGAGCAAAAAGTGCAAAGTATGGCTATATAGATCCAAACTTTGGTCAAAACTTAGATTTTGGACTTAGTTTTTGATAGAGTTAATAAACTCTTGATAAATATTTTCTAACTCTTCATCTTTTTTAGGAAGCTCTTTTTCTGTGTGAGTCATGATAGCTTGTTCTAAGCTTTCTATCCTTTTTGTTAGGTAGATAAAAAGTTGTTGATTTATATCTGGAAGCTTGTTGTGGCTTAGTTGGGATTTATCTTTTCCTTTTGTAACTATACGAGCTGGGATTCCTACTGCTGTTGATTCGTCTGGAACATCTTTTACTACTACAGAGTTTGCTCCTATCCTAGAGTTTTTTCCTATGGTTATATCTCCTAAGACTTTAGCTCCACCGCCTATAACTGCACCTTGTTTGATAGTAGGATGTCTTTTTATACCTTTATCAAGATTTACTCCACCAAGTGTAACTCCTTGATAGATAAGTACATCATCTTCTATAACGGTTGTTTCTCCTATCACAACTCCAAAGGCATGATCTATAAAAACTCTTCTTCCGATAGTTGCACATGGATGTATATCAACATTTGTAACAAATTGAGTTAATCCCATCAAAAATCTGGATAATCTTATCCATCCTTTTTTGTAAAGTCTGCTTGCTATACGATAGTGAATGATAGCCCAAACTCCTGGGTAGTTTGTAAAAAGTTCTATTTTTGACTCTATTGCAGGGTCATTTCTCCATGGGGTTAGAAGATCTTCTTTTATTTGTTGCCATAGTGTTTGCTTCATCTATCATCCTGATTTATAAATGTTCTTAGATATGAATTATCTTTTAAAAGTTCATCTAGTTTTTTAAAATCTTTACTATTTTTGATACTTTTTTTTAGTCTGTTTTCAAGATTTTTGACATCATATCCCAAAGAGTTTAATGTATCATAAATACTGTTTGCAGGGATTAGATTTTCTAATCTATAAGAATTTTTATCTATATTTACAGTAACTTCGGTTGGTTTTTCAAAAAGATTGTGTTTCATGCCAAGTACTTCTTGATAAGCACCAACTAGAAAAAAACCCAAAAAGTAATCCTCCTTTTTTATATCTATATCATGAAGATAAAGTGGGTTGTTTTCATCAAAACTCATTTCTCCATCACTATCACAAGTTATATCCCACAAAGAAGCACTTCTGGTTGGCTTTTTGTCTAGTTTTGTTAGTGGCATAACTGGAAAATTTTGTCTAAGTCCCCAAAAATCTGGCATACTTTGAAAGATAGAGAAGTTTACTAAGTACTTTTCTTGGATTTGATTTTCTAGTTTTAAAAGCTCATTAGAGTTTGTATTATCAAGTAAGAGGATAGCTTTTTGGATGATGAGGTGAGTTAAAATCTCACTGTTTGATCTATCTTGTAAATCAATATAACCTAAATCAAAAAGAGTTAAAAGTGAGTTTAAATGATCAAGGCTGTCATGTAAAAACTCTAAAGCATTTGATGGCTCTATAAAATCATAAAGCTCCTTTAGTTCATCAACTAGTGGAGGGTTTTTAGACTTTAGATTTAGTAAGCTCTCTTGATAATCATGAGAGAAAAGCTCATAAACTGGAGCTACAAGCACTGCATGAGAAGCTGTTATATATCTGCCTGATTCTATCATGATATTTGGTTCTTTTACTCTTTTATCTTTAGAAATAGTTTGAAGCATAAAGACTATATCATTTGCATACTCATTTAAAGAGTAGTTTGCAACTTTTGATTTTGAGCTTTGTCCATATTCAACTGCAAGTCCTCCTCCTAAGTTTATAGTGTTTAGATTTTTTGCTCCCATTTTGATAAGATCACCATAGATATTTCCTACCTCTCTTAAAGCCTTTTTTAGTGGAGATATGGAGGTGATTTGACTACCTATATGAAAGTGTATCATGGTAAAGTTTTCTAGTAGGTTATGCTTTTTTAAAAGCTCTATTGCTGTTATAAGTTCAGTTGCACTCAGTCCAAATTTTGAGTTTATTCCACCACTTTTTGCCCAAAGTCCCTCACCCAAAGAGTGAAGTCTTACTCTAAGCCCTATTTTTGGTAGGATTTTATAATCTTTTGACATTTTTATAATGGTTTCTAGTTCATTTATGCCCTCTATTGTTAGAGTGATATTTTGTCCAATACTTGCAGATAAAAATCCTAAAGAGATAAGTTCTTTATCTTTAAAGCCATTTACAGTGATAGGGGAGTTGTCTTTTATACTTCCCATAGCTATCAAAAGCTCAGCCTTACTTCCAGCTTCTAGCCCATACTCATAAGAGGTTGAAGCTTCTAAAATAGAGTTTAAAAGGTTTGGATTTTGGTTGACTTTTAGAGGATAAACTGCATTAAATTTTCCACTATAATCAAGCTCACTAAAAGCTCGACTAAATTCAGAAAAAATTTTGTCAATTTGTTTTTTTATAAGATGAGGAAATCTTAAAAGAAGAGGACCTTTTAGTCCATCTTTTCGTATGTTAGAAACTATCTTATAAAGAGATGGTGATGAGAGGTAGTTGAGTTTAACTACCCCATCTTTTATAAAAAAGTTATCATCACTCCAAAAATCAAGTCCATATCTTTGCAAAGTTTTTCCTTGTGATAAGAATAATGACTTAATAATATCATGAAATGATAAGAATAATGTCGTTAAGCCCGTAATACCTCTTTTATCTCATCTTCACTGATAACACCATCTTCATATTTGATAACTATCAAGTTTTCAGTATGGTTTGTATAAAAATCATTTATACCTTTTATAGTTTTTAAGGCTGGAAGTTTTGAGTCGTCATACTCATCAGTTGATAAGAAAAGGTTAGCTCTTAGAGCTGGATTTCTCATGCCAATTATCCAAGCTATCCAAAATATAGATAAAATGGTTACAGCTATAGCTAAACCTTTTTCTCCGACGACTCCATATAGCCAACCACCTATTGCTCCACCTAAAAATATACCTACATAAGAAAAAGTATTTGCAACTCCTAATGCTGCTCCTTTTTGGTGAACTTTTGCGAACTTACTTACAAAGCTTTGTAGAAGTGGCTCAAACATGTTAAATCCTATAAAGAAAAATGTTGCTCCAACTGCAAAAAGAAAAAAGCTAGATGTAAATCCCATCAGTAAAAAAGAGGCTATTATAAATCCAATAGAAGCTAAAAATATCTCTTTACCTTTTCCGTACTTCTCTCCAAGTATCGCTGCAGGTGCCATAGCTAAGATTCCAAAGATTACAGCTGGAAGATATACTTTCCAGTACTCAACAGTTTCCATATGAAACTTGTTTTTTAGTAAAATCGGGATTATAAAAAATGCTATCGCCATAGTTGAACTATGGAAAAGAAAAGTTATGTACATTCTAACTAAATCTTTATCTTTGAAAACTTCTTTTATCTTTGCTTCCTCTTCTGAGTAGTGGTGAACTATTTTTGGAGGTTCAGGAACTGCAGTAAAGAGTATCACTAAAGCTGAGATTGCAAGGATGGCAGTTAGCCAAAAAAGAGAAGCAACACTATATGCACCTGCTAACAAAGGTCCTATAATCATAGCTGCTGCAAAACTCATAGCTATAACCATTCCCATCACTGCCATTGAGTGAGCTCTTTCATCTTCTCTTACTTGGTCAGCGATCATAGCTGTTACAACACTTCCTATTGCTCCAGCTCCTTGTAAAAATCTACCTAGTAAAAGCATATATATATTTGTAGCCTCTGCTGCTACGATTGAACCAAAAGCAAAGAGTAAAAGTCCAAAAAGCAGAGTCTTTTTTCTGCCAAACTTGTCACTCATGACACCAAATGGTACTTGTAGCACTGCTTGAGTAAGTGCATATCCACCAATTGCAAGACCAGCTAAAAATGCAGTTCCACCATCTATGTCTTTTGCATATTGTGATAAAACTGATAGTACGATAAAAAGCCCAAAAAATCTTAGGGCAACTATAAGTGAAAGGGGTAAAACTTTTTTCACTATGTGTTTCATGATTATCCTTTGATATAAAAATTGTCCGATTTTACTCCCAATAAGTTAATAATCATATAATAATTCTTTGAAATATGAAAACTAATGTAATAATATCTAGCAATGAACAGATGAAGCTGTCATTGAAGATATTTTTAGTCAAGGAAATAAATTTGGAATACCTAATAGACTTTATAAAAGTAAAAGATATAACAAAAGCAAAAATTTACTCTCATCTAAAATGTTCAAAAGATGAAGCTGAGATTTTGCAAAATATAGTAAAAAAGCATATCGAGGGCTCTAGTGAGAGTTTAGTATATATGGTTTTAAATGAGATTTATCCAGATAATGGAGAGTATAACTATGTGCAGAAGCTTCCTATGGTGAAAAATCTTTTACATCTTGGTTGGCTTAGTATCAGTAGTCTTTTTGAATCAAAGAGTATAGATGTATCTACTTTAGAGCTTATAAACTCTTCTGTTACTTTAAGTCCAAGTTTTCAAAAGCTTTTAGAGGAGGGGACTTTAGAGGTTGAGCTTCCTGAATCTACTGCTTACAGTGACCACTTGGAGTATCTAAGAGACCAGTTTTCTCGTATAGAGATTTACCAAAAGATAGCTAATATAAGAGAAAACTATCCTGATAACTCACTTAGTATTGATAGACTAAAAAATAGGCTTAAACTACTTGAAACTAGAATCAATGAAAGAGTTACAAGTACAAAAAACAAGCTTACTGTTGAGGAGCTATTTTCAAAGTATGAGTTAAAGCAAAAAGAGCAGATTATATTTTTGGTACTTTTAAAAGAGGAGTATTCTAGTGAGATAGATTCTTTAAGAGAGATGAATAATCTTATAAACTTGATAAGTGAAAATGACTATGACAAGATAAAAAACAGAAGTCTTTTAGAAGAGGGATCTACTTTGATAGAAAAAGAGATTATCGATTATGATGAGATGCTTACAGCTTTTGGTGGGGTTAGTAGAAGCTTTTTTATCGAAGAGGAAATTTTACAAACTATCATGCATCCAAATAAGCTTAAAAAGAGTGAGAAGATAACAATCGATACACTTATAAAAGAGCAAGAGATATTTGAGCTTGTTACACCCAAGACTACTTTAAAAGATGTAGTGCTTCATCCAAAAACTGATGAGCTTTTAAAAGGAGTTCTTAAACAAGTAGATAAAAAAGTAGCAAAAAGGCTTAAAGAGTGGGGTATAAAAACAAACTCAAATGTAGATGCCAAGTTACTTTTTTATGGACCTCCAGGGACTGGAAAGACTATGACTGCATACTCCTTGGCAAAAAATTTGAAAAGAAAGGTTTTAAGTTTTGATTGTTCAAAGATTCTTTCTATGTATGTGGGAGAGAGTGAGAAAAATGTAAGAAAGATTTTTGACACATACAATGACCTTACAAAAAAGAGTAAGTCTCATCCAGTACTACTTTTAAATGAAGCTGATCAGTTTTTAAGTAGTAGAACGACTGGAGGAAGTGGAAGTGATAAGATGCATAATCAGATGCAAAATATCTTTTTAGAGCAGATAGAGAAGTTTAGTGGGATTTTGATAGCAACTACAAACCTTTTAGAGACTTTGGATAGTGCATTTTCAAGACGGTTTGATTATAAGATAGAGTTCTCAAAACCAAACCTTGAACAGCGAGTAAAGCTATGGGCTAAAATGTTACCAAAAGTAGCACTTGATAGTAAAACAGTAAATATAGAAGAGTTAGCAAAAGCAAATCTTAGTGGAGGACAGATAAGTGTTGTAGTTAAAAATACAGCTATAAAAGTGGCTATAAAAGATGAACCAACCTTTGAAAACAAGGACTTTTTAGAAGAGATACAAAGAGAGATAAAAGGTACTTTCGGAGAGGAGAAGAAGATGGGATTTGAGTTTTAAAAGTGAGTGTTACAAAAAGTAACTTCAAATTTGTGTTAAAATTGTGAAGCATTATTAAGATTTTTAATGTAGAATTATAGATACGGTGAAATATTATAAAAAGTAATATTTGAGTAATAAAATTTAAAAAAAAGGAAGAGTATGGAACATACAGTAGTTAATCATCCATATTTTGGGGCATTTGTCTTTTTTGTTTTGACATTTATAGCTTTTACTGCTACTACAAATATCTCAAGATTTGTAAGTAGAAAGTTAGCAAGACTTGACAATGAGAAGTTGAAGCTTAGTGTTTATGAGTGTGGACCTGAGGTTTCTAAACAGCCAAATACTATGTCAGCACAGTTTTATCTGTTTGCACTTTTATTTATATTGTTTGATGTAGAGATTATATTTATGTTTCCATGGGCTATTGATTTTAAAGTTCTTGGTATGTTTGGTTTTGCTGAGATGGTTATATTTATAGTATTGTTAACAATTGGTTTTGTATATGCATGGAAAAAAGGAGCATTAGAATGGCACAGCATAAAGTAAATTATATGGCAGATAGTGGGCTACCAGTAGCTCTAACTACGGTTGATAAACTTGTTCAGTGGGGTAGAAGTAACTCTTTGTGGGCTTTGACTTATGGTTTAGCTTGTTGTGCTATCGAGATGATGGCTTCGGGAGCAAGTCGTTATGACTTTGATAGATTTGGTACTATTTTTAGAGCTAGTCCTAGACAAGCAGATGTTATGGTAGTTGCTGGAACCCTAACAAAAAAACATGCTCAATTTATCAGAAGATTATATGATCAGATGACAGAGCCAAAATGGGTTATCAGCATGGGAAGTTGTGCAAATACAGGTGGAATGTTTAATACTTATGCAACTGTTCAAGGTGTTGATAGGATAATACCGGTTGATATATATCTCCCTGGATGTGCACCTAGACCTGAGACTTTGCAATATGCAGTCATGATGCTACAAAAGAAAATAAGAAAACAATCAGCTTTTCAAAAAGCAAAAACTAAGAGGTTGGTGTAATGAGAACTTATCAAGATAAAAGTAATGCACAAGCAAAGGTTTACTATAAAGATAGATTTTTTGTTGCTCCTCAAGTTCCAAAAGAGGAAGTAGAGAGTGATGAGGTATTTAGTAAAGATTTAGCAGTTATTAGTAAAAAAGCTAAGGTAAAAGAAGCTTATATACAAAAAGGTCAGTTAGTTATCATACTTGAAAACAGACATGATATAGTAACTGTTGCTAAACTTTTAAAAGAGAAATTGACTTATACTCAGTTAAGTGAGATGAGTGCAAATGACTTTTTAGCTAAGAGTGGAGAGTTGGAAGTTTTTTATCAATTTTTATCTATGGATAAAAGAAAAAGATTAAGAGTAAAATACTCTATCAAAGAAAATCAAGCAATAGATAGTTTATATGATATATATAAAAGTGCTGATTGGGCTGAAAGAGAGATGTATGATATGCTAGGAATAGTATCAAATGGACATCCTAACTTAAAAAGAATTCTTATGCCTGATGATTGGACTGGTCATCCACTTAGAAAATCTTATCCACTTCAAGGTGATGAAGATGCTCAATGGTACGAGATAGATACTATCTTTGGAAAAGAGCATAGAGAAGTAGTTGGACCAGAAATAAGAGATACTAAAAGAATAGATCCAAAAGATACTGAGCATTTTGCAAGAATAGGTAAAGAAGTTGCAAGAGGAGCTAATCCAAAAGAAGTTGATGCAAACTTTGAAGAGTTCCAAGAAGAGGGTGGAGTACCACTTATTACTAAGTTTAGTAAGAAAAATCAAAAAATATTATCAGATAGGAAGTAGCCATGCAAACAAGAAATAGATTAAAACCTTTTTATGAAAACTTGGCTTTTGAGAGAGAAGATAATACTATGATAGTAAACTTCGGACCTCAACACCCTTCAGCTCATGGTCAGCTTAGACTTATACTTGAACTTGATGGTGAACAGGTTGTAAAAGCTACTCCTGATGTTGGTTATCTTCATCGTGGTATGGAGAAGATGGCTGAGAACATGATATATAATGAGTTTTTACCTACAACAGATAGGATGGATTATATAGCAGCTACTTCAAACAACTATGGATATGCCCTAGCAGTTGAGAGACTTTTAGGGATAGAAGAAAAAGTTCCAAGAAGAGCAAAAGTTATAAGAACTATGCTTTTAGAGTTAAACAGAATAATCTCACACCTTTTTTGGTTAGCAACTCATGCACTTGATGTAGGAGCAATGAGTATATTCCTTTATTGTTTTAGAGAAAGAGAATTTGCTATGGACTTGATGGAGGATTATTGTGGTGCAAGACTTACTCATAGTGCAGTTAGAATTGGTGGAGTTCCACTAGACTTAGCTCCTGGATGGATAGAAAAACTTAGGGCATTTATAACAAGATTTCCTAAGGATATAGAAGATTATGAAGGTTTACTAGACCAAAATAGAATTTGGAAAATGAGACTAGAGCATGTTGGTGTGTTGAGTGCAGAAAATGCTATTAGTTGGGGATGCACTGGTGCAACTCTTAGAGGTAGTGGAGTTGCTTGGGATATAAGAAAAGAAGAGCCTTATGAACTTTATGATGAGTTGGAGTTTCAAGTACCTGTTAGTGATACAAATGATAGTTACGGAAGGTATAAGCTTTATATGCAAGAGATGAGACAATCTATCAAGATTATAGAGCAATTAATTCCAATGTATAAAAAAACTCAGCCTCAGCTTATGGCTAAAGTTCCTGAGTATATTTCAGCACCAAAAGAGTCATTAATGACTGATAACTTTGCTTTGATGCAGCACTTTGTACTTGTTACACAAGGCATGAGACCACCAGTAGGTGAAGTTTATGTGGCAACTGAGTCTCCAAAAGGTGAACTTGGATTCTATATAAATTCTCAAGGTGAGCCGTATCCACATAGAATAAAACTAAGAGCTCCTAGTTTTTGGCATACAAGTGTTTTACAAGAGATGCTAGTAGGAACTTATATAGCTGATGTTGTTACTATTATAGGTAACTTAAATATCGTATTTGGCGAGATCGATAGATAAGGAAAAAATATGCAAAGATATGATTTAAGAAAACATAAAGAAGAGAAACTTTATAACAGAATGTTAGAGATTATGGAAAAAGATATAAAACCAAATGAAGTTTGTATATTTTTGTTTGAGATAGGTGACTTTTCTCCTATACAAAAGAGCTTTGATATTATGAGTGAAGCCGGTCATGAAGTAAGAAACTCTTTGAAATTCAACGAGGTTGATTGGAGTCTTGTTGTTAAAAGGAAAGCATCTTGAGTAAAGTCCTTTTCTCCACTTGGCAAGACGAGTTTATAGATAACCGTGGTAAGCCAGTAGAGGAGTGGAGTGAGAGTGCTTTTAAAGTACCTTCTACTTATGATGGAAATAAAAACAGTAAGATTTTCATCGGATGGGATGGATTAGTTGTTTTTAGTGAAGATGTTGATGTCATAAAAGCAGGTACTATGTATGCAGCTCAATATCAAGAATATAGTGAAGCTTGTGGAAGATGTGCTCCTGGAAGATGGGGTGGTAGAATACTTTATGATCTTTTCGACAAGATAGCAAGAGGTGCTGGAACAACTGATGATGTAGAACACTTAAAAGAGATAAGTGATACTATGATGAAAACTTCAAAGTGTGAGATAGGAAGAACAGTTCCAAAACCTCTTTTAGATATTTTAAATTACTTCAAAGATGATGTAGATGAACTTATAAAGACTAAAAAAGCTTCAAAAGATTATAGTAACGAAGATATAAACTATATAGCAAAAATAACAGCTCCTTGTTCAGATGCATGTCCAGATCATGTTGATATACCAGCTTATATAGAGGGTGTTAGAGATTTACAGTTTATAGATAGTTTAAAAGCTACAAAACAAACAATGCCTCTAGCTCATACTTGTGGTAGGGTTTGTCCTCATCCTTGTGAAGATGCTTGTAGAAGAGCAAATTTGGATGAAGCAGTGTCTATCATGGAACTTAAGAGAATAGGTGCTGATTATGAGAGTGATCATGGACTTGATTTTAACTATCCATATCCTCAAAAACCTTTGAATGGTAAAAAAGTAGCGATTGTTGGAGCAGGACCTGCTGGACTTGCAGGAGCTTATTATTTGGCTCTTGATGGTGTTGCTTGTGATGTTTATGATGAGTTACCAGTTTTAGGTGGAGAGGTTGCAGTTGGAGTTCCAGAGTATAGGATGCCTTATGATGCTTATAGTAAAGATATAGAAGCTGTTGGAGCATTGGATGGAGTAGAATTTATACTAAATACTAAAGTTACGGCTGATATGCTCAGAGAGTTTGAAGAGAGTTATGATGCAGTATTACTTGCTAGTGGAACTAGAATAAGTAAAAAAGTAAGAGCAACAAATGAAAGACCAGAGATAGAAGGATATTGGCCAGCTATACAGTTTTTGGATGATATAAACCTATCTGTAAAATGGAATCTTTGTGAACCAGTTGATTTGAGTGGAAAAACAGTTGTTTGTGTTGGTGGTGGATTTACTTCTATGGATGTTGTTAGATGTTCTATAAGAGCAGGGGCCAAAAAAGTCATCATGCTTTATCGTAGAGATGAAAAAACAATTGTAAGAAATACTTCATGGGAAGAGTATCATGAAGCAGTAGAAGAGGGTGTTGAGTTTATATTTCACTCTGCTATTGAAGAGATATTTGATGAAAATGATAAACTTACAAAGTTAAAAGTAAACAGATTTGAGTTAGTTCCTGATCCTGATGGGGGAAGAGCTCAACTTGTTAAAATAGAGGGTGCTGATTTTGAGATAGAGTGTGATTATCTTATCCCTGCAGTTAGTCAAGATGCAGATTTGAGCTATCTTCCTGAAGAATGGGAATTAGAAATGACAAGTTGGAGAACTTTGAAAACTGATGGTAAAACTTATCAAACAAGTAGAAAAGGTATCTTTGCTGCAGGAGACTGTGAATATGGTCCTATGACTATCGTAAATGCAGTTGGTCAAGCAAAAAGAGCAGCTTCTGTCATGAGTAGATATGTGCATAGTGATAAGCTTACTTTAACTGATGAAGAAATCATGGAAGATCACTTATCAAAACTAAAAGTTTATAACAAAAAAGAAGAAGTAACGGGATGGATAAAAGGACTTCCAAGAGAGGTAAGCGAAAAACTTCCAGCTGAGAGTAGAAAGTTTACACAAGAAGAGGTAAACTTTGGATTTACAAATGAGCAAGCAGTTGATGAAGCTAGTAGATGTATGAGATGTTATTATATAGCAATGGTGGCGGTGTAGTATGAGTGAAACAATAAAACTTAATATAGATGGAAAAGAGGTAGTTGCCCACAAGGGTGATAGCATACTTCAAGCTGCTAGAAGAAATGGTATGTACATCCCAACTATGTGCTACCTTTCAAAAGTAAAGCCTATTTCAAGTTGTAGAGTTTGTATTGTAGAGGTTGAAGGTATGGAAGGAAATATCCTTTCATGTCAAGAAAAAGCTCTCGAGGGTATAAAAGTTACTACAAATAGTGATGAACTTTACAAACAAAGACAAAATATCTTGAAAATGTATGATGTAAATCACCCTTTGCAGTGTGGAGCTTGTCCAAAAAGTGGAGAGTGTGATCTTCAAGGTAAAACTATGGAGATGGGAGTAGTCAGCCAAAACTTTAGTGCAAAAGAGCAAAAAAGAGAAGTTCAAGACTGGGGAAATATCACTTATGATCCATATCTTTGCATACTTTGTGAGAGATGTGTAAGAGTTTCAAACGAAATAGTAGGGGATGGTGCTTTAAAAGTAAAAGCTGGTGGTTATAACTCAACTATTATAAACACAAAACCTGATGATAAAAATGTAGATTGGGGAGAATGTGCAGCTGTTTGTCCTGTTGGAGCTTTGAGTGATAAAGATTTTAACTATAAAACAAATGCTTGGGAGCAAAAAAGAATTCCAGCTTCATGTATCCACTCACCACTAGCAAGTTTGATTTACTATGAGGTAAAAAGAGATACTATATACAGAGTTAGAAGTGAGTATGAGTTTGATAGTATAAGTGGTATTTGTAGATATGGTTATGACTATGAAAACAGAGGTGAAAATACAAAAGAAGATTTGACAAAATGTGTAGAAAATTTTAAAAAAGCCGATACTATCAAGTTTACCTCTCTTATTACAAATGAAGAAGCTTTAATTCTTCAAAAACTGAAAGAAAAATATGGATATAAACTGATAAATCCAGAAGCTAAAAATTATCAAAACTTTTTAAAGGCATTTTCTTCTATAACTGGAGATACTTTGTATCATGGACTTAGTGATAAAGTTAAAAATAGTGATTTTATAGTAACTTTGGGGACTAAAATAGCTGATGATATGTCTAGCATGAAGTTTAGGATAAATGATGCAGTTAAAAAGCATCGTGCAACTTATTATTATTGTCATCCAATAGAAGATAAAGCATTGGAGGGGATAGCATCTACTCATATCAAATACGAAGTAGGAAGTGAAGAAGGTGTTATAGCTCTTTTGGCAAAAGCTATCATCGGTGAAAATAAAAAGTTGGTAAAAGGTGCTAAGGAATTTTTAGAAGAGTTAGATGATGGATACCTAAGTGCTGAGAGTAATGTAGGTGAAGAAGAGATAGAAAAGTTTGCAAAAGATTTAAAAAGAAAAAAATCTCTTTCGTTTGTGGTAGGAAATGATCTCTATGCTCATCCAAATGCTAAAAATATAGCTAAGATTTTAGGATTGATTGAAAAATATAGTGATTTTCATGTGATAATAATCCCACCACTTGTAAACACTCTTGGTGTTAGTTTGATATGTGATCTTGATGATAAAGAGGGAAGTTACTCTATCGGATATAATCAAGTTGGAGATTTTGTTCTAAGTGCTCTTGAAGATGGTGGAGATGTAAATATTCCAGCTCTTAATCAACAAGAGGGAACATTTACAAACATAAACAAAAAAGTAGTTCCTACAAATCCTGCTGTAAAATTTGATGGATTTTGTCTAAATGATATAGCAAATGAGTTAGGAGTAAATCAAAAATACACTATTGATTACACAAAAGAGTTACCAACTGATAAAGGCTTCAAAAGTGAAGATTTTGATCACTTACCAAATGTTTTTACAAATGCAGGTGAAGAGATCAGAGGTTATGACTTAGAAACTAAAAAAGTCACTGCAAGGATTAAGCTGGATGAAGTTAGTGAGATAGATAGTTATGATGGTGTAGTTATATATAGTTGTAATCCTAACTCACAAAAAAATGTTTTCTCTAACATCTGTGAACACCTTCCAAAAGATGGAAGAGTAGTTGGTTCAGCTCAGTTTGCAGTTGCAGCTAAGATTAAAGATGGAGATACGATAAACTTTGAAATAGATGGATTAAAAGTTTGTAAAGAGTTTAGAGTAGATGAAAACTTAAAAGGAACTATCGGAATTTTACCAAACTTTGATATGAATTTTGAAGGACAAAAGTTGTGGGGAATTTATAGGTATAATAAAATAAAAGTAGGGCAAGGTGAGTCATGAGTAAAATCAATGTAGAGATAAACGGAAAAGTTTGCGAAGCTACTGAGGGTGAATTTATCCTAAATATAGCAAGGAGAAATGATATATTTATACCAGCTCTTTGCTATCTTACAGGATGTTCTCCAACTTTAGCTTGTAGGTTGTGTCTAGTAGAAGCTGATGGTAAGAGAGTTTACTCTTGTAATGCCAAAGCAAAGGACGGAATGGTTATAACAACTTCAAATGAAGAGATAGAACAAGAGAGAGAATCTATCATGAGTGTATATGATGTAAATCATCCTCTTCAATGTGGTGTTTGTGACCAAAGTGGAGAGTGCGAACTTCAAAACTATACACTTTACATGAGAGTACATGAACAAAAATATGCTACAAAAGATACTTTTAGACCTATAAAAGATTGGGGACTTATGAAGTACGATGCAGGACTTTGTATAGTTTGTGAAAAGTGTGTAACTGTTTGTAAAGATATGATAGGTGATTCTGTACTTAAAACTGTTCCTAGAGGTGGAGAACCACTTGATAAAGAGTTAAAAGCTACTATGCCAAAAGATAGCTATGCTATGTGGAACAAACTTCAAAAATCTATAATCGGAACTGTAAATGAAGATGATAGCTTAGAGTGCCAAGATTGTGGTGAGTGTATAAGTGTTTGTCCTGTTGGTGCTTTGATAAGTAAAGATTTCCAATACAAATCAAATGCTTGGGAGCTAGTAAAAGTTCCAGCATCAAATCCTCACTCAAGTGACTGTTCTTTAATCAACTATGAAGTGAAAAATGGTGAGATTTTAAGAGTAACAAATGAACATCATTTTGCAACTCTTAATGGGGCTGCTAGATTTGGATATGACTTTCAAAATAGAGTTACAGGACAAGATGAAGCTGCATTTAACAAAGTGCTTGAGTTTATGAGTGAAGCAGACAGTATCAAATTTAACTCATATATTACGAATGAAGAGGCTTTAATGCTTCAAAAACTAAAAGAAGCTAAAGGTTACAAACTTGTAAATAATGATGCATTGGCTTATCAAAAGTTTTTAGAAGCATATAGTTCTACAAGTGGAAAAAGTCTTTATAGTGGAAGTTTAAAAGATATAAAAGAGTCAAACTTTGTGGTAGTAGTTGGAAGTGATATAAGAAGAGATGCACCAAATGTTGGATTTGCTGTAAATAATGCTTTAACTATGAACAAGGGTGCTGGACTTTACTTTCATCCAGTTGGAGACACAGTTGTTCCTACATTTGCTAAAAACTTCATGGCAGTACAAAACAAGGTAGGAAGTGAAGAGCATACTCTAGCTTTTATCTTAGAGTTCTTAGGAAAAAGTTTAGAAACAGATGTTCCAAGTGTTGAGTATGATAGTTCACTAGTAAATCTTCCAGAAGATTTTGAAGCTAAGATTACAAAAATGCTTGCTAAAAAAGACAAGTTTACTTTAGTAGTTGGAAGTGATTGTTATACTCATCCAAGAAGTGAAAATTTAGCTAAGATAGTAGGATTAATCGATAGACTTTTAGATGTAACAGTAACTATTATCCCAACTTCAACAAACACACTTGGAGTTGCAAATATTTGTGAGTTAGATGAAGAAGCTGGAAGTAAAGTAGTTGGATATAATGAAGATGGAGATATAAAAATATCAGCTCTTGGTGATGGTGATCTTGATATGCCAGCTTTAAACCAACAAGAGGGGACATTTACAAACATAGATAAAAGAGTTGTTCTTACAAATGCAGCAGTTGGTTATAAAGGTTATACATTAAATCAAGTAGCATCAGCACTTGGAGTAGAAAAAGAGTACACAGCACTTTATACTAAAGAGTTACCAGAGAGTAAAGGCTATGAAGCTAGAGATTTTGATGAACTACCTAACTATTATGATAATGGTGGAGTCGAGCATAGAGGTTATCTACTTGGTATAAGTGAGTGTGAAGCTAGTGATGATGTAGAGAGTGCTAATGATGTAGAGGATTTTGGAGATGATGTTGTTTATTTATCAAATCCTATAAATCAGTTTAGTCCATTTACAAATATGGCTAAACAGTTAAAAACAAATGGTGGATTTTATGTAAGTAGTGATAAAGGTTTAGAAGAGGGAAGCCGAGTAAAAGTTGGAGAACTTGAACTTGAAGTTAAAGTTGATAAGCAACTTAGTGGAGAGATAGGATATCTTCCAACTTTTGATAAAAACATTGATACAAAAGCTATATTTGAAAGTGGATATAGATTTGCTAAAATAAAAGTAGAAGGGGTATAAGATGGATTCATACATATTGTGGACACTGGTAAAAGTAGTTGTAATACTTACTGTATTTTCAGCTCTTGCTGGTATTACAACATATTTTGAAAGAAAGGTTTTAGCATTTATGCAAAGAAGACTAGGACCTATGCATGTTGGTCCTTATGGAGTTTTGCAAGTTGCAGCTGATGGTATAAAGCTTTTTACAAAAGAGGATATAATTCCTCAAAATGCTATAAAACCTATATTTAGAATAGCACCTGTTATAGCTGCAGCAACTGCTTTTATAGCTATGAGTGCAGTTCCATTTTTGCCTGGTATTATAGTTGCAGATGTAAATATAGGGATATTATTTGTTGTTGGTGTTATGGCAGTTGGTATGTATGCACCACTACTTGCTGGTATGGCATCTGATAATAAGTGGTCAATTTTGGGTGCAGCAAGAACAGTAGTTCAAATGTTATCTTTTGAAGTTGTAACAGGACTTTCACTTATAGCTCCTCTTATGATGGTTGGAAGTTTGTCTTTGATAGATATAAACAATTATCAAACAACTCATGGATGGATAGTTTTTGCTCAACCAGTTGCTTTTGTTTTATACTTGATAGCTGGATATGCAGAGACAAACAGAACACCGTTTGACTTACTAGAGCATGAAGCCGAGATTGTTACTGGTTATGCTACTGAATATAGTGGTATGAGATGGGGACTTTTTGCAATAGGTGAGTATGCAAATATGTTTACAGTTGCTTTTGTTGCAGCTTTAGTTTTTCTTGGTGGATATAATGATATGTGGTTTATTCCTGGTGGACTTGCTATCATCATAAAAGTTGCTATTTTGATATTTTTATTTTTATGGGTTAGAGCAGCTTGGCCTCATGTTAGACCAGATCAGTTGATGTGGTTATGTTGGAAAGTGCTTATGCCGTTAGCAGTTGTAAATATACTTATAACTGGTATAGTTCTTATATAGGAGAGGGATGATGATAGATTTTAAAGATTATAAAAACAGAGATATATCAGTTGATTATATGTATGTTGAGGGAAGTTCAAATCCTGTTGGTTGGAAAGAGAAGTTTTCTCAAGTACTGAAAAGAACTCTAAGTGGAGAACTTTTTGTAGGATTATGGATAGTGTTTCGTGAAATGCTTAAATTTAATATCCATACAATACAATATCCTTTAGAAAAGTTACCTATTAGTCCAAGATATAGAGCTTTGCATCAGATAAAAAGGTTGATGGAGAGTGGAAATCAAAGATGTATAGGTTGTGGACTTTGTGAAAAGATTTGTATAGCAAATTGTATAGAGATTGGTACAAAGTATGGTTCTAAGGGTAGAAAAGTAGTTAATAGTTATACGATAAATCTTGGAAGATGTATTTATTGTGGATATTGTGCTGAAGTTTGTCCAGAACTTGCTATTACACATGGTCAAGATTATGAGCATGTAAGTGAGCAAAGAGCACACTTTACAACTATGGCTGAGCTTGTAACTCCTATGGATCAATTTCGTGCTGGTAAGCAAAAAGAATTTGCTGGATTTGGTAGTGTTAGTCCAAATGCAGATGAAAACATCAAAAAAACGCCTCTGGCATATTAAGGATTGAGTATGGAAGCAATAGCATTTTATTTATTTTCGGCTCTAACGATAGGATTATTTCTTATCGTGGTATTGAGTAAAAATGCACTCTATGCGATGAGTGCATTGGCAGCTGGTATGATACTTATATCTGGATTTTTCTTTCTGCTTGATGCAGACTTTTTGGGTGTAGTTCAAATCATAGTTTATACAGGTGCTGTTATGGCGATATATGCTTTTGGAATGATGTTTTTTGATACAACAAAAGATGTTAAAGAGAGTATTGATACACCACTTATAACAAATATCCTTTGGGTGGCAAGTGGTATTTTACTTCTTTGTATAATCTCTGCTCCATTTGTACCGAGTTTGTTAAATCTTGATGCACCACTAAATCAAAATATTCTTTTTGGAACAAACAATCCTCAAGCAGTTGGTATAGTTTTATTTACAAAGTATTTGGCTCAGTTTGAATTAGCAGCTGTAATGTTACTAGTAGCTATGATAGCTGGTATTATACTTGTTGGTAAAAAAATGGATGAAAGTATAACTCTTGATATAAATGCTGAGAAAAAAATAGAAGCTGAAGAGTTTGATATAAAGGATAACAAATGATAACATTAACTCATTATTTGGTATTGGCAGCAATACTGTTTGTAATAGGTTTGATTGGTGTAATAAGAAGAAAAAATCTTCTTTTACTGTTTTTTTCAACTGAGATTTTACTAAATGCAGTAAATATAGCTTTTGCTGCAATATCAAAGTATTATCACGATTTAACAGGTCAAATGTTTTCATTTTTTATCATAGCAGTTGCAGCTAGTGAAGTTGCAGTTGGACTTGGACTTTTAGTTTTATGGTATAAAAGAAATGGAACTATTGATTTAGATTCACTTCAAGAGATGAAAGGATAGGCATGGAAAAATATTTATATATAGCACTTTTTGCACCAATAGTTGGTTCACTTTTTGCAGCTTTGTTTGCTACAACACCTAAGAAACTTTTTGTTGGAGTAGTAACATCATCTCTTTTAGCTTTATCTTGGTTTGCATCTATGAGATTGCTTTTTTATGTAGATGGTGAGCATATAGTAAAATCAAAACTTTTTAACTGGATTAGTGCAGGAAACTTTCATCTTGACTTTGGATTTGTAGTTGATCAGGCTTCTGTTATCATGATGGTAACAGTTACAACAGTTTCTGCTTTAGTTCATATTTACTCAAACTACTATATGGAGCATGATAAGAGTTTTAACAGATTTTTTAGTTATTTATCAGCTTTTGTTTTCTCCATGATGATACTTGTTATGAGTGATAATTTCTTAGGACTTTTTATAGGTTGGGAAGGTGTTGGTGTTTGTTCTTGGTTGCTTATTGGATTTTGGTATCACAAAGAGGATTTACCGAGAGAGGTTTACCCAGCTATATCTCCATCATGGGCAGCAAATGAAGCATTTATCATGAACAGAATAGCAGACCTTGGTATGCTTATTGGTATCTTTTTAATTTACTGGAATCTTGGAAGTTTAGATTATGATGTCGTATTTGCTCATGTTGGTAGTTTATCTCATTCAACAGTTGTACTTATTGGTATATTTTTATTTATTGGTGCTATGGGAAAATCGGCTCAATTTCCACTACATACTTGGCTAGCTGATGCTATGGAGGGTCCAACTCCAGTTTCTGCTTTGATTCATGCAGCTACAATGGTAACAGCTGGAGTTTATCTAGTTGTTAGAAGTTTTCCTATATATCAAACTATTCCGGAGATTGGATTTATTATAGCTATGGTAGGAGCTTTTGTTGCAGTATTTGCAGCTTCTATGGCTTTGGTAAACAATGACTTGAAAAAAATAATCGCTTACTCAACTCTTTCACAACTTGGATATATGTTTGTTGCTGGAGGACTTGGAGCTTATTGGATAGCACTATTTCATTTGATGACTCATGCTTTCTTTAAATCAGTTTTATTTTTAGGTGCAGGTAATGTTATGCATGCGATGCATGATGAGTTAAATATCAAAAAAATGGGTGCACTTGGAAAAGAGATGAAGTGGACTATGATTATCATGACAGTAGCATCTTTGGCACTTGCTGGTATTTATCCATTTGCTGGATTCTTCTCAAAAGATAAGATTTTAGAGACTGCTTTTAGTTCACATCACTATGTACTTTGGGCAATGTTATGGTTAGGTGCTGGTATGACTGCATTTTATAGTTTTAGACTTGTCATGATAGTGTTTACTGGAAAACCTAGATATAAAGAGATAGGTGCTCATCCTCATGAAGCAAAATGGTTTGCGATTGCTGCTATGGCACCACTTGCAATCTTGGCTACTATAGCTGGATTTTTTGAACATAGTTTTGTTCATTTTGTTACAGAGTTTTTACCAGAATACGAGCCAGAAGTAAGTACAGGAACTTTCCTTTTCTTACTTGTTGTAACTTTGGGAATAGCTCTTGGTGGTATAGTATTTGCAGTGTTGAAATTTAGAAATAATAAGCTTAAAGATTTATTTGAGGGAACTCCTATTCACTCTCTTTTACTTAATCAGTATTATATTCCACAGTTTTATGAGAAAGTTATTACTAAACCATACTATGAACTTTCTAAAATAGCTTGGGAAAAGATAGATATGAAGATAGTAGATGCCTCAGTTGATGGTATAGCAGCTATTATCTATAAATTAGGTGGTAAATCAACTGCTATGCAGAGTGGTAATTTATCTAAAAACTTAAAATGGATGGTAGTTGGTTTAGTAGTGCTACTTATGTTTGTAGTATTTTATAAACCAGGTATGTAAGGAGAAAATGGATGGATTCAATATTAACACTTTTGATTTTTTTCCCAGCAGTTGCAGCTGTATTGGGTTTTTTGATAGAAAAAGAAGGTATTAGAGCTTATGGTATAGCAGTTACTGCTGTAGAGTTTGTTTTCTCTTTAGGACTTTGGATAGGGTATGATGCCTCAAATCCAGGTTTTCAATTTGTACAAAATATACCACTTATTAGTGAGTTTGGTATAAATTATGCGATTGGAATAGATGGAATAAGTCTTTTTCTTATAATACTTAGTACTTTTATGAGTATGATAGCGATAATAGGACTTAGTATTACAAAAGATTTAAAAAATCTTATTATCACTTTACTATTTTTAGAGATGACAATGGTTGGTGTTTTCTCTGCTCTTGATGTTATGCTATTTTATGTATTTTGGGAATTTTCACTTGTTCCTATGTTATATATTATAGGTGCTTGGGGAGGAAATCTAAGAGTTTATGCAGCTGTTAAATTTTTCTTATATACATTTGCAGGTTCTTTGATAATGCTTGTTGGTATTTTATATATGGCTCATCTTTATCATGAAATTCATGGAGTTTGGAGTTTTTCAATCCCAGCATGGCAGGCTATGAAGATACCATTTGAAACTCAGTTGTGGTTATTTGGTGCATTTTTTGTTGGTTTTGCTATTAAAGTTCCTATGTTCCCATTTCATACTTGGTTACCTTATGCTCACGGACAAGCACCAACTATTGGTTCGGTTATACTAGCAGCAGTACTACTAAAAATGGGTACTTATGGATTTGTCAGATTTTCACTTCCAATGTTTCCTGATGCGAGTGTTCACTTTGTAACTCCGATAGCTACTGTTGCAATTATCATGATAATTTATACTGCGATGGTCGCTTATGCTCAAAAAGATATGAAGCAAGTTATTGCATATAGTTCAGTTTCTCATATGGGTGTTATAGTACTTGGTACTTTTGCACTGAATGCTGAGGGTATAGCTGGTAGTTTGTTTTTGATGATAAGTCATGGTGTTGTTAGTGGTGCACTGTTTATGCTTGTTGGGGTTATATATGATAGAAGACATACTAAGCTTATGAGTGAGTTTGGAGGACTGGCTTCTGTTATGCCATACTATGCAACTATATTTGGTATTATGATGATGGCTGCAGTTGGACTTCCACTTACTATTGGATTTGTTGGTGAGTTTTTATCATTGATGGGATTTTATAAAGTTTCCCCAATGATGACTGCACTTGCTGGAACTGGTATTATTATTGGTGCTGTTTATATGCTAACACTTTATAAAAAATCATTTTTTGGTCCTCTTACAAACAAGGCAAATGAAAAACTAAAAGACCTCGATGCAAAAGAGTTAACAGCACTTATACCTTTGGTTGCAATAGTTATTTATCTTGGTATTTATCCAAAACCAGTACTTCATCCTATGGATAGCACCGTAAAAAATATGATAGTAAATATGTATAAAAAAGCTCAAGTTCAAGAGACTAGAGATTTTCTTAAAAAAGTAAACACTATAGGGGAGGCTACAAAATGATACAGCCAATAAACATAGATATGGGAAGCTTAAACTTTGTTTCACTAGTACCTATGATACTTGCTATTGTAGGTGGTTTAGTAATCTTAGTAATAGACTTGACAAATGATAAGTTGAATAAGAGCTTTTATGTAATGATGAGTGAGCTTTTTATACTTTTAAGCTTAGGTGCAGTTTTTGGATATAGTGGAGATAGTAGGGGGTTTTTTGATGTTATACTAATTGACGGTATAGCAAAGCTTGGGGAAGCAATAGTTTTGATAGCTTCAGCACTATTTATACTTCTAGCACTTACAACTAAAAGATTTCATGAGTTTGCATATCCAGAGTTTTTTGCACTTTTTCTTTTTATGATAGGTGGTTTTGAGTTTATGGTAAGTAGTGATAACCTGATTATGATATTTATAGGACTTGAAACTTCATCTTTAGCACTTTACACTATGATTGCTATGCATAACAGAAGCAGAAGTATAGAAGCTGCTATAAAATATTTTACAATGGGTGCTTTAGCCTCTGGACTTTATGTGTTTGCAGCAGTTATGTTTTACTATGCAACTGGAAGTTTAGAAATACACAAAATGGCAGAGGTAGTGGGAAGTAAAGGATTTGCTGGACTTCCTTTTGTACTTACGGGTGTAGTTTTTATGATAGCAGCTTTTGGATTTAAACTATCAATGGTTCCTTTTCATACTTGGACACCAGATGTTTATGAAGGAGCTAGTGCAGCACTAGCTGGGTATATGTCAATTGTTCCTAAAATAGCTGGATTTGTAGTTGCTATGAGAATGTTTGAGTTTTTGATTCATGCAAATGTAGTTTGGGTACAAGATGTACTTTATCTAGTAGCAGTATTAACTATGACTTTGACAAATATAATGGCGCTTGTTCAACAAAGTGTTAAAAGAATGCTTGCTTATAGTTCTATAAGTCATGCTGGTTTTGCTATGAGTGCTATACTTATAGGAACAACTCAAGCAAATTCTGCTCTGTTTTTATACTGGGTACTATTTACTTTTACAAACCTTGGAGCATTTACTATGCTTTGGGTTTCTCGTCATAAATCAAAAGGTTGGGCTGGAACTAGATTTGATCATCCTTATGAAAAGTTTTCTGGTATGATTGCTATAATGCCTGTAAATGCAGTTATTATGGGTATGTTTATGTTAAGTCTTGCAGGAGTTCCTCCTTTTTCTCTGTTTTGGGGAAAATTATATATCATGAGTGCTGCTGTTGATGCAGGATTTGTTGGTTTAGCACTTATTATGGCATTAAATAGTGCTATATCTGTTTACTACTACTTAAAACTTGTAGTTTATATGTTTTTAAAAGATCCAATCTCAAATGATGGAACTATTTATCTTAAAAACTCTTCTGCTTCACTAAAAGTTGTTTTAGGTGTTGCAGCTGCTGGAACATTGTTCGCTATATTTATGGCTAATCCAATGCTAAAAATAATCACTGAATATGTGAAAATGAGTGGATTTTAGGAAACCTCCTAAAATCTACAAATTATTTCAAAATTACTAAAATAATTTTAAGAACTGTCGATTTACTTTTGTAAATACAATATAGGGGTAAATATGTTATCAATTTTTAAATCAAGCACTGATAATGAAGTTGTTGAAGATAAAAGTTTAGAGTTTGAAGAAAACTTAGCTAAAAAAGAGTCAACAATTAAACTCTTAGAAGATGAACTTAATAAATATAAAGAGCAAATAAAGCTTAAAGATGACGAGATTGAGAGTTTGAAGTGGAAGTTAAGTGAAGAAAAAGAGAATAATAAAGAGAAAAAAACTGATGATTTTAAATTACAGTATAAAGACCTTTTAGAATTATATGGGTTTGAAAATGAAAATCTTGCTTATTCATTAATTGATATTCAATCAAATATAGCTGAATCTACAGCTAAAGCTAAAGACAGTTTAAAACTATCTTCAGATGTTGATAATAACTTTAAAAAAGCTTTTAATGATATAGAAGCAATAGTAACAAACTTGGACAAGTTACTTTCTAAATCACATAGCGTAGCTTCAGTTATAGATGACTTATCAAAAAAAGCTGTAAATATAGAGAAATTTATAGCTCAAATTAATGAAGTAGTTATGCAGATAAATATCCTATCACTAAATGCATCAGTTGAAGCAGCAAGTGCTGGAGATGCAGGAAAAGGATTTGCTGTTGTCGCAAGCGAAGTTAAAAATCTAGCAAATAAAACTGCTTATGTAGCTACAGATATAGAAAAAACTGTAAAATCTATCCAGGAAAGTATAAAAAATACACATAGTGAGTTCAAAGAAATAGATGGCACAATAAATACTATACATTTAAATACAAATGATTATAACAGTGAGATTCATGATTTACATCATTTAACTAGTAAATCATTAACAGAATTATCAAATTTATCTGATAGTGTATTTATGAACTTAGCTAAAATAGATCATGTAATATGGAAGGTAAATACATATAAATCTGTATATGTTAAAAAACCTGCATTTAAGTTTGTAAATTCTAATAATTGTAGACTAGGTAAATGGTATAATGATGGAGATGGTATAAAGTACTTTTCAAATGCACCAAGTTTTCATAAATTAGATAATCATCATGCAGGTGTTCATGATACTACACAGAAAATTTTTGATTTACTAAAAGAAAATGATGAAGAGATTAATTATAAAAGAATGAAAAATACATTTGCATATATGGAAGATAGTTCTAAAGAAGTATTTTCCATATTAAACAATATTTTAAAAGAAACAATAGCGTAATAAAAGTAAATAGATAGGGATATTATGTCATAATATCCCTATGAAAAATTTTGTATTTTTAATATTATTATCAATATATTTAAATTCTTTTAGTTTAGAGATAACTAAGTTCAGGTATGAAGGAAAGACATATAACTTAGTCCATCTAAAAGATAGTCACAAAATAGAGTGTAATACTGCTGTTGGATTTGATCAGTCAAAAAACATAGCTTGTGATGTAAATAGTGATAAAAATGAAAGTAAAAGTTTTGATTTATTTTCCTTCTATACTTCTAAAAATATATACTTTAAAACAAAAAATCAATATAAGATAGTCTCATTTAAAAACAATAATATCTACTATAAAGATATCATATTTTTTAAAGGTGATGATGAGACTTTTGGAAAAAAAGATTTTAAAGGATTAAATTTTGATGTAAAACTTAATAAACCTCATAAATTTTATATCTCGGTACTTGATGAAAATCTAAAACCAGATATGACAATAATGGATGCAAATAAACTAAGTTATATAAGAGAGTTAGTTAAAAAAAATGATTATTATTCTGTTGTACGAAGTATAGATAGAGAGCTTAAAAGAGGAAGCAACTTTGAAAGTGATCTACTTTTACTTAAACTAGAGACATTAGACAAACTTTTACTAACCAAAGATAAAAAGTATAGCTATAGTGATATAGTTAAAATCTCCGATAAGTTTTTAAAAAAGTATCCATCAAGTAGTGATTTTACTAAAGTTATGTATATTAAGATAAAAGCATTATTTAAGATTGGTAAGAAGAAACAAGCTATAGATTTGGCTAAAAAATTAGATGATAGTTTTAAAGATGATAAATATAGCGAACTTTCACAAATCGAGATGGCAAAATTTTTATATAATATTGATTCTAAAAGGTCAGATAGTTACAAGATACTCAAATATGAGCTTTATAATACTAAAAATATCTCTATTGCATTAAAGAGTGCATATCTTTTGACAAAATACTCACTAAAAGATAAAAAGATTATAGATGCAAAAATATATATAGATAAGATACTAAACTCAGATCAAAAATATTTTTTAAAAGATAAGAAAGAGAGTTATAAGTTAGCAAAAGGATTTGCATCTCTTAAAGATTTTAAAAATGCAGTTAGGATAGCTGAGATATTGAAAAAAAAGATGAAAAGTGAAGAGTTTTTAAAAAATTTAGCTTTTTGGAAAGATAGAGCAGGAGAAAAAGATGATGCTTATAAAGAGTATAAAGCTTACTTAAAAGAGTATCCAAAAGGGCAGTTTGCTAACTTTGTTAATGAGAGAATGCAAAAAGTGCTTATAGATGTAAAAGAATCAAATTTTAGTAAAAAAATAGCTGATATAGATAGTGTCATGAAAAAGTATTCAAAAGATCCGATTTATAAAAAAGCTTTGATTAAAAAAGTTGAGCTTTTAAAAGAAAAGAAAAAATATGCAGATATCTTAAAGTTAGAAAAAAAGTTAAAAGATATAAATGAAACAAAATATCTTGACTTTTCAGCAAATGAATTATTTAAGAGTTATATAGATAAAGATAGTTGTAGTAAAGCAGTAAATTTAGTAGATAGATATAAAGTTATTATTAAAAATTTTGATAGGTTGTATAAATTAGCTTATTGTTATTATGGGTTAGCTTTTTATAAAGAGAGTTCAGTGTTAACTTCTAAATTTTTAAAATCACATAGTGATAATATAGCTAAATGGTATTATTTAGCTATAAAAAGTTTTATTAAGTTAGAAAAGTATGATAAAGCGATAGAATTATTTAAAGATTTTAAAAAAATAGAGGATGTTGACAATAGTAAGTATAGTGATATTTATTATGATATATTTGACATTTACTATGCTAAAAAAGATAGAAACAGTATTTTTAACTCTGTTGAAAAGATAGAAAAACTCTTTCCAAGGAAATCAAAAAACTTAGATGTTTATTATAAAACTATAAATTATTTAATAGGAAAGAAATCTGGTAATTTACTAATAATTTACTATGCAAAAAAACTTTTAAATTTACAAAAAGAGTTGAAAGTAAATACTTACTCGGTACAGGTAGATGTTATTTTGGTGCAATCACTAGTAAGATTAGGGAAGAATAATGAGGCATTGAAATATTTTGCTGATGCTTATCTTGATAAAAGTAAAAGCGATTCACAAAAAGGAGAACTATTGTACTTGGCAGGTGAAGCTAGTTTAAAACTTAAAAAGATAAAACAAGCTAAAGAGTTTTTTACAAAGTGTGGAACAGATATAAAGAGTAAGATGTGGCAAAAACTTTGTAGTGAAAGTTTGAAACTTATAGATGAGCCTTAGGGCTTTATCCAATCAATCTCATTATGCATGATACCTATGATACTAGGGCTTACATTTTTTATAGATTTACTTACAGCAGTTATAGAGTTTGGAATATATAAAAAGACATAAGGGTGGTCATTTACTATAAGTTTGAAAATCTCTTTATAGTAACTAGATAGTAATTTTTTATCGATAGTTGTTTCAGCTTTTTTTATGAGTTTATCAACTTTTTGGTTTTTGTAACTAACAAAGTTAAAACCACCTTTTTTAGCTCCATCACTATGCCAAATAGAGTAGGCATCAGGAGAGATGGATAATCCCCAACCAAGAACTACAGCTTCAAAGTTTTTTGGCATGACAACAGTATTTAAAAAAGCTTGCCACTCCATAGTTTTTATCTTTACTTTTACTCCTATTTTTGCTAGTTGGTATTGGATTATTTGAACTGCATTTACTCTTATATCATTGTTTGAATTAGTTGTTATGGTAAAAGTAAGTGGATTTTTTTTTGTATATCCAGCTTCTTTAAGTAACTCTTTTGCTTTTTGTGGATTGTAAGGAGTTTTTATATCTTTGTTATAGCCCCAAGTTTTTGGCATAAATGGACCATTACAAACTCTTCCATGACCGAAAAAAAGTATATCAATGAGTTGTTGCTTGTCTATCGCCATAGAGATAGCTTTTCTAACTAGAGGATTTTGAAACTTTTTGTTTTTTAAGTTGAAACCTAGGTATGTATATGAGTTTGACATTTTTTCAAAGATATTGTAGGTTGATTTGAAATCTTTTGTTAATTGTCTCTCGACTTGAAGAGGTGTAAGTCCTCCTACATCTAGTTTTTTTGTTTTTAGCATGAGAAAAGAGGTTGATGGGTCAGGAATAAAATGATATATGATTTTATCAATATTTGGTTTATGTATGAAATAGTTTGGATTAGCTTTTAGGACTATATCTTTGCTCACTTCAAAGCCATCTATGGTATAAGCTCCAGTTCCAATAGGGTGTTGATTAAAAGGACTTGTCATAATATCTTTTTGCTTTTCTAGGATATGTTTTGGGACTATGGAGGTCATCCATGTATTTAGAGCTTTAAAATATGGTTTTTTATAGGTAACCTTTATGGTAAAGTCATCTATTTTCTCAACTGATTTTACATATCTAAACTCATTAGAGTATGGAGTGTAGATTTTTGGAGAGGTTATGAGCTTGTATGTAAAGACAACATCATCTGCTCCAAATTGTTTACCATCACTCCACTTAATATTTTTTTTAAGTTTAAAAATTAAGGTTTTATCATCTATAAAGTGCCAACTTGATGATAGTCTTGGAATAATAGTGCCATTTTTATCATATTCAACTAATGAGTTAAAAATCCATCCTGATATCTCACTACTAGCACTATCAGTCGCTAACATAGGGTTTAATCTACTTGGACTAGAACTAATTGAGAGGTGTAAACTTGACGAAACTAAATTATTTATAAAAAAAATTAGTAAAATTAAATATTTCATAAACAAACTATAATAAAAGTTATCTTAAAATATAAAAAAATTACCAAGGAGTAAGAAATGTTAAAGAAAATTTCCTTAGTTTCGTTACTAGTAGCAACAAGTTTGTTTAGTTTTGAGAGAGCTTCAATAGGAATCAATATAAATCAAGATGATGTTGAGATAGAGGGTAAGAGTTCTATAGAGTATTTTACTGATGTTCCAGAGTATAGAAACTTTTTTCTAGAGGGTAACTATCTAAATGCTAAAAAAAATCTTTATGGATTAGGAGTAAGTGCAGAGAATTCTCCGATAAACTACCAAAATCTTTTGTTTAGTATAGGTTTAAAAGGTGTTCATAGTAGTAATGGTGCTGATAGTTTTACAGCTATGCCTATAACTTTTGGTGCAAAAGCTAGACTTGGCTTAGAGGGACTTCCTGAAACTTATCTTGGTATAAAGGCTGATTATGCACCAAGTGTTTTAACTTTTCAAGATGGTGAAAACTATGGAGACTATAGAGTGGAACTAGATACAAATATCATCCCAAATGTAAATGTCTATGTAGGAGCTAGAAGAGTAAATACAAACTATAAAAGTGGAGATTTTAAACTAGATAGTAAAGCATATGCTGGTTTTAAGTTTGTTATAGATCCTAGATAATGATTGACTTCACCGACAGGTTTACCTGTTTGGTGGTAGGTATTGTTGTCTAATAAATACTCTTCTATATTTATTTTACTATTTAATATTATTTTATCAATTATTATTTCCAATTTTTTCTTCAAAGTAAATATTTCAATAGAGAGCTGATACACACCTAATTTATTATTTCGCTTTTTATTTTTATCTAAGTAATTATCAAATGTAATATCATTTAAGTTATCTATATAATTGTAATAATGTTTTACTACTTTTTTTTGTTTATTTATTGGAAAATTTGGAAAATTTAATTTAGAAAAATCATAAGATTTCATCTCTTTCATTTTTGAACCGATTGATACTCTTCCACAAATTTTTCTCACTATTTTACTATTCATAAAAGTTGTTATAAATAACTTCTCTAGTTTTGAAAAATCCTCAACTCTATATATACCTTGGTTATGGTGTCCCTTGCTATAGTAACTATAATCGTAAAAACAAGATATCCCAACATATTCACCTTTTTTTCCTTTTGAAGTTCTGTTTATAAATAAAATAGCATCCTGTGTTAAATTATAGATTGTTGGCATAGATATTTTTTCAATAGGAGTGTAAAAACCAAAATCTTTAATATCTGTAGGTGTAACCCAATTGTAATTAAGTTTACCACCATTAAATATTCTTATTTTTGGAGTAGATCCACTTTTAAATTTTTCTATTGGTATATTAAAATACCCATTTATATAATTTGTTATTAAATTATTATTTAGTTGGTATTCTTTTTCATATAATCCTGTATCAAGTCTAATTTCTTTTTTTAATAAATTTAATTTTGGATAACTATATTGTTGAGAGTTTGATTTTTGATGATTTTTCAATTCATTTTCTATAAAATTATCTATTTGTTCTCTTTTAAAATTAATTTGTTCTTCTTTATCAATTATATTTTGGGTAATTAAAGATACCAATAACTCAATATCATTTGGATTATCATGATTATAACTAGTTGGAAAAGGAATTTTAACATCAAGAAGATTTTGTCTTTTTGCATTTTGTTGTGTACCGCCACCAGAAGTTAATAGGGATAAGTAATCTTTTCCATAATTAGAAATAAAAAAGGCAAAGATATACCACTTTTTTTTATCATCTATAAGTAGTTTGGATATTCCACCATTTAGTATTGCATTGCATTTTTTATTTACAAAAGATATTTTTCCCAATGAAGCATTTCTACTAATTAAAAATTCACCTTTTCGGATTTTTTTTGATGATTTTTTATATAATTTTGGAGGAATCCATTCACCTTTTGAAAAATCTAATAATAAATTCTCCATATTAGATATAGTGATTAATTTAAAATCACTATTAAAAGTTAGATAATTTTCTACATTTATTTGTTCACCTACTTTTTCTTCTATAATATATTGATTAATTGTATAAAAATTACTATTGTTTGATTCAATCATTCTATAATCTTTAGGAAGAAAAGATTTTTTATTTAATATATCTTTTTTATTAATCAATAAATTTTTAGATATATAACTTTTCATTATTCAAACTCCTTTAAATGAAAAGCATCTTTTATTTCTTCTTCCTGTCTTTGAAGATATTGTTTAAAATCTTTTATCATAGCCGTAAAATCTTCATTTAAGTCACTTGTAAATTCAAAAGTTTCTTCATTGATTATAAATTGTGGTTTAAATTGAACTATTCTTTGTTTTTCATGTACTTTATAACCGAGATTTTGTATTTCTTTTATAAATATTTCATAATTATTATTTAATAAATGTTGTTCATTTTCTTTTGGTTTATAAGCAATTATTACAGTTGTGGAAACACCTGTCTCACCAAATGTATTTGCTGGTAAATCAAATAATGCCACAATCCTCATCTTATCTAGTAACCAGAGTCTAACTCTTTCCCATTCTTTTATACTTGCAATTGAGTTGGAAAGAACAATACCCATCCTACCACCAGCTTCAAGCAATTTATAGCTATTTTCTAAAAATAAAACTCCCATATCCATACTATTTGGTAATTTCTTATTACCCCTTGTATCAAGTTCAAGTTTTTCATGATATGTTTCATATAGGTTTATTGTTGATTTATTAGATTTAGTTATTAATAAATCCCGACCTTTACCAAATGGAGGATTAGTTGCTATTATTTTAAATTTTCTTAAATCTTTATCACTATCATCTTTGTGAAACCAGTTTGTATCATAGAATTTATCTGTAAACTCTCCTATATTATTTACTTCACCAGAAATAAGCATTTTTTGAAATAAAGAATCCATTTGTTTAAGTGTAGCACCACCATCCCCATTTAGTACAAGATTTAGTTCTGCTAATTTTAAATTATTGGGTTCAAGATCAAAGCCATAATAATGACTTGCATTTGGAAAATCATCAACCTTATCTCTATATGAATGTCTAAATGCCATAGTTGGGAAATCTGCTATACCACAGCAAGGATCACACAGCTCTTCATTTTTAATTGGATTTAATATTTTAATAATTGTTTTTACAACTGGAATAGGAGTGAAAAATTGTCCTTTATCTGCTTTTTGTTTTTCACTTCCAAAATTATTAAAAATAATCTGATTAAAACTTTCATTTTTTGATTTTAGGATAGCTCGTTTTTGAAAATTTTCCACTAATGCTATTAAAAATCTTTCTTCGTTTGCATCACTAGGTCTAAAACTTTTATCATAAGTAAAATATGGTTTAGAAAGAATTGTTTTATATTCTTTCTTAGCATCTTTATAAAGATTTATTATTCGTTGTCTAAAACTAAGCTCTGCCAGACCATCTTTTTTTATTTCACTTGATTTAATATAAAATAACAAATTTGTTTTATCTCTTTTACTTCGTTTTTCATCAAATACTTTTAATGTTAAAAACTCTACAATTAAATCTCTTTCCTCATGTTTTGGTCTTATCCTATCAGCATCTTTACTCAATACAGACATAAATTTTTCAAAATTTGTTTCATCTATTGCTTCAAGAGAATCTATTGTTAATTTTTCAAGATTTGAAATGCTTTCATTGTTATTTTTAAAATCTTCAAATGATGGAATTTCATTTAAAAGATCTCTCTTATCAAAATTTAAATTTGTTATACCACCACTACTTCTTTCTAAATTTTCATTAAATCTTCTAATAGGTGAATTACCAAACTTTTTAAATATTAAGATATCATCTTCATCATCAAAATAAATACCAAATATTTTATCTTTTGATTCATTCTCATTCATGGCAGAACGAAGTTGATTTTCAATAGCATTTTCTATTGATTTATTATTTTTTTTTGTTTCAAAAATAACTAAAATATTTTGTCTAATTTTTGAAAAATTTTTATTAGACACAGCTTCTTTAAAATCTTTTTGCCACTCCTTATTTTTAAATATTACTATGTCAGGTTTTAATTTTGTTTTTGTATTACCTTTGGGAAAACCAAATTCTATACAAATATATTCTTTTGGATAAAGACCACTATGAATAAGTGCATAAACAAATCTTGCTCTAATATATTCTTCACTATATCTATTTTGTGAATCTTTTACCTTAGCTTTTGAATTAAATGCAACAATGCCCATATTTTCATAAAACTTTTTATCTATAAATTTTAAATTATTAAATTTATTATCAAATTCATTATAGTATTGTTTTAAATTCATTTCTAGGTATCCTTAAATTTTTTAAAATCTTAGCAAAACGATTTTTATTTGTAAATAAAATATATCATTTTATAATATTTATAGCTTTTTGTTTAAATATAGTTTATCTAAAAGAATATATTATTTCACTAAAGCATAATCAATACTATATCTTTTTTAGACAACTATTTATTAATTATATCGTATAGCAAAGATTCCTAAAATTAAGTTATTTTTGAGCCTTGTTTCTTAAGTCAAAGTCAAAGTACTTTGGCTTAAACCCACTATTTCCTATTTTTAAAAATTGGATTGAAGCTCCCTCAAAATTTTTTGCCTCTTGATAAAGAATCCCTAAAGCAAATCTGCTTTCAAATAATGTTCGGTCGTTTATATTTGCTAACTCTTGAAGTGCTATGGCATTTGCATGATGATTAGCTCCTATGGATGAAACTGAAGCTAAAAGTAGGGTATGTGGATCATCTACTTTTAGGTTGTCAATAAGATTGTTATATATTTTGTAAGCTTTTTCATAATCTTTTGTATATATGTAAGTGTAAGCTAAAGATTGTAAAAGTGCTATCTGGTTTTGATTTGTTGGAAGTTCATTTTCTAAAAGTTCTTTTGCAAATCTTGTTATACCAGCTATATTTAAAACTTTTATATACAATTCTCTCGCAATAGTTTCACCATAAAGCAGAGGTTTTTTATTTAAAGATTTTATTGCAAGATAGTTTTGGACATTTTTAGCATAACCTTTTATATCTTTTGTTTGTGAAATCATGTCAACATAGAGTATGTTTGTAACTAAATCCTTTGGCATCATGATATGCAGTTTTTTTGTAAAAAGTTTATAGTTTGTATAATTGTTTGATAGATTAGAGAGTATGATGTTTAGTATTAAATCAAAAGAGGTAAGATTTTTTTCATCTCTTAAGTGTATAGTTGGGTCATCTTGTAGGATTTTGTTCAGAAGGATTATCTGTTTTGTATGTTTTTTGTTGTTTTTTACAATATTTAGTATAGTTTTATCATCAAATTTTTTGTTAGTTAGTATTGAGCTAAAAGCAGAGAAAAAAGCAGATAGATAGTTTGTTTTATCCAATAGGTAACTTTTCTCAAAGTGTTTTTTTGCATTTTGGAAATCATTTATGTTTGCATAACTTAGTGCTAAGTTGTAATGTAAGATTGAGTGATTTGGATAGATTTTGATAAGATTTTTAAAAAGCTTGTTTGCTTCATATACTTTATGACTTTGTAAAAGTTTTAATCCTTGCACTATCTTTGTATTTATCTCAGATATGTTTGAAGCTTTTTTGAGGTAGTTATCTGCAGAATTTATGTTATCTATATATATCTCTTTTACACCTCTTTTAAGTAAAGAGTTAGTTTGCTCAGGGTTAAATAGCTTATAAGGGGCAAAGTAAAACAGTAGAGTGTATTTGTTGAATTTATCTGAAAATATAGAGTTTTTAAACTCTTTTTGAGCCTTTACAGGGTCATATAAAGACTCTTTTATCTTTACAGTTATAGGAAATAGTTTTGTAGCTTTTGGATGTTTCTTGCTTATAGTTTTTAAAGTAGAACTACAATCAGCAAACATTCCTAGCTTGTTTTGAGCTAAACTAAGAGCTACTAGAGATTTTTCTACATCTTTTTTTGAGTTTATCGCTTTTATAAAATAGTTTTGTGCCAAATCATACTTACCAAAGTTGGAGTAAAGTGTCCCTATAGTGAAATAATAGTCACTATCTTTTAGTTTTAAAAGGTGAGAGAGAGCTTTTGGATAATCTTTTAACAAAATATAATCCTTTGCTAGTAGAAGGTTTTTATCATAGCTAAAGTAGGCAGCTTTGTATTTGTTTAAAAGTATCATAGACTCCAAAGGCTTGTTTTTATAGTAGTAAATAAGTGCATAGTAGTAGTCAAAAAGTGGTGAGTTGTACTTGTTTATCACAAGTTTATCTGCTTGGTTTAGATAGTGTTTGTATTTTTCAGGATTGTTTAAACTTTTATAGCAAATACTAAGATTTAAAGAGCTTTCAAAGCTAAGTTCTTCAAACTTTAAAGACTCTTCAAAATATCCTATAGATTTGTTAAAATCATTTTTTTGAAGACTTGATACTCCAAGATTAAAGATAGATAAGTATTTGTGAAAAGTAGATATCTTTTTGTATATTTTTAAAGCTTCTTCTTTTTTACCACTATTGTATAGGTTATTAGCTTTTTTTGTTAGTGATTCTAAGTTTGTCATAGGTTTAGCAAAAGATTTATGTTTTTTTATGTTAGAAAGTATTTTTGAGGAGTTTGTTTCAGTAGATCCAATCTCCTCTTTATCTTGGTTTAAAAGAAAGTATGTACCTATGAGAGCTAGCAAAATTAGAAGAGATATTATAGAGATGATGACATATTTGGTTGTATTGGAGCTTTTTTTCTCTTTATGCTCTTCTTTATCACTATCTAAAAGTAGCTCTTCTTCCTCATCAATTTCATCATCAATAAGGATAACTTCATCTAGCTCTTCATTTTCTGCCATATGTTATTCCATGTATTTTTTCAAAACTTGAGGTATTTCAAAGCTACCATCCTCTTTTTGATAGTTTTCCATGATAGCTATTAGAGTTCTACCAACTGCTAAAGATGAGCCATTTAGTGTATTAGCAAGTATGTTTTTCTTGCCATCTTTATATCTTATCTTTGCTCGACGAGCTTGAAAATCTCTAGTGTTTGATATAGAGCTTATCTCTCTATATCTCTTTTGTCCAGGTAGCCATACTTCTAAGTCGATAGTTTTAGCAGCACTAAATCCCAAATCCCCTCCACAAAGCTCTACTAATCTATGAGGAAGTCCTAAAGAGGTTAAAAGATCACTTGCACAAGATACCATTTTGTCAAATACTTCATCACTTTGCTCTGGTTTTGTTATACAAACAAGTTCTACTTTATCAAACTGATGTTGTCTTATCATTCCTCTCGTATCTCTTCCTGCACTTCCAGCTTCTTTTCTAAAACAAGCTGAGTATGCTGTGAGAGAGATAGGTAGTTCATCGCTACTTAGTATTTCATCTCTAAAAAGGTTTGTTACTGGCACTTCTGCAGTTGGGATAAGATAGAGTTCTTCATCTTCTATTTTAAACAAATCGTCAGCAAATTTTGGAAGTTGTCCAGTTCCTTGAAGAGTTTCTTTGTTTACTATATATGGAACTACAACTTCTTCAAAACCTCTTTGTCTGTTAAAATCAAGCATATAGTTTATTAAAGCTCTCTCTAGTTTTGCACCAATACCTTTTAAAACTGAAAATCTACTCTTTGCTAACTTAACTCCTCTTTTGAAGTCTATGATGTTTTGTTCACTATCTAAATCCCAGTGTTCTTTTGGAGTGAAGTCAAAGTTTGGAAGAGAACCAACTTTTTTAATCTCTATATTATCCTCTTCATCTTCACCTTCAGGAACTTTGTCATCTGGAAGATTTGGGATATTTAAAGCGATGTTTTGAAGTTTTTCTTCAACAACTCTAACTATCTCTGTAGCTTCTTGAATTTTCTTTTTATTTTCTTCTAACTCTTTTTTTAACTCTCCTATATCTTTTCCCTCTTTTTTGTACTGTGGAAAGAGTTTACTTTTTTTGTTTTGCTCTGCTTGGAGTTCTTCAAGATTAGCTTTTTTTGATTTTAGTAGTGAGAACTCATCTTTTAAAGTGGCTAAAAGCTCTTCATCAACTTTTTTCTTTTTTAGTTTATTTGCTGTATTTTCAAAATCTTTCTCTAGCAGTTTTAAATCTATCATTTATAATATACCTACCTTCTCTCTTATTATTTCCATCTTTTTACTTGCATTTTTTCTTGCTTTCTCAGCCCCAAAAGCTAGTATCTCTTTTACTTCATCTAAGTGGTTTTCATAGTACTCTTTTTTTTCACTTGCCTCTTTAAACTCATCAGTAATCAAGTCAGCTAGGTACATTTTAAAATGCCCATGTCCCTCTCCACCTTTTTTATATCTTTGTTGTAACTCTTTTTGTCCATCTTCATCTAAAAAGAGTTTGCATAGGTTGTAAACATTACAATCTTTCCACTCTTTTGGTTCTTCTAGGCTAACAGCCTCAGTTACAATCTTTCCAACTTGTTTTTTAAGTTGTTTTGGAGTACAAAATATATCTATAGTATTTCCATAACTCTTACTCATCTTAGCACCATCTGTTCCTGGAACTGTTGCTACGGTCTCATCTATCTTGAACTCTGGCATAGTTAAAACATCTCCATGCTCATTGTTAAACTTTACTGCTATATCTCTTGTTATTTCTACATGTTGGATTTGATCTTTCCCAACTGGAACTATGTTCGCATCATACAATAGTATATCTGCTGCCATTAAAACTGGATATGAAAATAGAGCATGATTTGCTCCTATACCTTTTGCTACTTTATCTTTATAGCTATGAGCTCTCTCTAACAGCCCCATTGGAGTATATGCTGAGAGTATCCAGTAAAGCTCTAATACTTCTTTTACATCTGACTGTACCCACATAGTTACTTTGTTTGGATCTATTCCAAGGGAGAGATAAGTGATAGCTGCATCAATAGTGTTTTTCCTAACTGCATCTGCATCTTTAAGTGAACTTAGTGAGTGGTAGTTTGCTATGAAAATATATAAATCACTACTGTTTTGAAGCTCCATCATTTGTTTGATAGCTCCAAAGTAGTTTCCTATATGTAAAGTTCCTGATGATTGGATTCCTGTTAAAACTCTCATGATTGCCTTTATCTTTTTATTGATTATACAAAATAAGTGATTAATATCCTACAAGTTAATTATTTGTTACCTTTAGTAAAAAAATATTTACAAAAGCAAAAAAAACTACAAAAGTAAAGAAAAATTGTACTGTTAAGCCAAAATTGACCGAATTAGTTTACAAGGGAAAGAAAAATTAGGAAAATAAAGGAAGAAAAATGAAAAGGTCAATTTTAAGTGTAGCTTTAAGTACTGCAATACTGAGTGGATTATCTCATGCTAGTGATTTGGAACTTGGTGGCAAGAGGGTAGAGTTTAGCAAGAAGTTATCACTTCATGCACTAGAGTCTTTAGATAGTGAAGATAAGGATATAACAGTAGTAGTGAAAACTTACAAACCTTTGAATAGAGTACAAAAGGATACTTTGTATAAGTTAGGGGCAAAGAGTGTTACTTATAGTGGTGAAAATAGTTTTTATCTATTAAGTAGTAGAAATGATATAGATACTTTACTAGATAGTATTAAGGATTTAGATGGTGTTGCACTGTTAGATTTTAAATATAAAATATCAAATGATTTAAAAAATGTAGCATTAAATGATGTGATTAGAGTTAAAGTTGAGCTTTTAAAATCACTAAATGAGAGTGAATTTAAAACAATACTTTTAAATAGTGGAATAGATGCATCAAAAATAAAAGTTAGCAATGATTTTAATATAGTAGAGTTAAATATAGCTGGAATAGATATAGAAACTTTGGCAAATCTAAGTGTTGTAAAATATATCTCAAAGTATCATGATATAGGTTTGATAAAGCCGTTTTCAAAAAAAATAAGTAGTGATGATATATATACAGCAAGAAGTACAAATGCAACAGAAGCTTGGAGTGGAGGACTTGATGGTTCAAATATAAAAGTTGGGATAGTAGATGAAGGTCAAGCAAAGAGAGATCATGTTGAATTCAAAGAGGGAGCAGTAAGTAGAGTAAAAAATAGGGTGGGTAAAGGTTCACTATCTTTACATACTACTCATGTAGCAGGGATCATAGCTGCAAAAGGAGTTGATAGTTATGCTAGAGGTATGGCAAATGAAGCAATTATTTATAATTACAGTTATCAAGATGCATATTTTGCTAGTGCTTTAAATAGTTTATACAATAAAGATAAAATCTTAGTATCAAACCACTCTTATGGATTTACTGATAGGGCTGATTTGGGTAGTTATAATAGTGATGCTAGTAGTGAAGATAGTGTTATTTATAATAATCCATATATCACTATGTTTGTAGCAGCAGGAAATGATAGAGGAAGAAGTGGATATGCAGATACTGGGATTATTAAAGGTGCAGCAAATGCAAAAAACATTATAACTGTTGGAGCATTGAACAGTAACTCAAGTGATGTAGCTTACTATAGTAGTAGTGGACCTACAAATGATGGAAGAATAAAGCCTGATTTGAGTGTAGGTGGAAGTAGTATATATTCTACATCAAGTGATGGAGGTTATGCTTATATGAGTGGGACATCTATGGCTACTCCTGCAGCACTTGGACTTGCAACTTTGGTTATGCAAGAGTATAAAAACTTGACAGAGTGTGGAAATGGTGGGTGTGATATGAGAGTAGATCTTTTAAAAGCTGTTTTGTTAAATACAGCAGTTGATAAAGGAAGTAGTGGACCTGATATATATGCAGGTTTTGGGATGATAGATGCCAAAAAGGCAGTGGATGTAGTAAAAACGATAGATGAAGATTTACAAAAAGTAAAGATGGATAGTATAGCTAGAGGTGGTGTTAAGGAGTATAGTTTTTATAAACAATCAAGTGGAAAGTTTAAAGTTACTATTAGTTGGGTTGATATAGCTGGAAATAGTGCAGGTGGTAGGACATTGGTAAATGATATAGATTGTTATTTGGTAAATACAGAGAGTGGCGATAAATATTATCCTTATGTTTTAAGTGGCTTAAATATCACAAAAGGTGAGAATCATGTAGATAATACAGAACAAATAGAGGTTGATAATCTTCCAGTAGGAGAGTATAAACTTGTTGTGAGTGGCAAAAACTTACAAAGTTCAAAAAGTGATTTTGCTATTGCATCAAGTAAGGCTATGTTTAGTAAAGCAAATTCTAATATAGAGTTAAAGAAAAAGTTACAAATGGATAGTTTTGCTAAAGTAATCTTTGATTCTATGTACTAATTTTTAAAGTTGGAACACTCTTTGCTTGAGGATTTGTATCTATACGGAGGGCACATCTAAAAGCTATACATAGCTCATAGCTTTTAGATGTGCCCTTATTATAGATAGAGATCCTCAAGTAATTGAGGAACCTTTTCCTTTCCTTTTTCCTAATTTCTTTTAAGTAAAGACCGAGAGTCTTTACTTAAAACTTTTTATATTTTCTTTAAAGCTTTTATTCCTTCTTGTATGTCTTGGTTATAATCATGAGAGTTTTTTGTTTTTACAAATATAGTTTTTTTGTTGATATTTCTTTTTAGAAAGTCTATTATCTTTTTTGATTTTTCATACTCTTGAACACTTTTTATCTTGTTGTCTTTTATCTCATAATCTTTTAAATTAAAAAGGGCAGGATCAACTTTGGTTTCAAAGATATTTGTAAGAATCTTTGATTTGTTAAATCCTAAAAACTTTATCTCTGATTTTAAAAGAAGAGAACCATCATATCCATAGCATTTTTTTTTAGACTTTTGTATAAGTTGATTGCATGAGATATTGTTTATCTTAGTAAAGTTTTTTTCTATCTTAAATCTACTTCCTTGGATAGGTAGATAGTTTATAGTTTTTAAATTTTTTAAAACCTTTTCTTGTTCTGCTTTAGTAAGCTCTTGATATCTTATATATAAAAGATAGTTTAAATTTGGAATTCTATTAGCAATATCAGAGTTTTTATCAATACTATATATCCATTTTGGTGTCATGACTCTTAGTTGTTCTTTATCTTTTGAGATGATTTTTGAGTTTGTATTTGTGTAAAGAACTTTTTGTCTCCCAAAATCTTTTATATATAGAGTTTCAACTCCCTTTTGATTTCCAGCTAATGAATACTCAATAATAGCTTCTTTAAAAGGAAGTTTTTTCTCGAAAGGATTTTCTTCTGCTAACAATAATAAAGGCAAAAATAAAAGTATAAGTAAAGTTTTCATAAGGAAATTGTAGCAGATTAAAGTTAAAGATTAAAAAAACTTTAACTTTTTTTTATAAATTTATAGTTTTAGATTAAACAATGTTTCAAAAATCAACAGATTGCATCTTTTACGGAGTCATGACTTACTGCAAGCTTACCTGTCCACTCTTCAAATATATCACAAGCTACTTTAGTTCCATCACCAGCAGCTATCAGGTACATAGTTTTTACACCACTTGCAAGTCCAGCTACATATATCCCATCAGTTACACGGTTATTTATATGTTCTATCTTGATTTTACCAGGTTTCATAACTTTGTCATGAGTAGTTATCTCTACATCTAAACCTTCTATATCAAACTTGTGCATACCCGTTGCAAGTACAATGATATCAGCTTTATAGTTGGCTGATGAAGTATGTATAGTAAAATCACCTCTTCCACCAGTTATGGATAAGACATGGTCATCTTTAAATTCGATAGATGGAAAAAAAGATAGATGGTCTTTCATCTGTTTTATAGCATTTTCACCACTTATACCATAGTCAAATACAGGTACATTATATAGGGATGCTTTTTCTAAATCACTTTCATTTGCATCTAGGATTAGGTATCTTTTGTTTTTTGCCCATTCAAATTTTCCATTTGCTGATGCTAAAGTTATTCCACATCCAACACCAGCTGCTCCTCCACCTATAATTACTACATCGTACATTTTATTACTCCACTAATCTATCTTTAGAACTGTTAAGAAAGCTTCTTGGGGAAGTTGTACTTTTCCGATAGCTTTCATTCTCTTTTTACCTGCTTTTTGTTTCTCAAGAAGTTTTCTTTTTCTTGTTATATCTCCACCATAACACTTTGCAGTAACATTTTTACCCATCGATTTTACAGTTTCACGAGATATGACTTTATTTCCTATACTTGCTTGGATGGCTACTTCAAAAAGTTGTCTTGGAACTAACTCTTTCATAGCTTTTACAAACTCTCTACCTTTTGATAGAGCTTTAGAGTTTGGAACTATGATAGAGAGAGCATCTACAACTTCTCCAGCAACTCTGATATCTAGCTTTACCAAGTCTCCCTCTCTATATCCACTTTGATCATAGTCAAATGAAGCATAACCTTTTGAAACTGATTTTAGTTTGTCATAAAAGTCCATTACTATTTCATTCATAGGGATATCATACTCTAGTAAAACTCGCTCAGGGGTGATATAATCCATCTTTGTTTGGATACCTCTTTTGTCATTTACTAAGGTTATGATATTTCCTAAAAACTCAGTTGGAGTTAGGATAGTAGCTTTTACATAGGGTTCGAGTATTTTGTCCATCTCATTTACTGGGGGTAGTTCGCTTGGGTTGTGTATCTCTATCTCTTCACCGTCAGTTTTTATGACTTTGTAGATAACTGTTGGTGCAGTTGCTATCAAGTCTAAGTTAAACTCTCTCTCTAACCTCTCTTTTATAACTTCCATATGAAGCATACCTAAAAAACCGACTCTAAAACCAAATCCTAGTGCTGTTGAAGTTTCTGGTTCATAGGTTAGGGAAGCATCATTTAGTCTTAGTTTATCTAGGGCATCTCTTAAGTCTTCAAACTTATCAGTTTCAATAGGATATATACCTGCAAATACAAAACTTTTAGCTTCTTCAAAACCATCTATCTGATTTTTAGTAGGATTTTTAGCATCTGTTATAGTATCTCCAACTTGCAAATCTCCAACTGTTTTAAGTCCTAAAGAAACTATACCTATCTCTCCAGTTTTAATAGACTTTGTAGGTACTGCTTTTATGGGATGTGGATATGTAAGAGATAAAACTTCATGTTTGTTTTTAGTTCCCATGACAAGAACTTCTTGACCTTTTTTTATCTCTCCATCAAAAACTCTAACAAGTGCTAAAGAGCCTAAATAACTATCAAACCAACTATCATAGATAAGAGCTTTTGTAGGGGCTTTTTCATCTCCAGCAGGAGCTGGTATTCTGTCAACTATGGTATCAAGAAGCTCTTTTATTCCGATACCTGCTTTTGCACTAGTTTCTATGGAGTCAGTGCAGTCAAGTCCGATAGTTGTTTCAATCTCTTCTTTTACTCGATCTGGGTCGGCTGCTGGAAGGTCGATTTTGTTTATTACGGGGATTAGTTCTAAGTCATTGTCAAGTGCTATATATACATTTGCGATGGTTTGAGCTTCTACTCCCTGAGAAGCATCTACTATCAACAGAGCTCCTTCACTTGAAGCTAAACTTCTACTTACTTCATAAGAAAAATCAACATGACCTGGTGTGTCTATAAGGTTTAGAGTGTAAATTTCCCCATCTTTCTCATACTTTAGCCTAACACTTTGGGCTTTTATAGTGATACCTCTCTCTTTTTCTATATCCATAGTGTCCATCACTTGGCTACTCATCTCTCTCTCAGTGATAGCTCCACACTCTTGGATAAGTCTATCTGCTAGGGTACTTTTTCCATGGTCTATATGGGCGATTATAGAGAAGTTTCTAATCTTGTTTTGCATTAAACAAACAGTCCGTTTACACTTTCGTTGTGGTAGATTCTTCTTATAACTTCTGCAAATACTTTAGAGATAGAAAGAACTTTAACTTTATCACTCTCTTTTGCTAGTGGTATAGTGTCTGTTACTACAAGTTCATCTAGTTCGCCATTTTCTATCCTATCATAGGCTGGACCACTCAAAACTGGGTGTGTGCAAAATGCCATAACAGAGGTTGCACCTTGATTTTTTAGGGCTGCTGCTGCTTTTACCATAGTTCCTGCTGTATCAATCATGTCATCTATCAAGATTACATCTTTACCTTCTACATCTCCGATGATATTCATAACTTCTGATTCGTTTGCTTTTTCTCTTCTTTTATCTACTATTACTAAGTCTAGATTTAGGTTTTTAGCAAAAGCTCTTGCCCTTGCAACTCCACCAATATCTGGACTAGCTATGATAGGATTTTTAAGATTTTTTCTTTGTATATAGTCTTGAAAAACTATTGAACCATAAAGGTTATCCACTGGAATGTTGAAAAATCCTTGGATTTGTCCTGCATGAAGGTCAACAGTAACAACTCTGTCTATACCTGCAGTTTCTATCAAGTTTGCAACAAGTTTTGCTGTGATTGGAACTCTTGGAGCTGCTTTTCTATCTTGTCTAGCATATCCAAAGTAAGGGATGATAGCTGTGATAGAGTTTGCTGAACTACGTCTTAGAGCATCTGTCATGATAAGAAGTTCCATAAGATTTGCATTTGCTGGTGCACAAGTCGATTGAACTATAAAAACATCTTTTCCTCTTACACTTTCATTTATCTGAACACTTATCTCTCCATCACTAAATCTCTTTATAGTAGCCTCTGAAAGTGGGATAGATAGATACTTTGCTACTGACTTTGAAAACTCTTCGTTTGCAGTACCACTAAATACTTTGTAACCTCTCATTTTGTTTTGCCTTTTGATTGATATATGTTCCTATTTTAGTACATAGTTACTTAAAAACTTTTAGAGGTAAGTTATCTACCAACCTTGCTGTAAATCTTTGGCTTTTTGATAAGTGTTTTCTATCTGTTCTTTATGCTTTGGTAACTCTTGACTTTGTTTTGAGATAAAGTCTATTGCTTTATTTACTATTTCTTTTGTTTTTTGTGGGTTGTAGTAGATAGAGGTTAAAAGAGCCCCAACTAGCATACCTGATATAAATCTTAATCCTATCAAAACTCAAATCCTCCTGTTGCACCTTTATTCATACTCATGTAAACTGCCTTTATATAAGTTTCTCTTGTTTCGCAATCAAGTATTTTATCACATTTTAGACAACTATCCAAGTTATTTGATTTTTGGCATTCTTGGAGAAGTTTTAGTTTCTCTTGTAAGTCCTTTTCAAACTCATCTAATTCCTCTTGGTTACTTTCCATTATATCTTTCTTTTACTAGTTTTATCTCTTCAAGTGAGCCAAAAAAGCAAGGTGTAGTATCATGAATATGTTTTGGAGTTAAATCAAGCAGTCTTTTCTTCCCATCTATCGCTTCTCCAGCAGCTTTTTCATATACAAAAGCAAAAGGAAATACTTCAAAAGTCATCCTAAGCTTTCCATTTGGTACATCTGTTGTTGCTGGATAGCTAAAAAGTCCACCACCTTTTAGTAAAATCTGATGAAGATCTGGAACCATTCCACCAGAGTATCTAAGTCTATAACCACTTTTAAATATATCATCTATCATCTCTTTGTGATGAGGTGGCCAGTGTTGTTGAGTTCCCCCAGGAGCATTTAACTTGCCTTCTTGGTTTAGTCTCATGACTTTTATAAACTTAAACTCACCATCAATCAGCCTATATAGTTTTACATCATCCCCAGCTATAACTAGTTCAACTCTAGGTCCATAAACTACATAAACTGCACTTTTTAAACTCTTTCCACTGTAATCGTTTTCGTATATACCAAATATACTTCCAACACTTAGGTTTACATCTATTAGTGATGAACCATCTAGTGGGTCATATCCGATTAAGTATTTTCCATTTTGGTGAAGTGTTAGAGCATCTTCTTTTTCTTCACTTGCTAACTCTTTTACCTCAGTTAAGTGTACAAACTCTTCTTCTATGATTTTATCACTTAGTATGTCTAGTTTTAGTTGGTTATCTCCAGTTGAGTTTGTGTTATCACTATAACCTGTGTCTTCGTTTATGATTGCATCTTTTATTCTGATGGCACTTCTTTTTATCGCTTCATATATTTCGTTCATGATTTTACTACCTTTGCATTTTTGTTTATCCACTCTAGGATTTGGTTTGTGTTGTTTAAGTCTAGCACATCAAGTTTTAAATCACTTGGAGCTTTTACTGAGTCGTCTATAGCTATGGCATTTGAGTAGGGAAGATATGATTTGTTTATTTCATTTCTAAAGATAGAAATACGAGGGAGTTTAATCTCTTTTAAACCTTCTACTAAAAGATAGTCAAAGTTTAAAGCTTCTATTATTTCCTCAACCTCTCTTCTTTGATGTGAAAAGTAAGTTGTTCTAGTTGGAGAGAGTACAACTGTATCTGCACCACTTTCAAAAAACTTATGACTATCCTTTCCATCTACATCAAACTTTGCTTTATCTTTTGGATCATGTTTTATGATAACTACTTTGTTGTCTTTAGAGAGTATATTTGATAGTTTTTCTATCAAAGTTGTCTTACCACTATTTGACGGTCCACTAAATGCTACTGCTTTACTTAAATATTTCATAGATTTATTATAGCTCTTGTGCTATTATAAACAAGTTAAGGAGTTGTCATGAAGTTATTAATTTTTGTATTTAGTCTATTTTTATTTGTTGGTTGTAGTTTAAAAGAGCCGTTTTTAAAGCCAGATACCGTACTTCAAGAGAGTTTGGTATATAGCAAAAAGGGTGAGATTTATAACTCATTGGAGATAAAAGCTTCAATTTTTGCAACCTATCTAAATCGTTTGGATAGTAAGTATAATGATGGGGAGTATTTTGTAGTAAGTATTTTTATAGATGATGATTTTGAAGAACCTAACAAGTATGGGTTAAATAACAAAGCATACAGACTTACTCTAAATGGAGAGAATTATATATATAAAAAAGAGTTAAAAGAAGATAGTGAGCTTAAAAAATTAGTTCCTTTTAAAAATCAGTGGTCGCACTACTATTTGGTAAAGTTTCCTAAGCAGAGTGGAGTTAAAAGTTTGGTGTTGAGTCATGATGTGTATGGGAGTACTACTTTAAGGTTTAGGGAAGCTATTTAGTGAATAGTGAATAGTTAAGGTAGGTTTTCACTGAAAAAACCTACTCCCAAATTCTACTAAAATTAAAACTTAACTTTTTATCGCACTTGTCTATGCTAAACTCAAAAACTTCATCACTAAAATCTCCTGCTTTTATGTATCTTCCATCTTTTAGCTCATATACTTTTGCGACACTCTCATTAGGATTTATGATAAAGTAAAACTTAACTCCCTCTTTTTCATAAAGTTCAAACTTTACACTTAAGTCTTTTTTTGCAGTTGATTTTGATAGTACTTCAAAGACTATTTCAGGAGCTTTTGTTAGGTAGTACTCATTTGTAGGGGTGTGGCAGATGACTAAGTTGTCTGGTTGGACGATAGTATGCTCATCTATTTTCCAGTCAACAGGTTGTAGAACTTGGCATCTTTTGCAATCATCAAATATCTCATCAAGCTGTCTTCCAATCTTGTTTGTAATCTTTTGGTGTTTAAGCATAGGCATAGGTGCCATAGCATAGGCTATACCATCTATAAGTTCCCACTGGTCTTCCCAGTTTTTGTAATCTTCATAACTATATCTAGGATAGGCATCTTCAACTCTTAAAGCTCCCATTTTAGCTCCCTTTTATTTTTACTATCATGATTATATCATAAAGTTTAAACTTTTAAAAGCTATGATTATTATCAATATCTTTTAGTTTTTCTAAAAGCTCGGTTACTGTTATAGGGATTCCTAAAAGGTTGCAGTAAACTACATAGTTTGCTAGTACTTTTTTTGCATAGTGCATAGTTTCTCTTGGAGTTATCATCTCTAGGGAGTAAAAGGGCTCGTAAGAGTTTAGTTTAAAGTAGTTTTTTTGGAGGATATTTCTTCTTGTGTAGCCTATCCCTCCGTTGTAAGCATAAGCAACTAAAAGAGGATTATAGAGATGTTTTTCCAAAAAGTTTAAGTGGTCATTTGCAAACTCATAAGCTACTTTTGGATTGAAGATATCTTTGTATTGAAAGTTGTTGTATCCTAGTTTTTTTGCTGTATGATCTACTAAAAAAGGCATAAACTGCATCAATCCCAAAGCAAAAGATGGAGATATAGCAGTAGGGATAAACTCACTTTCTTGTCTAGCGATAGCAAGGATTAGAGCTTCTCTTTTTTTTGAGTAATTTTTAAGATACTCATCATGATAAAACAAAAAGTAGTTATTTGGTTTTATATCTTTTAAAAAGTATGATAGATGTGGTTCACTCTCTTTTGTTTGAAATCTTTTAAAAAGATAATTTATCTTTTGTTTGTATGTTAAATGGTGTAGCTTTTTGTAAGTTTTAGCTCTTATATTAGCCCAAGAGAGAGGATTTTGTACTTTAAAGTGAGGGTTTTTCTTTTTTGAATTAAACGAGGTAACTAAGTTGTTAAAAGTTTTTTGTAGGTTTTCATAGGCATATAGTGAGTAGATATTTAACTCTGGCGAATATGTTAGCTTTTTTAAGTAGTTTTTATCTTTTGTAACTAAGTATAACCAAAGAGTTGCACGATCTTTTTTAAACTGACTCAGTGCATTTCTTTTTGCTTGTTTTAGGTAAAAAGTGGTTAGGATTTTATTATTTAGGTTAAACATAGCAAGATAGAAGGAGGCTTCTGCTTTAGCATATGGGGATTTTATACCTATGATAGAGTTTCTTAGGTTTATAGCATTTGAGGATAATACTTTTTTTGCAAATGTATTAAAACCTCTATCTTGGGCTAGTCTTTGCATATATGATTTTGGGATATTAGAGTTTAGATACTTTTGTATATGCCAAGTTGAAAGATGAGAAAATACTTTTAAAAACTCATGTGGTGGTTGTTTTATAAACTCATTTATATCATAGCAAAAGCTAGGTTTTTGATAGCTTGATTTGCTTTTAGTTTTTTGTATGCCATATTTTACAAACTCATCTTTTAGCTTTTTGTTTAAGTGCTTTACATTTTTAAAAAGCTTACGGGCATCTTTTTTTGAAAGGTTATGATTTTTTAGATATAGATAGATGTAAAAATCTTTTTCTATACTTTCGGGCTTTGAGGCAAGGGTACTAAATCCCACGGAAAAGAGAAAACTTGTCCATAGGATAAGTAGAGTTAGAGTTTTTAGCAAGTTAGATGATTCTTATAAGTAGTTGTTGTAAAAACTGTAATGCTAGGATAAGAATGATAGGTGCAACATCTATTCCTCCGATAACTGTTGGGAAAAATTGTCTCATTTTTCTATAAACTGGGTCTGTTAATCTGTTTAGGATTTGAACTATTGGGTTTGATGGGTCTGGGTTTACCCAAGTGATTAGGGCTGCTATGATTACCACCCAAATGTATATGCTTATTACTGATATAACTGTTCCTAAAAGTGCTTCTATAAGTATCATCTTGCTATCTCCTTGATATAGTTTTTTATGTATGGATAGATATCGGACAGATTTGCTTTTTCATTAGCTCCTGTTAAAAGTAATGTTAGCTTTTGTGAAAGCTCATTGTCTTTGATTTTTTGCTGGATATATTTTTCAAACTCAGCATAACTTTCAAAGTGTGGAGCATCTTTTACAACTCTTTTGATATCTTCTAATCCATCATCTATTTTTTGTGAAAATATTTTATCTATATTATCTTTTATCTGGGTTATTGTGCTAACTTCTTTTGAGTACAGCTTAGCTAACTCTCCTATATCTTTACTTTTAAATCCAACTAGGGAGGCAAGTTTAAGTGAGTCTAGGTTTGGGATATGAGTTTGATTGATAGTTTGAAGTTTTGTAAGATCAAATGTATCTTCATCTTCTTTAAGATACTCAGCTATCGCTTCAGGTAAAAATCCTTGCTCTAAAAGTGAGTTTGCAGTTGGAGCATCTTGCAAGGATGGCAGGAAGATATACTCTATCTTTTTATCATACCCTAAAGACTCTCTTATGTGAGATTGCTTTTTAGTATTTATTTTGTTTTTCTCATTTGTGAAAACTTGGTCTGTGTTACTAAGCATATCATCTATTGCTAGTGCAAAGTCATTTGTTGGGTATTTGTTTATTTTTAAGATTATGAAGTCATCTATCTCTTTTTGATTTTCTGGCTTTTTTATTCGTACGGAAAATGGACTTTCATTTTCTATCACATAAGAGTCTGGGAGATTTTTACAAGTTTCGGGATAGCCACTTTTTAACTCTTTATCTTTACAAAAGCAATTAAAAGCCTTTTTATCCATCAAAAGTTTTGTTGCTAGTTGTTGATGAAACTTTAGGTTGTGAGTTTGATAAGTGATCTCATCAGCAGTGATACCAAAAAGATTTAAAAACTCAACTATCTCAGGATTTTCATCTTCTAGTCTTACTATAAATTTTTCATCTTTTTGTTTGGCTGTTTTGTAAGTTTTAAGAGCAACTCTAAGTTCATCTAAACTCATGTCATCTTTTGTAGATGTTGAAAATCTTAACATATATTTTCCTTGTTTTTTTGTGATTTTAGCAAATGGTTATTAATCTTTAGTTACAATAAAAAAGACTAAAATATTAATTAATTTTATCATGAAAGGCTAAAATGAGTTCCCTTTTACAAACTTATGAAGACTTACTTTTAAAAACTAGAAAGAAATATAAAAAACGAAGAAAAGAGTTAGGATATACTCAAAGAGATTTGGCTACTTGGTCAGGGGTTAGTTTGGGCTCACTAAAAAGGTTTGAACAAACTGGGAAAATAGCTTATGAGAGTTTATTGAAATTATCAGTTTTTTTAGAGTGTATAGATGATTTTGATTTAGTATGTGAGGATAAAAATGAACAATAAATGTCCTTGTGGAAGCAGAAAAAAGTATAAAAAATGTTGTCAAATATTTCATAAAGGAGCAAGAGCAAAAGATGCTTTGACTCTCATGAAGAGTAGATATAGTGCTTATGCAGTTGGAGATGCTAATTATATCAAAAAAACTACTCATAAAAGTAGCCCATACTTTTTAGATACAAAAGAGGATATAAAAAAGTTTTGTAAAAGTGAAGAGTTTTTAGGACTTGAGATAGTTGAGTTTATAGATGCAGATTGTGAGGCTTATGTAACTTTTAAAGCAAGGCTAGGAAGTGGAGTTTTACATGAGAGGAGTATGTTTTTAAAAGAGGATGGAGTTTGGTTTTATGTTAGTGGTGAGTTTTTTTGAAGAGCTTTTTCAACAGTTTTTATATCTAAAAACATAGTAGTAGTGTTTTTATATCTTATTAATTCCTCTCTTTCTATCTCAAAAAATCCTAATTTTTCATAAAATTCAACAGATTCAACTTTTGCATCTACTACTATGCCTACACAACCAAATCTATTTTTTTGCTCTATGGATAACATAAGGACAAATTTTAATAGTTTTTTACCTATTCCTTGATTTTGGTATCTTTTATCTACTGCAAGTCTAGCTAAGTTTAGAACTGGAAGAGGGTAGTTTGGTAGTTTTTTAGAAAAATTTTTATTTAGTAGAGATGAAGAATTTACAGATATAAAACCTATGATTTCATCTTTGTATAAAGCTACATAGGTAACTCCTATATAGTGTCGAAACTGATTTTGTCCAGCAAATCTTTGAAAAAAATAATCTAGTTCGAGATTTCCACTAGAAAAGTTATTTATATTATCATCTTTTTTTAAGGCTCTAATCTCAATCACTTAAAAGTCTTTTTAACTCTTGTGTTGGAGTGGAAGGAGTGTCTTGTGTGTCAAGAATCTTTTGATAAGAATTGTCAGTTATCTTAATGTTAGTAGATAGTATAAATTCTTCAGGTATTTCATGAAGTGCTTGAAGATGGTGGTTTATGGCACTTTCTATCAAGTATGCTTTTTTAACTCCATAGTTAGAGCTATACTGTTCTAATCTATCTTTTGTTTCATCAGATACATAAGCTGATATTTGAGCTGACATAAGCTATCCTTTTTTTTCTATAATTTTATAGAAAAATGTAGGAAAAGTCAAGTTGTGAGTTTTTATAAAATTTAGATAAAATTTTTGCTTATATATGTATAAGGGGAAAATATGCAAAAAGACAGAGTTTATAGTGAAATGATGGTTCATGTTGGGGTAAATACTCATAAAGAGCCTAAAGATGTTTTAGTAGTTAGTGAGAGTTGTGGATTTAGTGATGAGATAAAAAAACATGAGTGTGTTGAAAATCTTGTGGTTATCAAAGAGGGAGAGATAGAGCTTCAAGATAGTGCTAAGTTTGACTTGCTTTTTGTAGATGGTATAGAGGAGAGTGAGAAGTTTTTTGATGAGGTTGCTAGAGTTTTAAAAAGTGATGGAGTGATGGTGAGTGATGGTGGAAGTTATATAGCTAACTTAGAAGAGCATAAAGAGCTTTTAAAAGTAGCTGGAAAGAACTTCTATATAGCTATGCCATATAACTACGCATGTAAGCTTGGAAGTTTTACTCTGATATGTGCTTCAAAGAAGTATCATCCAACAGCTGATATAAATCTTCAAAGAGCAGATTTGATGGATGGGTTGGAGTATTATAATAGTGATGTTCATGTAGCTTCATTTGTAAAGCCAACTTATGTTCACAAAGCACTATTGGGTATCGCAAAGAACTAGTTTATGAAGTCTCTCTCGCATGCAATAGTCATAACAGGTGGTATCGGGACAGGAAAAAGTACTGTTGGTTCACTTTTAAGGCTTTATGGATTTAAGATTATAGATGCAGATGCTATTACTCATAATCTTTTGGTTAAGTATGTTAAAGAGCTTGAAGCGATGTTTGAAACTTCTTTGATGAATGAAGAGGGATTTGATAGAAAGGCTCTTGGAAAAATAGTTTTTAATGATGAAAAGAAAAGAAGAGAGCTTGAAGAGTTTTTACATCCTAAGATAAAAGAGATTATAAAAGATGAAGCCTCTCTTTGTGAAGAGCAGGGTGTACCTTACATCTTGGATATACCACTTTATTTTGAAGGTGGAAACTATCAAGAGCTAAAAGAAGTTGCGGTGGTTTATACTCCTAAAGAAAAACAGTGGGAGAGAGTTTTAAAAAGAGGATATGAAGCTGATGAAACAAAAAGAGAGATTGTAAAAAATATCCTTGATATTCAGATGGACATTGAAGAGAAGAAAAAAAGAGCAAAATATGTCATAGACAATAGTGGAAGTTTAAAAGAGCTTCAAAAAGAAGTAGAAAAGTTTTTAGACTATATAAGGAAAAAGTATGTTAATCTCAAAATATAATGCAAGTGGAAATGATTTTGTTATCTTTCACTCATTCTTAAAAAAAGATAGAACACAGTTAGCAAAAAAACTTTGTGATAGACAAAGAGGAGTAGGTGCTGATGGACTTATAGTTTTAGTTCATCACAAAGAGTTAGCTTATGAGTGGGAGTTTTACAACAGTGATGGAAGTTTAGCAGATATGTGTGGAAATGGCTCAAGAGCTGCAGCTCACTATGCAGTAACAAATGGATTAGCTTCAAAAGAGCATCAGTTTTTAAGTGGTGCTGGAGAGATAAAGTGTGAAGTTGAAGAAGATGTAGTAGAGATTGAACTTACTCGTCCAAAAGAGTTAAAGCAAAAGTTTACTGATGATGGAAGGGAGTGGTATTTTTTTGATACTGGAGTTCCTCATCTGGTCACTTTTGTAGAGGATTTGGAAGAGTATAGTAAAGAGTTAGCAAGTGTCATGAGATATAGACATAATGCAAATGTAAACTTTGTAAAAGTAGAGGATAACTTTTTAAGAGTGAGAACTTATGAACGAGGAGTTGAGGATGAGACTCTTGCTTGTGGAACGGGAATGGCAGCATCTTTTTATACCGCATACTTAAAAGGTAGTGTAAAAGAGATTACAAAAGTTTATCCTACAAGTGGAGAAGAACTTGTTTTGAGTATCAAAGATGGGAGTATATTTTTTAAAGGAAGAGTTGAGAGAGTTTTTGAAACTTCTATATCCTTAAGTGATGCATAACAAAATTCTTCGGCTAGGTATTCCAAATATCCTAAGCAATATAACTATCCCACTATCTTCTTCAATAGATGTTGCCTTGATGGGACATCTATCTGCTAAACATCTCGGAGCTATTGCCCTTGGAAGTATGATATTTGTCTTTTTGTATGGTAGTTTTAACTTTCTTAGGATGGGTACTACTGGGATTACTGCTCAAAGTTTTGGAGCTGGGGATAAAAAAGAGGTTAGTCTTACATTATATAGGGCTTTGAGTTTAGCAGTTTTGTTGGCGATGCTAGTTTTCTTGTTTCAAACTCCTATCAAAGAGTTTGCGATTTACTTTTTAAATGCTGGTGAATATAAAGATTTTATAAGTGAGTATTTTGATATAAGAGTTTATGCAGTGCTTGGTGCTTTGATAAACTTTGTACTTATAGGATGGTACTTTGGAGTTTCAAACTCTATGATTCCACTTATCATGACAATAACAATAAATCTTTCAAATGCTATTTTTAGCTATATATTTGTCTATCATGAGGATATGGGGATAAGTGGAGTTGCATTAGGGACAATGATGAGCCAGTATTTAGGAGTGATAGTTGGTTTTTGGTTTTTGAGAAAATATGATTTTTATAAGGTGATTTATCACAAAGTATTTAATAAATCAAAGCTTTTAAACTTTTTTCATATAAATAAAAATCTTTTTATAAGAACTATTGCTTTAACTCTATCTCTAAATATTTTTTATTCTCTAGCCTCAAAAGAGGGAAGTTTAGTTTTAGCAGTAGCAACTGTATTTATGCAGTTTTTGACTTGGAGTGCTTATGGGATAGATGGCTTTGCAAATGCTAGTGAGAGTTTGGTTGGGAAGTATTTTGGAGCTAGGGATTTTAAAAGCATGAAAAAAGCTATAAATTTAAGTCTTATATATGGTTTTGTGGTTGCTTTGATTTTTAGTATAATCTACTTTTTATTTTTAAAACAAATTTCATATATTTTTGTTAGTGATTTAAAAGTTATAGAGATGGTAGATGAGTATAAGTGGTATTTTGTTTTAGTTCCGATACTTGGGTTTATGAGTTATATATATGATGGGATTTTAGTTGGGCTAACTATGTCAAAAGTTTTAAGAGATAGTGTTTTGGTTGGCTTTTTAGTTTTTTTAGGATTTTACTATCTAGGTTTTGGACTGTTTTTTAGTTTTTGTCTTTTCTTTTTATCAAGAGGAATTTATCAAATGATTTGGCTTAGGAGTTGGCGATATGAGTAAAAGTTTAGTTGTTTATGGAGATATTCATGGATGTCTTAGTGAGTTTAAAGCTCTTAGAAAGAAAGTAAACTTGAAAAAAGATGATATAGAGGTAGTTGTAGGAGATATACTAAACAAAGGTCCTTTCAACTTGGAAGCTTTGAGATATATCATGAAAAATAAAATCTTAACTGTTAGAGGAAATAATGAAGAGAAGATTTTAAAACTATATAAGATGTATAAAGAGGATGAGAGTGTTTTAGAAGATATAAAGCCTTGGGAAGCTCAGATACTAAAAAATATCAAAAAAAGTGAGATAAAGTTTTTGAAATCTTTACCGTATTTTATAAAAATAAAAGGTATAACTATTGTTCACGGGGGGATTCCTCTTGGTATAAATCTAAAAAAATTATCTAAATCAGATAAAAAACAAATTACTTTAATAAGATTTTATAACAAAAATTTAGAACCAATACCTTGGCATGATTTTGAAGGAAGATACAAATTTTGGAGTGAGGTTTATGATGGCAGAGAGGGCTTTGTTGTTTTTGGACATCATCCTTTTAAAAAGCCAAAAGTTGAGAAGTATGCAGTGGGGATAGATACTGGTTGTGTTTATGGAGGAAAACTAAGTGCTATAAAATTTAAAGATTTTGATACTAAAAACTATAAACTTTTTTCACTAAAAGCTAGAAAGAAGTATTTTTCATGAAAGAGATAGCGATAATAGGACCTACTGCATCTGGAAAAACTGCACTGGCAGTCGAAGTTGCACAAGAGCATAATGCATATATACTTTCACTTGATAGTCTTTCTATATATAAGGAAGTGGATATAGCTTCAGCAAAGCCAACTTTTGAAGAGAGATATGGCATACCTCATTTTGGGATAGATGTGGTGAGAGTTGATGAAGAGTTTAGTGTGGTAAAGTTTTTTGATATATATAAAGAGGCAAAACTAAAGTGTCTGAAAGATGATAAAAATCTTATCATAGTAGGTGGAAGCTCTTTTTATCTAAAATCTATGATAGATGGACTAAGTGAAAATTTAAATATTACACCAGAAATTAAACATGAAGTTAAAGGTAGGATTAAAGATTTAAGTTTGGCTTATGAGTTTATTAAGAAAACTGATAGGGAATATGCTTTAAAAATATCTAAAACTGATAAATATAGGATAGAAAAATGGTACGAAATATTTTTAAGTAAAAATGAAGTTCCAACAAAAGTTTTCTTAAATAATCAAAGAAAACCACTATTAAAAGACCTAAAAATCTACAATATAGAAGTAAATAGAGAAGATTTAAGAAAAAAAATATCCTTAAGAACTAAGCTTATGATTAAAATTGGCTTAATAGAAGAAGTATATTTTTTACAAAAGAAATATGGACGAAATAATATTCCTCTAAAAGCAATAGGATTGATAGAAACTCTTTCATATTTAGATGGAAAACTCGACATAAAGGGATTAGAAGAAAAAATATCTACAAATACCTGGGGCTTGGCAAAGAGACAAATCACCTTTAATGATAGCCAATTTCCTACAAAAATATCTAATATAAAAAAAAACTTAAAAAATATAATTACTTTTTAAACTTAACCTATCTCTAACTAAAGTAAAAAAAATTTTAATTATTTAATCTTTTTAAGGTTTATTTAAACTTTTTTCATATATAGTGCTCAATATGAAAAAAAACTTAAAAAAGGAAAGTAAGATGAAAAGAATAGCTTTGTTTTCAGTTTTAGCTGCTTCTCTTCTTTGTGGTAGTGAACAACCTTATGAACTTGGTGTTACATTTGGTGCTACTTCTATAAAGAATGAGCCGAGTATAAAAATGAGAAATAGAACATTTGGATTGAACCTACAGTTAAATAATTATGAGATTAAACCAAGGTTTGATTTTGAGTATGTAGATATTGCAGATAGTGAAGCTGAGGTTCCAACTTCACTATTAAAAACATCAGTAAATGGTGTTTTTGATATAACAGAGGGAAATGCAGTAAATCCATATCTTTTAGGAGGTTTGGGTTATGAGTCTGTAACAAACTCTAGATATGGTTTTAAATCTCATCCATTTATCCAAGGTGGTGGTGGTCTAGGCATAGGCATTACTGAAAATGTAAAAGCAAAAGCAGAGTTAAAAGCTTTACAGATTTTAGGTGGTGATAAAGAGAATAATGAGTTTATAGCTGAGGTTGGTCTTGCTATGCCTTTTGGTGGAAAAGCTCAACCTAGAGTTAGACAAGTAGTGGCTGATAGTGATAAAGATGGTGTTATAGATAGACTTGATAAATGTCCAAATACTCCACTAGGACAAAGTGTAGGAGCTGATGGATGTCCAGTGGTTGTACAATCTGTTGTAGAACAAGCAGCACCAGTTTCTTTCTCAGAGTCAGAGTGCCCTATAAAAACTGATTTACCAGATGCAGACAGAGATGGTGTAGAAGATAGTGTTGATCAGTGTCCAGCTACTCCGTGTGATTTTAGTGTAGATAGTAAAGGTTGTCCTGTAAAAGCGATTTTGAGAATCCACTTTGCAACAAACTCTGCTCATATCACAGACTATAGTATGAGAAAAGTTAGAAAATTTGCTAAATTTTTAGTAGATCATAAAGGTAGTCAAGTACATATAACAGGACATACAGATAGTAGAGCACCAGCTGATTATAACATGGTGTTGTCTAAAAAAAGAGCAGAATCAGTTAAAAAAGCATTGATAAACTTGGGAGTTAGTGCAAATAGACTTAGTACAGAAGGTAGAGGAGAAAATGATCCGATAGCTTCAAATGGTACAAAACAAGGTATGGCACTAAACAGAAGAATAGAAGTAAGTCTAACATATCCACATGCAGTTGAAGGAGGAAGATAAAATGAAAAATATAATAAAAGGTAGTTTAATATCAGTAGCAACATGTGCAGTTTTGCTAAGTTTGCAAGGATGTGGTAAGGATAGAGCTGGGATAAGTGTACAAGAAGCTAAAGATTCGGGACATCTACCAGGTAGTTCATCTATACCAGGGACTAGAAATGCAAATTGTGGTGCAGGAACAAATGATACAGATTGTGATTATTTACCAGATGCTGATGAAAAACAGGCAGGAACATTAATAAATGATCCAGATAGTGATCATGATGGATTGATAGATGGTTGTGAAGTAGGAGTAGCTGCACTTTCAAATTATAAAAATTGTGGTATAGGTACAAAACCAATGAATGCTGATACTGATGGTGATGGATTATTGGATGGAGATGAAGTTACAAATATAAATGATAGGGTTCATCCAAATAGAGATAAATCATCATATATAACAGATCCAACAAATCCTGATAGTGATGATGATGGTGTAAGTGATGGTGATGAGGTTTTACTTGCTAAGTATAAAACAGATCCAACAAATCCTGATACTGATAAAGATGGTTTAAAAGATGGAGATGAATTAGGTAGAGGTCTTTCTCCAAAAAATTCTGATTATGATGGAGATGGGTTAAGTGATGGTTATGAGGTTAAAAAAAGTAAAACAGACCCTAAACTTAAAGATAGTGATGGTGATGGTGTTACTGATGGTATAGAAGTTTGTGGAACTTTTGATTCAACTAAAAAATTTTATAAAAAAAATAATGATGGAAAAGTAGAGGGAGTAGCTGATAGTATAGATATTGAAGAGGTTACAAATAATTTCTATGATGATGTTTTAAGTGTGGTGCATAATACTACAGATTTAGAAAAAGATAATCCTATAAGAAATAACATTTGGGTTTTAAATGGCAAAAGTGCTATAGAACAAAATTATGGTGATTCAAGGTGTCAAACTCCTGCAGATTATAACAAAGATGGAATTATTGATGCAAAAGATAAGTATAATGATAGTGATGGAGATGAGAGACCAAATGTAACAGAAAAAGATGCTGGTACAGATCCATTAAATGGAGGAATAGCACCGAAATCAACAGTTTTAGATGCTGATACTAAAGCAGATATTCAAAATAAAGCTTATACAGCTTGGATAACTCAAACTCCAGATGGTGATAAGTTAGTAAAAGCAGGTTTTGTATATGTACCAAAAGGTAAACATGATAATAATAAATATGGTTTTTGGATGTCAAAATATTTAGCAGTTTATACTGATGGAAATCATGATAAAGTTGAGTTTGTAGCTGGTCAGGATAAAGTTGATACTGTATCTGTCGATGAATCAAAAACATTAATAGGGAATAGTGATTTACCAGATGTAAATGCTACGATATCTGTGCCAACATTTACAAACTTTCAGAACCTAAGAGATGTTAAAACTTCTGTAAGTAATGGTTGTATAACTGTAAAAAATACATTGGCAGTTAATGATAAGAATATGCCTACAGGTTATACAAATACAATATGCGAATTTATTCCAGACACAGGGATACATGCTTATGAGTTAGCCTTTGGTAGTGAAGTAGATATACAGTCTGATGCTAGTGTAAATCAGATAAATAGTACATCAGGTGGCAATGGGATTCACTTCAGAGCTGCTACTGGATATGTAAAGTAGACAAGAGCATAGTGTCATGGGGGGGGATGACTCCCCATGTACTTGATAGAGGCTTTCCCCTGGTGGTACACATGGGGTCACCCCCCCATGTGAAAATAGTTTAAATTAAATTTTCTAATATATCTTCTACCCCAATCAAATCCATACACTCATGACTCTTTAAAGGGCAACTTCTTTTCATACAAGGCATACAATCTAAATTCTTTTTTATTATTTTGGCATTTGGATTTTTCCAAGGGCTTGTTTCATCCCACTTTGTTGGACCAAAAAGAGCGATAGTTGGAACTTTATAAGCAGCTGCTATGTGCATAGGTCCACTGTCATTTGTGATAAAAAGGCTAAGTCCTGCTATATGCTCAATAAGCTCAGTTACAGTTGTTTTTCCAGCTAAGTTTTGGAAGTTTAGTACACCTTCTTTAAGTAAGTTTTCTTCTATCTCTTTTGCCATTTCTATCTCATTTGGTCCACCAAAGATTATGATATCATACTTTTTATGCAGAGCTGATGCAACTTTTGCAAATCTATCTGGGTACCATCTTTTTGCACTTCCATAAGTAGCACCTGGGTTTAATCCTAAAGTTGGTTTTTTATAAACTTTTCTGTCATGATAGAGTTTTAAATCTTTTGCATAAGCTACTTTTTCTAAAGAGTTGTTTATGAAGTCATTGTATCTTAAAACTTGATGTCTAGTTTCTTTTGTATATCTTTTATATATATACTTCTCTTTTGAGTTTAAAAAAAACTGCATAATAGTTGGATAAAGTCTTCTTCTAAATGTAAAGCTTTTATCAAACTTCCCTAAACTTTTAGCCTTTTTATATATCCAACAAATCCTGCACCTTGCTTTTTTGCTTTCATCTACTATAACTTCTTTTATTTGAGGATGCTTTTTTAAAGCCTCAGTAGAAACAAAAGAGCCAAAAATCGTAACCTCTGCCTTTGGATATGTTTTTAAAAGATTTTCTATAGCAGGAGTTGTCATGATGGCATCTCCAAGCCAAGTTGGGATTTCAATAAATATTTTCATGATAATCTCTTTTTTAATGTATAAGGATTTCTACTTGTATGAAATATAGCTAAAATATTGATAGTATTATCATAAATAGTATAGTAAACAATATAAGGGAACTTCTGCATAACTTTTTTATGCGAGTAAGTTGTTACTAAAGGGTATAATTTTGGATTAAGTTTTATTTGGTTAAAAGTAAAATCTAACTCTTTTATAAATTTTTCTTTTAAGTTTTTGTCTATTTCTTCATAGTGTTTTATACTTTCATCTAAATCTTGTTCTGATAGAGGATGAAGAATAATTTTCATATATATTTTGCCTTAATCTTATCCCAATCATTTCCTGCATGAGGATTTTCAAAAAACTCTTTTTCCCTTTTTTCTAATTCTTCTATATGCCAAGAAGGTATATGATTTTTATAGTCTATATCATTTTTTACTAAGAAATCAAGAGCTTTAAGAACTTCATCGCTTTTACCAAAAAATTTTTCAATCTCAGGATTGTCTATTTTTAATTTTATCATACAATTTCCTTTAATCTTTTAATAATCTCTTTAAAGAGTATTTTATCATAATTCTCACTAACTAAAAAGTTATTTTGTACCTCTTCGCTACTCTCTGGTTTCCATCTTTTAAAACTTGCAAACTTGCTATCTCCAAAAAAGGAGAGAGTAGGGGTGTTGGATAGACTTGCTAAGTGCATAGGTCCAGTAGATGTAGATATAAATAGTTTTACTTTTGATAAGTAAAGTGTAAAATCCCAAATAGATTTAAAGTTATTTTTGATTTCATAATCACTATTGTTTTTTACAAATGCTTCTGATGTTTTGTCATCTGGACCAAAGGTAAAGACAACTTTTGTTTTGTCTTTTATGGACTTGGCTAAGTTTAGATAATCTTCTAGTTTTAAGTTTCCATCACTACTTCCACCAAATCCAGGATGAAAAACTACTATGTATTCTCTGTTTTGCTTTAGTTCTAAAATGGGTGGAGTATATGTTAAGTCTAAATTTTTATCAAAGGCTTTTAAAAGTTCTAAGTTGTACTCATATTCACTCATCTTTACTTCACTTCGTCTCTGTTTTACTTTTTTGTTGAAAAAGATTTGAGCTATCTTTGTAGCTGGTGCAATTCTAGTTTTTATACCACTTAAAAAAAGGGCAAAAGAGAGTTTAGTATCTATAAAGGCTGAGATAGAAGTATCGATATTTAGTTTTTTTAGTTTTTTGGCTAACTTTAGAGGCTTATCCTCATATAAAACAACTTCATCTATAAAATCAAAGTTTTTTGCAAAGTCATAGTTTACCTTTGAAACTAGAACAAATATTTTGTGATTTGTTTGCTTTTTTAAAACTTTTATCATAGGAAGTGTAGTACAAAAGTCTCCTATCTTATCATGACGAGTTATGAGGATATTCATGAAAGTAACCTTTTTGCTTCTTTTATGATTAGGTTTTCATCTATCTCTTTGATAGAGTAGTCTTCTCTGTTTAGTTTATATGGATTTACCTCTGTGGGAGATTTTAAAAGCAGAGTTTTTTCATCGCCATATACTCTATTAGGTGGAACTGGTCCAAAAAGTACTATGCTAGGGATGTTGTTTGCCCATGCTATATATGTAGGACCTGTATCATTTCCTATGACTAACTTTGCATTTGATATGAGGGCTTTTAGTTCATCTAGGTTTAATTTAACTACCTCTACATCTCCTAAACTTTTGGCAAACTCATACTCTTTATCATTTGAGTAAGGAACTGTAACTTTTGTATCAAGAGATTCTATCACTTTTTTTACTTTTTCTTTTGGGTAAATTTTGCTTTTCCAACTAGCTCCTATGATAAAGACAACTTCTGAACCAAAATTTTTGTCAGTTTTAGAGAAGAGATAAGGCTTTTTGTTTAATACATCTTCTTTTTTTATCTCTATATCAAATACTGAGTTTATCAAAAGCCTATATCTATCTATGGTGTTTAAGTGATATGGTATATCAAAAGATTTTGAGTAAAACCAGCTAGCTTCTTTTTCTCTAGCTGAGTTTTTATCATATCCGTAAACATTTTTGGATAGCAGTTTTGAGGTGATAGCTGATTTTATATTTGCTTGTAAATCTATTACAAAGTCGTAGTTTTCTTTTGCATACTTTTTTATCTTTTTTATCTCTCTAAAAATATTTAGTGGAGATTTTTTTATAGATTTTAGATTTACTCTTTTTATATCATGAAGGTGTGGGTTGTTTTCTAAAATAGGAGCAAAACTATCTTCTACAATCCAATCAACCTTTGTATCAGGAAAGTGTTGATGGATGTATTGTAAAATAAATGCTGATTGTATGATGTCTCCCATTGCAGAGAGTTTGACTATAGCTATTTTCATGATTTGATTATAACAAAATATATAAAAAATATGCTAAGATATTATACTAATAATAATTATAAGGGGAAGTTATGAAAAAGGTTTTAGTCCTTGGTGGAGGATTTGCAGGAGTAGAGGCTTGTATATATCTAAGAAAAGCAGGTTTTGCGACTACTATGATTTCAAATCGTGATTATTTTTATATCTATCCTACTTCTATTTGGATACCAACAAGTGAGGCTGAGTTTGAAGATATCTGTGTGCCGTTAAAGGATTTGAGTGAAGCTCATGGATTTGAGTTGATAGTTGATGAAGTAAAAGAGATACAAAGTAGTCAAAACAAAGTTGTTTGTGAAAATGAAAGTTATGAGTATGAAAACTTGATAGTTGCTATCGGAAGTGGAAAGATGAGCCATGTTGGTAGCGAAAACTTTTTATCTATCTGTGGAGAGCCAGAAGATTCTATCAAGATAAAAGAGAAAATTGATGAGCTTATCAAAAAAGGAAGTGGAAAGATAGCTATGGGATTTGGTGGAAATCCTAAAGATAGTAGCAATGTCCGAGGTGGTCCAGCTTTTGAGGTACTTTTTAATGTACACAATAAGCTAAAAAAACTAGGGATTAGAGATGAGTTTGAGTTAACTTTCTTTGCACCTATGGAAAAACCAGGAGCTAGAATGGGAGAACAAGCTTTAAAGATGATGGATGTTTTTTTTAATAAGTTAGATATCAAAAAGCATTTTGGTAAAAAGATGAAAAGATTTGAAGCTGATGGTATAGTTTTTGAAGATGATAGTAAGCTTGAGAGTGATTTTACTATGTTTATTCCTGCAGGAAATGGTCATGATGTATTTAAAAGTAGTGATTTAGCTCTAAATGAAGCTGGACTTATAAAGATAAATGATTTTTGCGAAGCAGAAGGAAAAGAAAATGTTTATGCTATTGGAGATAGTGTAGCACTAGAAGGTCCTGATTGGAGAGCAAAACAGGGGCATATAGCAGAAGTTATGGCAAGAAATGTAGCTTACAATTTAGAGCAAAAGCTAAAAGGTAGCAGTGATAGAAAAGGTTATGAAGAACATATAAATATCCTTTGTGTCATGGATAGTGGGAATGGAGCATCTTTTGTTTATAGAGATAATAAAGGTGGCAAAATGATACCTATGCCTGTTATAGGACATTGGCTTAAAAAGGGATGGGGATGGTACTGTAAAAACTCAAAGTTAGGTAAAATACCTAGAATCCCTGGGATGTAAGTTTAAAAAATCGCTTAAGAGCTTTTTGCTCTTTGTGATTTATCTCATAAGAGATGAGAGTTAGATACTCTTTTATATCTTTTTTTGAAACACCACTTTTTTTTGAGTATTTTTCTAGTATATACTGAGGGATTTTTTTGTTTGAAGAGATAAATCTTTTTATGAGGGTTTTATAAAAAGAGCTATGTTTGTTAGCACAAAATCTTGCAAAGACAAATGGAAGAGCTTCTTTTTCATACCAAAGTGTGCATAAATCTTGATAAGCTTTAGGATTTTGTAAGTATGATTTTAAAGCTTTATCACCTATGATAACTTTTCCCTTTATACCTAAAACTTTAGCTAACATGTTTGAAGAGGCTGATTCAGAGTCAGTTTTTACCTCTCCTTTTTTGACTAAAACACTTCTAACCTCTTTTTTTGCTACTATTCCCACATCAAATCTTTTAAAACTTCCTCTAAAACTTTCAACACTTGAGATAAATCCAGCATCTACTTTTCTTTTTTTAAATAATCTATTTATCTTAGCTGGGTAGGATTTATGGTAGTTTATAGATTGTTTAGTTTGAGTGTTACTTATATATCGTTTTAAAAACACATGAAATGGAGCTAAGTTTATATACTCTATTTTGCCAAGTAATATCATTTGTGTTTCCATAACCTCTATAAAAGTTTTAGCTAAGTATAATCAAAAAAAATAAAGGAAGAGCAAATGGTAAAAGTTGAGTTCTTAGGACCTATTTCAAAAGAACCTTTAGAAGTAGATATAAAAAATCTATCTGAGTTAAAAGAGATATTAAAAAAAGATGAAAGTTTAAAAGAGTGGTTGGAATCTTTGGCAGTGGCTGTTAATGATGAGATAGTTGCTGGGTTGGATGTAGAATTGAAAGATGGGGATAAGGTTTCACTTCTTCCTCCTGTATGTGGAGGTTAAAATGCTAGAACTTCACAAAGGTAATTTAGATGTAAAATCTATCCAAAACAATTGGTTTGATATAGTCAAAGACAAGAACCATGGAGCTTTGATAACTTTTGTTGGGATAGTGCGAGATGAGGATGATATAGATGGGCTTAGTTTTGATATTTATGAGCCTATCTTAGAGAAGTGGTTTTCAAAGTGGCAAGATGAGTTAAGAGAGGTGAAGGCTGAGGTTTATATGGCTCACTCTGTTGGAGATGTACTTTTACATGAGAGTTCATTTATGTGTGCTATTTCTTCACCTAAGCGAAGAGTTTCTTTAGAGATGATTAATAAGTTTGTAGAGGATTTTAAAGCTAATGCTCCTATTTGGAAGTATGATATGAGAGATGGAGAAAGAGTTTTTGTTAAAAAAAGAGGAATAAAGTTAGAAAATAGTGGAGTGTTATCATGAAGTTTGTGCCATTTGAAGAATCGTTAGATGCATTGAGAGATGCTAGTGAAAAGCCTAAGTTAAAAGAGAGAGTTTTTTTAAGTGATGCTTTTGAGAGAGTTTTAGCAACTGATATAGTAGCTACTTTTAACTCACCTGCTTATCCTACCTCTGCTATGGATGGTTATGCTATCAAGCATGAAGATTTGAGTTTAGGAAAGATAAAAATCTTAGGAGATAATCCTGCTGGAAGTGATAACAAAGAAGAAGTAATAGGTGGAGTTTGTATCAAAACTTTTACAGGTTCACTTATGCCTAGTGGTGGTGATACTCTTATACCTATTGAGTTTGTGGAAGTAGAAGATGGATATATAGTTATCAAAGAAGAGGTAAGTTTTGGTAAAAATGTTAGAGAAGTAGGTGAAAACTTCAAAGAGGGTGAAGTTTTGATAAAGTCTGGAAGTAAGTTAAATTTTGCTGATATTGGGGTAATGGCTAGTTTAAATATCTCCCAAGTAGAAGTTTTTGCTAAACCAATTGTTGGAGTTTTAAGTACTGGAAGTGAAATACTTGATGTTGGAGATATACAAACAAATGATGCTCAAATCAGAAGTTCAAATCAGTTCGTCTTAGAATCTTTGGCAAAAAATGAGGGAGCAGAAGTTGTAAGACACTCTTTGATAGGAGATGATAAAGACTCTATAAAAGAAGCGATGCAAAACTTACTTAGTAGATGTGATATAGTTGTAACAACTGGTGGAGTTAGTGTTGGGGATTATGATTTTGTAAAGTTGATATTAGAGGATTTTGAAGCAGATTATATTACTAGGGGTGTTAGCTTAAAACCTGGGCAACATATAAAGATAGTAAAGATTGGCAAAAAGTTTATAGTAGCACTTCCTGGGTTTCCATATAGCTCGACTGTAACTTTTATACTTTATGTTATACCTTTGATAAGAAGTATGATGGGACTTAATGGAGAGTTAAAGTATAAAAAAGCAACTTTGAAAAATAATTTTAAGAAAAAGACTCATAAAACAGAGTTTCATGCAGGTAGTTTGAGTATAGAAGATGGAGAGTATATGATTGATTTTTCCTGCAAAAAAAGTGGAACAAGTGCGATACTGACAAATATGTTGGGAGATGTAGCACTTGTTAGAGTTGATGTAGAGCAAAAGGAGCTTAAAAAGGGCGATAAAGTAAGAATATTAGATATGGAGGACTTTTAGTCATGATGTTTACAACACCATTAAAAAGTAACAGTACAAAGATACTACTTCTAGGAAGTGGAGAGCTAGGGAAAGAGGTAGCGATAGAGGCTAACAGACTAGGAGTAGAGGTAGTGGCAGTGGATAATTATGAAAATGCTCCTGCTCACTTAGTTGCAAACAAGTCATATGTAATAGATATGCAAAACAAAGATGAAGTTTTAGAAGTTATAAGAAGAGAAAAACCTGATTATATACTTCCTGAGATAGAGGCTATTAGTATAGAAGCTTTGTTTGAAGCTGAAAAAGAGGGGTTTAATGTTATCCCAAATGCTGAGGCAGTAAACAAAACTATGAATAGAAAAAATATCAGAGTTTTTGCAGCAGAGGAGTTAGGGCTTAAAACAAGTGCTTATAAGTTTGTAAAGAGTTTTGAAGAGTTAGAAGAGGCAAGCAAAGAGATAGGATTTCCTTGTGTGATAAAGCCTGTCATGAGTAGTAGTGGGCATGGGCAAAGTATTGCTAGAAGTGAAGATGACTTGGAAGCTTCTTGGGAAGAGGCAAAAGAGGCTAGAGGAGATGCAAGTGAGCTTATAGTTGAGGAGTTTGTTCCGTTTGATTATGAGATAACTTTGCTTACAGCTAGAACTGAAAATGAAACTGTATTTTGTGAGCCGATAGGTCATGTCCAAAAAGATGGGGATTATATCTACTCTTGGCAACCAATGCAAATGAGTGATGTAGCGATAGAAAAAGCAAAAGAGGTAGCGAAAAAGATTACTGATGGACTTGGTGGAAGAGGTATTTTTGGAGTAGAGCTTTTTGTGAAAGATGATGAGATTTTCTTTAGTGAAGTAAGCCCTCGTCCTCATGATACTGGAATGGTTACGATGATAACACAAAGCCAGAGTGAGTTTGCGATTCATGTAAGAGCAGTTTTAGGACTTCCTTTGGGATTTATATTTTATGGAGAGGGTGCTAGTGCAGCTTATAAATCTACTAAGGAGAGTGTAAAGCCTACTTTTAAAGTTGATGAGACTGTCTTTAGTGAAAACAGTTTTTTAAGAATCTTTGGAAAGCCTGAGAGTCATAAAGGTAGAAGAATGGCAGTTGTTTTAACTTTTGGGCAAGGATCACAAGACAGAGCAAAAGAGCTTATAGAAAGAGTTGAGGAGGAGTAGATTTGAAACATATTAAAAAAATTAGGGATTATTCAATAGTTGGTGGAATTGGTGCTATGCTTGTTGTAGGACTTGTAGGTTGTGAATCACCTCAAAATAATCAAAAAGGTGATAGCAGAGCTTTTAGTGAGGCAAATCAAAAACAAAATGCTTTTGTTGTGATACAAGAAGTAGCTCCAAAGCAGTATAAGATAGTAAATGAGTATCCTTCAGATGAAACAAGAGTTATACTGAAAACTTTAGATGGTAAAGAGAAGATTTTAACTAAAGAGGAGTTAGATACTCTTGTAAAAGAGGAAGCTAAAAAAATAGACAATGGAACTTCACCTTTAACAAATCCTAGTGTAAACTCTGGTATGGGTGGCATGAGTTTGGGAGAGACTATACTCGCAAGTGCAGCTGGAGCAGTACTTGGGAGTTGGATAGGAAGTAAGCTTTTTAACAATCAAAATTATCAACAAAGAAGAAAAAGTAGTTATAAATCACCATCTACTTATAATAGAAGTGTAAACAGTTTTAACAAAGCTAAAAAAGCAAGAGCTAGTAGAAGAAGTGGATTTATGAAAAAAAGCAGTACAAGAAGCAGAAGGAGTGGTGGATTTTTTGGTGGAGGTTTTAGAAGCAGAGGTTTTGGTGGATGATAGAGAGTCTTAAAGTAAAAACTTCTCTTACAAAAGAGTATTTGGAAGGGATAGGATTTTCTTGGCATACTGATAGTGATGGAAGTAGTTATTTGGTTGATAGCATAGTTAAAATCAGTGAAGTTGAAGCTATGGCATTTTATGAAGCTAGTAATGAGCTTTACGATATGTATGTAGAAGCTGGAGAGTATGTGATAGAAAACAATCTTTTAGATGAGATAGGGATACCTTTTAACTTACAAGAGATAGTAAAGCTTAGTTGGGAAAATGATGTTCACTGGCATCTATATGGAAGATTTGATTTTGCTGGTGGGGTTGATGGAGTGCCTTTAAAGCTTTTGGAGTTTAATGCTGACACACCTACTTCTTTAGTAGAAACATCTTTGATACAGTGGGCTGTATTGAAAAAAGAGGGATTAGATGACAGTAAACAGTTTAACAATCTTCATGATAGTTTGATAGATAACTTTAAAAGACTTGTTACTTTGGAAGAGAGTGTTGAAAAGTTTGATGAGTATTATGATGGTTGGAAGATACTTTTTAGCTGTGTTCGTGGCTATGAAGAGGATGAAAATACAACTGTATATCTAAAATCTATCGCTGAAGATGCTGGATTTGAGTGCGAGTTTGCATGTATTGATGAGGTAGAGTTTGATGAAGATGGTATTTTTTATAAAGAAAAAGAGTATGAATATCTTTTTAAACTTATCCCTTGGGAAGATATATCGATAGAAGAGGGTGAGTTGGCTTCACTTTTGACAAGGATTGTAGAAAATAAAAAAGCTATCATCTTAAACCCAGCATATACTTTGATGTTTCAAAGCAAAGCAATGTTGAAGATTTTATGGGATTTGTTTCCAAATCATCCTTTACTTTTAGAGAGTTCATTTGAACCTTTAAAGGATAAGAAATTTGTTAAAAAACCTATTTTTGGAAGAGAGGGTGGAAATGTTGAAATTTTTGATGAGAGTGGCAAAGTTTTAGAAAAAAGTAGTGGGGATTATGAAAATTTTCCAGTTATATATCAAGAGTTTACAAATCTAAACAGAGATAAGGAAAATAATCTTTACCAAGCTGGTGTATTTTTTGCTTATGAAGGGTGCGGGCTTGGATTTAGAAGTTCAAAAAGCTTGATACTTGATGATATGAGTAAGTTTGTAGCTCATATGATAGGGTAGGAAACTACCCTATAAAGTTACCCAATTTCTTTTTGGTCCAACATCTGTATGGATAAATCCACTATTTGGATAGTAGCCAACTCCACCGTGATGGTTTATACCTCTTATTATATCTTTAGCACGACTTAATCTCATGCCATCAATATGCACATCAACAGCCATAGCTTTTATATGATAACTATGTTTTGCTACACCATAAGTATGTCTTCTTAAGTATGCATTTGTTTGTGGGGTTCTATAACCTGAAAGGATATTTATCTTTCTATTAAAACCGATGTAAGAGTTAATGTTATATAAAAGATTTACAAGTCTTAAATCGATTCTAGTTATTTGATATGCATGATAATCCATCATTGCTTTATCAACTTCAAAAAGTCCCATAACATCTAAACTTCCTGAGTTGGTAAAGATTTTAGGATGGAAAGATTTTTGTATATGAGTACTGAAAAGATTTAATCTATGAAATTTTTTACTTTTAGTGCTTTTTGCATGGGCATTACTACTTAAAATAATAGATGACATAGCAATTGCACCTAAGCCTTTTAAAAGAGATCTTCTTGCTAAACTTTTTGTATTCATCTTGTTTTTCCTCCAGTTTTATTTTATAAGTAAAATTATAGTACTACTTAACTTTAATAAAAGTTAATAAAAGTTAATGAAAAAAAATTTAAAGAGGAATTAAGGTTACTATTTGCAACAAGTAATGTTACTTGGAGTATAATTATTTGCTTATTTCTAAATACCTTTCAAGAATCAATTTGGCAGCTATTGAGTCTATTTTACCATCTTTTTTATGTTTAAAAACTCCTTTTGTAAGTTCTTTTGCCTCTATGGAGCTTCCGTATTCATCAACATAAGCTATATCTCCATCAAATCTTATAAGAGATACAAAGTGTTTTATCCTTCTTTTCATCTCATCTTCGCTACTTCCACCTTTTGGTAGTCCTACTATGAGTCTCTTTATAATCCAAGCATCTAAAAACTCTTTTACATCAAGTGCTGCTTGATTTCTGTTTTTTCTTAAAACTGCCTCTTTTGGGATAACTATGGATGAGCCTTTTAAGCAAAGTGCTAAGCCTATCCTTTTAAGTCCTACATCTATACTTGCTGTGTTCATGATAGATAAACCTTTAAGTTTTTTATGAGTATTTTTCCTTCAAGTTCTAGTTCATATATCTTTGAACCATACTTTTGAATCGCTTCATCTAAGGATGGATTTTTTGAAAAAAACTCTTCATCTTCACCCTTTTTAGAAGGTTTGATATTAGTTCCAAATTGTGAAATAAATGTGGAAATATCATATATAACATCTGCTTTTCCCTCTTTTAATAGTTTATTTGTGCCATCACTTTCTCTTAGTCTTTGTGGTAGGACAAATATCTTTTTTCCCTGATCTAGAGCAAATTCTACACTTCTGAGACTCCCACTATTTTCATCAGCCTGGGTTACTACTAAAACTTCTCCCAAAGCTACGACAAGTCGGTTTCTATTTACAAAGCTATATGGTCTAGCTTTATAGTCTTTTTCGTATTCACTGAGGGCTAAAGAGTTTTCATATATATTAGATAAAAGTTTTTGATTTACAGCTGGATAAAAAAAATCTAATGAGTTCGCTAAAACTGAAATAGTGTTTGGAAATGCTCCTTGATGTGCTAAGGCATCTACTCCCATAGCTCCACCACTAACTACACAAACTCCTGCATCACTTAGAGCTTTTGCTAAAGAAAATGTGAAATCTTTGGTGTATGAGTTTGGCCTTCTAGTTCCAACTATGGATACCTTTGGCATCTCTAGCAAAGAGGTATCTCCTACATAAAAAAGAGATTTAGGAGGAGTTTTTATATCCTCTAACTCTTTAGGAATAGTTTGTAGTTTATTTATTTCATATTTCATCTATATTTACCAACCTAACAGTTTTTAAAAGCTTTTTAGATTTGCTAAGAGCTTCAAAAGTGTTTGGATGAGGATGGCAAATAGCTATCGCAAAACCTTTTTTCTTAGCTAATCTAACAGCTTTTTTGATTTGGTTTTTAATATAGCTTATTTTTTGGTTATTATCAAGAAATATGTCTCTTTGAAATATTTTTTCTCCTAGTTCTTTTTGAATTTCAATATATTTACTTTTGGGTGTAGTTTTACTATCAATAAAAAAGATATGTTTTTTTCTAAGTTCTTTTATAACTTCTTTAAATCCCTTTTTAAAAGCTGTAAATTTACTTCCTGTGTGGTTGTTTATAGCTTTTATGTTTGAAAAACCTCTTAAATCTTTTTTTAGTTTTTCTTTTATTGTTTTTAAATTATCCCTTACATTTATAGTGATTTTTTCTGGTTTTTTCCAATTTGTAGCTTCTAATGGCAAGTGCATCATGACAGATTTAAACATTTTTGCTATTTTTGGTGTATTTGGATGATTGGAAGTTTTTGGAAAAATAGAAGGGATGATTTTAAGGTGAAGTTTTTTTATCTCTCTTGCTTCTTTTAGGGTTGATATATCATCCATTATTATCATCAAAGTATGGTTGTATCTGTGTTTTTTATGTTTGATTTCTTTAACTATCACTTTTTGGATTGGTTTTTGCTTTGTGATAGGTAGAGGATTTTTTGTAGTTGTATTGTTAAAATCTATAGCTTCTGAGGAGATAACTTTGTGTGCTTTTAAATCTTTTTTAGATGAAAAATAAAAGTTATCTACCACAAGAAGAGATAGAAGGATAGATAGTAAGATACTTGTAAATTTATACAAAGTTTTATTTGTTTAAAGATATCTCTATTTCTAACATATCTATGTTTTGATTATGTTCACTTTTTATGTTTATATCTCCAACTTTTGTGTATTTTTGGATAACTTTCATCAAGTCTTCTTTTAGATCGTTAATGTATGGTACAGCACAATCAGCTCTTTCTTGAGCTAGCATGATTGTTAATCTATCTTTTGCTTTGTTAGCACTTTTTTCTTTTTTACCAAAAATTCTTTCAAATAGTGTCATCCAAATAGCCTTTTAAAGAAGCCTTTTGGCTCCTCTAGATTTAGCATAGGAACTTTTTCACCAAGGATTCTTCTTGCAATCCTTTTGTAAGCTTCTGATGCTAGAGATTTGTCATTGTAAAATATAGGTTCACCTTCATTTGTAGATGTGATGATTTGTCTATCATCAGGAACAACACCAACTAAAGGAAGAGCTAATATACTAAGCACATCTTCAACACTAAGCATTTCACCTCTTTTTACCATTTCTTGATTTAGTCTATTTACAACTACATACTTGATAACTTCATCACCATCTTTTGCTTTTTGGCTTTTTGCATCTATGATACCGATAACACGATCTGCATCTCTAACTGCACTAACATCTGGAGTACTTACTACTACAGCACGATCAGCTAAAAAGATAGAGTGTTCAAATCCACCCTCTATTCCTGCTGGTGAGTCAAGGATAATAAAATCAAAATCTTTTTTCAAATCTTCGATAAGTTTTGCAACTTTATCAGTATCTAAGATATTTTTATCACTTGTTTGAGAAGCTGGGATAAAGTATAGGTTTCTAGCTTTTTTGTCGTTTATAAGAGCTTGGGATAGGTTACATCTACCCTCCATAACATCAACTACATCATATACTATTCTATTTTCAAGACCTAAAATCATATCAAGATTTCTAAGTCCTATGTCAAAGTCAACTGCTACAACTTTCTTATCAAGATGAGCTAAAGCTACTGATAAGTTTGCAGATAGAGTTGACTTCCCAACTCCACCTTTTCCGGATGTTATGGTTATAACTTCTCCCATGATTTACCTCTTGTTAAGTTTTAGTTTTTATCTTGGTCTATGATTTTGTTTTCAGTAATCCAAGGCATCATCTCTCTAAGTTTGTTACCTGTTTGCTCGATTAGAGATGCTTTTGCATTGTTTCTTTCAGCATTCATTCTTGGATATCCAGTTTTACCTTCAAGTACGAAATCTTTAGCAAATACACCATTTTGTATCTCTTTTAGGATTTGTTTCATAGCTTTTTTACTATCGTCGTTTATAACTCTAGGACCACTTACATAGTCTCCATATTCAGCTGTATTTGAGATAGAGTATCTCATGTTTGCTATACCACCCTCATACATAAGGTCAACTATAAGTTTTAGTTCATGAAGACACTCAAAGTATGCCATCTCTGGAGCATATCCAGCTTCTGTTAAAGTTTCAAAACCAGCTTGAACTAGTGCAGTTGCACCACCACATAGTACTGCTTGCTCTCCAAAAAGATCAGTTTCTGTTTCATCTTTGAAAGTAGTGTGGATTATACCTGTTCTACCACCACCGATAGCAGATGCATAACTTTTAGCTAACTCTATTGCAGTTCCACTTGCATCTTGAGATACAGCTATAAGATCTGGGATACCTCCACCTTTAGTAAACTCACTTCTTACTGTGTGTCCAGGAGCTTTTGGTGCAACCATGATACAGTCTATTCCCTCTGCTGGGATGATTTGTCCATAGTGAATATTAAATCCATGACCAAATGCTATAGTATCACCTTTGTCTAAGTTTGGTGCTATTTGGGAAGCATAAATCTCTGATTGGATTTCATCCGGTAGTAAAATCATGATAACATTAGCTTTTTTTGTAGCTTCTGCAACACTCATAACTTCAAAACCTTTTGCTGCTGCTTTTCCCCAAGAGCTTCCACCCTCTTTTAAACCTACGATAACTTCTACTCCACTATCTCTTAAGTTCTCTGCATGAGCATGTCCTTGGCTTCCAAAACCAATCATCGCAACTTTTTTCCCTTTTATGATACTTAAATCACAATCTTTGTCATAATAAACTGTAATAGCCATATAAATCTTTCCTCAATATAATTTTGGACGATTTTACTAAAAGAAACTTAGTTCTTGATTTAATAAAAAATTAAATCAATTATTTAAAAAATTTCTTTCTTGTTTTGATGATAGTTTTAGTATTTAGTCCATCTTGCTGTGGAGCTAAGTTGAGTTTTATCTCTTGAATAGTTTTCTTAGAAGAGTTGTTTGCTGAGAAAATCTCTTTTTTACTAGCAGAAGAGAGTGTAAATGCTTTTGGTACTATTTTTTTGATTTTTGAAACTTGGGATTTTGTTGGATTTAGGACAAAAAGTTTTTTGTAGCCATATATTTCTTTTGTAAAAAGGTTGTATGAAGATAGTTTACTTTGTAGTTTTTTGAGGACTTTTTGATTTTTAAAAGCTCCTACTTGTAGGATGGTTTTTGAAAAGTCTATCTTCTTTATAGATTGTGAATATAGTGCTGAAGTTAAAAATATTATAAATATTAAAGTTTTCATGACAAAAGTTTAGCATAACTTAAATTAGATTTAAAATAAACTAACAGTAGGATTATTTATTTTCAAAACTAGTAAAAAAAGTATAATATCTTATATTTCATTGTAAGGTTTTTTGATTGATTAAAGTTCTTTTAGTTTTTGTATCTTTATTTAGTATTGTAAATGGGGAGTACTTGTCATCTTTAAAAGATGCAAAAGTTGGAGAGTGCTATCAAAAGATTGTACTACCTGCAAAGTTTGTAACTAAAAAAGAATTGATAGAGGTGGAGAAAAAATCAAAAGATTTTAATATAACTAAAGCTAAGTTTGATAAAGATAGTAAGAAGATAGTCTTATCTCCAAGTTACATCGATATAAAGAGTAAAAAAGCTGAGTTTAAGATCGTAGATAAAAATATTTTACTAACTAAAGATAGTTTGTTTTTTACCTTAAAAGATTCAAATACTTCTCTTAGTAAAGCTTATGAAGAGTTTGCAAAAAAAGAGGGTGCAAATTTGGATGACTTAAAGGTAGGTGAGTGTTTGCAAGAGTTTGCTAAGTATAGAGAAGAAGAAGTCAAAAAAGAGTATATTTCCAAGCAAGCTTATGAAATAATAGATGTTGCACCTCCTAAGTTTAAGATAGAGAAAAAGAGAGTTTTAATCAAACCTGCATATAAAAAAATCATAAAAACTTCAGCTATTTATGAGACTAAAGTTATAAAGTTTTTAGTTACTCCTGAAAGCCGAGAGTATGTTACAAGAGAGGGCAAAGTTTGCTTAGTGAAAAAACCAGCTGTTTATAAAAATATCACTAAGAGAGTCATGATAAAGCCACCATATACAAAAGTGATAAAATTTCCACCAACCTTTAAAGTTTTCAGTATAAAAAAACTTATTTATGAACCTATTGTAACTAGGAGAGTTATAGCTCCTAAAAAAAGTATATATACTTTCAAAAATAGGTTGGTAGATAAGTTTTACTGGGCTAAAATTGCTTTAAAAAATAGTGAATCAACAGGACTTTCTATCTGTAAAAAGAAAAAAGAAGCAAAAGTAGCTACTGTGAAAGTATCTAAGGTAGAAAAACCTGCAACAACTATCAAAAGAGTTGTTAAGCCAAATGATATAGATTTAGTTTATAGCAAAGTTGTAAAAGATGCAAATGCCACTTTAGTGGAGTTGCCACCAGTATATGATAGTGTGGAAACAAAAGTAAAAGTAGAAGATGCCAAACTTTTGTGGGAAAAAGTGAACTGTTCTAAGCAAAAGTAAGCAAATTTTTTACTATAACCTCTATCTCTTTTAGTAGGGTTTTTGTCTCCAAAGGTTTTGTTAGATAGTGGATGTTATCCAAATCTTCAAGTTCTTTTTTAAGCTCATACTCTCTAAATACTGATGTTACAAGGATAGCTTGTAAAGGTTTTTTGTCTTTTATTTGTTTTATGACATTGATACCACTTAAAAGTGGGATATTTATGTCTGTTATAATCAGTTGATATTTATTTGTTTCATATAATTTTATAGCATCAACTCCATTATCAGCTATATCAACTATTTTAAATAGATTTTGAAACAATTCTTGGTTTTGTTCTTTTAAATGTTTATCATCTTCTATGTATAAGATAGACACAGAGGATGTTAAATCTGCTAATTCTTTTATTTGCACTTGAAAATCCTTTTTCTTTTTTGCTACTAGTTTAATCGGCAAAAAAAGGATTTTTTTTAGCTTATTTTGGTGGTAATTTCTCCAAATATTTTGTCATTAAAATATATTGAATTTTTTTTGCTATAAGTTTTAGATATGTTAGGATTAAATAGTAAAAACTTTGCACTCTTTCCAACTTCAAGAGAGTTTTCTTCTATGTTTAGTATTTTTGCAGGATTTTTTGAAGTTAACTCTACTAGCTTTTCCATGGAAATAATACCACTTTTTACAAGAAATGTGTAAGCTAGTGGTAAAAACTCTTCTATCTCATCTATACCAAACTCTGCTTTTTCAAATGGTAAATCTTTATTTGTTATAGATTGTGGAGAGAAGAGAGAAGTTAGAGTGTCTATCTTTCCATCACTTAGAGCTTTTAGGAGGGAGAGTTGTTGCTCTTTCCCTCTTAGAGGTGGATTTATCTTTGCAGAAGTGTTAAAATCTCTGCATGAGTCATCTGTTTTTAAAAGATGATGGATAGAGACTTCAGTAAAAAGATCTTTGAAATTTTTCTTTGTGTTTTGTATATTTTGGATTGATTGGATTGTAGAGATAGTTTGAAAAAGAGTAGGTGTTTTGTAGTACTCACTCATAGAAGCCATCTTTGCAACTTCACTTATCTCTCCTATCTTCAACATTCCAGGAAGCCCTAACTCAAAAGACATATCAGCTTCATTCATGACTCCTGCATCATTTAAAGCTCTGTTTTGACAAAATACAAATAGTGGGGTTTTGTGCATAAGAGCATACTGGATAAGTCTTCTTATGTTGTTTGTGCTAATGTCAGAGTTTTCAAAGATAACTTTTGCCCCTGCTTTTAAGAGGATAGAGATATTGTTTAGTCTAGCTTCATGATTTAATCCATCAACTTTGAGTATGAAGTTTAGCTCTCTGTTTTTAAGCTCTTTTACTAAAAGCTCTAGTGATGTTTTTTCTTCTATATATACATTTGTTACTACTGTACTAAACCCAGCTGACAAGGCTCTTTGTTCTAGTTCATCCAAGTTTTTTATACTTAGAGTGTTGTCTCTTAGAGTTATGTTTAGATCTATCATGAGAGGAAGAGCATAGGAGAGGTTTGCATCTATGGTTTTTGTATTTGGCAAAGAGATATTTGTTTCTATTTTTTCTATTGTGCCATCTTTTATGGCTATATCTGTTATCTCTTCGTTTGGTAGTTTTATATTTTTTATGACTGTCATGAACTCTCCAGTTTGTTTCTCTCTTAGGATATTTTACTATAATTATCTTCCAAAAAAATATAAGGAAAATTAAATGCTAAAAGAATATGACTTAAATGAGATAAAAGATGTGAAAGGTGCAGTGATTCATACTGAAAAGGGAGATATAAAGATAGAGCTTTATAAGGATGAAACTCCAAATACAGTAGCAAACTTTGCTCACTTAGCTAAAAGTGGATTTTATGATGGTTTAAACTTTCATAGAGTTATTCCTGGATTTATGGCTCAGGGTGGTTGTCCTCATGGAACTGGAACTGGTGGACCAGATTGGTCAATTGCTTGTGAGTGTGATAAAAACACTTCTGTTCACAAAAGAGGAGCTTTATCAATGGCTCATGCTGGAAGAAATACAGGTGGAAGTCAGTTTTTTATCTGCTTTGTAGAGTGTCCACATCTTGATGGTGTTCACACTGTATTTGGTGGGATAAAAGATGATGATGAGAAAAGTTTTGATGTACTTGATAGTATTAGACAAGGTGATAAGATAGAGTCAATAGAGATAGTATAATTTATTTTTAATAATCATAGTATATAATTGAAGTATAAACTTTAAGGATATATTATGGTTGTAACTGCGAAAGATTTGAGATTTAACATCTCAATGTTATTTGATGTATTAAGTAAAAAAGAAAATATAATCATAACTTATAGAAACAAACCAAAAGCAAAACTTATCCCTTATGAAGAAAATGAATTTACAGAAAATAAAGAGAATAAACTTTTTGGTATTTGGAAAGATAGGGAGTCTTTAACAGATGTAGATAGTTATGTAAGAGAGCTTAGAAGAGGGCGAGAGTTTTGATATATGAGGATTTGGTTGATACTGATATTTTGATATGGTATCTTAGAGGAGAACAAAAAGCTTATGATTTGATACATAGTTTAAATGGTTTTTTTATCTCATCTGTAACTTACATGGAGTTAGTTCAAGGTATGAGAAATAAAAATGAGTTAAAAATCTTAAAAAATACTTTAAAAAGTTGGGATGTTAAGACTTTGTATATAAGTGAAGAAATCTCTGCAAAGGCACTTTTTTATGTAGAAGAGTATTTTTTAAGCCACTCTATGCAGTTAGCTGATGCACTTATAGGGGCGACTGCAACAAACTATGGACTTACTTTACACAGTGCAAATGATAAACATTATAGAGTTATAAAAGGTTTAAATATAGATGTTTTTAGAGTATAATCTATTAATCATACTTAGTTAAACTCTCTTCAAGGAGAAAACATGAAAAACTTATTTTTTGTTTTAATTATACTTCTTGGAGAGGGGAAAATTTTGGCAAATCAACTTAAAAATTCTCTATCACCTTACCTGCTTCAACACAAAGATAACCCAGTTGATTGGTATGAGTGGGGAGATGAGGCTTTTAAAAAGGCTAAAAAAGAGAAAAAACTTATTTTTTTATCTATTGGGTATAGTACTTGTCATTGGTGTCATGTGATGGAACATGAAAGTTTTGAAGACAAAGAAGTTGCAAATCTTTTAAACAAGTACTATGTGAGCATAAAAGTAGATAAAGAGCAGATGCCTCATGTGGATAACTTTTATCAGTTGGGTTATCGAATCCTAAACAAAAAAGGTGGTGGTTGGCCTTTGACAGTAATATTAACTTCTGATATGAAGCCACTTTTTTTTGGAACATATATACCTAAAAATAGTGGATATGGTTCACGGGGACTTTTACATCTTTTGAATTTTTTTGCTCATCATGATAGAAGTGAGCTTCAAAAAAGTGCAGATGAGATAGAAAAAGTTATAAAAAAATATCAAACTTTAAAACAACCTAAGGAGAAGCTAGATAAAAAGATAGAATTAAAAACCATCAAAGGTTTTAAAAGCATATATGACTTTAAAAATTTTGGATTTTCTATTTCGCCAAAATTTCCCCAAGCAAACTCTATTGAGCTACTTTTAGATTTATACCAATTAACAAAAGACAAAGTTGCACTCTCTATGGCTACAAATATGCTTAAAGCTATGGCAAAAGGTGGGATTTATGACCAAATAGATGGTGGATTTTACAGATATAGTGTAGATGAGAGGTGGGAGATACCTCACTTTGAAAAGATGCTTTATACTAATGCAGAGCTTTTGAGTGCTTATGCTTTAGGATATAAGATAACTAAAAATCCTCTTTTTAAAAAAGTGATAGATGAGAGTGTTAAAGAGATAGATAGAAGATTTAAACATGATGGAGTTTATTTTAGTGCAAGTGATGCAGATAGTAAAGATGAGGATGGGAAAAAGCAGGAAGGATCCTTTTTTATCTATGATTATGATGAGACTTTGGAGTATTTAGTAAAAAATGGAGTTAGTAAAAAAGAGGCAAAAGAGGCTTTATATCACTTTGGGATAGAAGAGGATGGAAACTTTGATGGAGAGTACTCAAATCCTCATATTTTGGATGATAAAAAAGTAAGTAGTAAAGTAAAAGAGTTGCTTTCATATATGAGAGATAAAAAAGAGTATCCATTTATAGATAAAAAAATAAATACAGCTTGGAATGCTTTATATATCAAAGCTTTGTTTGAGTGTGGTTATACGAAAAAAGCTAAAAATAGTTTGGATTCACTTTTGGCTCTTATGTATAAAGATGATGTTTTATATCATCAAACTTTGCTACCTCACAAGCCTACACAAAAAGCGATTTTGGAGGATTATGCATTTTTGAGTGATGCTTTGTTTGAGGCTTATCAAGTAACTTTGGATGAGAAGTATTTAGCTTTGTTTGAAAAGCTTACATATAAGAGTGTAGAACTTTTTTATAAAGATGGGGCTTGGAGAGAGTCAGATGATGAGTTTGAAAGCTATGCAAATATAGAGGATAACAACTATAAAAGTCCACTTTCTACTAACTTGGAAAATCTTCTAAAACTTAGTGCTATAAAGGGAGATTTTAAACTACAAGTAAAAGTCAAAAAGACGATAGATAGTTACTCTAAAACTTTAAATGAACTTCCTCACTATTATCCATCTGCTATGAGGGTAGTTTTAATGATGAAGGATGATGTTTATCTTGTTAAAGCTAAAAAAGATAGTTTATACTCTCATATCAAGGTTGAGTATCCGTTTGTTTATAAAGTTGCTATAGAAGATGAAAAAAGATACTTACTTTGTGGACTTCAAACTTGTTTTAAAGAGGTTGATAGTATAAAAGAGATTGAAAAAGAGATAGAAAAGATTAGGGGTAGATAATAAGTTAGTTTAACTACTAATCATAAGTATATTGAATACTACAGTTAAAATCCAAAGGATAATGCCTATAATAAATCTAAACTTACTAATTTTTTTATGTATAACCTTTGCATCACAAGATTTATCCCAAGATGTAACTCCTTCGTTTGTAAAATTACTGTAAGTTATAGATAGTGCGATAAGGGATATTATTGGAATAGTAAAGGCTAGCCCTTTTGCCCACATAAAAAAACCTCTTTGCATACTTATTGAGTAGTTTAAGTATTCATTATTTGAAGAAATAATACTTATACCAAATAGTTTTTTTGATGGTGTTGTTCCAAACTTAGAAATCATAATTGGTTCAATCAATAAGTAGATTATGCTTAAAAGTACAGTCATAAGTATATCAGGTATATGTATTGCAGATCCATAAAAGTTTAAAATATTTAGTGAAATCCCCACGATAATACCTATTATTGTTATTCCTACTGTCATGTCTATTATTCTTGCAAAGTATCTTGACCATGCTTTTTTATTTAGTGATATTTCATCATTTTCTTTATACATTTAGTTATCCTTTATTTTACTTAAAAAGCCCACTACTTAAGTATCTTTCCCCCGTATCTGGCAGGATTGTAACTATCCTTTTTGGTTTATATTTTTTTGCTATTTTTTTACATGCTGAAATATTTGCTCCTGAGCTTATACCTACTAGTAGCCCTTCATCTTTTGCTAAGTTTCTTGCTTCTTTAAAAGCTTCTTCATCTGTTACAGTTATAACTTCATCTATCAAGGTAGTATCAACTATTTTAGGGATAAAACCTGTACCTATACCTTGGATTTTGTGTGGGGCTGGGATTCCTCCACTTAAAACTGGAGAGTTTTTAGGCTCAACTGCTATGGTTTTTATATCTTTTACTTTTTCTTTAAAAACTTTACTGCATCCTGTAAATGTTCCTCCTGTTCCGATGGAAGCTACAAAGTAGTCAAAATCTCCATTCGTTTGATTTATGATTTCTGGAGCAGTTGTTTGGATGTGAGCCTTAACATTTGCTGGGTTTTCAAACTGTTGTAGGATGATGGAGTTTGGTATTTTAGATTGTAGTTGCTTGGCTAACTCTATACTTCCATTCATACCTTTTTCTTTTGGGCTAAGCTCAAGTTTTGCACCATAAGCTTTTAGGATAGCTCTTCGCTCAAGGCTCATAGATTCTGGCATAGTTAGGATTATCTTTATACCTAAACTAGCACAAATACTCGCTAGGGCAATACCTGTATTTCCACTTGTTGGCTCTATGATAGTTGTATCTTTGTTTATAGTTTTATTTTCAAGAGCAGTTTTTATCATGAAGTGTGCAGCTCTATCTTTTATCGAGCCTGTTGGGTTTAGAAACTCACATTTTGCAACTATTTCTACTCCTAAATCATTGGAGATTTTGTTGAGTCTGATAAGTGGTGTATTACCGATAAGGTTGGTTATGTTTTTTTCTATCATAAAAAACTCCTTTTTTTAATTATAGCATTAAAGTTTTACATATATTGCCGATATAGAAGTGAAATTATTTTAAATCGGAGTATCATGAAGAGTTTGTTTTTTATGTTTTTTATATTGTTTACAGCTTTAAATGCTGAAATGATAGGAAGTTATGATAAAGATTTTTTACTCGCTTACTCTCAAAATCATCCAAATGATATAAAATCTAGAGAGTTACTTTTGACTTACTTTTATAAAACTGGTAACAAAAAGATGATAGTTAAGTTATCAGAGGAGATATTTTCTATAAATCCAAATGATAAGATTTTAAAAGAGGTTGTGGGTAGGGTTTATAAAAAAGAACTTAGTGAAAAAATAGTTTTAAAACTTAAAGAGTTATATGAACAAAAAGAGTATATAAGGTATATAAATCTATATCAATCTTTGCAAGATGTTGGTAGAAAAGTGCCTAACCTTTTTCAAGTAAATGCACTTTATAGTGCTGTCGAAGTTAGTGATTTTAAACTAGCTAAAAAAATCCTAAATAGTAAAGATTTGCCTATGAGTCCACATCTTAGTGAAGTTATGCAAGTTTTGGATAAGAAACTTTACAGTGTGAAAAGTTTATAACAAAGTGATTTTTCCCATCTTTATAAAAATAGCTAAAATCAAAATGATGTAAATCTAAAATCTTTTTCACTATATAAAGTCCCAAACCAAATCCACTTTGTCTCTTTTCACCTTGTGCAAAAGGTTCTATATAAGAGCTTAGAGGTTCTTTCAACTTTTCTCCTTTTGAAATAATCTCTATTTTTTCCTCATCTGCTTTTATGGTTACACTCTTATCTGGAGAGAATTTTTTACCATTGTCTATGAGATTTTTTAGCACTATACTAAACAAGTTTGGATCAACTGATAGTTTTATATCTTTGTACTTTTCATGAATGCACTCATTTTTTTCATCTACTAAGAGTAATTTTTTTGTTTCATTTATGAGAGTTGAGAGTTTTATACTGGTTGGTTCTAGTTTTTGAGTTTTTAGGGTAAGTTTTTCTATTTGGGCTAAGTTTGAGATGATTTCGTTCATCCTTTCAAAGGCTCTTATTAGGATCTCTTTATCCTCTACATCCTCTATGGATTCGGCTATTATTCGCCCCTTTGTGATAGGAGTTTTTAGTTCATGAAGCATGTTTCTCATGAAAAGATTTTTTGACTCGATTAGTTCATTTATATAACTTATTGCTTTTTTGAAGCTGTTAGCTATTTGACCTATTTCATCTTTCCCATAGTCGGCTATTTTTATTTGTAGATTTCCATTTGCAAACTCTTCTATTTGAGCATTTAGTCGGCTTAGGGGGATTAGCTTTTTTATAAAGACTATGTATAAGAAAAACATAATTCCTGTCATGAGAGCAAATAAAAATAGGGCTATTTTTGATCTTTTGTTTGCCATCAAGTCTTCTAGCATGAGGTTATAGCCTATATTTTGGATAAAAATAAAGTTTTTATGTCTAAATTTTAAAATTCTAACTCTACCTAGTCTAGTTTCTTGTATGTATAAAACTTTCCCTTTTTTTAATATCTCTAAAACTTCTGCTGATGAGTTTATACTTTTTAGGGAAAAGTGGTTGTATATTTGCTCCAATCTTTGGTTATTTGGTAAAAATTGTAGTTCAGTTAGTATAGTGTTTGAGACAACTGCATATCTTTGTTGTAAAAATGTAGAAAATCTGTTTTTATCCCATTCTAAAAAAAATATAAAAGCGATAATGGTTGATATAAAAGAAAATACAAAGAGTAGGTTTATAAAAGTGGTAATAGAAATTTTTTTAAACATAAAACTATGCCACTATCAGTTGATATCCTACTCCACGAGCTGGTTTTATATATGAGTTTTGGTTGTCTATTTTAGATAGTTTTGTTCTTATACGAGATACCATAACATCTATGTTTTTTAGTGAACTATCATCATCTATGTTTTCGCTCTCATACAAAAATCTATCTCTTGAAACAACTCCACCTTTACTTTTTATAAGTATAGATAGGATGTCATACTCTGCTGGAGTTAGAGTTAATAGATTACCTTTAAATCTTATCTGCATAGCATCTTCATTAAGTTCAAAAATCTCTTCTTTTTTCTTATGCTCACATGAAGGTTCATTTGCTTTTCTTCTAAGAATAGTTTTTATTCTAGCTTCAAGTTCTCTTGGATTATATGGTTTTGGAAGATAGTCATCAGCTCCTCTCTCTAACCCCATAACTTTATCTAGTATATCATCTCTTGCAGAAGATATGATGATAGGTATGTTGCTAAACTCTCTTATTTTTGGTATTAGTTCAAGTCCATCAAGTCCAGGGAGAGTAAGGTCTAGTATCAAAAGTTCGTATTTGTTAACCTCTAACATAGAAAGCCCTATATAAGGTTCTTCTGCTACTTCTACTTCTATATCAAACTTTTTTAAATACTTTGAAAGTATCTCTGCTAACTCTAAATCATCTTCTATCATCAAAACTTTTATCATGTTTTTCCCTACTTTATAACAAACATCAAAATTTCACCGTATCTGTTTACATAAACTCTTTTTGGCATATTTTGATGAGCTGAAAATATACTTTTTATATCTTCTATACATTTTATCTTTGTGTCTTCGATTTGTATTATAACATCTCCAACTTGAAGTCCTATTTCTTCGGCTAGTGAATTTGGTTTTATGTCTGTTATCAAGACTCCATTTATATCCCTTGGGATTCTGTACTGGTATCTTAGTTCATTTGTTATACTTGATAGATTTAGTCCGTCAAGATTGTGGTTTAGAGTGCATTTTAGTTCATTGTTTTTATTTGCTAAGATGGCATTTATAGTTATATCTTGTTTATTTCTTTCTACTTTCATCAAAACTTTACTTTTTGGGGAAAAAGCTCCAATAGTGCTTTTTAGAGTAGGGGCATCTGGTATGGCTTTACCATTTATCTCATATATAAGGTCTCCTCTTTTTAGACCATACTTAAAAGCAGGAGAGTTTTTTTCTATATCCACGACTACAGCTCCTGTTTTGTGAGTGTAAATAGAAGCGAGATTTTTTGTAACATCACTTATACTTATACCTATATATCCTCTATCAACTCTTCCTTTTTCGATAAGTTTTTTTGTGATATTTACAACCATATTTGCAGGGATTGCAAGTCCTATACCATTGTTTCCACCACTTTTTGAGATGATGGCACTGTTGATACCTATCAAAGCTCCTCTACTATCTACTAAAGCCCCACCACTGTTTCCTGGGTTTATAGAGGCATCTGTTTGGATAAAGTTTTCATACTGATTTAGTCCTACTCTGTTTTTGTTTAAAGCTGAGATGATACCACTTGTTACAGTTTCGCCTACTCCAAAAGGATTTCCGATGGCAAATACTACATCACCAACTAATGAATCTTTTGAGTTTGCTATCTTTATAGGAGTTAAGTTTGATGTTTCTATTTTTATGACGGCGAGATCACTATCACTATCTATCCCTACTATCTTTGCTTTGTACTCTTTTTTACTATGTGGAAGAGTTACTTTTATTTCATCAGCTCCATGAACTACATGAGAGTTTGTTACTATATATCCATCACTTGTAAGGATAACTCCAGAACCTAGAGCTTTTAGAGATTTTGACTGAGGAAGACTTTTTAAAAGTGGTTCCATAAATTCTTTTGGAAATGGTAGATTTGGCACAGCAAAGTTTTTTGTTATTTTTATATTTGTTTTAGTTGAAATATTTACTACGGATTTTACTGCTTCTTTTATAGCACTATTATATGAAAGTACTTGTTTATTATTTGTTGGTATAACATGAGAAGGATTTTTATCAACTAAGTTAAATTTTACTTCGTTTGAAAATAGTGATACTACTAAACTTGAAAGAATTATTGTTTTTTTCATGAAGTTTCCTTTTTGCTTGTTTTATAATCTTAAGAGCCCCACTCGGAGAACTCTTAAAATCTTTTAAAGGAGGTAAGATGAATTTCTTCACAAAAAGAAGTATAGAGGATAGGGATTAATCATAAACAAATCAAAGATTAACAACAATTAACAATAATTATTATTTGAGTTAATATCTACTTCATCGAACAGATAAATCTGTCGATGAAGTAGAGTCTTTAGTTTTTGGAATGGTGAACTGTTGTTGAACTATAGTCATTGTTATATCGATGATAAATAGTGTATGAGAAAGCAAAAATTACTCTCCACTTTCACATTCACCATTGTATGTCATGATGCCTCTTGTTAAGTTAGAAACTTTGGTAAATCCCATACTTTGCATAACTTGTTGACAATAAGCACTTCTACTACCACTAAAGCAGTATAGTATGATATTTTTATCTTTTTTATTCTCTATTTGACTAAGAGCATCATAAAAGCTTGTTGTTGGGATAAGATAGTCAGTTGTTTTTATTCTTTGTCCTATCCACTCCATCCACTCTCTTACATCTACTAGTAAAAAGGTTATCATGCCAAGTTCTCTAGCTTCTAAAAGTGATTCTAACTCATCAGAGTCAAGCTGAGGGTTTGATAAAAGTTCTTCACACTCAGCTTTGCTTAATCCTCTTGAATGAGTGTGTGCAACTTCTTCTGCCTTGTCACTTGTCTCTTTTTGTTTTGCAAACTCTTTCGTGCAAAAGATACCACAGTGGCAAACACCATTTTGTGGTATCTCTTTTTGAAGTGCTGGTTTACAAGGGCAGATTCTGTCATCTACACTTTTATATTTTCCATCTACCTCTTCTACCATAAAACATGGGCAAAATCTTTTTTTATAAATAAGCTTGTTTCTAGCTAATCCAAAACTAACTGATTCATTTATCTCAAGGTCAGGATTGTAAACCCACCCTTGAGAGCTACAAACTTTATCTGTAAATTCTTTTGTTTTTTCAAGTTCTGCTATAAATTCATCTGAATTAATATCTATTTTTTTTATCATTCTCACTACTCCAAATAAAAGGTTATAAATTTTTGAAGTGGGATAGTAGCTTAAGAAGATTAATATTAGATTAAAGAGAGGAAAGTTCCTCTCTTTGGTTATTGTTTTTTGTGTTTTTGGATAAGATCGTATCTAGGATATACGAAAGTCGTGTGTCTTTCAACAACTATTTTTTTCTTATTATCAGTAGCATAAGCTTTGATAGTGATAGGTATAGGAGTATCTTTTTTATAATCTTTTACTAACACTTTAGTTGTATATAAAACAACAACTTTTTGAGCTTTTTTACCTGACATAAGTTTAAATGGTTTAGCTGGTCTTGCTATCTTGATATCTGGATGACCCTCTACTTCAAAGTAGTATTTGTGATCTTTTCTTTGAGTGTTTTGGAACAAGAAGATATAAGCATTGTTTACTCTGCTACCATTATCTTTTATCTTATAAAGTTGAGTAGTCCTGTTTATGTTTAGTAACATGTTCTCTTTTTTACTACCCATAACTAATATACCTGTAAGTGCAGCAGTTAATGCAATACCATAAGCGATAGTTCTAAATCTTAAAAATTTAGGTCTTCTATGCTCTTTTACAGCACTAAGACTTGTCCAAGTGATAAGTGATGGTTTTCCTAAAGCTCCCATAACCTTTGTACAGGCATCTGCACATTCAAGACAGTTGATACACTCTAGTTGTGTACCTCTTTTTATATCTATATGAGTAGGGCAAACTCTTACACAACTATCACAGTATGTACACTCTGCATCAGGTTCTGCAACTTTTAACTCTTTTAGATTATTAACTAGTTTTCTCTCTTGATCTTCACTATATATGTCTCCACCTCTATCAGTGTTGTAGATAGTTTGTATTGTTTCTTCATCATACATAACAGATTGAACTCTAGCATAAGGACAAACATATATACAAAAATCTTCTTTTAGTTTTACAACATCATAGATTAAAAATCCAGCTACTATTGAGATAGTTGTCATCATAACATGATGATCTGCTGGATGTTGGATATATTTGAAAAAGTCTTCTGGTGGAACGAAGAACCACATAAAGTCAACTGCAGCGAGTATCGCTAGTGCAACCCAGATAAAAAATCCTATTGCTCTTTTTACAGTTTGTCCTTCAGGTTCTTTTTGTTTGTTAGCTATATTTCTTCTGATACCTAGAAGTTTTGTTTGTATCAAATCTCTATATATAACTCTGAAGATAGTTTGAGGACAAAGCCATCCACACCAAACTCTACCACCAAGAGTAGTCATGAAGAATACACCTAAAAATCCGAAGATTAGTAAAAATGGCATAACATATAACTCTTGCATATCAAACTTTGTAAAGAAAAGATGTATTTGTTTATGATCAAAGTTTAGTAGAAAAAAGTGTGCACCATCTATTCTTATAAATGGTAAAACGATAGCTACAATGGTTGCTAATATAAAAACTACATACCTCTTATATCTATAAGGTATCCAACCTTTTAAATACTCTTTCATTTTGCTCTTTTTAGAATTAGAGCCACCCTCTGCTGTTGCCATAACATCCCCTTGTTTTGAATTTTTTCATATTGTAGTTAAATTATACTAAATAAAAAGTAACAAAACTGTCATTTTTTGCTACTTATATTATAATGTTTATAATAATTATAAGCTTGACTTATTTAATTAATTCTTTTAACTTAGTCTCAACTCCTAAATCATCGCTATTTAAGTAGTTATGAGGAATTATTTTATTATTATTTAAAAAATTTTGTAACTTTTTGTAACTTATTGGCTTACTATAATAGTATCCTTGTATAAAATCACAATTTTTGTTTTTTAAGTAATCATTTTGCTCTTTTATCTCTACTCCTTCAGCTATAACTTTAAGTTCTAGCGAGTGAGCCATAGAGATTATAGCATCTACTATTGGATTTTTTTCACTGTCTTGGATATTTGTTACAAAAGATTTATCTATTTTTAGTATATCTATAGGAAGACGGCTTATATAACTTAGAGATGAGTAACCAGTACCAAAGTCATCAATAGATATTTTGATTCCTAAAGCCCTAAACTCTTTTAGTAGTTTTGAAGAAAGTTCAAGATTTTTCATAAAAAGACTCTCTGTTAATTCTAAGTGTAAAAGATTTGGGTTAAAGTTATATTTATCAAGTAGAGATTTTACAGTATCTAGTAGGTTACTTTGTAAAAGTTGGACTGCTGATATATTTACTGAAAGAGTTAACTCTTTCCATCCACTTTCATGAAGATTTTTTATATCTTTTATAGATTTCTCTAGTACTATTTTTCCTATATCAAGGATTAAGCCAATATCTTCTGCTACTGGGATAAAGTCAAGAGGTGGTATGTTTTTAAGACTTGGGTGATTCCATCTAACTAGTGCTTCTACACCTTTTATCTCGTTTGTATCTATATCTACTTGAGGTTGGTAAGTTACGAAAAACTCATCATTTTTAAGGGCATTTTTTATATTTTTTTCGAGTTCACTTCTTTTTGATATATCATCATACATACTAGGCATAAAAAACTTATAACTACTTCCTGTTTTATCTTTTGCTTTTTGTAGGGCAAACTCTGCACTACTGATAAGTTTATCTATCGTGTTTGCATCTGATGGAAAAATAGTTGCACCTATGCTTACCTCTGTGTTTAGAAGGTTTTTTTCTATTTTAAAAGGTGTCTTAAAAAGCTCTAAGACTCTGTTTACTATCTTTGTAGAGTAGAGTTCGTTTGGTATATCATCAAATATGATGGCAAATCTATCCCCTTCTGCTCTTGCAACTAAGTCATAATCTCTTAGTTTGTTGTTTAATCTTTTTGCTATAAGTTGTAAAAGATTATCCCCTGTTTCTATGCTAAAAGTGTGATTTATAGATTTGAAGTTTTTGATATCTAGTATGATTAGTAAAAGATTTAAATCTTTTGATTTTGCAACTCTGTCCATAGAGTTTCGAAGCTCTTTTAGAAAAAGATTTTTATTTGGAAGGTCGGTTAAGTTGTCATAAGTTGCTAGATAGTCAAGTTTTTGAGTGATGATACTCTCTTTTGTTTGGTTTTTGCTAGTTACAAAAAGCCTTTGGTCTCTGTGGGCGTGGTTTACTATATTGTAGTTCCAGTAAACTATCTTTTTAGAACCATCTTTACATGTAATAGGATAGTTATCTCTTATATTTATCTCTTTTTTCTTGAAAGTTGATTGTATTTGTAAAAGAATTTTTTCTTGGTATGATTTTGGTATAAAAAGTTCTACAAAGTTTCTACCTAACACATCATCTTTTTTATAGCCTGTTAAAAAAGATGCTTCTTCGTTAAACTCTTTTATGTAACCATTTTTATCTAACGAGATAACTATATCATGAGAGAGTTTGTCTACTACAAGTGAAGAGAGTTTGGATGAAGTTTGTTTATCTTTAGAAAATATCAAAAATGTTATCTCTTCATCCGTGTATCTAACTATTGTGTTGAAAAAAGAAGTAGAGCCATCTTTCAAAACAAATTCCACTTGATGAAAATCTAAATCTTTCTTTGATTTAAAATCACTTTGAAGTCCATCTTGACTATATAGTGGTATGATAGTTCCAAAGATACTCTTTTCCTCTATCGAAGAGTTAAAACCAAAGATATTTTCACATCCTTCACTCCAGCTTTTTATATTGTAGTTGTAATCTATAGTAAAGATACCTATGTTTTTCTCATTCTTTTGTAGTAATCCTCGGCAAATAGTGTTTTTATTCATCATACTTCCTGTTTATATATATTTCTGACGATATATCGACAATTAAAAATTTTTGTTTAGTAAAAATTAAATATTTTCAATATAATCATGAAAAAAGGGGAATAAATGAGTGAATTTTTTTCAAAAAATCCATATGATAGCTTAGAAGAGAGCCATCCAGTAAAGATATATCTAAAAGAGGCAGAGTATATAAGAGAGTTGATTTCACAGATAAACTTGGTTGATGTATTTAAGGAGAGTGAAAAGTTTTTAAAATTATTTGAAAAATTTTGTGATATAGAAAAGCACTTTGCAAGAAAAGAAAATCAACTCTTTCCATACTTAGAAAAGTACGGTTGGACTAGTCCCTCTCAAAATATGTGGGCAATGCATGATAATATAAGAGATGATATAAGAGAGATAAAGATACTTTTAAAAGAGGAAAATCTAGTATCAGTAGAGGAGCTTTTACCAGTAGTTTTTAGAACAGTTGAGCATCTTTTAGAAATTGAAGAGGTTAGGTTACTTCCAAATGCTCTAAATCTTTTAGATAAAGATGATTGGCTAGAGATGAGAGAGGGAGATGATGAGATAGGTTTCATGATAGAAGTAGAAAGAAAGTATGTTCACCCTTCACTTGATACAAAAAAGAGAAAGTTACCTTTTTCACTAGATGGTAGGATAAAACTTGATGAAGGATTTATGTTGCCTGAACAGATAAACTTGTTGTTACAGTTTATGCCAGTTGATATAACTTATGTAGATGAAAATGATGTAGTTATCTTTTATAATCGTGGAGATAAAAGAGTTTTCCCAAGAAGTGCAGGAATAATAGGAAGAGAAGTAAAATTTTGCCACCCACCAAAAAGTGTTGATCAAGTACTGCTAATCCTTAAAGAGTTTAAAGCTGGACGAAGAGATGAAGCTGAGTTTTGGATAGAGTTTAAAGGTAGATTTGTACATATAAGATACTTTGCTATACGAAATAAAGAGAGTGAGTATAAAGGAGTGATAGAGGTTAGCCAAGATGTGACAGAGATAAGAGGACTTAAAGGGGAGAGGAGGTTGTTGGATTGGGAGTGAGATTAAAATTTTCTTAAATAGTTTAGTTAATCTTATTTTAATATAAAAAAAGTAATATATCGACTTAAATAAATTTTAAAGGAGGATTTTTTATGAAAAAAATCAAATTATCACTAGTGGCTTTAGCCCTAACAGCTATATCATCTACTCAGGCAGTTGCAGCAGATAGAGATTTAGGTGCGGTTTACAGAGAGTGTGGTATAGGTGCTATGCTTTTTCCAAATGATAGCACTCTAGCAGTTATATCAAATGTTACCTGGGATTTAGGTACTACGGCTATAAGTTCAAATATCTCTTCTGATGGTACTTGTAAAGGCAAATCAGCAAAAGTAGCTGCATTTGTTGCTGGTAGTTATGATAAATTAGAGGCTGAGATAGCTTCTGGTAAAGGAAAATATGTAGAAGCTCTTTCAAAAATAACTGGTAAAAGTGTATCGCAAATCAGAACTTCTTTTGCAAAAGTTGCTTCAAGTAAAGGATTTTCTTCTTTGAAAAAACAAGATAAAGCTGAAAAACTTTTTGAGATAGTATCTCTATAATCTAGCAGATAGGGGCTTTGCCTCTACTGTAATATTTAAACTTCATGAAATTTTTCTTTATTGTATTTTTGTTATCAACTGCTGTTTTTGCTAGTAGTGGAAGTCTTGCCAATAAAAAAACTTGGCTTATGTTATTACATTTTGACGGAGATAAAAGTAGTATAATAAATAGAGATTTTTTTATCTCTAAAGATGGTTATAAAGATTCTCAAAGTGAACTTAAAGCTACACTCTATGCTTTTAGGGAAAATAGGCTTATTTGCAAATATCCTGCTAGATATGTATGGTTGTCAAAGTACTATAAAGAGTTAAAGCCAGATAAACTTTTAGCTTGTAAAAATCTACAAAATTGGAAACTATTTAAAAAATTAAAAAGTATAAGTCTGGTTTTTGTAAGTGGCTTTTTAGGAAATCCTGCTTCAGCTTTTGGACACTCTTTTCTAAAGATAAATCAATATAAAAAAGAGAGTGAGCTTTTTGATGTAACGATAAGCTATGGGGCTATTTTACCTAAAAAAAATAATATATTTTTATATATAATTAACGGTATAACAGGGGGATATAAAGCAAGTTATAGTGATAAATACTACTATATGGATAATATGGTTTACTCAAATCAAGAGTATAGAGAAATGTGGGAGTATAAGTTAAAGCTTAGTGACAAACAGAAAAGATTTTTGCTATATCATCTTTGGGAACTTAAGGGAATTCACTTTAAATACTATTTTTTTAACAGAAATTGTGGCTATAAAATAACAGAGCTTTTAGCTAGTACTTATAATAAAGATGTATTACCTAAAGCAAATATATGGTTTGCTCCAATAGAAAGTTTTTATAGGTTAGAAAAATTAGGTTTAGTAAATGATGTGATATATCATCCTTCAAAACAACAAGAGATATATGCTTTTTATGATTCTTTATCTAAAGATGAAAAAAATATAGTAGTGAAAAAGATAAAAGATAAAAATTATGATTATATAAAAAATGATGAAAATATTTCACAAGAGAAAATATATGATTTTTTAATTTCTTACCAAAAATATACTAATAATAATGCTGATTTAAAGCTTTTACTTAAAAGATTAAAACTTCCAAAATCTACTTATAAAACTCCAAAACCTAAAGAAAAAGAAGCTGTAACAAATGGTAATAAAATGAGTTATATTGGTGCTGGTTTTGACAGATTTGACAAAAAAAATTATACAACTTTATCTTTTAGTGCTTTTAGTCTTGATAAAGTAGGATTTAATTCACTTGATGGAGATATGCTTAGTATATTAGATACAAAGATTTGGCTATCTGATAAAGTAAAGCTGAAGTCACTTGATTTTATAAAGGTAAGAAGGTTAAAGATAAATAGACTTCCATTTGATAAAGAAAGTCCTATATCTTGGGAGTTAAGAGTAGGATTGGATAATAGATTTGAAAGAGATTATTTTGCAGAGGGTGGAGTTGGATATACAACAAAATATAAAAGTTTAAAATTATATGCTTTGTTAGATGCATCACTTCATTCAAAAAAAGATAAGATAAAAGTTAGACCAAAGATTGGTTGTTATGCAAATCTTGATAAATTAAGAGTAAATATTGAACTTGGTTCTACTTATAATGAAAAATTTCAGCTACTTGATAAAGATTATTTAGAAGCTTTAGTAGAGTATAGTTTCCAAAAACAAAAATCAATTTATTTAAATATCAATCATGATTATAAAAGTAGTATAAGTGCAGGATTTAAATGGTTTTATTAAAAACTATACTTTTTACTTTTGTTTTACTTTTAGTGGGATGTAGTCAAAATCCTCAAAATATTATAAAAGAAAATTACTATACATCAAAAAAAAATATTTCTTTGGATAAATATACCAAAGTTTTAAAAGCAAGTGAGGCAGATGAATTTAGTAGAAAATTGAATAAAGCTTATAAAGGATTAGGCATAACACTTGTTAAACTCTTTGGGAAAATATATGTCTTTATAGTTGTGAAAGATTCGTCTGCTTATTTTCATGATATTCAAAAAGGGGATATTCTTTTAAGTGTAAATAATAAAAGTATAAAAAACTCTACTTTAGAACAAATATATAGAGAGATTAAAAAGTTTAAAAATGGAGTTAATTTAACTTTTTATAGAAAAAATAAAGGCAAATTTTCTGTTTTTTTAAAAAAACAGAAAATAGATGTAAAAAATGTTGAGTATAGATTAAATTCTAAAGTAAAAGTATATATACATATTAAGAATTTTGCAAAGGGAGTTACCTCTGAAGTTAAGAAGATTTTAGAAGCCAACAAACAAATAAAGTTAATAACTTTTGATTTAAGAGATAATGGTGGTGGGGTTTTTGAGGAAGCTTTAAAATTGGCAGACTTATTTATAGAAAAAGGTGTTTTACTTTTTGAAAAAGGTAAAAATATAGATAAAAAGTATTATGCGACTAGTAAAGTTATCGATAGAGATTTTAATATAAGGATATTAGTTAATCACAATACAGCATCAGCTAGTGAAATATTTGCGGGCATCATGCAAGATTATAAAAAAGCAGTGATAGTTGGGGAAAAAACATATGGCAAAGGGTGTATTCAAAAACTATATAAGCTAGATAATGGAAAGGTTTTAAAAGTTACAGTTTCAGAGTATTTCTTACCGTCCGGTAGAAGTATAAACGAGGTAGGGTTAACACCTGATTTGAAGTAGTGAAAATCACTACTTCATGATAGCCTTTTGACTACCTTTTACTATCTCACCTATCAAATACCCATCAGAGTTTTCTAAAACTTTATCAAGATTTTCAGCTCTTACTACAAGTATCATTCCAACTCCCATGTTGAAAGTTCTGTACATTTCGTCTTCTTCTACATGGCCTTTCATAAAGTCAAATATAGGAAGAGTTTTTATAGAACTTTTTTGTATGTGAGCATCTAATCGCGATGGTAGCACACGAGGTAGGTTTTCTATTATTCCTCCACCTGTTATGTGAGCTAAGGCGACTATGTTTTGCTTTAGTTTTTTGAAAGTTTTTATGTAGATGTTTGTTGGAGTTAGAAGTGTGTCTTTTAGTGGTTTTCCGTTAAAGTCATCATCTAAGCTCATACCTAGTTTATCAAAGAAGATTTTTCTTACCAAAGAGTAACCGTTTGAGTGAACTCCTGAGCTTGGGAGTGCTACTAGTAAATCACCCTCTTTTACTAAGCTTACTCTATCCATCTCGTTTTTTTCAGCAACTCCTACTGCAAAACCTGCTAAGTCAAAGTCATCTTCGCTGTACATTCCTGGCATTTCAGCAGTTTCGCCACCTATTAAGGCACATTCACTTATCTTACAACCCTCAGCAATACCTTTTACAACCTCAGTTGCTATCTCAGTTGTCAGTTTTCCAGTTGCATAGTAGTCTAGGAAGAAGCTTGGAGTTCCAAAGTTGCATATAAGGTCATTTACACACATAGCAACTAAGTCTATACCTACTGTATCGTACTTTTTGGCATCTATTGCTAGTTTTAGTTTTGTACCAACTCCATCTGTTGCAGCTAGCATTACTGGCTCTTTATATCCAGTAGGGAGTTCATAAGCTCCAGCAAAAGAGCCAATTCCACCTATAACATTTTTGTCAAATGTAGATTTTACAAATGGCTTTATATTTTCTATAAAACTGTTTCCAGCATCTATATCAACACCAGCATCTTTATAACTAAGTTTACTCATTATTTATCCCACTTACATGGAGGAAGTATTTTTTTGAAAAACCAAGTTGAAGGACAAAAGTTTGTTATCGCCCAAAGTATCATCATAACTATCACAAAAGTTTGTAATCCTGTTGCAATTATAAAGTTTGTACTCTCTTTCACTCCGTTTTGAAAATCAATACCAGCCTCGGCAAAAAAGTATAGGATTATTCCTAGCATTATAGCAGTCAGAAGTCTTTGCATTCTTGAAGCACACATTTGGTTCTCCTTTATTTTTGTTTTTTTTGATTTTAGCGAATTTTATTTAAAAGATAATTTTTATACAATATCCCCAAAGGAAGTTTCATGAAGTATTACAACTATCTAACTTTTATATTGATTTTTCTCTTTATTGGGTGTGGAGGCTCAGCAAATCATGAGGATGATGAAATTGTGCCAGGACTTTATACTAGTAGTTTTGCAAATGATTTTGTTTATGATACAAATAGTCCATATAAAAATGTTTTAAAAGAGTGTATAGCTATCAACCATATAAATCAGTCATGTTCACTAAACAAACTTCCACTTTTGATGCAGGAAAATCAGACTATCACAAGAGACATGATAAAAAAGAGACTTTTAGTTTCTCATAAGTGGATGGGAGATAGGTTTTTAGAGATGATTGATAATTATTTAGATGAGGATATAAAAAAACTTTTAGGAAGTGTAACTGCTATAGTAATAGATGATGATATAAATCCATCTTTTTACTGGAATCTAACAGGGGCAATTTATTTGGATGCTAGATATTTGTGGTTAAATCCTAGTGAAGCTAGCACTATTCATAAAAAAGATGATTATCGTACAGGTTATGGAAGTGATTTGAACTTTTTGACAGCTTGGAGATATGTAAAAAATGGGGCTTATGCTTATAAAAGATACTCTTTGGATTCTGGAGTTACAAGAGAGAGAAGTGATATACAGTATCGTTTAGCATCACTTTTATATCATGAATTAGGTCATGCAAATGATTTTATAAATCCCTTAACTCTGCCTTATATAAACACAAATGATTCTATTTACTATGCTACTGAGGATATACAAAGTAGGAGAGTATCTACAAAACTTTATAATCAATATCCTCTTACATCTAGTGATTTGAAAGATTTGGCAAAAGTTCTTTATGGTGGGCAAACTCCATCAACTTATCAAAAAAGCTTAACTCCTAGTGATGTTGGGACTTTGTTTGATGGTGCTGGAGCTACTGATTTGTATGGATATTATAATCAATATGAAGACTTGGCTATGCTATTTGAAGAGAGTATGATGAGGTATCATTATAGTATAGATAGAGATATTGGTTTTGTTTCTACTGATTCTGATTATATTATAGGTTGGGGTGAAAGAGGTAGGATAAGAGACGATGATGTAAAACAAAGAGCAAAATTTGTAGTGAAAAACTTTTTTCCAAATGAAGATGTGAAATGGGATAATTTTTTTGATGGATTAGGTAGCTCAACTGCTTTACAAAGTGGAGCGAAATGGTTTGATACGGCTACACAAAATAGTAACTTTTCTCAAAGAAGTTTAGGTAGTAAAAAACATATAGAGGATTTTAAACCTATAAATTACTAAATTTCAAAAATTTTCTACTATACTAATGGATAATAATATTCAAGGATTAAAAATTGAGATTTTCAAAAACATTTTTACCAACAACTAAGGAAGCTCCAAAAGATGCAGTGCTTCCAAGCCATATCTATCTAGTTAGAGCTGGATTTGTTTCTCAGATAGGAAGTGGAATATATAACTTTTTGCCACTTGGAAAGATAGTGCTTGATAGGATAAGGGCTATTGTCAAAGAAGAACTTGATAAGGCAGGTTGTCAAGAAACTCAGCTTGGTTTTGTAACTCCACTTAGTCTTTGGGATGAGAGTGGTAGAAGTAGTAAGTTTGGAAGTGAGCTTTTAAGATTTAAAGATAGAAAAAACAATGACTTTGTTTTAAGTCCAACAAATGAAGAATCAATGGTGGATTTAGTTAGAAACAGACTTACTAGCTATAAGCAGTTGCCTCAAAATTTTTATCAAATAAACACTAAGTTTCGTGATGAAGCAAGACCTAGATATGGGCTTTTAAGAGGTAGAGAGTTTTTGATGAAAGATGGTTATAGTTTTCATGAAAGCTATGAAGATTTGGATCGTGAGTATGCTCTGATGCAAGAGACTTATTCAAGGATTTTAGAGAGGTTAGGGCTTGATTTTAGAGTAGTTGAAGCTGATAGTGGAGCGATAGGTGGAAGTGGAAGTAGAGAATTTATGGTACTAGCTGACAATGGAGAGGATGATATAGTAGTTTGTAACTCTTGTGAGTATGGAGCAAATATCGAGGCAGCTAAAAGAGTGAAAAAAGAGTATAGTCATGAGAGTCAAGAAACTAAAGAGGTACATACTCCTGATGTTAAAACGATAGATGAGTTGGCAGAGTTTTTTAGCCTTCCTAAAACACAGTTTGTAAAAGCAGTTGCTAAAAAGGCAATATATGAAGATAGAGATGAGATAGTTATCTTTTTTGTTAGAGGTAGTGATGAACTTCAAGAGACAAAGGCTTGTAGTTTTGTTGGTACTATCGAGCTTGTAGATGCAGATGAAAGTGAGCTTGAAAATCCTGGATTTATAGGTCTTGGTGTTCAAAATGTAAGAAAAGTGGTTGATAGTGAGTTAAAAGATGAGGAAAATCTTATCACTGGTGCAGATAAAAAAGATTATCACCTACAAGGTTACTCTTTAAAAGGACAAGAGTTTGAGTATGCAGACTTGGTTACTGTAAAAGCAGGAGAAAAGTGTGTATCTTGTGGTGGAGAGCTTAGTATAACAAAAGGTATAGAGGTAGGGCATATCTTTAAACTTGGAGATAGATACTCAAAAGCACTTGATGCAACTTTTTTAGATAGAAATGGTAAAAGAGTACCATTTATCATGGGAACTTATGGGATAGGTGTTAGCCGACTTGTTGCTGTGGTTGTTGAACAGTCTCATGATGAAAAAGGTATTATTTGGACTAAAAACTCAGCTCCTTTTGAAGTAGTTGTTATCATCTCTGATGTTAAAAAAGATGAGCAAAGAGAGTTTGCAGAGAAGCTTTATGAAGAGTTGAGTCTCAAGGGAGTAAGAGTTGCTCTTGATGATAGAAGTGAAAGATTTGGGTTTAAGATGAGTGATTTTGAACTTATTGGGATACCAAAAGCAGTGATAGTTGGTAAAAAGCTAAAAGATGGTGAGGTTCAGATAGTAAAAAGAGCTACTTTAGAAAAGATAGATGTAAAAAGTGATGAAGTTTTACAGAAGGTAATAGAGTTCTGATGTTTTACTTTTTACTCTATATACTGCTAGAAACTTTAACAACTGTAAATATTTCTTCTAAAATAGGTGGGCTTGCTACATTTTTGGAGATTGTTTTTTCGGCAATAGTTGGTTTATTTTTATTAACAAACTTTCGATACACTTTGGCGAACAATGCGATGATGCTCTTTAGTAAAGAGATAAGTATAGAAGAGTTTCAAAAGCTTAGTATCTTTTCTTTTTTAGGTGCTATTCTTTTGATTGTTCCTGGGTTTTTTAGTGATATTTTAGGTATTCTTTTACAGTTTAGTGTGGTGGGTACATTTTTTGCTAAGAAGATTTTTGGTTTAAAATATAAAAATAATAATAAAAATAGAGGAGAAAATAACGATGAGATTATCGATGTCGAAGTTGTTAGTGACAAGTTTGTTGAGTAGTGCTATTTTAAGTGCAGCAACAATAGATAGTAAAATAGAAAACTTTTTTAAAAGTGTTATAAATGGAAGAAATGGGCTTTATAAAATAAAAACTATACAAGTAAAAGACCACAAAGATTTAAAACAAATCCCTGGGTGGAAAGTTTACTTTGTAGATATAGACTTGGATATGCTTAAAGGACCAAATAAAGGTGATATGATGGTTCATGAAAAAGTCTTCACAAATGGTGAGTATATCGCAAAAGATTTTTTAGGTATAGATAACCATGATAGTTTAAAAAGAGAGATAGCTGTAGATATAACTGATAATTCTATATATAATAAAGAACATCTCATATATGGAACGGGTAATGAAAAGCATAAAATAGTAGCTATAAGTGATCCTCTTTGTCCATTTTGTCAAGATTTTATGCCAAACTTTTTAAAAGCTGTTAAAGAACACCCTGGTAAAGTTGCAGTTTATTATTATCATTTACCACTTGGAAGACTTCATCTTGCTTCTCCTACTATGTCTAGACTTATGTTAGTGGCAAGAGCAAAAGGTGTGAAAGATGTTGAGCTTAAAACTTATCAAAACAAAGATTACTTTGTAACAGATGAAAAAGATGAAAGTAAAATCATAAGAGCTTTTAACCAAGTGATGGGAACAAATATCACAAAAGAAGAAATTCATAAACCAAAGATAGAAGCAGAGATAAAAGAGGATAAAAAATATATAGATGCCCTCATGATAAGTGGAACACCTACTATATATGTTGATGGTAAAAAAGATGCTTCAAGAACAAAATACAAATCAATTCTAGGTATAAAATAAATGAAAAAACTAGTTATAGCAACGAGAGGAAGTCAGTTAGCTCTTTGGCAAAGTGAGCATATCAAGAGTGTTTTAGAAGATGTTCATGATGGGTTAGAAGTTGAGTTAAAAGTGATGAAAACCAAAGGAGATAAGATACTAGATACTCCTTTAGCAAAGATAGGTGGAAAGGGACTTTTTACAAAAGAACTTGAAGATGCTATGTTAAATGGTGAAGCTCATATAGCAGTTCACAGTCTAAAAGATGTTCCGACTGTTTTTCCTGATGGCTTAGTGCTTGGGGCTATAACTAAAAGAGAAAATCCAAAAGATGCGATTTTGAGTGAAAAGTATGAAGATATAGATTCTCTTCCAGAGGGTGCAGTGGTGGGAACTACAAGCCTAAGAAGAAGAATGCAAATCCTTGCATATAGACCAGATTTAAAAATAAAAAACCTAAGAGGAAATGTAAATACAAGGCTTAGAAAACTAAAAGATGGTGAGTATGATGCTATCATATTAGCAACTGCAGGTATAAAAAGACTTGGATTTGAAAATGAGGTGAAATATTTTACTCCTATAAAAAAATCTATCATGATACCAGCTATGGGACAAGCAGCTTTAGGAATAGAGTGTGTGGATGATGAGAAGATTTTAGAAATAGTAAAAGTTTTAAATGATAAAGATGCAAACATAGAAACAACTATCGAGAGAGATTTTGTAGATGTACTTCAAGGTGGCTGTCAAGTACCTATCGGAGTAAATGCAAAGATAAAAGATAAAACTATAACAGTTAGAGCGATAGTCGGTATGCCAAATGGTGATAAAATGCTAAAAGAGAAGCTTTATGTTTCTAAAAAAGATTATAAATCTATAGGAAAAGAGTTAGCAGATATCATGGTGGAAAGAGGAGCAGTTAAACTTCTAAAAGAAGCTGAAGAACAGGCATTAAAAGAAATATTGTAAATACTCCCTTAAAAAAATTCACAAATTTATTTATTCTACATCTTTTGATGTGGGATAATATATAAAAAACTCTTGACAAATTAAAAAAATAACTCTATAATCACAAATGACCGACAGTCGGTCATTTAAATCCAAGAAAGGTTATTATGGCAATTATTGTAGATAAAGAGCAAAAAAGAAGAGATATTGCATTTTCTTCTAAAGGGTTATTTTTAAATGAAAGCATAAAAGATATAACAGTTTCAAAGATAGCAAAAAGTGCAAATGTTTCAAAAGGAAGTATTTATGATTATTTTAAAAACAAAGAGGAGATACTTTTTGAGTTAGTCCATCTGATGATGGTAAAACATGATGAAAAAAAAAGAGATAATTTATATATTTTAAATAGCACTAAGGAGAAGATAAAATCATTTGGAAGTTTCTTTTATGAAAAAGATGATGAAGAGTTGAGGATAATCTATAAAAAGTTTTTATCCATAAATCTTTTGGAAACTAATGAAAAGATGAAAGAATTCCAAACAGAGTGTTTTGAAAAGTATAGAAGCTGGATGGAAGAGATAGTAGAAGAGGGTATAAAAAACAAAGAGTTAAAAGAGGATTCTAAAAAGTATATAAAACCACTTTTTATGATGGCTGAGGGGCTTTATATCTCAAGTATTACTACTTATAGCACAAAGGATTTAGAAAAAGAGTTAAATGAATATATAAATATGGTTTTTGAGTGTATGGAGGCTAAAAGATGAAGTGGTTATTTTTACTATTATTGCCTGTATTAATCTTTAGTGAAGATTTAAAAGAGTTATTAAAAGATATAAAATCAAACAATCTCATAAAAGCAAAGATGTATGAAGTAAAGGCTAAGAAAAAAGAGTTTGAGTCTATCAAAGCTTCAAAATTTCCTACTTTAGATGTTGGTGGAGTTTATCAAAGTGTTGATAAAGCAAATATTTTTATGCCAAAAAGGGTAACAAATAGTTATGCAAAACTATCATATGAGCTTTATGATGGTGGATATAAGAGTTTATTGGCAAATGGAGCTTTGAGAGATAAAAAGGCTTTATGGTATCAAAAAAGATACTTTACAAAATCTTTGATGTTGGAAGTGGTTAGGGATTATTTTACTATTCAAAATATGAGAGCAAAGATAAAAGCACTTCATGATAAAAAAAGAAGTTTAAAAGCTCAGTTAGAGAGAGTAAAAAAGTTTATAAAAGCAGATTTAGCTTCAAATGATGATTTTTACAAACTAAAATCAGCTTATGAAACAAATATATATCAGATAAAAGAGTTAGAGTATCAAAAACAGATGCTAAAAAAGATTTTGGAGATAAAGATTGGTAAAAAGATTTCATCTTTGGATGATTCTTATTTTGAAAAAAAGCAAGTTTCTTTAAAAGAAGATGATGAGATAAAATCTATAAAAGAGAGTATCAGTTCACTTGGATTTAACAAAAAGGCTATAAATAGTGCTTACAAACCTCACTTAAGAGTGGAAGATAGTTACTCAAGATTTGATTATGGTGGAGTTGATTCTCTTCATCCAGTAGGTGTAAATAATCAAAACAAAATAACTCTTAGTGCGAATTGGAGAATTTTTGACAATCAAAGTGTTAAGAAAAAGAAACTCTCTTTACTTTTTAAACAAAAGGCTTTAAACGAGCAGTTAGAGTATAAGATAAAGCTTAAAAAAGTGCATTTTGAGATGGCAAAAAAGAGGTTAAAAGTGGATATGCAAAATCTTCAAAGTGTTAAAAGTGCTTTTAAGTCTGCAAAAAGTAGTTATAACTTGACTAAGAAAAAGTATGAAGCAGGACTTAGTGATATAGAGAGTTATTTTGACTCTTTATCAAAACTATCTTTTGCAAAATCACTCTATGCAACTGCAAAAAATCAGTTGCAAATAGATTTGGGGGCTTATTATTTTTATAGTGGAAGAGATATAAGGGAGTTTATACGATGAAAAGAATTTTGTTTTTTATATTTGTTTTAGTTGGAAGTCTTTTAGCAGATGAAGTGTATGCAACTTTTGATGTAATGGCTTTAAAAAGTGCAAATCTTGCTTTTAGTACTACTGGTGAGGTAAATAAAGTTTTGGTTGATGTTGGAAGTAGGGTAAAAGAGGGAGAGGTTTTAGCAAGTTTAAAAAATGATGATTTAAAAGCTCTTTTGGATATGGCAAAGAGTGGATTTGAGTTTGCAAAAAAAGAGTATGATAGACAGTTAAAAGTAAAAAAGCTTATAGATAAATCCCGACTTGATAAGTATAAATTTAACTTAGATAGTGCAAAGGCTAAATATCTATATCAAAAAGCTTTGTATGAAAAAAGTTTACTAAAAGCTCCTTTTGCTGGGATAATCACTGCAAAACTTATAGAGAGTGGAGATGTTGTAAGTGGAGCGATGATAAGAACAGCTTTGAAAATCCAAAACTATGATAAGCAAAAGTTGGTTTTAAGTTATGACCAAAAGTATATCTCAAAAGTAAAAGTCGGAGATATCTTTAGATATAAGATAGATGGTCAAAACTCTTTTAAAGAGGCGAAGATAACAAAGATATATCCAACTGTTGATCTAAAAAGTAGGATGGCAAAAGCAGAAGTTTTAGTTAGTGATGAGATAACAGGGCTATTTGGAGATGGGGTTATAAAATGTACAAAATAGCTATAAATCGCCCAATAGCTACTTTGATGTATGCTTTTACTCTTGTTATCTTTGGATATCTAAGTTTTAAAAGTATGCCATCAGCTTTGTATCCAAATGTCGATTTTCCAATAGTTACGATAAAAACTATCTATCCCGGAGCTGATGCAAGTAGTGTAGAGTCTCAAATCACAGATAAGATAGAAGAAGCTATATCTAGTATAGGTGGGGTTGATAGTATCGTTTCAACAAGTAGTGATAGTGCAAGTGTTGTGATGGTCAAGTTTTTTTTGGATAGAGATATAAATGAAGCTACAAATGATGTAAGAGATAAAGTAAGTGCTGTAACTTTGCCAAAAGATGCAAAAACTCCTTTGGTTAGTAAGCTAGATATTGGAGCAGCTCCAGTTATAAAAGTCTTTTTGACTGCAAAAAATGATAGTTTAAAAAACCTTATGCTTTTTGGTGATGAAAAGGTAAAACCAGCTTTGCAAAAGATAAATGGAGTTGGAAGAGTAAATATAGTGGGTTATAGAGATAGAGAGTTAAAAATCTATCCAAATCCAACTCTTTTAAATAAGTATGGCATAACTGTTAGGGAGTTAAACTCTATCATCTCTTTAGAAAATGTCAAAATAGGAGGAGGAAAACTTATCACAAAAAATCATGAGTATATTTTAAAAACAAAAGCTGATGCAAAAAGTGTTAAAGAACTTGAAAATATCATGATAAAAAGTGGAGTTAGATTAAAAGATATAGCAAGGGTAGAAGATTCTCTAAGTGATGCAAAAAGTTATGCTTCTCTAAATGGTATAAAAGGGGTGATGCTTGAAGTGCAAAAGATTTCAGGGACAAATACTCTAAAAGTAGTCAAAAAGGTAAAAAATGCAATCCCTCTTTTAAAAAAGATGGCAGGAGATAGATTTGGAGTGAGAACTTTGCAAGATACATCTCCTTTTATTTTAAACTCACTTGAAGATGTGAAGTTTGATTTGATATTTGGTGCGATTTTGGCAGTTGTTATCATCTTTGGATTTTTAAGAAATACTACTATTACCATAGTTTCAGCTCTTTCAATCCCTATTTCGATACTTGGAACTATCGCTTTGATGAATCTTATGGGTTTTAATCTAAATAAAATGACACTTATAGGTTTAACTCTTTCAATAGGAATCATCATAGATGATGCGATAGTAGTGCTTGAAAATATCTATAAAAAGATGGAGCAAGGACTTGATAGATTTAGTGCATCAATAGAGGGTGTAAAAGAGATGGCATTTGCTATTTTGGCAATCTCAGCGATGCTTTTGGCTGTTTTTATACCAGTTGCAAATATGAGTGGTATAGTTGGAAAGTTTTTTGAGAGTTTTGCGATGACTGTCGGATTTGCCATCATCATCTCATACACAATAGCTATAACTTTTATGCCCAGCTTGAGTGCAAGAGTTTTGCAAAAAAAGAGAAGTTACTTTTATGATGTAACAGAGCCATTTTTTACATCTCTTGAAAAATTTTATGCAGATATTTTAAATAGAGTTTTAAAGTATAAAAAAACGACTTTACTTTTGGTTTTTGTAGTATTTTTTGGAAGTTTAAGTCTTTTTCCAAAGATAGGGATGGATTTTTTACCAAAAGAGGATAAGAGTGAGTTTGAGATAAAGATAAAAGCAGATCCGGGGATTAGCTTACAAAAGATGATAGAAGAGTCTAAAAGAGTAGAAAAAGTAGTAAAACAAAACAAAGATGTAGTTTTTACAACTTTGAGTGTGGGATATAACTCTGTAAAAGATAAAAATAAAGCTTTGATATATGTAAAACTAACTCCAAAAGATAAAAGAAGATTATCTCAAGAGGAGATTATACAAAACTTTAGAGAGAGGTTAAAGCCATTTTCAAAAAAGATGTTTATAACAGTTGCTGCCATACCAAATATCAAAGGAGCAGGAGTTACCGTACCATATCAGATAGTTTTAAAAGGGGATGATTTTAAAGATTTGGAAGTTGCAAAAAAGGCACTTGTTTCATATCTATCAAAAAACAGAGGATTTAAAGATATAGATACAAATTTAGATGGAAGAAAACCTCAAATAGATATAAAGATTTTAAGACAAAATGCTAAAAGAGTTGGTATCACGGCAAGTCAGATAGCTCAAGCTATTTCCATAGCTTTTTCTAGCGATATAGAGATTTCATATTTTGAGAAAAATGGAAAACAGTATGATATAACTCTAAGATTTCCAGACAGTGATAGAAAGAGTATAGAAGATATAAAAAAGATAAAATTAAGAGCTAAAAATGGTACTTTAGTATATCTTGATGGTTTAGTAGAGTTTAAAGATACTAAATCTCTCTCTTCAATATATCACTATGATAGACAAAGACAAGTAAGTATCTTTGCTGATCTTTTTGGCTTAGATCTTGGAGGAGCTGTAAAATATACAAAAAAAGAGATAGATAAACTCTTACCAAAAGGGGTTAGTTATAAATTTACTGGTTTTGCAGAGGAGATGGTAAAGACAAACAAAGCTTTTGCATCTGCGATTTTACTTAGTGTGATTTTGATGTATATCATCTTAGCTATTTTGTATGAATCATTGGTTCAACCATTTATTATCATGATGGCACTTCCTCTAAGTATAGTTGGAGTGATGATAGCTCTTTTTGTTAGTCATCTTCACTTTAGCCTCTTTGTCATGATAGGATTTATGCTCTTGATGGGAATGGTTGGAAAAAATGCAGTGCTACTTGTTGATTTTGCAAATGAATTTGTCAAAAAAGATGAAAATGTAGATAAAGCACTCTTAGAAGCTGGAGAAAAAAGACTTAGACCAATCCTCATGACAACTATGGCTATGGTATTTGCCATGATACCTTTAGCTTTTGGAAGTGGACTTGGAAGTGAAACAAAAGCTCCTATGGCTATCTCTATCATAGGTGGACTTTTGAGTTCTATGTTTTTAACACTTTTGATAGTTCCTGTTATCTATAAAATATTTTATCCACTTGATAGATGGCTTAGAAGTAAGTATGAGAGGATGATTTAAAAGATATATTGTAAAATATATTCAGAACTTAATTAAGGGAATATTTTCATGAAACAAGCTATCGAACTACTAAAGGAACAAAATCTCTTAAGAGTTATCGAAGATGAGGTTGATATAGATCTTGAGATACCTCATATTGCCTATATTGAGGTAAAAAAAGATGACTCCAAAACTCTTCTTTTTAAAAATCCAGTATCTAAAAGATTAAATAAAAAGTATGATACTCCAGTAGTAGCAAATCTTTTTGGCTCATATAAAGCAACTGAACTTTTTTTAGGTAAGCATCCAGATATAATAGCTGATGAAATAGAGGGGCTACTAAAGTTAAAACCACCAGCAACACTCATGGATAAACTTGGAATGCTTGGAAAGATGTTCCATTTAAAAAATGTATTTCCAAAGAGATTAAAGGGTAGAGGAGAGTGTCAAGAAGTAGTTAATGAGGGAAGCGAAGTAAATCTTTATGACTTACCAATCCTAAAAACTTGGGATAAAGATGGTGGACCTTTTATCACTATGGGGCAAGTCTATACTCAAAGTCTAAATGGAGAGGTTAAAAATCTTGGAATGTACAGACTTCAGATTTACAATGAAAAAGAGTTAGGACTACACTGGCAGATACACAAAGATAGTGCAATTTTTTTTAACGAGTACAAAAAAGCTGGTAAAAAAATGCCAGTTTCTATTGCAATAGGTGGAGACCCACTATATACTTGGGCTGCGACTGCTCCACTTCCTCACGGAATTTTTGAACTTTTGATGTATGGATTTATCAAAGGAGAAAATGCCCAGCTTGTAAAATCAATCACAAATGATTTATATGTCCCTAAAGATGTGGATTTTGTGATAGAAGGGTGGGTAGATACTTCAAGGTTAGAAGTAGAAGGACCTTTTGGAGATCATACAGGATACTATACTTTGGAAGAGGAGTACCCAGTACTTGAAGTTAGTGCCATAACCAGCAAAAAAGAGCCTATATATGTAGCAACTGTTGTTGGTAAGCCACCTTTAGAGGATAAGTTTATGGGGTGGGCAACTGAGAGAGTATTTTTACCACTTTTAAAGACAACTGCTCCTGATTTAGTTGATTATGCTATGCCAGAAAATGGAGTTTTTCACAATCTTATAATATCAAAGATGAAGACTTCATATCCTGGTCATGCAAAACAGTTTATGCATGCTTTTTGGGGAGTAGGGCAGATGAGTTTTGTAAAACATGCTATTTTTGTAAATGATGATGCACCTGAACTAGAGGATTATGAAGCTATCAGTGATTATATCTTAGATAGAGTGATGGTTGATAATATCTTAGTTAGTGAAGGAGTCTGCGATGCACTTGACCACTCAAGTCCAAGTTTTGCTTATGGTGGGAAGTTAGGGGTTGACTGTACAGCTGACAATGTAACTTTTCCTAAAAAAGACATAATCAGCGATGAAGAACTTTTTGAAAAGATAAAAGAGCTTGATAATGATATAGTGGAGATAAAACAGTACAAAACTTATACAAAAACTCCGATAACTCTGCTTAAAACTAAAAAAACAAAGCCTATAAAAGAGAGTTATGAAGTCTTAAAACCTATAAAAGAGCATACAAAACTTTTGGTATTTGTTGATGAAAAGAAAAATAATTTAGACAATCCATACATGCTTATATGGAGAGTTGTTAACAATATCGATGCAAGAAGAGATATATACTTACAAAAAGAGTATATAGGGATAAATGCTACAAATAAAAATGCTTTGGATAGCTTTGATAGAAGATGGCCTGATGATACTGATTGTAACAAGGAAGTTATAGAGAGTTTGAGGCAAAGAGGCTTGATAGATGTTGATGATGAGTTTTTGGAGAGATTTAGGATAGTAGATTGACATTTGTAATAAATTAGTATATACTATAAAATATATATTAAGGAGTTTGTCATGAGTGCTACTGCGAAGATATTTCAAAATGGACAAAGTCAAGCTGTTAGACTTCCAAAAGAGTTTAGGTTTGAAAATCAAAAAGAGGTTTTTATAAAAAAGCAAAATGGTGTAATAATGCTTATCCCTAAAAATGATAAAACTATTTGGGATAGGATGTTTGACTCGCTAGAAAACTTTAGTGATGATTTTGAAGTTCCAAGAGATGAAGTAGCTCAAAAAAGAGAGGACTTGTTTTGAAAAAGTTTATGTTAGATACAAATATCTGTATCTACATAATAAAAAACAGACCACAAAAAGTTAAAGAAAAACTAAAAAGTTTTGATATAGGTGATGTTGGTATATCTTCTATAGTAGTTTCTGAGTTAATGTATGGTGTTTATAAAAGTCAACATATTGAAAAAAATCTTCAAGCATTAAATGAATTTTTACTTCCATTTGATATATTTGAATATGATTTTAAAGCAAGTATAGAGTATGGCAAGATAAGGGCTGATTTAGAAAAAAAAGGAAAAGTCATAGGAAATATGGATATGCAAATAGCATCTCATGCAAAATCTTTAGATGTTATTTTAGTAACAAATAATACCAAAAAATTTGAAAGAGTAAATGGATTAAGGTTAGAAAATTGGGTTTAAAACCATGAACTGATAGTATCAATTAGATAGTAGTAAAAGTAAAAATGGCAAAAAACTATAGAATAATCGGCTATACCAAAGAAGATGGAAGGATAACCACATGACAAAAGATTTAACAACTTCAAGTGTTAGTAGGCAAAATATTTTAAATAATCACTATGCTTTAGAAAAGGTAGAGTTACATCTTGCTCTTGGAGGGATAACTTGGAGGGATGAAAGAGTATTTACAAAAGCCAAAGTTGCTCAACTATTGCAAGTTGATATTAGAACTATAGAGAGATATTTGGAACAAAATAGAGAAGAGTTAACTAAAAATGGATATAGGATTTTAAAAGGTGAAGAATTTAAAAGATTTAAAGAGTATGTCTCCGACATTTATGTCGGGGACATACTTAAAACACCTATACTTGGGGTTTTTTCTTTTAGAGCTGTTTTAAACTTGGCTATGCTTATGACAGAAAGTCAAAGAGCAAAAATTATAAGAAGTAAGATTTTAGATATTGTTTTAGATGTAATGGCACAGAAGTCAGGAGGGCATACAAAATATATCAATCAAAGAGAGGAAGACTACTTACCAGCTTCATATAAAGAGTATAGTTATAGACAAGAGTTTACAAATGCTTTAGATTTTTATTTGGATATGGGAAAGTATAAATATGCTAGATATACTGATAAAATCTATAAAATAGTATTTTTAGAAAATGCAAAAGAGTACAAAAGGATACTTGATTTAGAAAAGAAAGATAGATTGCGAGATACACTCTATTTAGAAGTTTTAAATATTATTGCAAGTATTGAAAATGGTATAGCTCAAGATATGAAAAAAGAGTTTGAAAAATTAGGTAGAAAATTAACTCCTAAAGAGCTAGATAAGTTATTTGAAAAAACAGAAGAAAATCCTTATTTAAAACCTATGATTGAGGATGCAAGAGTAAAAATGGCAAGTAGAGATATGTGTTTTAGAGATGCTTTACATGAAAAGTTAGAAAATTATATTCAATCTGTTCCCAAAAGTGATTTTGATAAATTTTTAGGAGAGACAAGTAAATCTCTTGAAGAAAGATTGTCTAATCCTGAAACATTAGCTGTTCTTAAAAGATTAAAAGATAGATAATGAATAGAGAATTTTTTTATTTTGATATACAACATGCTATAAATGTTCATGATTGGATTATTCAAAAGAGTGGGGGATTAAAAGGTAATAGGGAGATAAACTTGTTAGATAGTGCATTGACAAATATACAAAATGATTTGTATTATCCTAGTTTTGAAGAAAAACTTAAACATTTAGTTATAGCTGTAAATAAATTTCATCCCTTTAATGATGGAAATAAAAGGTCTTGTTTAGTACTAGGAGCTTATTTTTTAGAGATAAATGGGTATGATTTTTGTGTTGAAAAATTTGTTATTGAGATGGAAAATATAGTTGTTTGGTTAGCAGAGGGAAGAATTGATGATGATTTACTTTTGGATATTATAAAATCTATTATTCATGAAGATGAATTTAGTGAGTCACTGAAATTAAAATTAATAGAGAGGATTATATGACATACCACACATTTAAAAAATACATATACAAACTAGACCCAGAAAATGCTCATGAGATAACAGAGAGCATAGCTAGAAATTTGGGGGATTATCTGCCATTTTTGCTGTTTTTTGTAAGGGCTTATTATAAAAAGACAAATTGTAGGCTTTCTCAAAATATTTTAGGAATTGAGTTTGAAAATCCAGTAGGGCTTGGAGCTGGGTTTGATAAAAATGCTACTATGATAAAGGCTCTTGAAGCAGTTGGATTTGGTTTTTTGGAGGTTGGAACTGTTACTCCAAAGCCTCAGAGTGGGAATCCAAAGCCAAGGCTTTTTAGGTTTCCTGAGTATAGTTCACTCCAAAATGCTATGGGATTTAACAATGAGGGAGTTGCTTTTTTTAGGCAGAGGTTAAAAGAGATATATCCTTACAAGATTCCTATTGGGGCAAATATTGGGAAAAATAAAGTTACTCCTGAAGATAGGGCGATAGAGGATTATAAAATCTTAGTTGATGAGGTTAAGGATATAAGTGATTATATAGTAGTAAATATATCTTCGCCAAATACTCCGGGACTTAGGGATTTGCAAAATGAAAAGTTTATAAATGAAGTTTTTTCTATGGCAAAAGAAAAAACTTCTAAGCCAGTATTTTTAAAAATTGCTCCTGATATGAGCAGTGATGATGCTTTAGCTTTATGTGAGAGTGCTATAAAAAGTGGGGCAGATGGGATAATAGCTACTAATACTACTATTGACTACAAAGTGTTACCAAATGCTAAAGATTTTGGTGGAGTTAGTGGTAGAGTTTTAAAAGAGAAGAGTTTTTTGCTTTTTAAAGAGATTGCAAAAGAATTTTATGGTAAAACTACACTTATAAGTGTGGGTGGTATAGATAGTGGAGATGAAGCATATAGAAGGATAAAGGCTGGAGCAAGTCTAGTTCAAGTTTTGAGTGCTTTGATATTTGAAGGTCCATATCTAATCTCACATATAAACAATAGGATACAAGAGCTTATGAAAAGAGATGGATTTAACAATATCAGTGAAGCAGTTGGAGCAGATTTAAGATGAAAATCTTTTTATATTTAATACTAATTATAGGAGTCTTGATGGGAAATTCCCTACCAAAATATTATACAAAAACACTAAAAAACGGATTGCAAGTAGTTGTGATTCCGATGAAGAACAATTCAAATGTTATAACAACTGACATTTACTACCAAGTTGGAAGTGGTGATGAAGTGATGGGTAAGAGTGGTATAGCTCATATGTTAGAGCATATGAACTTTAAATCCACAAAAAAACTAAAAGCTGGAGAGTTTGATAAAATAGTTAAGGGATTTGGTGGAGTAAATAATGCTTCAACAGGCTTTGACCAAACTCACTACTATATAAAAAGTTCCTCTAAAAACCTTTCAAAATCTTTGGAGCTTTTTGCAGAGCTTATGGAAAATCTAAACCTAAAAGATAAAGAGTTTCAACCTGAGAGAAATGTAGTTTTAGAGGAGAGGTATTGGAGAACCGATAACAACCCTATGGGTTATCTTTACTTTAGACTTTTTAACAACTGTTTTGTTTACAACTCATATCATTGGACTCCTATTGGTTTTATAGATGATATAAAGAGTTGGAAAATAAAAGATATAAAGAAGTTTCACAAAAAGTATTATCAACCACAAAATGCTGTGATAGTAGTAGCTGGAGATATAGATGCTGACAAGGTTTTTAAAAAGGCTAAAAAATGGTTTGGGAAGATAAAAAATAGCAGTAAAAAGATAAAAAGAGGACATCAAGTTGAACCTAAACAAGATGGAGCAAAGAGATTTTATATCACAAACAAAGAGTCTGCTTCACAAATGTTAGCAATAGCTTATCATATACCTGATTTTAAAAGTAAAGATCAAGTAGCTTTAAGTGCCATAAGTGAGATACTAAGTAGTGGAAAAAGTAGTAGATTAAACTCTTTGTTAGTTGATAATAAAAAGATGGTTTCCACTGTTTATGCTTATAATATGGAGCAGAAAAACCCAAGTATATTTTTATTTATGGCTATTTGTAATCCTGGGGTTAGGGCTGAAGATGTTGAGAAAATTATCCTTGAAGAGATAGAGAAGTTAAAAACAACTGACATGACAAAAGAGGAGCTTGATAAATTAAAACTTCAAACTAAGAGTGATTTTATATTTTCTATGCAAGATAGTAGCTCTTTGGCAGATATGTTTGGAAGTTACTTTGTAAAGGGTGATATAGAACCACTTTTAAATTATGAGGAAAATTTAGATAAACTAACAACCAAAGATATAAAAGAGGTTGCGAAGAGATATTTTACTAAAGATAACTCAACAACTGTGATACTTAGATATAAAGGAGAAAACAAATGAGTTTCCCAAAAGGTGCGATGGTAGCTATTATTACTCCATTTAGAGATGGGAAGGTTGATAAAACTACTTATGAAAGCTTGATAAAAAGAGAGATAGAGCAAGGAATTGATGCAATAGTTCCAGTTGGAACAACTGGGGAGAGTGCAACTTTAAGTCATGATGAACATAAAGAGTGTATAGAGATAGCAGTGGCTACTTGTAAAGGTACAAAAGCAAAAGTAGTTGCAGGAGCTGGAAGTAATTCAACTTTAGAGGCTGTAGATTTGGCAAAATTTGCACAAAAATCAGGAGCTGATGCAATTCTTTCAGTTTCTCCATACTACAACAAACCAACACAGGAAGGACTTTATCAGCATTATAAAGCTATAGCAAATGCGATTGAGATAGGCGTTATACTTTACAATGTCCCTGGACGAACTGGAGTTGATATAAATCCTAGTACAGTTAATAGACTTTTTAATGATTGTAAAAATATTTACTCAGTAAAAGAAGCTACTGGTTCTATGGAAAGAGCAGTTGAGCTAAAAGCAAAAAATCCTAGCCTTGATGTTATATGTGGTGATGATGCTATAAATTATCCTCTTATGGCAAATGGTGGAGATGGAGTTATCTCTGTAACTGCAAATCTTTTGCCTGATATGATAAGTTCACTTGTTCATAAAGCAAATGAGGGAGATTTCAGAGGTGCTAAAGCTATAAATGATGAACTTTTTGATATAAATAAAGTTCTTTTTTGTGAGAGTAACCCTATACCTATAAAAGCAGCTATGTATCTAGCTGGTCTTATTCCTACTTTGGAGTATAGGTTGCCACTTACAAAACCAAGTGAAGAAAATTTTTCTAAAATAGAAAAAATATTAAAAAACTATAAGATAAAAGGATAAACTCATGATGAAAGGTAAAACTTTAGTTATAAGTGGAGCTACAAAAGGTATCGGTAAAGCAATAGTTTACAAATTTGCTGAGAATGGTGTAAATGTGGCTTTTACATATAACTCAAATGAAGACTCAGCAAAAGAGATAGCACAAGATTTAGAGAGTAAGTATGGTGTAAAAGCTAAATACTATCCTTTAAATGTACTTGAACCAGAACAGTACAAAGAGGTTTTTAAAAAAATCGATGAAGATTTTGATAGAGTTGACTTTTTTATCTCAAATGCTATGATTTATGGTAGAGCTGTTGTTGGTGGATATGGTAAGTTTATGAGATTGAAACCTAGAGGATTAAACAACATTTATACTGCTACTGTAAATGCTTTCGTAATCGGAGCTCAAGAAGCAGCTAAGAGAATGGAAAAGCAAGGTGGTGGAAGTATCATCAGCATGAGTTCAACTGGAAATATTAGACATATAGACAATTATGCAGGTCATGGTATAAATAAAGCAGCAGTAGAGATTATGGTAAAATATGCAGCTATGGAACTCGGTGAGAAAAATATCAGAGTAAATGCAGTAAGTGGTGGACCAATAGATACAGATGCACTAAAAGCTTTTGTAAACTATGAAGAGATAAAACAAAAAACTATAGATATATCACCACTAAACAAGATGGGTCAACCTGAAGATTTAGCAGGTGCTTGTTACTTTTTATGTACTGATGATGCAAGATGGCTAACTGCACAAACTATAGTTATAGATGGTGGAACTACATTTAGCTCTAAGTGTTAATACATGAACTTTTGGCAACATATATATAGTCATTTTAATCCTGTAGCCTTTGAACTTTTTGGGTTGAAAGTTCACTGGTATGGGATTATGTATATCTTAGCACTACTTAGTGCTTTGTGGTTTGCAAAAGTTTTGATAAAAAAAGACAATCTTCCTATAAGTGATGAAATTTTAGATAAATTTTTTGTGTATGTTGAAATAGGTGTAATTTTAGGAGCTAGGATAGGTTACTTCTTATTTTACTCTGAACATCTTTCCTACTATCTAACTCATCCTTGGCAAATGTTTAATCCATTTGGGGCAAATGGAGAATATATAGGTATAAGAGGTATGAGCTTTCATGGAGCTGTTATTGGCTTTAGTATAGGAGCATATTTATTTGCTAAAAAATACAAGGGATATACTTTAAAAATTCTTGATGTCGCAGCAGTTGCGATACCTTTGGGGTATATATTTGGCAGGATTGGAAACTTTTTAAATCAAGAGCTTTTTGGAAGAGTTACTGATGTAGCTTGGGGAATCTATGTAAATGGAGTTTTAAGACATCCCTCACAACTGTATGAAGCTTTTTTAGAAGGCTTTGTGATATTTCTTATCATGATGAGTATCAAAAAGTATAAAAAGTTTGATGGAGAGTTGATGATAATTTATATGATTTTATACTCCTTTATGAGAATTATATCAGAAACTTTTAGACAACCTGACCCTCAACTTGGATATATTTGTTGTGGATGGCTAACTATGGGGCAGTTGTTATCTTTTTGTATGGTTTTGTTTGCAGGAATTTTGTATATGATATTATCAAAAAGGCAAAAAATTGAATCTTCCTAACTTTTTAGCAATACTTAGAATTCTGCTAGCTCCTTTGATGTTTTGGTTTTTGGTAGATAGGCAAAATCCTATATTTGGTGGATGGCATGAGAGTTGGCTTGATTATTTTGCAGCTTTGATATTTGTTTTAGCTTCTATTACTGATTTTTTTGATGGATATATAGCTAGAAGTTGGAATCAGATTACAAAACTAGGCTCAATCCTAGATCCTTTAGCAGATAAGATGCTTATGCTTGCTGGTTTTATAGGGCTTGTCTATATAGATAGAGCTAGCCCTTGGGCAGTATTTATAATCCTAACTCGTGAGTTTTTTATCACTGGACTTAGAGTTGCTATGGCTAGTGAGGGTAGAAGTGTATCAGCATCTTGGGCTGGTAAAGCAAAAACAGTTGCTCAAATGTTTGCTATTGGATTTTTGTTAATGAATTGGCCATATGCTAATGAAATACTTTGGTTTTCTGTATTTTTGACGATATACTCAGGGTATGAATATATAAGGAGTTATTTTTGGGAATCTTAACAGCATTATTGGTTTTATCAGTTTTGATAATCTTTCATGAATTTGGACATTTTATCGTAGCAAGAATTATGGGTGTTACAGTGCTTGAGTTTGGTTTGGGTATGCCTATTGGGGTTAATAAACCTTGGTTTTCAAAGAAATGGGGAAATACTCTCTATAGTTTTTATCCAGTAGTTCTTGGTGGGTTTGTTAGGATGAAAGGTCAGGATGATTTTGACCTTAGTAAAAAGAGTGATGATCCTGATAGCTATATGAGTAAAACTCCTTGGCAAAAAATCGCGATACTTCTAGCTGGACCATTTTTTAACATACTTTTGGCATTTTTACTTTACTTGGTTGTAGGAACTATTGGAGTTGATAAGTTAGCACCAAAAGTAGGAAGTTTGAGTAAAGATTTACCAGCTTATCAATTTGGCTTACAACTAAAAGATAAGATAGTTGCTATAAATGGAATAAAGATAAGAGAGTGGGATGATATAGGAAAGACAATAAAAAAATCAAAAGGGGCTATTAGGGTAGCTGTTTTAAGAGATGGAAAAGTAAAAGAGTTTACTATCACTCCTAAACTTCACCAATCTGTAAATATGTTTGGAGAAAAAATCCAAAAAAAGATGATTGGAATAGCTCCTACTGGAGAGTTTATAAAGGTAAAGTTTAACACAGTAGGTGAAGTTGTAGGTTATGCATATAGAGAAACTGTTTGGGCAACTGGGCTGATAGTTAGAAGTTTACAAAAGTTAGTTCAGGGTGTAGTACCTGCAAAAGATATGGGAGGAATTATTTCAATAGTAAATATTACTTCAAAGGCAAGTGCAGCTGGGATTTCAACTCTGCTTGTTTTTGCAGCTTTAATTTCAGTGAACCTAGGAGTTTTAAATCTACTTCCTATTCCTGCTCTTGATGGTGGGCATATCATGTTTAATCTATATGAAATTATCACAAAAAGAGTCCCAAGTGAGAAAGTTTTTTATAGGCTAACAGTCGCTGGATGGGCGATTTTGCTTAGTTTGATGGCATTTACTACTATAAATGATATTATAAGATTGATGGGGTAAGAAATGGATTTTGAAAAAAATTTTGATGAAGTCTTAGAAAAAATTGAGAGAGCTAGAATAGAGACTGATGAGCATCAGATAGTAAAGATAGTTGCTGTTAGTAAATATAATGATGCACAAGCAGTTGAGAGTTTGTATAAGATTGGACAAAGAGCTTTTGGAGAAAACAGGGTTCAAGATTTGAAAGAGAAAGCTGATATTTTAGAGGAATATCCTTTGGAATGGCACTTTATAGGACGACTGCAAACAAACAAGATAAATGCTTTGCTTGAGCAAAATCCTTTTTTAATCCAATCGATAGACAGTTATGAAAAAGCTTTGGAAGTTGATAAAAGGGCAGAGGTAAAGGGTAAAAAAGTTAATATTTTACTTCAGATAAACAGTGCTAAAGAGGATAGTAAAGCTGGTGTTATGCCAGAGAGTGCGATAGAAGAGTATTTAAAAATAAAAGAAAATCTTAAAAACTTAAATCTTAAGGGGGTTATGAGTATAGGGGCTCATGAAGAGGATGAAAAAGTTATAAAAAATAGTTTTGAGAGTACTTATAAAATCTATGATAGTTTACAAAAAGAGGGTGCTACTGTTTGTTCTATGGGAATGAGTAGTGATTTTGAACTAGCAGTTAAGTGTGGGTCAAATATGTTACGACTTGGCTCAATACTTTTTAAAGGATAGAGATGAACTATATGTTTAAAGATGGATTTTTGCCAACAGAGGCACCACTTTTTATGGATGAAGTTATGGTAGTTGTAGCGATTCTTCCATTTTTAGTAGCATTTGGTATATCTCAAGCTAAAAAAGGCAATATAAAACTACATATTAAGTTGCAAGTTTTACTATTTATCATAGGTATTTTGTTTGTAGGCTACTTTGAGTATGGTGCTAGAGTTATGGGAGGATTTGCCCCTATTTTAGCAAAAAGTAGTCTAAATCACACTTTTCTTTATGCTTTTTTAGCTTTTCATGTTTTGGTGGCGATAGCAACTACTTTTTTGTGGAGTTATAGCATATATTTTGGACTGAGATATTATAAAAAGATTTCACAAAAGAGTTTTAGATACTCTCATGTTAAGATAGCAAAGCCTACTTTTTTTGGTATAGCACTAACATCTGTAACTGGAGTTTTGTTGTATATTTTTATGTATGTATTTTAAAGGAAATTTATGAAGATATTGATAGTTTTATCACTTTTGTTAGTAAATATATTTGCAAATGATGCAAATATAAAGAGTGCTGTTGTAAAGATTTTTACAGTTTCTAGTAAACCTAGTATTAGACAACCTTGGACATCTATCATAAGTAGAGCAACGGGGAGTGGTTGTATCATAGATGGAAATAAAATTCTTACAAATGCACATGTAGTAACTCATTCTACATATTTAGAAGTGCTTAAAAATGGTGATACAAAGAAATATGAAGCTAAAGTTTTAAGTATAAATCATACGGCAGATTTAGCTTTGATAACTGTAAAAGATAAGAGTTTTTTTAAGGGTACTAAAGCTTTAAAAATAGGAGATTTACCTTCACTTCAACAAAAAGTAGATGTTTATGGATTTCCAGAGGGTGGAAGTACTCTTAGTATAACTTCAGGAGTTATTTCAAGAATAGAGCATCAAACTTATGTACATAGTGGAGCAAAACTTCTTGCAATTCAGATAGATGCAGCAGTAAATCCAGGGAATAGTGGAGGACCTGCTATAAGTGATGGAAAAGTTGTTGGGATTGTTATGCAAGGCAAGAGAAGTAGTCAAAATATAGGATATATAATACCAACAAATGTGATAAAACACTATTTAACTGATTTGAAAGATGGAAAATTAAATGGTTATCCTATGCTAGGAATTGAGATAGAAACTTTGGAAAATCCAAGTATAAAAGAGATGTATAAGCTAAAGGATAAAAAAGTAGGTGTTTTGATAAATAGAGTTTATCCAAATTCACCAGCTTCTGATGTTTTAAAACCTAATGATGTTCTCATAGGGATAGATGGTAAAAATGTTTACTCAAATGCAAAGGTAGAGTTTAGGGATAAAGAGTTTACATCTTTTAACTATATGCTTCAAAAGCATCAAGTGGGAGATGAAGTTAATATAAAAATCCTTAGGGATGGAAAAGAGAAGGGTTATAAGATAAAAGTGGATAAAACTTTTAAAGACTTAAGCCTTATAAAAGTTGCTAAGTTTAAAGATAAGCTTACTTACTATATATATGGTGGATTTGTTTTTGTACCTGCAAGTATAGAGTATAGATTTGCGAACAAGTATCTTGATATGTTTCCTACAAAACAAAGAAATGAATTAGTTTTACTATATAGAGTTTTACCATCTTCTCTTAGTAGAGGTTTTGAAAAAGTAAGAGACATGATAGTTGAGAAAGTAAATGGAAAGACTCCAAAAAACTTTAAAGATTTTGTGAAAATTATTGAGAGTGGAAAGAGTAAATTTGTTGTTTTTGAAGATGACCACAACTATAAAATAGTTTTAAAAAGAAGTGAAGTTCTAAAAAACAGAAAATCACTTCTTAATAAGTACAATATAAAATCTTATAAGTCAGATGAACTATAAAAGTTCATCTGCGAGTTTCATAATCGCTTTAAAGTCAGCCTTTCCACTTCCTAGTTTTGGTATCTCATCTACTTTTATATAGTTGGTAGGTAAAAATAGAGGATTTAACCCAAGCTCTAAAATATCTTTTTTAAGCTCTTCTATTTCCACATTACCCTCAGCTAGTAAGACTAATTTTTCTCCCTTTTTCTCATCACTCAAAGCTGTAATAGCTATATCAAAACTATCATCACAAAGTTTTTTGATAGAGCTTTCTACAAGTCCTAAACTAACCATCTCACCACCTATTTTGGCAAATCTTGAGTATCTATCGACTATAGTTAAAAAACCATCTTCATCTAGCTTCCCTTTATCACCTGTTACATAGTAAGTGATACCATCTATCTCTTTTAAAACTTCATCTGTTTTTTCTTTGTTTTTCAAGTAACCCTTCATGACCTGAATTCCACCTATCAAAATCATCCCCTCTTCACCTAAGTTTAGTGGTTCAAAAGTTTGAGGATCTGTTATCATGATAGATGTTCCAACTAATGGCATTCCGATAGTTCCTATTTTATTTCCTTTTTGAACTTTATAAGTATCAGCTCTTAGTTTATCAGGTATGTTTATAGAACCAACTGGTGAAGTTTCAGTAGCTCCATATCCTTCATAAATATCTAAATTAAATTTCTCTTTAAACATATCTCTAACTTGTTGTTGAAGTTTTTCTGCTCCTGCAATAGAGAGTCTTATGTTTTCAAACATGAGAGGATTTAGCTTTCTGTTTTTACTGTATAGTCTAAAAAAGGTAGATGTTGCAAAAAGCATAGTTGCTTTGTACTTATGAGCTAGTTTTCCTATCGCATATCCATCTGTTGGGTCTGGATGACAAACAACAGGAACTGACTCTAAAAGTGGGTAAAGTGTTGTAACAGTTAGTCCTAAAGAGTGAAATATAGGTAGAGTCCCTAGGATAACATCTTTACTACTTGGTGCGATAAGAGAATTCATCTGTTTTATATTACCTACTATATTTTTATGAGATAATTCTATACCTTTTGGTGTGCCTTCACTTCCACTTGAGTATAGGATAACTGCTGTATCTTCGATATTTCTTGGTTTTATATAGAGTTTTTTAAGAGCTAGTTTTGGTAAAAGTAGTACTTTTAAAAATATCATAATAGATTCTAGTTTGCTAATAAGTGGCTTTATATCTTCAAGATAAATAACATTTTTTTCTTTTAAGATAGGCTCTAAATCAAAACCTTTAGCTTTTAGTTTTGTGATAGCTTGTTTTGAAGTTATGATAGAGTTTATATCAGCTAACTTTATTGCATAAGCTAGTGAGTTATTTCCACTAGAGTAGTTTAGATTTACTACTGTTTTTCCTAAGCTAAAGATAGCCATATTTGCTAAGCTTCCTGCTATTGTGCTTGGCATGATGATGCCTATGTTTTGTTCATCTTTTATAAAGGCTTTTAGCTTTTTTGCCATAAGTAAAGTTACAGTAGTAAACTTGTTGTTTGAAAACTTTTGTCCTGTTGAGTCAGCTATAAAAAAGTCACTGTTTGAGTTTTCAATCCACATCTCTTGGATTGATTTTTGTCTTTTTATATAGTTTTGCCATGCATGTACTGAAAGTTTTTCTACCTCTTTTTTTACCTCCTCTTTTGAAGAGCTAACATCCATAAACGAACTAAAACTAACGGTAAAGTCTTTGTTTTTTCTACTTTTCTTAGGTGCTCTTGAAAAACCACTCTCCCAAAGTCCCCTTAGATAAAATGGTAGTATTTTGGCATTAGTTACATCTTTTAAAGCTATCTCAAATCCTTTTTGAAACTCTCCTATATGTCCATTTTGTGTTAAGTGTCCTTCTGGAAATATGCAGACTACTTCACCATTGTTTAGTGCTTCACTAACTCCCTTTAGAGCCTCTTTGCTTCCTCTAGTTGATATTGGGATTATGTTGAAAAATTTAACTATAGGTTTTACATACCAAAGATTATAATAATCCTTATCCATGACAAATCTTATTTGTCTTGGATAGGCAACTTGTAAAATAGCCCAGTCTAGTAAAGATTGATGATTTCCTAAAAGAAGTATTCCTCCTTTTTGTGAATCAAGTGGAATTTTAGTATCAATATGTAGTTTGTACTTAAAGTCTATAAAGATTTTTAAAACAAATCTAACTAATTCAAAAAACAATTTTTTCATAGCAATTATTGCTCCTAATATCATAATAGATGAGACTACAAAAAATAGTTCTCTACTTGAAATAGAAAAATATCCAAAAACAGCTGTTAAAACTAGGGCTAAAAACATTACTAGATTTTGTACTAAATTATTTCCTGCAAGGATTTTTCCCAAGTTTTTTTCCTCAGCTTCTATCTGTATGAGTGAGTTTAAAGGTACAATAAAAAGTCCAGCTCCAAATCCAAACAAAAATATACTCACTCCTAAACCCCACAAAGAGCTTAAAAATGGCATAAAAAACAGTGATATACTCATGATAAAAGAGCCTAATGGAATGATGCCTTTTTCAGTATAGTTTTTACTAACCACTCCAGCATAAATTGAGCCTAAAACTATACCGATACCACTAAGAGAAAGTAGTCCTTGAGAGATGATAGTACTTGTCTCTCCAAGTGAGCTTTTTAAGTACTCTCCAAAGATGGATACTACTATCTGTGATACTCCCCAAAATATACTAAGTCCTATGATACTCTGCCAAATAGTTGGATTTTGTTTTAAAAGTGGTAGAATTTTTTCATCACTGCTTTTGGTTGGTTCAACTTCTATAACTGCTTGTTTTTCTAATTTAATTGCTAATAGGTACTCAAAAGTAGAGCAGATAATAAGTAAAAACCCAAGTGGTGTGATTTGTTTTAAAATCTCATTTGGAGAGTTTATCTCATGAAGCAAGCTTTCAAAAAGGAAAGAGTAAACAACAGCTCCTAAAAGGATAGAAATGATAGTGATTGATTGGACAGCTGAGTTTGCTTTTGTGATAAGTTTTTCTTCAAACATCTCTTTTATAAGTCCATATTTTGCAGGAGAGTATATAGCACTTTGAGCAGCTAAGACAAATGTAAAAAAAAATGCAAACCAAAAAGCACTTAGATAGTAGCTTACCGTGATAAGGATAGTGATAAAGATAGCAAAAAGGGCTGATAGCTTTACAACTTTTGTTTTTTTGTATCTATCACTTATATTTCCAGCTGGTTTATATAAAATTATAAAAGGAAGGATAATAAGAGCATTTGTAAGGGCTGTTAAGATAATAAGAGTTGAACCCTCAAAAGATTTAAAGATAGTGTTTTGTAGAATTATCTTATGTCCTAAATCTGTCATGGCATTTAGAAACATTATCACCATATAAGCTGAAAAGCCTTTTGTTTTAAAAAGATTAAACATCAAATTTATCCTTATGTTCTGATATGGTAGCTTGGTTGAATATGTAAGGTTTTAGAGTAAGGATGGTGTCAAAAAGTAGTTTATAAACTTCATCTGTTGAAGATGGATTTTCTTTTAAAAGTTTTGCCCCTACTTCAAACTCAAGTTTTGCTAATTCTTTGGCACTATTTTGATACTTTTCAAAAAGTTTTTCATCTAAACCTAGTTTTTTTGCACTCATTTTTATCTTCTCTATCTCATCTTTTTCTTTGGAGTTTAAAAGTTTTAGTGAGTTTATCATCAAATCAAAGTTATCATCGTAATTAAAATTGTTTGATGAAAATATCTCTTTTATCTGTGAGATAGAGTAGTGCATATGCTCTTGAAGGTACTTTATAAAACCTATGATTTTTATGCAGTTTTCATCATATAAGTGAACATTTGGTTTAGGCTTTTGTGGCTGGGGCAGTAAACCCTCTTTTATATAGTAGAGGATAGTGGATTTGCTTTCACCACTTTTTTCAACTAACTCTTTCATTTTTAAGCTCATGATAACTCCTTTTGAAGAAGTATATCATGAAAATTAAGAAGTGTCAAGTGTTGCTTTACACTTTTAGTTTGACTGCTTCTTTAATCGCATTTATATAACTTAAAGTTGATGGGTTTTTATCTTTATAAGCTATGTCAAATGCAGTTCCATGGTCAACTGAAGTTCTTATGATTGGTAGGTTTAGGCTTACATTTATACTCTCTTCAAAAAACAAGCTTTTAGTTGCTATGAGTCCTTGGTCATGATACATACAGATAAAGTGTTGAATTTCTTTTCTCATGATAGGGGTAAATGCAGTATCAGGTACTAAAGCTCCTATAAATACTTCTTTTTTTAGAATTTTATTTGCTTTTTTGATGGCTTTGTTTATCTTTTTTTCTTCATTTCCTAAAACTCCTCCATCTCCTGCATGAGGATTTAAGGCTAAAACTCCTATCTTTTCAACTTTTATGGAGTTGTAACTATCTAGTAAAAATCGCAAAAGTCTTTTTGTTTTTATCTTTTTAGGAACTTCTTTTAGTGGGATGTGATGAGTAAAAAGAAGAGTAAATAGTTTATCACATCCTATCATCATGATAGCTTCTTTTTTAAAGATAGAATCGAGTAGGTATGTATGTCCTGCTTTTTTAATACCAGCTTTGCTCCAAGCTTCTTTATTTATAGGTAGAGTTGTGATGGCATCTACTTTTTTTTCTGTTGCTAACTCTACTGCTTTTAAAAAACTTTTATAACTGAATTTGCCACTTTTTTTACTTACAATTCCAGGGTTTATAGTAAAGTCTTTTCCAACTTCTACTATCTTAAAATCAATGGGAATATCTTTATTTAAAAGTTTAGCCCCTCTTTGAAGTAAGTCTTTGTTTATCATGTATAGTGGATTACATAGTTTTTTTATTGTCTGGTGAGAGTTTAGAGCTATTTCTAAGCCTATGCCATTTATATCTCCAAGACTTATAGCGATAGTTTTCATAAGAGTTCTTTCATATCAGTTATAGCAGTTTTGAGTCCTGTATAAATACTTCTAGCTATGATGCTTTGACCTATGTTTAACTCTTCTATATCTTTTATATTTACAATACTAGATACATTTTGATAGTTTAGTCCATGACCTGCAGCTACTTTTAAGCCATACTCTTCACTAGCTAAAGTTGAACATTCTTTGATATTTTTTAGACTTTTTGTTAGCGATTTAGATAGATTTTTTCTGCTTGTTTGTAGCTCTGGTATAGAGTGAGGAGTTTGTGTTAGGTTTGAGTATAGGGAATTATATAGGTTTGCATACTCTCCTGTATGAAGTTCTATCCACTCAACTCCTAAGATTTTACTCGATTTTATAGCTTCATATGTTGGGTCTATAAAGAGTGAAACCTCTATCTCTTGTGCTTTGAAATAGTGAACTACATTGTCAAGTTTGTCGTAGATTGATTCTAAGTTTAGTCCACCTTCAGTTGTAAGTTCTTCTCTTTTTTCTGGTACTATTGTTACTCTATGAGGTTTAAGTTGGGCTAAAAATTCAACTATATCAGGTGCTATGGAACACTCAACATTTACTGGAAGTGGTGAGTTTTCTATAATCCTTTTTACATCCCATTCATTTATATGTCTTCTATCTTCTCTTAAGTGAATAGTTATCTGGTCAGCTCCAGCTTCTTTTGCTATAAAAACTGCTTGTAATGGGTCGGGATCATTTACACGTCTAGCCTCTCTTAGTACTGCTATATGGTCTATATTTACTCCAAGTTTCATGTTTTTTCCTATTAAATGTTGTTTAGCTAATATAGTACTTTATTTTATGACGGTATTGTTTTTACCTTCGGTACATTGCAAAATTCCTAAAAATTGCTAATGCCTTCGGCACCACTTTGTGGCAAGAGCAATTTTTTTAACGGAATTTTTTCATTAAAAACAATAAGTCATAAAATAAAGCACTATATTAGCTTTGTAAATTTAGGAGAGATTATATCATGATAGCTTGTGATTTGGGTTCAAATACTATAAGATTTGTTGAGATTGATTGTAAAAGTAAAAAGAGAGTAAGAGAGTTTGAAAAGATAGTAAAGACTGCTGAGGGGATAAAGAGTAGTAGAGTTATAGGTGATGAGGCAAAGCAGAGGATATTTGAGGCTATAAATGAAGCTAGTAAGATATTTGATTTTTCAAAAGGTTTAAAAGCTGTAACTACTGAGGCTTTAAGGTTTGCTAAAAATGCAGATGAGTTTTTATCTGAGATAAAGAGAAGATTTGGGATAGAGTTTGAGATTATAGATGGGAAAAAAGAGGCATTTTATACAAATGTAGCAGTAAAAAATATAATTGATACAAAAAGTTACATTTTGGTTGATATTGGTGGTGGTTCTACGGAGGTTAGTTTTGTAGATGGCAATGAGATAGTATCAGATAGTTTTGACTTGGGGATTGTTACGATAGTTGAAGAGTATGGTTTAAAAGATTTAAAAAAAGGGATAAATAAAAAAATATCTTTGATAAAAGAGAGATTTAAAGGGTATGAAAAACCTCCATTTTTAGTAGCAACTTCTGGAACACCTACTACTATCGCATCATATTTGCAAGGTATGGATTATAACAGTTATGACTATAAAAAGATAAATTGCTATTTATTGTCCTTACGAAAAGTACAAAAAGTAAAAAATGATTTGATTTTTATGGATAAGAGTGACAGAAAAAGGTGGGTTGGAGTAGGAAGAGAGGATTTGATAGTTGCTGGTATTGAAATTTTTGAGGAATTGATGAAAGTATTTGATTTTATGGAGTGTATTGTTGTTGATGATAGTTTAAGAGAGGGTATTGCACTGTTTAATTGTTAGTTAAAGTTTAAATATAAAAAAAACTTATTATTTTAAGATTTGATTTAGTTAATTTCTATAGAATAGCTATTTTTAAAGGTTTAATATGAAAATTATAAGTTTATTTATTTTATTTGGGTTGTTAACACTAGCAAATGCCGGTTGGATAGAAGACCAAAATCCAAATACTGTAACTGTTGAAGAAGTGATTACTCCTGATAGTAGTGAAGTTCAAAGTAATGGAAGTGCAGATACAGATAGCGGTTGGACAGCCTCTTTAGGTAGTGAAGATATATCTCAAAAAGCTACACAAAACTATTTTATAGGTCTTATAAATGGTAATAGTTATGGAAACTACTCCATAGATGTTATATATCGAAGAGGTGCTGTAGATAGGCTTTATAGAGGGAATGGCTATAATCTTTTTTGGTTTAAAAATGGGTTTAATATCAACACTCGAGTAAAAAGTTTGATAAAGGCTATCGAAGAAGCTCCTAGTGAAGCTTTGGATGATTTGACAAGATATCATTATGATGAGATAAATGCTTTGGTAAGTGTGGTGAAAGATGGAAACTATGATGGAAGTGAAAAAAAGTTACTTTTTACAAACTTAGATATATTGTTAAGTGATGCTTTTTTTAATTTAGCTCATGATTTGCATAACGGTATTTTAGATTATGAACATTTACAAGCAACTTTGAAAGCTAAAAAAGAAGAGACAGAGATAAATTATAAATGGAATACTCCAAAAAGTGAACCTAATTATCTAAGTATGATACAAAATTCATTTGCTAAAAATAGTATAAAAAAAGATTTATATGACCTTGTAAACCATAACCTTATATATGAGAGACTTAAAGAGGCTTATAACAAATACAAAGATATAAGAGATATGGGTGGTTGGGTAAAAATTCCAGCTGGTAGAATACTAAGATATGGCTCAAAAGGAAAAAGAGTAAACCTTTTGGCAAAAAGGCTTAGTGTAAGTGGAGATTTGGCTAGTTATCATGAGGGTTATAATAAGTTTGATAAAACTCTTAAAAGGGCTCTTAAAAAGTATCAAAAAAGAATGGGGCTTTGGGTTAGTGGAAGTATGACCCCTGAAACTAGAAGAAGTTTAAATATATCAGCAGAGGCAAAACTAAAGCTTATAAAATTAAACATAGAAAAGTCTAGATGGGAAACATCTTTTATGGATGAAAAATTTATACTAGTAAATATTCCTGATTTTATGCTAAGAATTTTTGATAATGAAAGAGTAGAATTAGCTAGTCGTGTAGTTTGTGGAAGACGAGATAAACCTACACCTATATTTAGCTCAATTATGAGTTATGTTGTTTTAAATCCTACTTGGACAGTACCAAACTCTATAGTTGTAAATGAGATGCTGCCAAAACTAAAAGCAAATCCGAACTATTTAGATCCTGAAAAATTTGTTATATATGATGGTTGGGGAAAAAATAGAAAAGAGATAGATCCAGCAACTGTGGATTGGAGTAAATATGATAAGCATAGTAAAGTGCCTTATGCTTTTGTTAGAAAACCTGGTATAAAAAATCCTTTGGGAATTATGAAGTTTATGTTTCCTAATCAAAATGCAGTTTATATTCATGATACCCCTAGTAAAAGATTTTTCAAAAAAAGAGTTAGAGCTTTTTCACATGGATGTATAAGATTACATAATCCAGATAATCTTTTGAAACTAGTATCAAATGAACAGATGAGTATTGGATATAGTAAGATAAAGAAACTTCTTAAAAAAGGGGATTTAAAAGCTGTTGGATTTAATAAAAAGCTTCCTGTTCTTATAAGGTATTATACAGTTTTTGTAACTGATGATGGTATAGTAAAATTCTCTTATGATATATATGGATATGATAAAATTTTACTTAAAGATATAATTTAGTAACTAAAATTTGTCTTGTTTACTTTTTTATGATATTATTCACTCCTAAATTCATAATTTATGCTGTAGGAGGCGGAAATTGAAAAAGATTATAGTTGACTCTAGTGAGTGTGATGAACCTACTTTAGACAATAGCAGAAGAGATTTTTTAAGAAATAGTGTATTAGCTACTGCAGGACTTGGTTTAGCTTCTACTGATGCTTTTGCTAGCACTCATCATAAAAGAGGGGTGAAAAAAACTCTTATTCTTCATAGCACACATTTAAAAAGAACTTTTAAAGCTAATTATTTTGATGGACATAGATATAATATCACTGGACTTTTCCAAATAGATAAGGCAATGATGGATTACAGAGCTTGGCAAATAGCAAGAATAGATTTAAAACTTGTTGAATTGCTTCATGAAATAAATCATTATGTAAGAAGAAAACATGGAGTTGAAAGAATAGATGTACTTTCAGGATATAGATCTCCAGCAACCAATAGATATTTAAGAATACACACTGCTGGTGTTGCTAAGCATAGTTATCATATGAAAGCACAGGCTGTTGATATTCATATCCCTGGTATTAGACTTAGAACTTTAAGGCATATCGCTAGAGGTATTGGTATGGGTGGTGTTGGTTACTATCCAAGAAGTAATTTTGTGCATGTGGATGTAGGTCCTGTTAGGACTTGGAGAAGAGGTTAGTTCCTCTTCCTCTACTGTTTTAAAACATCATATCCTGCAGGAATTTCATATATAAATAGATCATCTTTTATAGGTGTATTAGTTTTAAGATTTGAGAATCTTATAGATACATTGTTTTGCATTTCATCATGATAACTTATCCTTTGAACTTTATCTCCATCTACTGTTATAGTGTATTTTGTTTTGTTAAATTTTGCTACAAGTTTATGGTTAGAAATCTTTTTTGCTGTTTTTAATATAGTTATAATATTTGGAACTTTATTTAGTTTTGCAAATGTAACTTGTTCTAAATCAGGTTCAAGAATGACTATATTTCCATCTCTATAATAAATCTTCTTTTCAACTGGTGAGGTATAAATCCAAAGAGCTAAATTATTTTGTTTTTTTGCGAACATTTTGCCTTGGTATTTTATAGTGTTGTGAGAGTCGTTTGTTATAAGTTGGGTGAAATTGCTACTTATAGTTTTAAGATTTGTTAACTCTGCCGATATTAATGATGAAGTAACTAGTAGAGTTGAAAGTATAAGTTTTTTCATGTTTGTCCTTTTTTATTTTATCCTATAAAGAAAAAGTGATAAAATGGTGTAATATTTGACTTTAGCAAACTGGTAGTTAAATTTGGTTAAAATACGACAATTTTTTATAAAGGCAGTGATAAATGGTAACATCTATGTTTTCAAAAGTGTTTGGAACAAAAAATGATAGAGTTGTAAAACAGTATAGAAAAAGAGTACAAAATATAAATGCACTTGAAAGTAAATATGAGGAAATGAGTGATGATGAGTTAAAAGAAGTATTTAACTCACTAAAAGAGGAAGTTAAAAGTGGTGAAAAAACTTTAAATGATGTGCTATACGACTCATTTGCTATAACTAGAGAGGTTGGTAAAAGAGTGCTTAACATGAGGCACTTTGATGTTCAGATGATAGGTGGTTTGGTACTTCATGAAGGAAAGATTGCTGAGATGAAAACAGGAGAGGGTAAAACTCTTGTTGCTACTTTACCGATAGTTTTAAATGCTATGAGCGGGAAAGGGGTGCATCTAGTAACTGTAAATGATTATTTAGCAAAAAGAGATGCTGATGAAATGGGAAAAATATATAACTTTCTAGGTTACACTGTTGGTTGTATAGTAAATGATATACAAGATGATGCAGAGAGAAAAGCTCAGTATGATGCAGATATAACTTATGGAACAAACAATGAGTTTGGATTTGATTATCTAAGAGATAACATGAAGTACTCTTCAGAGGAAAAAGTACAAAGAGAGCATAATTTTGTAATCGTAGATGAAGTTGATAGTATTTTGATAGATGAGGCTAGAACTCCACTTATCATCTCTGGTCCAGTTTCAAGATCACTTGATAATTATCATAAAGCAAATCAAGTTGCACTAAGGTTAGAAAAAGGTGAAGAGTTACCAATCCCTGGAAGTAAAGATAAAAAAGTTACTGGGGATTTTGTTATTGATGAAAAAAACAAAACTGTTTTTGTTACTGAAGAGGGTATAAAAAAAGCAGAAGAACATTTTGGAGTTGACAATCTTTATAGTTTAGACAATGCAATCTTAGCTCATCACTTAGATCAAGCTCTAAAATCAAATCATCTTTTTGAAAAAGATGTTGATTATGTTGTAAAAGATGGTGAGATTGTTATCGTTGATGAGTTTACTGGAAGACTTAGTGAGGGAAGAAGATTTAGTGAAGGACTTCATCAAGCACTAGAGGCTAAAGAGGGAGTTGTAGTTCAAGAAGAGAGTCAAACTTTAGCTGATATTACTTTTCAGAACTATTTTAGAATGTATGAAAAACTTGCAGGTATGACTGGTACTGCTCAAACTGAGGCAACAGAGTTTTCTCAGATATATAACTTAGATGTTATAAGTATCCCTACAAATGTTCTAGTTGTTAGAAAAGATTTAAATGATTTGATATACAAAAGTGAGAGAGAGAAGTTCGAAGCAGTTGCACGGCAGATAAAAGAGCTTCAATCAAAAGGTCAACCAGTTTTGATAGGAACAGCTTCCATAGAAAAAAGTGAGCTTTTACATGAGCAGTTAAAAAAGGCAAAAATCCCTCACAATATACTAAATGCAAAAAATCATGAGAGTGAAGCTTTGATAATCTCAGATGCTGGAAAGAGGGGAGCTGTAACTGTTGCTACAAATATGGCTGGTCGTGGTGTTGATATAAAAGTTAGTGATGAAATAAAAGAGCTAGGTGGACTTTATATCATAGGAACAGAAAGACATGAGAGTAGAAGGATAGACAACCAGCTTAGAGGAAGAAGTGGAAGACAAGGAGATCCTGGTGTTAGTCAGTTTTATCTATCTTTAGAGGATAATCTTCTTAGAATCTTTGGAAGTGATAAGATAAAATCTATCATGGAGAGATTAGGTATCGAAGAGGGTGAGCATATAGAGTCGAGAATGGTAACAAGAGCTGTTGAAAATGCTCAGAAAAAGGTTGAGTCACTTCACTATGAGTCAAGAAAACATATATTAGAGTATGATGATGTAGCAAATGAACAAAGAAAAGTTGTTTATGCTTTTAGAAATAACCTCTTAAATCCAGAGTTTAGTTTAAAAGAAAAGATAGATGAAAACAGACTTGGATATATAGAGAGTGTGTTAGGAAATGCCGGTATATATGAAGGACTTCCAAAAGAGGAGTATGACTTAGAAAAGGTTATAGCTACTTTTAAAGAGGAAGTTTTCGTAGAGTTTTTAAAAGAAGACTTAGTAGGCTTGGAGTATGAAGAGCTTATAGAAAAGATAGAGATAGGATTAAAAGGGCTTTATGAAGAAAAGATGGCTCAGGTAAGTAGTGAACAGCGAGATGAGATAGAGAAAATGGTATATCTTCAAATCTTAGATAATGGTTGGAGAGAGCATCTTTATCAGATGGATATACTAAAAACTGGTATTGGGCTTAGAGGGTATAATCAAAAAGATCCATTAACTGAGTATAAAAAAGAGAGTTATGATATGTTTGTTGCATTTATTGATTCACTAAAAAGTGAGACAACTAAGATGCTTCAAATGATAGAGTTAAAAAGTGAAGAGGAAAATCAAAAAGCTTTAGAAGAGATGGAAGAAGCTTTGGAAATAGATGATAGTAACTTGAAGTTAAATCTTGAAGAGGATGAAAAAAAACCTATAAAAGCAGAGAAAAAAATACCTAGAAATGACCCATGTCCTTGTGGAAGTGGAGAGAAGTACAAAAACTGTTGTGGAAAAAGTGGACCCAAAAAAGGACTTTTAGCTAAATGATAAAATCTCTTGTACCATATCTAGTTAGAAAGTATATAAGATTTGATAAATCTCAGCCTTTTATCTCCATAAGTGCGATTTTGGCATATCTTGGAGTTAGTGTTGGTTTGATGGTTTTGATAGTGGCTATGGCTATCATGAATGGTACAAGTAAAGAGTTTCAAGAAAAAATCTCAACTATGAGTTATCCTATAACAGTTTATCCTTCTGCAACAGGTAGTCTTGATGATAGACTTCTGAATGCACTAAAAGAGAGGTTTCCAAATTTTACTTATAGCCCATATCTAAATACACAAGCTATAACTAAAAAAGATGGAAAAATGAGTGGAGTTGTAGTTTATGGGGTTGATTTTAAAAGTGAAGCAAAGATAAATCCGATAGTTGGTAAAGCGATAAAAAACAGAGATATTAAAAAATTTGAGTCAATAATAGGAGCAAATATAGCTTCTAGTTTTGGTTTAAACCATGGAGATAAGATAACTCTTATTTTTACAGAAGCTACTCCTGGTGGCTTTTCTTTGATGCCTACTATGAAAAGGTTTAAAGTGGTGGATACTTTTAAATCAGGTATGCAAGCTTATGATTCGGCTTATGTATATACAACTTTATATGCTCTTTCAAAAATAGTAAAAGTTCCATTTCACACTTATCATGGTATTCATATAGATTCACCAAATCCCTTGGAAGATATAAAAAAGATAAGAAGAGTTTTACCTATGGGTTACACGGCAGTTGGTTGGTGGCAGCAAAATGGAAATCTTTTTTCAGCAATGGCAGTAGAGAAAAAGGCACTATTTTTGGTTTTGATGCTTATTATTTTAGTGGCTTCACTTAACATTATCAGTTCACTTTTGATGACAGTTATGAATAGAAGAAAAGAGATAGCTTTACTTTTATCTCTAGGGGCTACAAGAGAAGAGATAAAAAAAGCATTTTTTTATCTTGGAAGTTTGATAGGTGGAGCTGGAGTGATTACAGGAGCTTTCTTGGGACTTTTGGGAATTTATCTCTTAGGACATTTTGATATTATAACACTTCCTGCAGATGTTTATGGGACTAGTAAACTTCCACTTGATTTATCAACTAGTGATTTTATAGCTACTATAGTTGGGGCTGTTTTGATAGTTTTAGCATCTTCATACTATCCATCAAAAAAAGCAACAGAGGTTGATATATTAACAACTTTGAGAAATGAGTAAATTTTTTTAAAAATATGCCGATTTAGTAGTAGTAAACTAAAAAGGTGAAGTTTTGAAAAGAGGATTTTCTTTAATAGAGGTTGTTTTTGCGATAATAATCATAGCTATTTCTCTCATGAGTGTACCTATGCTTTTAAAAGAGTCAGCAAAATCAAATGAATTTTCAATGATACAAGAAGCTATTTTAGCTACTTCAACTAAGATGGGGAATATACTCTCTTATCCTTGGGATAAAAACTCTTATGATAGCACAAATAAGATTTTGAGAATACTAGATGTAAAGGCTGGAGATAGTGAACTAAATAGAGTAACAAGTGGGATAAATGATAATAATCTAAGAATAGGTTGTATTTATTTAAATAAGAGAAGAAGATTTTTTGACTATATAAATCCAGGAGTTGTTTATCCAGATACAACAGTTAATAACTCAAATAAACAAAGTATTAATGATTTTCATGATGAAAGTAAAAATATAGGTGGAAGTGGAGCTTTTGATTATAAAGATAAAAATACATCTATAACTTCAAAAATATATTATATAAGTGATAATATTGATTTTTCTCAAACAAGTATAACAGCCTCTTTAAATCCTTCTACTTTAAATCCTATAACAAACAATAAAAATAGTACAAATATAAAAATGGTTCAAATAAGAACTACTATGCCAAATCTTGGAAAGAGCATAGTTTTGAGAAGTTATCTCTCAAATATCGGTCAATCAAAACTACTAACGAGGACAAAATAGTGAAAAGAAGAGCTTTTACACTTATCGAATTAGTTATGGTCATAGTAGTTTTGGGAATAGTAACCATGATTGGAACAAATATTATAGCTCATATGTATGAGGGATATATAAGAAGTAAAGTTATAAATAAACTTCAAGCTGATACAGAACAGGTACTAGATATAATTTCAAAAAGACTTCAGTATAGGATAAAAGATAGTGTTGTTGCAAGTAATAGAGGAGCTAATTATCTGAAACTTTCAGATCCTAGTATTAGTATAAATCATGATGTATTAGAGTGGATAGGATATGATAATGAAGGTATGATAGGAGAGTGGGTTACCACTGGAGGGATTAATAGATTTGCTGGTTGGAGTGGGTTTATAGATATAGATAATGCTAGTACCAATTCTAATGGTTTTGTCACAAGTGGCTCAAGACTTGATAAAACTAAAATAGATATAGATAACCTATCATACGGTGGTGTTAACTTAAATAATAATGGTGGAGGAGCTGCTATAGTTTTTAAGTGCTCTCATAATAGTAGTGTAAAAAGTTATGGTTATCTAAATAATACACATACTAATGTATATCCAGTACATAAAACTACAAATACCCAACTAGTATTTGATACACCACCAGGTTCAGTTGATTACTGTGAACATTATTATTTGGCTTGGAGTGCTTATGCGATAGTTCCTGAAAATGTAGTAAATGCAAAAGATGGAAATGGTAATGATTTATTTGATAAGAGTACTCCTCCTAAACATATCAAAGATTTTGATTTATACCTATATTACAACTATCAACCATGGCAAAATGAGAGATATAGTAATCATAATACTAAAAAAGCTTTGTTAAGCAAACATGTTAGTACTTTTAGATTTGTCCAAACAGGAAGTACTATAAGAGCAAAACTTTGTCTTAGAGATGAAAAAACTAACTATGGTTTTTGTAAAGAGAGGGCGATATATTGAAAAGAAGAGGTTTTGGCTTGATAACAGCTATAATTATCATGATGACTGTTGCTGTTTTGATGTCTTTGATGATAGGGCTTTCAAGCTCTACTGTAAAGCAAACTAGTAATCTTTATATAAAAGAACAAGCAAGACTTTACTTAAGAAGTGCAACAGAGTTTGCTCTTTTGGCGATATCTGGACATGATAATAGTGTTGATTGTATAAAAAATATGACTATAAATTTTGATAACAATTTATATAGAGCAAATATAGATATAAGATATATGGGTAGTGGAATACCAACTGCTTGTAATCCTAATGTTATAGATAATGGAGTTCAAACTTCTGATTCTAACTATACAGCGATAATGGATGTAACAGTTGAAGCAACTCAAGCTGGTTTGAGTGAACCTATAAAATTACACAGAAGAACACTTCAAAAACCTTAGAAAATATTTAAGAAATTAACTTAATATTTACGATTTTTTTGTATAATAACCTTATGAGAAGTTAGATTCTCAAATAAATTTTAAGGAGATCGTCATGAATACTAGTTTAGTAGGAAGACAGTTAGAATTAACCGATGCGATGAAAGTACATATACAGAGTGCTATAGAGACTTTAAAGAAATATAATTTAGATATTATCTCTGTTAGAGTTGTTGTATCTCCAGATGAGAAGAAAGGTTTTATAGTAGAGTTTTCAATAAATATAGCTCATAAAAATACAATAGTTGTAAAACAAGATGATAAAGATATGTATGCTGCTGTGGACTTAGCAGTAGAGAGAGCTAAAAAAGTTTTAAGAAGATATCATGATAAGATAACTGATTATCAAGTAGAAAAAGATAGTGGCGATGATAGTATTGAAGAGTTTGATGAGATTATACCTATGGAGTTAGAACTTTATAAACCTTTGGCTCATGAAGATGCAGTTGAAGTTTTAAAAGATAGCAAGAGAGATTTTTTGGTATATAATGATTATGAAGACAGTGTAAAAGTTTTGATAAAAAACAAAGATGATATTGTTAAAGTTGATATAGAAGATGAAAAATCTTTAACTATTGAGAGTGCTCTTGAAAAGATAAAAAGTGAGAATAAATCTTTAATGATTTTTATCGATGAGAGTGGAAGAACTAGAGTTTTACACAAGATAAGAAACAGTCTTTTTGGACTTTACTAACACTTAATAGTAGGAGGTTTTCCCTCCTACACTTCACTAGCTAACCTGATTATATCTATCCCGTATTTTTCCCTCATTTTTGTAGTTTGTTTTAGAAGAGTATTAAACTTTTTATCTTTTTCATACTCAAAAAGTGAGTAAGCCTCTTTGGGATGCTTTGTAAAGTTTCTAAGATTTATAGAAATTCTTATTACTTTTGAATATTTATAAATATCAAGTTCATTAAAAAGCTTTAAAGTGGTTTTTACAAAAAATAGTTCATTAAAAATTCTATTGAAAGTGATCTGCTTTTTACTTTTTGCATACTCGTATCTGATAGAGAGATGCAAGGTTGTAGGAGTATAGTGATACTTACTTATCATGAAAACTAAATGACGAGACAAAATAATAACTCTTCTTTTTATCTCATCTCTATCTTCTATTGGGTCAAAAGTTCTTGATATACCTATTGATTTTCTAGATTTGTTTGGTATTACTTTTTCATCATCTTCACCACAAACTCTTTTATATATATCCTCTCCACCTCTTCCAAATGAGTAAAGCAAGGATTTAGAAGTCTTTATATCCCAAAGGGTGAACTTTTTGTAAGAGTGTAATTTTTTGGTAAAACTTTTACCAATCCCTGCAAACTTTTCTATGGGAGTCTCTTTTAAGTAATTATCAAGCCCATTTGGAAGTATAAGTTTTACTCCATAAGGTTTTGCAAAACTTGTTGCAAATTTTGCTGTCCATTTTGTTTTGGCAATCCCTATGGATATAGGTAATCCAAACTCTTTAAAGATATCATATTTTATCTCTTTTGCAAACTTTTCGACTTCATTATCTTCTACCCACCCACCAACATCAGTGAAAAACTCATCTATACTGTACTGCTCTATGATAGGAATCTTAGTATATAAAAAATCTTTTAGTTTTTTTGAAAAATCATGATAGAGTTTATGTGTAGGAGTTAAAACTATCAAATCTTTACATATACAAATCGCCTCTCGTATGCTCATACCAGTTTTTATACCCATCTCTCTAGCCTCATAAGATGCAGTTATCACGATACCACGAAGTTTGTCTCCCTCTTTAAAATACTCTTCAAAAGTAGCTTCTTTATCTCTTATAAAAAGAGCAGGGACAAAAGCTCCACTGTTTTGGTTTTGGACTTTTGTTTTGTTGAAACTTTTGTCAAATATAAAAGGATCACTTCTTCCACCTACAATCACAGGTTTATTTAAAAGTGATTTATCCTTTGTTCTATGAGCTGAGACAAAAAATGAGTCTAAGTCAAGGTGCAAAATCATAAAAGTTTATAATTAGTAACTAAAAGTATCTCTTCTAATATATCCAAAAACAATTCAAAACTTCTTTTTATATGATTTATAATAGTACAAATTTTCATTTTTATTCCTTTTTATGTTTTATTTGATATGATTTTACATAAATATTTTCTAAAAACAAAGAAATATGTCAAAATGACATATTATTTCTAAAAAAGGAGTGAAAATGCTAAGACTTGAAGATGTTTTACCAAAGATGAAAGAGATTATTTCTGAAGAGGTTGGTAAAGAGAGAATTTTTGATAAAGAGGTTGCAGAAGTTTTAGGTATAAAGCAACTATCTTTTGCAACTATGAAAAAAAGAGGACGACTACCTCTTGAGGAGATTTTAGAGTTTTGTGCTCAGAGAAAAATCTCAATAAATTGGCTTTTGTATAACCAATCAACAAAGAGTTTAGAAGCCCAGACTGAAAAGTATGTAAATGTAAGATATTTTGGAGATATATTTGCTAGTGCAGGGGGAGGAGCATTTAACTATGATGATGAGAGTGATGAGATAGCGATAGATGAGCATATGGCTACTTTGATGGGTGGAAAAGCCCAGATGAAAAATATAGATGCTATAAATGTTTTGGGAGATTCTATGGAGCCTACACTTCATGATGGGGATATTATATTTATCAACAGAACTCTAAAAGATGTTAACAAAAATGGTATCTTTGCAGTTTCCACTGAGATAGGACTTTTTGTAAAAAGAGTGATGGTAAAAAGTGATGGAAGCCTGGATTTAATCTCAGATAATTCTATGTATGGAGTAGAGACTGTAAGAAGTGAAAATATAGAAGTAATAGGAAAAGTTGTTGGTTCTGTAAGAGGAATGTAGGCAAAATATAGGAAACTAAAAAATAAAAGGAAAATTTATGAGTGGAGTTTTAGAAGCAAAAATAATGTCAAATCCTGTGGGAAGATGGTATATAGAGATTAGTGATGAGGCTGAGGATACAAAAGAGTATTGTTTAGATTTTAGTGAGTTTGAAAAGAAGATAGCAATACTTGGAGATAAGTATGGAGGAGATATAGAAGTTGCTTGGAGTAGTGATGAAAATGTAACTAAAGAGCAGATAAATGAAGTAAGAATGAGTATGTTGGAGTATGAGGCTAGGATAGCTGAGGAAGATAAGTTAAGTGCTAATCCTTTTGGAGCAGAGGAGAGTGGTTTTACCCCTAATGGTTAAGAAGCTCCTCTTTTTTCATAAAAAATTCATGAGAGATAACAATCACATAAAAAACTTGTAACAAAATACCTGAAAAAGGTATCAAAGATACAAGATACAGAGTTAGTGTAGTTGACCTAAAAAGTGTTTTATTTGATTTTACGATAGATAAAAATTCATCTTTTGATACTATCGATGAGCCTACATCTAGAACTAAAAAGTTGTGAAATAGGTAGTAAAAAGGTATATATAAAACTGCTAAGTTTATCCCTGGTATTACTGCTAAAGGTAGGGTTATCAAAAGCAGAGTAAAAAATATAAAAAATACTTTTAAATACATAAAAACTGAGTTTGAGAGAGTAAAGTTTTGATTTGTTAGTTTTATGTGTGGATAGTGTCTTTTTTGTATCTCTTTTACTATTTTTGGAGTAAAAAATCCAACTACTATGATAGATAGAACAACACTTACTACTACTAAAAGACCCCAGATAAAGATATACAGAAAGAAGTTTATAAAACTTTGCATAAATCCAAAAGATAGTATCCATCCAAGCCAAGGATGTGTAGTTGAATCAACTGCTAAAAGAGTAGCGAAGTCAATATCAGTCAAAAAGTAAATTCCAAATACAATAGCAAAAACTATCATGATAGGAGCTAGTGAGAGAGTTAAAAACTTTGCTGAGAAAAAGTCTTTAAGACTAAGCTGGATAATTTTGTTTAAGTTCATGATAGAGTTCTTTTGAATTTAGTAGTTTGTCTTCAAGGATTTCTAGCATAACTATGTTATCCTCTTTGCCATTCCAACTTTTTATATATGTTCCATCTTTGTATCCGTGGTCTTGGCGAAACTGATTTAGAACATTTTTTGCAATATAAAACTTATAGAGTATGTCTATGTTCAGTCCACATTGAAGAGCTACTTCTAAAAAGTCATCTATTAGTTTGTTAAACTTTTCTCCGTCAAGGGTATCTTTTATAAAGTGTTCTATAGTGTTTATAATCATAAAGATATCTTCATCATGAACTATTTGCTGTTCATTTTCAAAGTCTGCGAAGTGTTGAGTCTCTAAGATATAATTTGCTATATCTTCTATATTTCCTTTATGTGCTAACTTATACTCTTCAAGTGCAAGGCTTAGTATAAAGTGCCATATATCAACTACTTCTATTTTGACATTTTCCCAATCAGGGGCTATGTTTATATCTTTCCAGTGTTTCCAGTTAAAGCTGTCAACAAGTTCAGCAAGTTCCATATATATACATCTTCTCCAATTTATAAGTCGGTTTTGTTTTGTATATCCATTTTCCCAACCCTCTCCATTTGTTTCATCATTTAACTTTTGTTGTAGGGTTAGCATTTCTATAAGTTTATCTTTGTTTGTCATTATTTTCCTTTTTGGTACATTTTGCATTCTGCTACAAAGTTGGTATTTTCTATCTTTTTTAGTTCCTCTTTGGTTTTAAGAAGCACTTTTTTTTGTAAAGCTAGAGGTTCCATCTTTTGGTTTTTTATTGTTAGTGGCATAGAAGTATCAGCAAGTAGGCTCATAACTTCATCTTCTAGTTTTTTTAAGTATTTATCTATACAGTTTTTTATATTATTCATGGGTTAATTATACTCTATTTCATCTTTTAAATTAGCTTTTTCAAAGCCTTTTAGTCGAAGTCTGCAACTATCACAAACTCCACATGCCTTATCACTGCTCTCATAGCAACTCCAAGTTTTACTAAGTGGAACATCAAGTTTCTTAGCCTCTTTTACAATCTCCTCTTTTTTTAAATGTACTAGAGGTGTCTTTAACTCTATTTTTGTTTCTGGTTTTGTTCCTTTATCTATGGCATGTTGCAATGATGTGATAAAACTTTCACTACAATCAGGATAACCACTACTATCCTCTTCAACAACTCCTATATATATAGCACTTGCTCCCTCTTTTTCAGCAATAGCAGCTGCAATAGATAAAAATATACCATTTCTAAAAGGAACATAAGTTACGGGAATACCTGGTTTTAAACCATCTTTTGGTACAGCTATACTATCATCAGTTAGGGCAGAACCACCAATATCTTTTATAAAATGCAAATCCAAATCTATCATCTTGATTGCATTTAAGCTTTTAGCTATATCTTGGTAGCATTGTAACTCTTTATCTTCTGTTTTTTGTCCATAATTAAAGTGAACAGCTATAATCTCAAAACCATCTCTATACTTTGCAAAGTAGCTACTCAAGGCACTATCCATACCTCCACTTATGATACAAACTGCTTTCTCCATGAATTTTTCCTTAAAAAATAAATTTAGTTAAAATTAAAAAGGATAATTTTAGTCTTAATATGTATAATCTCGCCGTCATTATGACATAAGAAATTGAGAATTAACTCAAAATTATTTTTTATACAGGCAAGATGCTCTTTTTGCCTCCTTTATAGCATCTTGCCTTTGCTTCACAAATTTTTCATCTATTTTAGGTATTATATTCTCATGAAAACAATATTTATAATACTTTTACTCTCATTACAACTTTTTTCTTATGAACAAAAGTTAGAAAATTATCTTGATAAAAAGTTTACCAATTACTATCCAACTATGACTATAAAAAGTATAAAGATAAAAGCCAATAATAGTGTCCCCAAAGGTTATAAAATACAAAAAGTTTATTTTCCTAAAAATTCCATAAAAAGAGAAAACGGAAATTTTTCAGCAATTTTTAGTGATGGAAAAAATGAAAAGAGGATATATTTTAAATACTATATAGATGCTACCGTACAAGTGCTTTTGGCAAATATGGATATAAGAAATAAAACTCCACTCTCTATGGATTTTTTTACTCAAATACCTTTGAAGTTTGATAACTTTTATGATAAACCTGTAACAAATGTAGCAAAACTAGAGGCAAAAACTTTTATAGTTAGAGGAAAGATTCTCACAAACCGAATGGTTAGAAAGATACCAGATATACATAGAAATGATGAAGTAACAGCTGAGGCTAGAGACGGTAGTATCGTGCTTGATTTTCCAGTTAGAGCTTTAGAAGATGGAAGAGTTGGAGAGTATATAAGAGTAAAAAGAGGAAGTAAAAAGATACTAAAAGCAAAAGTATTATCCTTTAACAAGGTTTTGATAAAGTGAAGTTAGTTGTAGGGATAAGTGGAGCTAGTGGGGCAAGGTTGGCAAAAAGATTTATAGAAGCTTTACCTAAAAATATAGAGATTTTTTTAGTACAAAGTCAGAGTGCAAAGGTGGTTTTTGAAAAGGAGGAGGGGATAGATGAGTTTAAAAACTCTGATATTGCAGCTCCAATTTCAAGTGGAAGTTTTAGTGCTGATGCTATGATAATAGTTCCAACTAGTATGAATACCTTAGCCAAAATCTCGTGTGGTATAGCCGACAACCTACTTACAAGAACGGCATCTGTGATGATAAAAGAGAAAAGGCTACTAGTACTTGCTCCAAGAGAGATGCCATACTCTTCCATAGCTTTGGAAAACATGCTAAAACTTTCAAATTTAGGAGTAGTTATAGCTCCTCCAGTCTTGGGTTACTACTCAAATCAACAAAGTTTGGAGATGATGGAGGATTTTTTGATAGGGAAGTGGTTCGATATGTTAAAAATAGAGCATGATTTATATAAAAGGTGGGGAAGTTAGATGAAAAAAACGATATATCCAGGAACTTTTGATCCTATAACAAATGGTCACTTAGACATTATAAAAAGAGCTAGTCATATTTTTGATGAAGTAGTAGTTGCAGTTGCTAACTCAAAAGCAAAAAAACCTATGTTTGATGTGAGTCAAAGAGTAGAAATGGCAAAACTTGCTACAAAAGATATAGAGGGTGTTAAGGTAGTTAGCTTTGATAACTTGCTTGTTGATTTTGCAAAAGAGATGGATATAAAGTTTATAGTTAGAGGGCTAAGGGCAGTTAGTGATTTTGAGTATGAGTTACAAATGGGATATGCAAACTCTTCACTAGACCCTACAATAGAAACTGTCTATCTTATGCCAACACTTGAAAATGCTTTTATAAGCTCCTCTGTTGTTAGGACTATACTCTCTCATGATGGGGATGTATCTCATCTCGTATGTAAAGATGTTTTAAAAAATATAAATCTGTATTAAAGATAAGATTAAAGTTTATGGTATAATTAAGAAGAGCACAGGGCAAAAGCCCACATAGGTCTTAGTGCTATTATTCTCTAGTAAAACTAGAGTGCCTATTTATCATATTAGTTGATACCCCTACCAAAAATATGATGGATTAATTGTAGCATAATTAAATTAAGAAGGTAGAAAGATGGTTACTCTTGGATTGGATTTAGGGCATACTTCTATAGGTTGGGCATTAGTTGATACAAAAAATAATAATCTTATAGATGGAGGTGTTCATGTATTTGAAGCTCCAGAAGATGAAAAACATAACACTTTAGCTTCTATTAGGCGAGGTTATAGAAGTAGTCGAATAACAAACAAAAATCATGAAAGAAGATTACTTAAAATAAAAAAATTGTGTTCTGCTTATAAACTAGTTTCAAAAAACTTACTTATAACTCCTAAAAATAAAATAGCTCCACTTTTTAGAAAAGGTATAAAAAAAGATACCCCTTTAAGCTTAAGAACTAAAGGATTAGATGAGTTACTTGATGGGAAAGAGTTAACTAGAGTTATTGTGCATATTGCAAATAGAAGAGGTTTTAAGTATGAGATAGATGATAATAATGATAGTGATGTAGGTAAAATTAAAGAGGCTCAAAATGCTTTAAAAGAGGAGTTTAAAGATTTTTCATATAGAACTTATGGTGAGTTTATTTATAATGAGTATGAATTAAAAGGTAAAAAAAGTAGAAACAGAGCTAAAAAAGATCATAGTCCTGATTATAAATTTTCTATCCATCGTAACTACCTAGAAGATGAGTTAAGGCAAATTTTACATAAGCAAAAAGAGTTAAAAAATCTTTATGTTACAGATGAATTTATAGATAAAATCATGCAAGAGTTTTTATTTGTAAATGAGCCTAAATCACTTAAAAATATGATAGGAAACTGTTCACTTATTGAAGGAAAAAAAAGAGCATTAAAAGCTCTTTATAGTAGTGAAGTATTTGTAGCTAGAGGTATTTTAGTAAATCTTAGAGTAAAAGAACCTGAACAAGAGGAATATAGGGCTTTAAACACAGAAGAGATAGAACTGCTTTTAAAAGAGGCACATGACAGAAAGATTACAAAAACAGAAGCTAAAAAGATTTTAAATATATCTAGTAAAAGTAAATTTAAAGGTGATGAGGAGGATACTCAAAAGCATATTATTTACTTGGAATATTTTTTAAAAATTAAAAATACTATAGACGATGAGTTGATATTTAATAAACTTTTTAATAATTTAGAGATATATGAAAAGATTACTGACCTTTTGACTTATGAAAAATCTCTTAAAAGAAGAAAAGATAAGTTGAAAATATTTTTAAAAGAAACTAAATTAAATCAAGAAGAGCAAAAAAATATTTTCGACAAAATTATTTACCTAAATTTTAGTGGATATTTGAGTGTATCTACTGAAGCTGTTAAGAAAATATTACCATATTTGGAAAAAGGTTACAGAGTTGATGAGGCTATTTTAGAACAAGATATGAAGATAGAAGTTACTCCTAAACTCTTTTTACCTCCTCTAACAGATACTCAGCTTATGATATCTAACCCAATAGTAACAAGAGCCATTACAAAAAGTAGGCATCTGATAAATTCTATACTTAAAAAACACAGAGAGATAAATAATGATAATGAGTGGACATTTGATAGATTAAATATAGAGTTGGCAAGAGAAATAAACACTCAAAAAGAAAAAAAAGAGATAACATCTGCACAGTTAAGAGATAGTAGAAATAAACAAATAGCTGTAGATTTTATTGCAGAAAATTGTGGTGAAAAGTTTATTAGTTCCAAAAATATTTTAAAAATAAGGTTATGGCAACAGCAAGGTGAGCTTTGTTTATACTCTTTTACACATATTTCAGCTGAAGAGATTGTAAGAGAGATAACTACATTTGGAAACTCTTATGAAGTTGATCATATTTTACCTATCAGTAGAAGTTCAGATGATAGTATAAGTAACAAAGTTTTAGTTTTATCCAAAGAAAATCAGTTCAAATCAAACAAAACTCCATATGAGTATTTTGGAGAAAATAGAGAGAGATGGGAAAAATTTGAAAATTTTGTTCGTTCAAGAGAGATACTGGGTAAAGCTAAAGTAGGAAAACTTACCATGAAAGACTTTGCTACTAAAGAACAAGATTTTTTAAAAAGACACTTAAATGATACTCGTATCATAAGTAAAGTAGTTAAGAACTATGTTGAAAAATATCTAAAATTTAAAGATAATAATCAAGAGAGAAGAGTTTATGTCGTTTCAGGTAAATTAACAAGTACACTTAGATATCAATGGGGATTAGAAAATAAAAATAGAGAAAATCATTATCATCATTTTGAAGATGCCATTTTGATTGCTTTTTCAAATGCTACAATTATTAATAGGCTTTCTAAATACTATCATGCTTTAGAAACTTATAAACGAGATGGAAAAGATAAGCCAAAATTTACTAAACCTTATGATGATTTTGTCAAGGATATTAAAACAATGATAGAGAAAATCAATGTAGTTCGGCAACCAAAGGTTAAAAATAGTGGCAAGGTACATAGTGATAATCCTAGAAAAAAAGATGAAAAATCCAAAAAAGGCTTAGAGATACGAGGTGGTATTGTTGATAATGGTGAAATTGTTCGTACAGATGTATTTAAAGATGTAAAAAAAGAGAAATACTATTTAATTCCATTATATTTAAAAGATTTAAATAAGCCTTTACCTACAAAGTTTATAACTGCAGGAAATAAAGCTTGGGAAGAGTTTAACCCTAATAGACAAAAATTTATTTTTTCACTTTATCCAAATGATTTGATTGAAGTTGTTACTAAAAAAGAAATAATTAGAGGATATTATATTTCTCCACATACTGGTACAGCAAATATCACTTTACTTTCTATGGATAATAAAGAGGATGAAATTTTTATAAAAGAGGTTAAAGTTTATAGGTTGAAAATCAACATAATTAATCAAATGGATGTAGATACTAAAAAAGAAGAGATTGCTAAAATTGCAAATCTTCCTATGATTAAAAAGAAAAAACCAAATGGAATTTTAGGCTTGTTTTTAGATATTAAAATTAATGATGTGAAAGAATTAAAAGATAAAAAAAACTATTTTACTCTACTTTTGGAAGAATTAACAAAAAATTATTCAATAGAAAATTTTAAAAACAGTACAAAACTTGCAATATCATATGAAAATTTTAAAAATAATAATGAGATTTTATTATCTTTAGAATTTGATGTTAATTATGATAATCGTGCTTTGAAAGGTACAGGAGTTAAAACAAAAATATTAAGTTTAAAAAAACTACATATAGACCTTTTAGGAAATATAACAGAAGTTCCTTATGAATCTGAAAGAAAACCTTTTATAAAGAGGTGAGTTATGAGCAGTGTACTCTATATAGCTAATCCATGTTACTTGTCAATAAAAGATGCCAATATTATGGTTTCAACAGATAAAGATGGTGCTACAAGAGTTCCTATCGATGATGTGAGTGTAGTGGTACTTGAAAATAATTACTCTTCTATGAGTTCTGCTTTTATGTCGCATTTGGCAGAAAAAAATATAGTTTTATTTACTTGTGATAATAGTTTCATGCCAAATGGAATATTTTTACCTTTTCATCAGCATAGTAGATATACAGAAGTTTCAAATCTTCAGTTAGAATGGAGTGAACCATTTAGAAAAAGTGTATGGAAAAGGATTGTAACTAACAAAGTACAAAATCAAATAGAGTTACTTGATTACTTTGGGTTTAACACTATAGAGGTAACTCCATATATCAATAAAATTAAATCAGGAGATAATACCAATATAGAAGCAACAGTTGCCTCCTATTATTGGAGTATTATATTTTCTAATACCCTAAATTACTATACAAGAAATATAGATGATATAAGGAATTCAGCACTAAATTATGGTTATGCTGTTGTTAGAAGTGCTGTAGCTAGAGGGTTGGTAGCTAGTGGATTTACACCTTTTTTTGGACTTCATCATAAAAATAAACTAAACTCTTTTAATTTGGTAGATGACATTATGGAAGTATTTAGATGTGTTGTTGATAGGGAAGTTTATTTGATTTTTGAAGAAGAGGGTTTAAATGATGATATACTTACAAAAGATTTAAAAAAACGATTAATTTCACTACTTAAATCAAAGTGGATAATAGAAGATACAAACTATTCAATGTTAAGTTCTATTACTGTGTATATAGATAGCCTAAAACAAGCTACTAAAGCAAGAAATAGTAATTTGCTCAAAAAAGTAAAATTAAATTATGAATAATGAAAATTTTATGAGATTAATAGTATTTTTTGATTTACCAACTAAAACAAAAAAAGATAGAAAAACATATATAAAGTTTAGAAAGAAACTTTTGGAAAATGGCTTTTTTATGTTGCAATATTCTGTTTATTGTCGTATTTGTAAAGGGATACAACTCTCAAAAAAATATATAAAATTTATCAAAAAAGTAACACCTTCTAGAGGAAATATTCGAATTTTACAAATAACTGATAAACAATTTAGTAATATGGAGTTAATTTTAGGTACCAAAACTAACGAAGAAAATAGACAAATAGGGCAACTTATTATGGAGTTTTAAGCATTTTTTATATGTAAAAAACTCCATAATAACCCTAAAATAAGGGCTTACTATAGTATCTAGTATATCATATTTTTGGTAGGGGTATCAATATGAC